>NZ_CAURVN010000006.1:0-84794 GCF_963528195.1 uncultured Granulicatella sp.
CCAAATTTTGTTTCTGTCATGAGTAAGACGGTGAAACCGTCTTGGAGTTTTCCTGTACTAGAAGCTATATCGGCTTCTAGTAATAATGCTACTACGATAAGTCCATTCTTTTTAACGTTGTAAAAATAAGAGTGCATTTAAGAAATGGACTTTTATGAGATAGTAATGGATGCTAGCAGCTTCGCAAAGCGAATCTCATGGCTAATGCTATAGAGAAAAATCATTTCTAAAGGGAGACGACTGAAGTCGTCTCTTTTTTGTATAAAAAATAGGAGATAAGTCTTGACAAAAGATGAAAAAAGGGTTATTTTATAAAACGTAATATTTACGATTTAAAAAGGAGATATATATGAAGCCAACTAGAAAACAACTTTGGATGGCAAGCTTAAGTAGTGTTATTGCACTTAGCGCTGCAGCTTGTGGACTATTTCAAGGACAAACAGATAACAATTCTCAACAGCAAGTTGAAGAAACAACTGTGTCAAATGCTCAAATGACTAAATTTGAAAAACTTGCAGAAGAAATTAAAAATAATAAGCCAAAAACAATTGTGGGAGAAGTATTCGAAAATGGATACTTAAAAAAACATGGAGATCACTACCATTTTGTATATGGAGCTCCTCCAGCAGATGCTATTTATGAACAAAAAACTTCTGCAACTGCAATTAGTTCTGCAGATGATGGATATGTCTTTAATCCAAATGATATTGTAGAAGAAAATGAAATGGGATATGTTGTTCGCCACGGGGATCACTTCCACTTTATTTATAAAAATAATGCGCAACAAACGATTGCTACAACATTGGCTACAAATTCAGTAGCGAATGAACATCATGAAGAAGATGGGTATGTATTTGATAAAAAAGATGTTGTTAGTGAGACAGAAACAGGATATGTCGTAAGACACGGGGACCATTTCCATTTTATATTTAAAGATAAACAAGGAAATCCAGTAGTAACTACAGAACACCATGAACACGAAGGTGAGCACCATGAACACGATGGCGAACATCACGACCACGAAGGTGAACACCATGATCATGACCATGATGGCTATGTATTTGATAAAAAAGATATTGTTAGTGAAACAGCAGAAGGTTATGTAGTGCGCCATGGAGACCATTTCCACTTTATTTATAAAGATAAAGATGGGAAACCTATTGTAAGTAATGAACATCATCACGAAGGCGACAAACATGAGCATGAAGGAGAGCACCACGACCACGAAGGTGACAAACATGACCATGAAGGTGAGCACCACGATCACGAAGGTAACAAACATGACCATGAAGGTGAGCACCACGACCATGAAGGTGACAAACATCATCACGAAGGTGAACACCATGACCATGATGGGTATGTATTTGATAAAAAAGATATTGTTAGTGAAACAGCAGAAGGTTATGTAGTACGCCATGGAGACCATTTCCACTTTATTTATAAAGATAAACAAGGAAATCCAATTTTAGAGAACCACGACCACGAAGGTGACAAACATGAACATGAAGGTGAGCACCACGACCACGAAGGCGACAAACATGAAAATGAAGGTGAGCACCACGATCACGAAGGTGACAAACATGACCATGAAGGTGAGCACCACGATCACGAAGGCGACAAACATGAACATGAAGGTGAACACCACGACCACGAAGGTGACAAACATCACCATGAAGGTGAACACCACGACAAAGATGACCACGAAGGTGAACATCACGATCATGACCATGATGGCTTTGTCTTTAGAAAAGAAGATATTGTAAGTGAAACTGAATCTGGATATGTAGTTCGTCATGGCAATCATTTCCATTTTGTTTATAAAGATAAAAATGGAAAACCAATTTTAGATAATCACCACCATGAGCATGAAGGCGAAAAACATGACCACGAAGGTGAGCATCATGAACATGAAGTCGACAAACATGAGCATGAAGGTGAGCACCACGATCACGAAGGCGACAAACATGACCATGAAGGTGAACATCACGACCATGAAGGTGAAGTAACTTCAGATAACCATGTTTCTACAATTCTAAATGAAAAAGATTTAAATGAAAAATCTCCAGAAGTTCAAAAATATTTGGACTACATTGCTTATGCATATGGTGTTGAAAGAGATTCAATTAAATTAGAATCAGCATATAAAGATGGAAAATATGTAGGAAAAGTATTTGCTTTCCAAAATATGGAACAAGGTCAAGATAAAACACATATTCATCCTTGGGCGATTCCATTACGTAATTTTGAAGTACCAAGTTCAGATGAATCGATTGATCCTGAATTAAGATTCGCACAAGAAATTGCTTCTTTAGCAAAACGTATGGGAATTTCTGTAAAAGACATTCGTATTTTAGGCGATAAGTTTGAAGTACCACATGGAGATCATAGTCACTCTCTAAAAATTCAAAATATTGAAGGTGCTAAAAAATATGTTGCGAATAAATTGAAAGAAATTACGCCAACTTATATTGCTGGAGATTTAGATACAAAAGCAGTTGAAAGTCAAATTGAAACATTAGCAAATAAAGCAGTTGAAAAATATAAAACTCAACCTGTTGAATTAAGCCGTATCCTTACAAGTTTACGTGAAATCAAAGAACGTTTAGATGAAAAAGGAAATTCAACTCAAGGATATTTAGAGTTATTAAAACAATTTGATGAAAAATATATTGAAAAAGCATCAACAGTTACAACGCCAGAACTTTCTAAAGAAGAGAAGGCTCTAAACGCATTACACGAAAGTATTATTCGTACGATTAACGATTTAGATTTAACGGATTATAATGTCACAAAAGATGAATTAAGAGCTGCAGCGAATAAAGCTATCGAAGCGAAAGATATGAAAGCTTTAGAATCTGTAAGAGATTATGTACAAGCATTACAAGATGCGAATAAGCGTCTTGGAGTTGAAGGTATGAAGTATTTATACTTCTTAACACAACATGTTCAAGATAAACCATTACCGTTTGAGTTAAGAGAAAAAGTTTCTGATTTAATTGCAAAATTATCGAAAGCAAAATTCATTCCTGGTGAAACAGGAACAACTGAAGCGATTATTAGTCCATCGTATTTTGCCACAAAAGAAATCAAAAAAGCTCATGAAAATCCAGCTGAAAAAGTGGATACACGAGTTGGTGAAAAATACAAGGCAATTGCAAAACCAGATGATGAAGAATCGATGAGTAAATTAGCTGAGATGAAAGAAATGGCTGAAATTGCGTTGGATCAAGAAGATAAAGATAATTCAATCCCAACTTCAGATTTCACTGAAGAACTATCTGAAGAAGTGAAGAAAGATTTAGCAACACCAAAATCAAAAACTACAGCTACAACTGAAAATAGTACAACTCCAAAAGCAGAAGAATCAACTGCTAATGAAGCAAGTGCTCCAGTGGAAGTTGAAAAACCAGTGGTTACTGATAAAGCAGAGGAAACAGTAGCACCTACTAATACAACAGCTACACCACAACCTGCAACGTCAGCTAGTGAACAACCACACGCTTAATTTGTCGATAAACTGATAGCCAAACTACTTGTAGAACATACATATAGTGGCAATCGAAAAAGAACCGAATTGTACCGAATTCGGTTCTTTTTTTATAAACTTTATTAATATTTTTTATATTTTGAAAAAACTATGTAAATTTTTAGAAGTAAAAAGTTGATAATAATTCTTATAAATTCATGAAAAGCATTGTTTTTATAACAAAGAAAGCGTATTCTTAAATTGGTTAAATAATGATTTAATCAAAAAAACTTTTGCGTAAAGAGGGGATAGCTATGAATAAAAAAGTTAGTAAGACATTATTATCTACAGTCCTTATTGGACTTGTGTTATCTCAACAAGCTGTTGAAGCTTGTTCTGCATTTATTATTGGTAAAGGACTAACAAAAGATGGTTCGTTCTTGTATGGACGTACGGAAGATTATCCATATCCACATGAAGATGGAACTCAACAACATACTCATAATAAAAATTTCTTTGTAAATCCTGCTAAGGATTATAAAGAAGGAGATGTTTTATTAGATGCATCTACTGGAACTGTTTATCCTCATTTAAAACATGAATATAAATATACAGTAGTAGCTGATGATTCAAGAGATACAAAAGAAGGTATTTTTTCAGAACATGGGTTTAATGAACATGGGGTTTCAATGACTGCAACAGTAACTGCTACACCACGTAATGAAGTGGTGGGGGGTAAAGCTCCAAAAGTAGCAGCAGATGGACGAGTGTTGGAAGGACCAGAAAATGAAGTTGAATATCCAGCAATTGATCCATTAGTTGAAACTGGAGTTACTGAAGCGATTGTAACAGATTTAATTTTACCACGTGTAAAAACAGCTAAAGAAGCAGCTCAATTATTAGCAAAAGAAATTGATGAAAAAGGATCTGCAGAAGGAAATATTATTGTTTTTGCCGATAAAAACGAATTATGGTATATGGAAATTTATTCAGGTCATGAGTATGTAGCGTTTAAATATCCGGACGATAAATATTCTGTATTCCCAAACACTTATTTCCTAGGTAAAGTAAATATTAATGATAAAGAAAATATTATTGCTTCAAAAGGGATTATTGAAACAGCTAAAAAAGCAGGAGTATTTGTAGGAGATGAAAGTAAAGGTGAAATTGATTTAGCTGCTACTTATGCGCCACCTTTAGAAAATGGTGACCGTTCACGTGTATATGCAGGAATTAAGTTGTTAAACCCATCTTCTAATGTGACATATCAAGATAGACGTTATGAATTTTTACAAGATAGCCCAAGAAGAGATTTTACTGTAATTGATGGATTAAATGTTCAAAGAAACCGTTTTGAAACATTAAACGGAGAATTAGTACCTGATGACCAAGTTCCAGGTTATGATACTAAGAAAGATTATAAACGAAAACTAGCAGACCCATCAGATCCAAACTATGGTAAATATGCTTATGCTCCAGGAAATGAAAATGTGATTGATCCGCACGTATATCAAATTCATAACAAATTACCACAATCATTAGGTGGAGTAATGTGGTTAAGTTTAGGTCGCTCTCGTAATACACCATATGTTCCTTATTTTGGTAGTATTAAAGATACATTTGAAGCTTATAAAGTAAGAGGAAATAAATATGATGCTAATTCTTGGTATTGGGTAGCTACTAATATTGATACAATGGTGATGGATCATCCAGAATTATTTGGAAAGACTATTCGTTCAAATTGGGAAAAAATGGAAGCATTATTAATAGATTATCAAAATCAATTAATTGATGAATATACAGGTAAATCTGATGATTATGTAAAAGAACATGCTGATGAATATACTGCTAAATCAATTGCAGTTGCAAAATCTGTCTTCCAATTAATGAAAGATGTAGAAGCTAAGATGGAAAAAGCTGTTGAAACAAAAACACCACTAGCAAGTCCATTTATCGATGTAACACCATTAAAAGAAGTATTAGATCGTCTACAACCTGCTGCAACTCAACCAGCTGAACCTGCTGAAACAACAACAGTTGCACCAACGACAAATACTTATGTTGCTTCAAATAATCAATCTTCAACATCTTCTAATACGACTCAAACAACATCTGTTCAAAAGAAAGGTTTTGATGGCAAACATTATATTAATGAAGAAGGACAAAAGGTAAGTAATCAATGGGTTTATGATGTGACTTATCAAAGTTGGTTCTTTATTGATTCTAATGGAGAATATGTTGAAAATAAATGGGTTGGAGATTACTATGTAAAATCTGGCGGATACATGGCGAAGTCAGAATGGATTCACGATCAAAAATCTAATGCTTGGTACTATGTAAATTCTGAAGGAAAATATTTAAGAAATACTTGGGAAAAAATTGGTAATAAATGGTATTACTATAATGGCTCAGGTAAGATGGAAAGTGATTGGGTATTCTTAAATGGAAAATGGTTCTACTTAGAAGAAAGTGGGGCAATGAAAGAAAACCAATGGTTTGAAGTCAATGGAAAATGGTACTATGTTGATGCATCAGGTGAATTATTAGTCAATACGAAAACTCCTGATGGATACTATGTAAACGAAAATGGAGAATGGGTTTAATTCTTTAAAGTAAATAAGGAATCCATTAGAATTGCTAAATTCTAATGGATTTTCTAATTTAATAGCAGTATACTTGTAGCAGTATTGCTAAAAGGAGCTAGAATTAAATGGGTGTAATCATAAATGTTATTGCGATTGTGATAGGTACAATCATTGGACTGCAATTAAAACGAGGAATGTCTGAAAAGATGTCTTCTCATATTATGCAAGGTCTTGCATTAATCACGTTTATCATTGGATTAAAAGGTGCTTTAGTAGATCAAGATATGATTTTGTTAATTGTTTCGATTTCATTAGGAGGATATCTTGGAGAAATGATGCAATTAGAAGAGAATATTCGAAAATTTGCAGAGTGGGTTCAAGATAAACTATCAAAAGAAGGTTCCAAAAATCAATTGGCAGAAGGTTTTGTGTCAGCTGTATTGATCTTTTGTGTTGGAGCAATGGCAGTAATGGGTTCTCTTGAAGCAGGACTTCGAGATAATCATCAAATTTTGATTACAAAAGCGATTATTGACGGAATTGCATCCATTATTTTGGCGACAACAAAAGGAGCAGGTGTAATGTTATCTGCATTGGCCATTCTTTTGTATGAAGGTGGGATGATGGTTCTCGCTCAATTTGTAGCACCGTATTTAAGTGAATCCATTGTCTATGCGATGTCTGCAGTGGGTTCTTTATTACTCGTAGCATTAGGATTAAATTTATTAGAATTAACAAAAATAAAAGTCATGAATTTTTTACCTGCAATGTTTTTACCCATTTTGCTAATTCCATTATTTAGTCTCATTCGTGGATAAATAAAAATAAGAGAGTGAATAGGATACAAAATGTATTTCTATTCACTCTCTTTTGTAATATGAAATATTTAAGCTAATTGAATGGCTCCAAAACTATTTGGTCCTACTACAACTCCGTAAGGAGTAGGGTAAAATTCTCCTTTTTGGTAACGGATATCTCCTGAATAGTTTTCAATAAAATGAGCAGAATTATCTAAGTTGATAATACATAGTAAATTACCACGTTTATAAGCGATACATCCATTTGTTACTTTAACGATGTCACATTCTGCTTTAAAATCTTCTTGATATTTATGTCTAAAGTTTGTTAATTCTTGATAGAAAGCTAAAACTTCATCATCTTTATTTTTAAGGTTGAAAGTTTGACGATTATAAGGGTCTCTAAAACCATACATACCAATTTCATCTCCATAGTAAATACATGGAACGCCTGGAAGAGTAAATTGGATAAATGATGCAATATAGAATCTGTCTTTTGCTAATTGATATTTGCTAGCAGTCAGTTTATAATCTGGACGTTTTTCAACAGGAAATTCCTCAGGATTTTCAAATGCTAATACGGTTAAAATTCTTTCTGTATCATGACTAGATAATAGGTTCATTAAAACATCTAATGCTGGTTTTGGATAGTTTTCTAGTAATTCTAATAAAGCTAGAGAAAATTTACGAGCATCCTTATGTTTTACATACTGAATAATCGCATCTCTCCATGGATAATTCATGACACTATCAAATTGTTTTCCTAGGAAATATCTTCTTCTTGTATTGTATGAGAATTTTGTCGTAGCATCTTCCCATACTTCTCCTAATAAGAAGCAATCTGGATCTTCTTGTTTTGCAGATTTTCTTAATTGATCGATAAAACAATCAGGGAATTCATCTGCTACATCAATTCTCCATCCACTAATTCCTAATCGTTGCCAATAAGGGATGACACCATTTTTAGCATCAAACATAAATTCTTGATATTCTTTATTTTCTTTTATAACTGTTGGTAAATTCGTGAACCCCCACCATGATTGATACACATTTGGAAACTCATTAAAAGTAAACCATGGATAGTAAGGCGAATCTTGAGATTGAAATGCTCCAATACTGTCATAATGCCCATAACGGTTGAAATAAATACTATCTGCACCCGTATGGCTAAATACACCATCTAATGTAATACGAATATCGTTTTCTTTAAATTCTGTACATAAATCTTTAAAGTCTTGTACAGTTCCCAAATAAGGATCTACATTAAAGTAATCAGAAGTAGAGTAACGATGATTTTCAGGACTTTCTACAACCGGATTTAAGTAAATGCTATCAATTCTTAATTGTTGGAAGTAAGGTAATTCTTCTTGAATTCCTTTTAAATTTCCCATAAAGAAATCTTGAGCTCGATAATTTTCATGAGTAATTGAAGAATAAGGGATATCATTCCAATCATCATGTCTTACTCTAATTTCTTCATTAGCTGCGAGAGTTGCTGTATATTGTGGACTCTTTTTAAAGCGATCAGGGAAAATTTGATACATGATACTTCCTTTCATCCACTCTGGAGTTTGGAAATCTGCATCGTATACAGTTAATTGCCAAGAAGCATAAGATTGTTCTTCCATCGTAAAGACAGCATTAAATTCATGTTTTTTCAAATATCCAATAGAGTCATCAAAAGTAATTTCAAAATCATAAAAATATAATCCAGTTTCTAATGGTGGAATTGTAACGTTATATTTACGAGATTGCTCTCTTAGAATATCTGTAGGTTTTAATGCGTAACTTGTTTTTTCATGAGTAAAATCATTTAATAAAATTAAAGAAATTTGTTTAAAATAAAAATCTTGGTGAACCCATACTTCAAAAAGAATATCTTGAGAAGAAGAGACTGCACCTTTAGGATGTTTATCTTGAAGAGGATTAAATTTAAGCATGCTATAGCATCCTTTCTAAAATTGTTTTATTAATTTAATTGTAGTATAAAATCCGAAAAAAAGAAACTGTTTGTGAAAGAAATGTTTTAATAGAAGAGAATAATAAAACGCTTTATTTTTTTTGAGAAAAATTGAAAAAAATATACGAAAATAAACAAGGATATGCTATAATTAAGCCATAAGTAAACGAAAAAAATACGATTAAAAGCTTTTTGTTGGATAAAATAATGAAAACGCTTATCGTAAAAAGTAAAACGTATTGATTTTAAGAAGGGAGGTATGCGTATGGAACATACTTTGGACAAATATTTATTTCATGAAGGAAAGAATTTTCATGCCTATGAATTTTTAGGTTCATTCCTTGAAGAAAATCAATGTACGTTTAGAGTTTGGGCCCCACATGCACAACAAGTATTTGTTTCGGGAGATTTTTGTGGGTGGAATCCAATAGCATATGAGTTAACAAGAATAACTAATGAAGGGATTTTTGAAGGGATTGTACCAAATGTTCAATCCTATGATGCCTATAAGTATGTCATTAAGACTTCAGATGGAAGAATGTTATGGAAGTCAGATCCTTATGCAAGACATGCACAAACTCGTCCAGAAACAGCTTCTAAAGTATATGAAAATCAAAAGTATAGTTGGAACGACGAGAGTTGGGTTAAAAATAGAACGATTCCTTATCAACAACCGCTTAATATTTACGAAGTTCATTTAGGTTCATGGAAGCATAGTGAAAATGGAGGATTTTGTAGTTATAGACAAATTGCAGATATGTTAATTCCTTATGTAAAAGAGATGCATTACACGCATATCGAGCTTCTTCCAATAACAGAGTATCCATATGATCCTTCATGGGGGTATCAAGTGACTGGTTATTTTGCAGTGACATCTCGTTATGGAACTCCGGATGATTTTAAATATTTAATCGATAAAGCTCATCAAAATGGCATTGGTGTCATTTTAGATTGGGTACCGGGTCATTTTACAAAAGATGAATTTGGATTGTATGAATTTGATGGACAATGTTGTTATGAATACTCGGATGAACGAAAGAAGGAACATAAATCGTGGGGAACACGAGTGTTTGATTATGGACGTGGTGAAGTTTGTTCTTTCTTATTCTCAAGTGCTAATTATTGGATTAAAGAATTCCATCTAGATGGCTTACGAGTAGATGCTGTTAGTTCAATGTTATTTTTAAATTATGATCGTCCAGAGCATTTAGCTGCTAAAAATATTTATGGTGGAAATGAGAACCTAGAAGTGTTGGATTTCTTTAAAACTCTAAATCAATTTGTTAGGGAAAATTATCCAGGTGTTATGATGATTGCCGAAGAAGCAACAGCTTATCCTAAAATTTCTGCGCCTGTAGAAGATGGTGGACTCGGTTTCCATTTTAAATGGAATATGGGATGGATGAATGACAGTTTAGATTATATCGAAGAATATCCAATTTATCGTCAATGGTCTCATAATAAATTAACATTTTCAATGTGCTATGCATTTGTAGAAAACTTTATTTTACCGATTTCTCATGATGAAGTTGTTCATGGAAAGAAATCATTATTGGATAAAAATCCTGTATCTTATGATGAAAAGTTTTCGAATTTTAAAACATTTTTAGGGTATATGTTTGCACATCCTGGGAAAAAATTAACGTTTATGGGGACAGAAATCCCTCAATTTATTGAATGGGATGAAAAACGAGAGCTAGATTGGTTTTTACTAGATTATCCTCTCCATAAACAAACACATGATTATGTGAGAAATTTAAATGAGTATTATCAAAAAACTCCAGCATTGTGGCAACAAGATGGAGGTTGGGATGGTTTTGAATGGCATGTCGTAAATGATGCTTCTCATAATGTGTTTGCATTTTCTAGAAAAGCAATAAATGGACAGGAGGTTCTAGTAGTTTCTAATTTTTCTGGTGAAAATTGGAATCAATATTGGATTGGGTTTAATAGTGAACGTAGTTATAAAGTTGGTTTAAACTCGGATGATGAGAAATTTGGTGGACAAGGAATTCAACATACACAGTTAAAAACAATTGAGCAACAATGTGGGGAATTTCCGTATACACTTCAGATTGATATTCCGGCTTTTTCAACAATATATTTTGAACGAATAAATTAATAATGTGGGGGATGTACATATGGCAAGAAAAAAAGAAATGGTTGCAATGTTGCTAGCAGGGGGCCAAGGGACTCGTTTACAAGTCTTAACGCAAGATATGGCTAAACCAGCTGTACCTTATGGTGGGAAGTATCGAATTATTGATTTTCCTCTATCGAATTGTGCAAATTCTGGAATTTCAACAGTCGGTGTATTAACACAATTTAAACCTTTAGAGTTAAATTCATATATGGGGAATGGTCAACCTTGGGACTTAGATAGAATGGATGGAGGTTTGTCTATATTACCACCTTATACAGCAGGTAAAACTGGGGAATGGTATAAAGGAACGGCACATGCAATTTATCAAAATATTAAATATATTGAGCAATATGAACCTGAATATGTCTTAATTTTATCGGGAGATCATATTTATAAAATGAATTATAATAAGATGCTTGATTTTCATAAGGAGAAAGAAGCAGATTTAACAATTGCTCATATTAATGTTCCTATGGAAGAAGCTCATCGTTTTGGTATTTTAAATACAGATGAAGATTTAAGAATTATAGAATTTTTAGAAAAACCAGAAAATCCAATTTCAACAAAAGCATCAATGGGGATTTATATTTTCAATTGGAGAGTTTTACGTGAATATTTAATCCGTGATGAAGCTGATCCAGAAAGTGAAAAAGATTTTGGTAAAAATATTATTCCTAAATTATTAGAAGAAGATAAAAAGATTTTTGCATTTCCATTTGAAGGATATTGGAAAGATGTAGGTACCATTGAAAGTTTGTGGGAAGCAAATATGGATTTAATTAAAGCTCGTGAAGCATTTGATATTGATGATACTACATGGAGAATTTATTATCGCCATGAAGGTCGTTTACCACAATTTTTAGGGGAACATGCTGATGTTCAATCTTCTATGATTTCTGATGGTACTTTAGTATTTGGACAAGTAAAAGATTCAATTATCTCTTCAGGAGTAGTCATTGCTGAAGAAGCTGTTGTAAAAGACAGCATTATTATGCAAAATGCAACTATTGAAAAAGGGGCTAAAGTCTATCATTCCATTGTAGCGGAAGGAGCAGTTGTTAAAGCAGGCGTGTCCATTGGACATGAGAAAATAGAGTTAGGAAAAGATATGATTACGGTAATTGGGCGTAATGAAGTCGTTACTGAACCAAAGAAAGCGGGAGGATGCTAAAATGATTAAAGCTTTTGCAATTTTATTTGCGGATAATTATAGACAAGATGATTTACACGGATTAGTTCGTTCAAGAACTTTAGCTTCTCTACCAGTTGGTTCCAGATATCGTTTAGTAGACTTTATGTTATCGTCCTTGGTAAAAGCAGGAATAGATAATATTGGAATTTTAACAAATCATAATTATAAATCCTTAAGAGATCACGTAGGATGGGGAAAAGATTGGGATTTAAATAGAAAAAATAGTGGCTTAACTTTAATTACACCATTATCTAATTATTTATCACCTCGTATTCCACAAAACAAAATTGAAGCTTTAGTAAATACAATGGTTTATACAGAGGATTTAAAAGAAGAATATTGTATTTTAGCAGATACAAATATTATTGGAACGATTGATTTTAAAGAAATGTTTCAATATCACGTTGATACAGGGGCAGATATTACCGTTGCTTATCACTATCGTAAACCTGAAATTGGAGAATCTCAAATCATTTTTGATAAGGATCATAAAGTATATGAAACCTTATACCACTTTAATGGTGGTAGAGAAAAATGTGCCACTCAAGTAAAAATTTATATTATGACAAAGGAATTATTAAATGCCATTATTAAAAAAGGAATGACGCTTGGATGGGAAGATATTTTACGAGACTATATTTCTAAAAATTTGGATACTTTAAATGTTAATGCATATGAAATTAAAGGATATTCAAAAATTATTAATAGTGTAAAAGATTATTTTGACTTTAACCAAGATTTATTAAAACCTGAAACACTGACAGCTGTCTTTGATAGTGGAATTGATATACTAACGAGAGTACAAGATAGTGTTCCTACACGATATGGGGATCATTCGGAAGTCAAAAGTTCCTTATTAGGAGATGGTTCTTGTATTAATGGTACAGTTGAAAATAGTATTATTTTCCGTGATGTTATTATAGAAGAAGGAGCGGAAGTGAAAAATAGTATTATTATGGCAAATTCTATTATTAAAAAAGGTGCGAAATTAAATTATGTGATTACGGATAAAAGTATAGAAGTGCCAGAGAATAAGGAATTATCAGGAACAAGTGAATGCCAAGTCATTGTAGAAAAAAATAAATGTGTATAATCTTTAGGATAGCTTCCAGTTTGGGAGCTATCTTTTTAAATTCTTATGATAAGCGTTTTATAAAATACTGGTGCTTTTTACTGGCTTATCGTATAATGAAAATATCTGAATTTAAAAATTAGAAAAGGTTGTGCATCCATGAGAAGACGTACGATGTTTCTTTTCGTCTGCACGTTTTTAGTGATTTTTTTTGGCGCTGCTCGAATTTTTTATCTTAGCCAATCGGAAAAATTAAAGGCTAAAGATTTAGCGGTAGAAATTGCTGCACAAAAAGTTCAATTCACCAAGATTACAGATTTTTATTGGTTTAATACGGAAGAAACTTATTATTCATTAGCTGGAATTACAACAGAAGGGCAACAAATGTATGCCATTGTTTCTCCGGATAAGAAAGAAGTAACCGTATTACAACAGGATGCTGTTATTAATGAACAAGAAGCACGCTCAATCACAAAACAAGCGAAAAATACAGATGAGATTTTAGAAGCAAGATTGGGAATGATAAAAGATGAACCAGTATGGGAAGTCAATTATCGGACAAAAAATCAACGAATTGGATATTATTATATTTCCGCCAAGAATGGACAATGGATTAAAGATATTGAAAATATTTAAAGGTGGGTTATTATGGTAAAAATCTCGAAACGTGTCGCTAAAATACTTCCTTCGGGTACTTTAGCAATGACACAAAAAGCAAGAGAGTTAAAAGCATCAGGAAAAGATATTATTAGCTTATCAATTGGTGAGCCAGATTTCAATACACCTGAAAAAATTACAAGAGCGGCAATTGAATCATTATTGAAACATGAAACCGATCATTATACGCCTACTTTAGGCTTAGATGATTTAAGACAAGCCATTTGTGATTTTCATTTAAGAAAAGATGGTGTGAAAGTTGCTAAACAACAAGTAGCTGTTTTTGCTGGAGCAAAATTTGCGTTATATTCTGCCTTTCAAACATTAATTGACCCAGGAGATGAAGTTTTAGTTCCAGTTCCGTATTGGGTAAGTTATGCAGAGCAAATTACATTAGCTCAAGGTATTCCGGTATTTGTGGAAACGAGTGAAGAGAATGCTTTTAAATTAACGGTTGATTTGTTAGAAAAAGCTTTAACAGATAAAACAAAGGTATTAATTTTAAATTCTCCTTCTAATCCAACAGGATTAACGTATTCAAAAGAAGAATTATATGAAATTAGTCAATGGGCATTAAACCATCAAGTATTTGTTATTGCTGATGAGATTTATTATGAATTAGTTCATGATGTGCCAAGTATTAGTGTAGCAAGTCTATCTGAAGAAATTCAAAATAATACATTAGTCATTAATGGATTATCAAAGTCTGTTGCAATGACGGGTTGGAGATTAGGATATGCCTTTGGTCCATTGGAAGTGATTCGTGCATTGAATGATTTAACTAGTCATACAACGAGTAATCCAGCTGCAGTCGTTCAATATGCTGCAATTCGTGCTTTTCAAGAAGATTTACAAGAAGATAAAGAAGCGATGCGCCTTCAATTCCAAAAGAGAATTGAATTATTTCATGCACTTATTCAGGAAATTCCTGGTATGTCATGCGTGAAACCAGGTGGAGCCTTTTATCTATTTGTTAATATTCAAGAAGCGATGAAAATAGTTGGAGTTGAAACTTCAGATGCATTTGCATTAAAATTATTAGAGGAAGTTGGAGTGGCGACTGTATCAGGTGAA
The DNA here is from genome assembly GCF_963528195.1 of uncultured Granulicatella sp. Classification (GTDB taxonomy): domain Bacteria; phylum Bacillota; class Bacilli; order Lactobacillales; family Aerococcaceae; genus Granulicatella. The sequence continues at coordinate 14,947 of NZ_CAURVN010000006.1, forward strand.
AACTTCGGTTGTACTGGTTACTTGCGATTAAGTTGTGCAAGTAGTGAAGATGAACTAAAAAATGCCGCTCAAAGAATGAATCAATTTGTTAGAAATTATTTGTAGAAAGAGGGATTATTTTGAAAAAAATCAGAATGAACCAAGCAAAAGATTATGTGGGACAAACAGTCCTTATTGGAGCTTGGGTAGCTAATAAACGTTCAAGTGGGAAAATTGCTTTCTTACAATTGCGTGATGGAGCAACTTATTTTCAAGGAATTGTTGTAAAAAGCGATGTTCCAGAAGAAGTGTTTGAAATTGCTAAATCATTAACACAAGAAACAGCTGTTTATGTAACAGGTATTGTACAAGAAGATACTCGTTCAAGATTAGGGTATGAATTATTAGTAACAGGATTAGAAGTGATTGGGGAAAGTCATGAATATCCAATTACTCCAAAAGAGCACGGTACGGACTTCTTAATGGACCACCGTCATTTATGGTTACGTTCAAGTAAACAACATGCGATTATGCAAATTCGTAATGCTATTATATATGCTTCATATGAATTCTTTGATCAAAATGGATTTATTAAATTCGATAGTCCAATTTTATCTGGAAATGCAGCAGAAAATACAACTGAATTATTTGAAACAGATTATTTTGGAGATCCAGCTTTCTTATCTCAATCAGGTCAATTATACTTAGAAGCTGGAGCAATGGCATTCGGTCCAGTATTCGACTTTGGACCAGTATTCCGTGCTGAAAAATCAAAAACTCGTCGTCACTTAACAGAATTCTGGATGATGGATGCTGAATATCCATTTGTGACTCATGACGAATCATTAGATTTACAAGAAGCTTATGTAAAAGCATTAATTCAAGGAGTTTTAGACCGTGCTCCTCATGCTCTTGAAACATTAGAAAGAGATGTTGAATTATTGAAGAAATATGTAAGCGAACCATTTAAACGTATTTCTTATGATGAAGCGATTGATTTATTACAAGCTCATGAAGCAGATGAAGATACAGATTATGAACATTTAGAACATGGAGATGACTTTGGTTCTCCACACGAAACTTGGATTTCAAACCATTTTGGAGTTCCAACATTCGTTATTAACTATCCAGCGGATATTAAAGCATTCTACATGAAACCAGTACCTGGTAATGAAAGTCGTGTATTATGTGCGGACTTATTAGCGCCAGAAGGATATGGAGAAATTATCGGTGGTTCTGAGCGTGAAGTGGACTATGATAAATTATATGAAAAAATTAAAGAGAATGGCTTAAATCCAGATGATTATGCATTCTACTTAGATTTAAGAAAATATGGTTCAGTTCCTCACGCAGGATTCGGACTAGGTTTGGAAAGAATGGTAACATTCGTTGCAGGAACGAAACATATTCGTGAAGCAATTCCATTCCCACGTTTATTAAACCGTATTTTCCCATAAAACAGACAATTTCAAACCGATTTTTAGAGTTTCTAGAAATCGGTTTTTATGTCAGAAAAAGAGGTGAAAATTTTGGAACAAACATTTCAACAATTTTGGATGTATCAAGGAGGAACAACCGTTCCAAATCCATTCATCCGATATTATCAACAATTACAAATCACCGCTCAAGAATGCTTGATGCTCTCTTGGTGGTTACAACATTCAACTTCAGAATATTTTCCATTAAATGTAGAAGAAGTCTGTGACGTTTTTTCTATTTCAGAAAATACTTTATTTCAAATCATTCAGCATTTATTAGATCGACAAGTAGTATCCGTCACTCAAAAAGAAAATGAAGAAGGAAAAAGAGAAGAGTATTATAGCTTATCTCCTTTATTCCAACAATTAGAAATTTTACATCGACAAGAAATGGCTAAAAAGTCTGAAAGTGATAAGCCAAATTTAATTTTTGTAATCGAAAAAGAATTTGGTAGACCTATTAGTTCGTATGAAATTCAAATGATTAAAAGTTGGATTGATAAAGACGAATATTCTTATGATTTAATTTTAGCAGCTTTAAAAGAAGCTGTTTTAAATCAAGTATTTACGTTGAAGTATATGGATAAGATTTTATTAACATGGCAAAGAAAAGGCTTCAAAACGGTTCAACAAGTAATTCAAGATAAGAATCGTACGAGAAATGGGCATTTTACAGCAAAAACTAAAGATACAACACCGATACCTCAGGTACCATTAGATAATTGGCTGGATTAATGGAGGAAGGTTATGTTATCAAAAATAAAAACGATTGAAGCAGTTCGAATAATGGGGGATTTATTTCCAGATGCTCATTGTGAGCTAAACCATCGCAATGCTTTTGAATTACTAATTGCAACGATTTTAAGTGCTCAATCAACAGATGTATGTGTGAATAAAGTGACTCCTACATTATTTTAGAGATTTCCAACTCCAGCTCATTTAGCGGCTGCTAATGAGGAGTCAGTGATTGAATGTATTCAGTCATTAGGATTGTATCGAAGTAAGGCAAAAAATATTCGTCTTTGTGCTCAACAGCTAATGGAACGTTTTGATGGCGAAGTTCCTCAAACTAGAGAAGAATTAGTGAGTTTAGCAGGTGTAGGTAGAAAAACTGCAAATGTAGTGATGAGTGTTGCTTTTAATATTCCAGCGTTCGCGGTAGATACTCACGTTGAAAGGATTTCAAAACGTCTCCAAATTTGTAGGCAAAAAGATTCGGTATTAGAGGTCGAAGAAACTTTATGTCGTAAAATTCCGAAAGAATTATGGTCGAGAGCACATCATTGGATGATTTTCTTTGGAAGATATCATTGTATTGCTCGAAAACCAAAATGTCATGAATGTCCATTATTAGAAATGTGTGCGTTTGGACAAAGAGAAGTATAAAATCATTCATTGATTATTTAACATAAAAATTGAAACGTTAACAAAATTTCCTAACAAATTCGTCTTTATTTCTTAGAAATGTTATAATATCAATGTTTTTAAGACTTTTTAACTGACATTTCCCCATTTATATGCTATACTAAAGTTAGTAATATTGTAGATGTGTTGGATTTGGAAGGCCCGTGGGAAGAGGCGATAGAGATGGCACTTAAAGTGACCAAAAAGGTTCAAGGAATCGTTGAAACGGAACTTCGTAAAGGAACCACAAAATCTAGAATTGCACATATATTGGGTATATCATATGAAGAAGTTCTTGTTGTCATTAAACGAGTAAAAGATTCTATCCGCCCAGATGTAGGAGATCGAATTCATTTTACATTTAGAGATCAACAGATGTATGGTGTGATTTACAAGTTACTTTCCAATAGTGCAGTCGTGATTATTGATTGGAATTCTTCTACGACCGTGATGAAAGATATTTGTGAAGACCGCACCATCGTGAATTTTAAAGATATTATTGAATTTATACCAGATGATGCTAAGGCAGACTAATCTTGGATTAGTCTGTTTTTCTTTTAAAGAGGAGGAAAAAGATGGGAAATACGATTGAATTTCCAAATCAAGAAGAATTTTATATTCAAAAAGCAACTCAATGTCAGAAAGAAGATGATTTGATTGGTGCTATTGATTGGTTAGAAAAAGGATATATTAAGACAAATTCGAATCAATTATTAGAAAAATTATGGTCTTTACTATGTCGTAGTCAAGATTGGGCTGAAATTATTTGGCTCGTAGAAGAGTTTGATTTAAAGGAAGAAAAGTATTTATGCGTCTATTTAGAAGCATTAATCTATATGAATCGCTTCAAAGAAGTGAAAGATTATTTGAAACAGTCTGAGTATTTAGAGTATCAATGGATAAACACACTTCAACTAAAATTGATGAATCAACAATTGAAACAGGAACAAGAGAAAGTTGAGCAGTTACAAGAAATAGGGGATGCATTACAGAAAAAAGATAAGATTTTTTCTATAGAAGAAATTCAATATATCACTCAAGTATTAATTGATTCAACATTATCACAAAAGGAATTTGTCATTCAGTTATTTTTACTTCATCCACAGACACCTATGTTTGATAAAGCAATTTTATTAGATGAATGGTTAGATTCAGGAATGTCAAAAACGATTCAATTACTATGGAATGGAGAAATTAAAAGCATAAATCGTAATAATATCTTTCCGATTTCAAAATCTCGCTTATATAAAGAAGAGACCATGTTGTTAAATGAGTTAATGAATCATTTTTCTATAGAAGATGCTATGATATTAGCCCAAAAATGGATGCAAGATACCATTCGATTACATCCTTTTCAGGAAGAGTATATCTCTTCTTTTGAAGAATGGATGAATTATTTTTCAGGAAAAGAAAATTTGACGGAAAGTTTATTTTATGAGGATTCTGTTTTTGTAAAACAATACGAAGATTTTCAAAATAATATTTTAAAATAGAGTCTTTATTCTATAGTAATGAGTTTTATTATAATTGAATACTATAGAGTAAAGTCTTTTTTGGCTATTAAAAATATCGTTAAAACTTATTATTTTAAAAAAAGAATTAGAACGTATATAATAAGATAAAAGCTGTCTGAGAATAGAAAAGGCTGGAGGGTTTCATTATGAAAAAAGGAATCGTAAAATGGTTTAGCAATGAAAAAGGTTATGGTTTTATTTCTGTCACTGATACAGATGAAGATGTATTTGTTCACTTTACAGGGATTTTATCTGAAGGATTTAAAACTTTAAGAGAAGGACAAATAGTTGAATTTGAAATTGCACGTGGTGCTCATGGGCTTCAAGCTACAGGAGTACGGGTGATAGAATCGTAATGATTCGAGTAAAAACGGATGCTGCTGTTAATGGAAATCCAGGTAAAGTTGGAATTGGGATTGAAATTTTATATAAAAAGCAACAATTTTTGTTTAAAGAAAATTCTGAACTATTAATGGATAATCATCAAGCAGAATTATGGGCGATTTATCGTGCGTTAATCATTCTTCAAGAAAAAGAATGGGATCAAGAAATGATTTTTTTGAATTCAGATTCGAAGTTTGCAATGATGGCGATTGAAAAAAATTATACGAAACAAATTACTTATCAAGATATTTTAAAAAAAGTACAGGAAGAACGAAAAAAATTTCCTCAACTATTTTTAGAATGGATTCCTGAAAAGGAAAACCGAGGCGCTGATCAATTAGCAAGACAAGCTTTACAACAAATATTAGGAAGATAGGGAGTTTTCACTATGGAAGAACATGTATTATATTTTAGTAGTTTATGTCCAGATACTAAACCTTTTGTAGAAGAGTTACAAAGACAGAATATTAGTTATCGTGAGGTAGATATCACTGCAAGTATGGCGAATTTAAAAGAATTTATTCGTTTAAGAGATGATAAACCACAATTTGAAGGTCGTAAACAATGGGGAATGGTGGGAGTTCCTTGTTTGGTGACTAAAACAGGACAATATATTTTTGAAATCGGTCAATTAAATGGAACTAGTTGTGAGGCTGTTCCAGTTGAATAGTATTCCGTCAATACTATTCTATTATTTTTGGGGAGTGAATCTTTTATTATTCATTTTAATGGGAATGGATAAACGGGCTGCTAGACGAAAAAAATGGCGAATACCTGAAAGAAGATTATTAACCCTAGGTATGATAGGTGGAGGATTTGGTGGGATATTAGGAATGATCATTTTTCACCATAAAACTCACAGAGTTTATTTTACAATTTGTTATGTAGTAAATATCATTTGTTGGGGAATTGCTTTCCTATATTTTACGAAACAATTTTAAGGGGGAAGAGATGAAGCAACAAAAAGGAATATTATTTGCAATATGGATAGGTCTTCTAAGTGCCCTTTCAGGATTTGTAAATATTACAACATTATTATTATATGAAAAACCTACGACACATATGACGGGGAATGTTTCAGGGGTTTTAATCCATGCGATGTCTGGTGAAACGAGTCATGCACTTACATTACTATTGATTATTATTAGTTTTTTACTAGGTGGAGTTTGTTGCAGAATGATTTTTTCTGAAAAAGTTTTCCGATTTGCAAACCGATATGGAATATTACTCATTGTACTAGGATTGTTATTAGGAATCAGTTTCTGGTTACAGCTAGAAGCTTTATGGATTTATCAATTAGCTTTTACAGTCGGTGTTCAAAATGGTATGTTTATTTATTACCGTGGCATGATTGTAAGAACATCTCATTTCACGGGCTATTTAACGGATACAGGATTTGCGATTGGTAGATGTCTAAGAGGTCATCGTAAGGATAAAATAAAAATAGTTTTTTATAGTTTAAGTCTGTTGTTCTTTTTATTTGGAGGAGCAATAGCATTTGAAATGGCAACTTGGTCTAAAGAATTATTACTATTTGTTATTAGTATTAGTTATGTACTTGTTGGTGGATATTATTTCTTATTCCGTCATTTATATGCATACTATCATTTGTTGGAGGAAGAAGCATGACAGATATTTTAGTTGTAGTGGATATGCAAAAAGATTTTGTTGATGGAGTCTTAGGGACCAAAGAAGCAGTTGCAATTGTTCCTAATGTAGCATCAACGATTCGAGAGTTTTCAGGTAAAGTTTTTTATACATTGGATACTCATCATGAAAATTATTTAGAAACAGAAGAAGGAAAAAAATTACCAGTTATTCACTGTGTCAAAGGAACTCCAGGTTGGAAATTAGATGCAACTGTACAAGAAGCTCTTTTAGAAAAAGAAGCTGTTGGAGTTGAAAAACCTACTTTTGGATCTACAGCATTAATGGAATTATTGAAGGAAGTTCCTTCTATTAGCTCCATTACATTTTTAGGTTTATGCACAGATATTTGTGTCATTAGTAATGTCTTATTAGCAAAAGCAAACTTTCCAGAGGTACCCATTAATGTATACTCTACTTCATGTGCAGGAGTTACCCCTCAAAGTCATCAACAAGCATTGGAAGCTATGAAAATGTGTCAGATTAATGTGGTAGAATAAGTGTAGGTGAAAGAATGGATTCTAAAGAAAAATTAAAAGAACTAAATGTCCTGAATGCCATCATGTTAGTAGCAATTCTAATTGGTATTGTAATTGGGATTATCATTCAAGAATTAATCGGTGGGGTAGCGATTGGAATGCTTGGAGGATTTATCACACGATTAATTTATTTAAGAAAAAAATATAAGGATATTAATCCAAAATAAAGGAGAAATCATTATGTCACAAGAATTTTTTGAAGCAGTAGAAAAATTTGAAAAAAAATCAATTAAAGAAGTAGAAAGCTTAATCTCAAGTGGAGAAGAAGTAGTATTATTTATTGGACGTCCAACTTGTCCTTATTGCCGTCGTTTCGCTCCAAAAATGAATGAAGCACGTCAAGCTTTAAATAAACCAGCTATTTTTGTTAATAGTGAAGATGTTACACAACTAAGTGATATTCAATCATTCCGACAAAAATATGGTATTCCAACAGTGCCAGGTCTCTTAGTTGCTAAAGGTGGAGAGGCTCGTGTAGTTTGCGATTCGTCCATTAGCGTTGAAGATATTATTGCATTTGTTAATAAATAAGACTATTTTAATTTAAAAAGGAGGGCGACTTGTATGAACGAAATTAAATGTCCGCACTGTCAAAAGGTTTTTACAATTGATGAACATTCTTATGCAGATATTGTAAGTCAAGTTCGCAATCAAGAATTTACGCAAGAAATTCATCAACAATTAGAATTAGCCAAAAAACAATTTGAAACAGAACAACAGTTAAAATCTCAACAAGCTCAATCTCATTTTGAAGAGAAATTAGCACACTATAGTCAACAAATGGAAGTTCAAGTTGAAAAAGAAAAACATAAATTAGAATTGGAATTATCTAAAATCCAACAAGAACAAGTTGTTTCAAAACAAGAATTGACGCAGCAATATCAAGAAAAAATTACTCAGCAGGAACAAATGATTCAGTCTCTTCAAGCGAAAATTGACGCACAAGAAACAAAAGAAGCCTTACGTGTTTCTCAGTTATCTGCTGAAAAAGATCGTGTTATTGCTGATTTAGAAGCGAAAAATCATTTGCAAGAAAAGGAACAAGAAGTTCAAGCAGCTGCTTTAAAAGAAAAATACGAATTAGAATTACGTCAAAAAGACGAAACGATTGCCTTCTATAAAGATTTTAAAGCAAAACAATCGACAAAAATGATTGGTGAAAGTTTAGAACAACACTGTGAGATTCAATTTAATCAATTAAGAATGACAGCTTTTCCAAGAGCTGAATTTGGTAAAGATAATGATGCTAAAACAGGAAGTAAGGGCGATTATATTTACCGAGAATATGATGATTTTGGGAATGAAATTTTATCGATTATGTTTGAGATGAAAAATGAAAATGATCAAACAGCAACGAAGAAGAAAAATGAACATTTCTTTAAAGAATTGGATAAAGATCGACGTGAAAAAAATTGTGAATATGCGATTTTAGTATCTTTATTAGAAGCAGATAATGAACTATACAATAATGGAATTGTGGATGTCAGTTATGTGTATGAAAAGATGTATGTTGTTAGACCTCAATTCTTTATTCCAATTATTACATTATTAAGAAATGCAGCATTAAATTCATTAAAATATAAACAAGAATTAGCGCAAATGAAAGAGCAACAATTAGATATTACGCATTTTGAAGAAGATTTGCTAGCATTTAAAACAGCCTTTTCTAAAAACTATGAATTAGCGAGTAAGAAATTCAAAACAGCCATTGATGAAATTGATAAAACAATTTCTCATTTACAAAAAACAAAAGATGCGTTGTTATCATCTGAAAATAATTTAAGATTAGCGAATAACAAGGCGACTGATTTAACTGTTAAAAAACTCGTCAAAAATAATGCAACAATGAAACAGAGATTTGAAGAATTAGAATAGGAGAATGAAAAATGGCAAAATTTATCGTAGAACCAGAATTTTGGGAATTATTTCCAGAAGGTCAAGTAAATGTTTTAGTATTAAAAGGGATTAATAATACTGTAGATGAAACAGAAGATCCTTATTTTGAAGGGATTTTACAAGAAGCGTGTCAAAAAGCTCAAGTTCATTTTACTGAAGAAGTGTTTAGTGATAATCTTGTCATTCAACAATGGAGACAAGCCTATTCTAAGTTCAAAACAAAAAAAGGGGCTCGTTCTTCTATTGAGGCTTTATTAAAACGTGTTTCTCAAGGACATACATTCCGATTGATTACTCCATTAGTCGATATTTATAATAGTATTTCTATTGAATATGCTGTTCCATTAGGGGGAGAAGATTTAGATAAAATCCAAGGAGATTTACGCTTAGGTAAAGCTAAAGGTGGAGAAAGTTTCTTCCCATTAGGTGCTGAAGAAGATGCACCAGCATTAGAAGGCGAAATTTGCCACTTCGATAATGATGGCGCTGTATGTCGTTGCTTGAACTGGAGAGAAGCGAAGAGAATGATGTTACAAGAAGAAACAACTAATGCAGTTCTTATAATGGAATCTGTGACAAAAGATCAAGCTGAAAGAGCAACTGTTGCAATGGAAGCATTAAAAAAACGTTGCGAAGAATACTTCAATGTAACAGGAGTAAGTTCGATTGTAACGCCTGAAAATAGCGAAGTTGAATTATAATAGGAAAGTGGTAGAGCAATTGTTCTGCCACTTTTTGAATAGTAAAAAATACAAAAGGAAGGGGGAAGCGAATGCGCAAAATATTACATATTGATATGGATGCTTTTTTTGCATCTGTTGAACAAATGGACCATCCACATTTGAGAGGAAAACCGATTATTGTCGGCGGAAAAGTAAATCAACGTGGTGTGGTGGCAACTTGTTCTTATGAGGCAAGAGCATTTGGAGTACGATCCGCAATGCCAACGAGTAAGGCTATACGATTATGTCCAAAAGCAATCATTGTTCCTCCAAATTTTGAAAGATATCGACAATTAAGTTTACAAATTCGAGAAATATTTCATCGCTATACTCCTATCGTTGAACCGATGTCGATTGATGAAGCTTATCTAGATGTTACAGAAAATTCAAAAAACCAAACTTCTGCAACGATCATTGCCCGAGAAATACAAGAAGCTATTTATAAAGAAGTAGGACTAACATGCTCTGTAGGAGTATCTTTTAATAAATTTTTAGCAAAAATTGCATCTGGCCAACGAAAACCAGCTGGAATTACCGTTATTGACCAAGAATCATTTCCAGAATTTATTAAAACTTTACCTGTTGAAAAATTTTTTGGTGTAGGACAAGCAACTGCAAAAAAATTACATCAGAAAAAATTATTTACTGGAGAAGATATTTTAAATTGTTCAAAAGAATACTTAATCAAACATTTTGGAAAGCAAGGAGAAGCTCTGTATCGACAAGTAAGAGGACAATCGAATGATCAATTAACATTGTATCGTGAAAGAAAATCTTACGGTAAAGAAGAAACTTTATTAGAAGATACTACTGATGAAGAAGTACTACAGAAATATATAGAGCAATTTTCTGAGCAAATATCAAAATGGTTAAAGAAAAATAAATTGGCAGCTAAAACAATAACGATTAAATTAAAACAAAGTGATTTTGAAACAAAAACTAGAAGTAAGACACTCGAGACCTATGTCCAGAGTAAAGAAAAATTAGCTATAGAAGCCTATCATCTATTGATGGAAGAATATAATAATGAATCCATTCGTTTAATTGGTCTGACAGTTTCTCAGTTTGAACAGACGCTTCATTTATTTGAACAAGTAAAGCTGTTTTAAAAATATTAATACAGTTTTTCTAACAGTATATAACACATAATTTGAACTGGAATTTTCATTTATTTTCAATTCATATGAAAAATGATAAAAATATTGCACAAAATGTTCTAAATAAATGTATTGTTTATAAAGATTTTTTTGTAATACTATTCACAAAAAATAAAAAATAAAACTCGAACTTAATTACTTGCATAAGTTAAAAAAGCATGGTAAATTAGTATATGAAAATAATAGAAATGATACAGAAATAAAATTCTGTTTCTTCATTTTTGTTATGAAGCACAATTTCTTAAAGAAAAGGGGAAACAAAAAGTATGGCAACGAAGAAAAAATTCGATCTCGATTCACTTTTCACACCAGACAACTTGAACTTTGAAATGGTTCAAGTATTAGATGAAGAAGGAAAAGTTGTAAATCCAGATTTAGTACCAGATTTATCAGATGATGAATTAGTCGAATTAATGACTGATATGGTTTGGTCACGTATTTTACATGAACGTTCAACAGCGTTAAACCGTCAAGGACGTTTAGGATTTTACGCTCCAACAGCTGGTCAAGAAGCTTCACAATTAGCTTCAATCAAAGCAATTGATAAAGGAGACGTATTATTACCAGGTTACCGTGATGTACCTCAATTAGTAAAACATGGTTTACCATTATCACAAGCATTCTTATGGTCTCGTGGACATGTTGCAGGTAATATGTATCCAGAATCATTAAAAGCTTTACCACCACAAATCATTATTGGTGCACAATATGTTCAAGCAGCAGGGGTTGCATTAGGATTACAAAAACGTGGTAAGAAAAATGTCGCTGTTACTTATACAGGTGACGGAGGTTCTTCACAAGGGGACTTCTATGAAGGAATTAACTATGCTGGTGCATACAAATCACCTGCTATCTTCTTCATTCAAAATAATGGATGGGCTATCTCAACTCCTCGTGAATTACAAACAGCTGCTACAACATTAGCTCAAAAAGCTGTTGCTGCTGGTATTCCAGGTATTCAAGTAGATGGTATGGACCCATTAGCAGTTTATGCCGTAACTAAAAAAGCTCGTGAATATGCAGTTGCAGGAAATGGTCCTGTATTAATCGAAACAATCTGTTTCCGTTATGGTCCTCATACATTATCAGGGGATGATCCAACTCGTTATCAACCAGAAGGGATTCAAGATGCATGGGCTAAAAAAGACCCATTAATTCGTTTCCGTAACTACTTAACAGCTAAAGGCTTATGGTCTGAAGAAAAAGAAAATGAAGTTATTGAAGCAACTAAAGAAGAAATTAAAGAAGCAATCAAAGAAGCTGATAAACAACCAAAACAAAAAGTTTCATTCTTCTTGAAGACAATGTTTGAAGAACCAACAAACGTTATCCAAGAACAACTTGATTACTTTGAAGCAAAGGAGAATAAATAATTATGGCACAAATGACAATGATTCAAGCCATTACGGATGCATTGGCTTTAGAATTAAAACGTGATGAAAATGTCCTAATTTTCGGTGAAGACGTTGGTAAAAACGGAGGAGTTTTCCGTGCAACTCAAGGACTTCAAGATGAATTTGGAGAAGACCGCGTATTCAATACTCCTTTAGCAGAATCAGGTATTGGTGGTTTAGCTATCGGTTTAGCATTAGAAGGTTACCGTCCAGTTCCAGAAATCCAATTCTTTGGATTCGTATTTGAAGTAATGGATAGTGTTGTTGCTCAAGCAGCTCGTTACCGTTACCGTATGGGTGGAACTCGTCAAATGCCTATCGTATTCCGTTCACCATTTGGTGGTGGAGTTCACACACCAGAATTACACTCAGATAACTTAGAAGGTTTAGTAGCACAATCACCAGGTTTGAAAGTCGTTATTCCTTCAAACCCATATGATGCAAAAGGTTTATTAATATCAGCTATTCGTGACAACGATCCAGTTGTTTACTTAGAACATATGAAATTATACCGTTCATTCCGTGAAGAAGTTCCAGAAGAAAGCTATACAGTTCCATTAGGAAAAGCAGCTGTAACTCGTGAAGGTACAGATGTTTCAATTATTACTTACGGAGCTATGGTTCGTGAATCAGTTAAAGCAGCTGAAAACTTAGAAAAAGAAGGTATTTCTGTAGAAGTTATCGACTTACGTACAGTTTCTCCATTAGACTTAGATACAATTTTAGCTTCAGTTCAAAAAACTGGACGTGTTGTAGTTGTACAAGAAGCTCAACGTCAAGCAGGTATCGGCGCAATGGTAATGTCTGAAATTTCAGAACGTGCAATTTTACACTTACAAGCACCAATCGGTCGTGTTGCAGCACCAGATACAATTTTCCCATTTGGTCAAGCTGAAAACGACTGGTTACCAAACGCAAGTGATATTGAAGCAAAAGTTCGCGAAACTTATAATTTTTAATTCGTAAAACCATTCACTAAAGAGCAAAAAGCCCTTCAAAGGTGATTTGCTCTTTAGAATATTTAAGTAAAAATTAAGAAGGGATGTACAAGCATGGCTTTCCAATTTAAAATGCCTGATATCGGTGAAGGTATCGCAGAAGGCGAAATCGTAAAAATCGACATTAAAGTCGGTGACACAATTCAAGAAGATGATATTTTATTCGAAGTACAAAACGACAAATCTGTAGAGGAAATTCCATCTCCAGTAAGTGGTAAAGTATTAGAAGTTAGAGTTCAAGAAGGAACAGTAGCTCGTGTTGGAGACATTATCGTAGTTATCGATGATGGTTCTGGTCCAGCAGAAGCAGCTCCAGCTGCAGCGCCAGCAGCAAGTGCGCCAGCGGCTCCAGCAGCAGGTGTATTCCAATTCAAATTACCAGATATTGGTGAAGGAATTGCAGAAGGTGAAATCGTTAAAATTGATGTTAAAGTAGGCGACACAATTGCTGAAGACGATATTTTATTTGAAGTACAAAATGACAAATCTGTAGAAGAAATTCCTTCTCCAGTAAGTGGAACAATTACTGCAGTTTTAGTATCTGAAGGAACAGTAGCTCGTGTAGGAGATGTTATTGTTGAAATCGCAGCAGAAGGAGTTGCACCAGTTGCATCAGCAGCGCCAGCAGCTAGTCCAGCGCCAGCGGCTCCAGCAGCAAGTACGCCAGCGGCTCCAGCACAACCAACTGGAGTTCCAGCAGCAAGCAATCCTGGTAAATTAGTATTAGCAATGCCATCAGTACGTCAATACGCACGTGAAAAAGGTGTTGATATTACAGCAGTTGTTCCAACTGGTAAAGGCGGACGTATAACTCGTGAAGATATCGATAACTTCGGTGGTGCACCAGTTGCAGCTCCTGCAGTAGAAGCAGCACCAGCAGCTCAAGCGGCAGCACCTGCATCAGCACCAGCGGCTCCAGCAGCGCCAGCAGCTAAACCAGAACCAGCTAAACCATTTGTAGGTTCAGCAGAACGTGAAGAGCGCGTGAAATTAACTCCAATGCGTAAAGCAATTTCTAAAGCAATGGTTAATAGCAAACATACAGCTCCTCACGTAACATTACATGATCAAGTTGAAGTTTCTAAATTATGGGATCACCGTAAGAAATTCAAAGATGTTGCTGCAGCACAAGGTACTAAATTAACATTCTTACCATATGTTGTTAAAGCATTAGCAGTAGCAATGAAGAAATATCCAGTATTAAATGCTTCAATTGATGACGCAACACAAGAAATCGTGTATAAAAACTACATCAATATCGGTATTGCAACTGATACAGATTTAGGATTATTCGTTCCAAATATTAAAGATGCAAATACTAAGAGCATGTTTGGAATTGCTGATGAAATTAATGCATTAGCAGCTAAAGCGCACGAAGGTAAATTAACTGCAGCTGATATGGGACATGGAACAATTACAATTTCAAATATTGGTTCAGTAGGTGGTGGCTGGTTCACTCCAGTTATTAACTACCCTGAAGTAGCTATCTTAGGTGTAGGTACAATCGTTCGTGAACCAGTAATTAACGAAAACGATGAAATCGTAATCGGACGTAACATGAAATTATCATTAAGTTTCGACCACCGTATCGTGGACGGAGCTACTGCTCAAAAAGCAATGAACGAATTAAAACGTTTATTAGCTGATCCAGAATTATTATTAATGGAAGCTTAATTATAAATTAGTTGTACGACGTAAACCCTTTGGTATACGTCGTATGGCTATTGAAAACTTTTAAGAGGTGAAAAAGATGGTAGTAGGCGATTTCGCTATTGAACTAGATACAGTCGTAATTGGTGCCGGCCCTGGTGGTTACGTTGCTGCAATTCGTGCAGCTCAAGAAGGACAAAAAGTTGCGATTATTGAAAAAGAATATATTGGTGGTGTGTGTTTAAATGTTGGATGTATTCCATCTAAAGCATTAATTTCTGCAGGACATCATTATCAAGAAGCTCAACATTCTGAAGTTTTCGGAGTAACTGCTAAAGAGGTAGTATTAGATTTTGCTAAAACTCAAGAATGGAAAGATAATCAAGTAGTTAAAAAATTAACTTCTGGTATTGAGTACTTATTAAAGAAAAATAAAGTAGAAATCATCCGTGGGGAAGCATTCTTAGTTGATGAGCATACATTACGTGTTGTGACAGAAGATGCTGCTCAAACATATTCATTTAACCATGCAATTGTTGCAACTGGTAGTCGTCCAATTGAAATCAAAGGTTTCAAATTTGGTGGACGTGTGATCGATTCAACAGGTGGTTTAGGATTAAAAGATGTTCCTAAGAAATTGGTTGTTATCGGTGGTGGAGTTATCGGTTCAGAATTAGGTGGAGCTTATGCTAACTTAGGTTCTGAAGTAACAATTTTAGAAGGTGCTCCAAGCATTCTATCAATGTTCGATAAAGACATGGTGAAATTAGTAGAAGATGATTTCGCTAAAAAAGGTGTTAAAGTTATTACTTCTGCAATGGCTAAAGAAGCTGTTGACAATGGAGATAGCGTAACAGTTAAATTCGAAGTTGAAGGAAAAGAACAATCAATCGTTGCTGATTATGTAATGGTTGCTGTAGGACGCCGTCCAAATACTGATGAATTAGGATTAGACGTTGTAGGTGTTGAAATGACTGAACGTGGTTTAGTGAAAGTAGACAACCAAGGACGTACAAATATTAAAAATATTTTCGCAATTGGAGATATCGTTCCTGGTGCAGCATTAGCACATAAAGCAAGTTACGAAGGTAAAATTGCTGCTGAAGCAATCTCAGGTAAACCAGTTGCTGTTGACTATCGTGCAATGCCAGCTGTTGCGTTTACAGATCCAGAATTAGCTTCTGTTGGTTATACTCAACAACAAGCGAAAGATGCAGGATTAAAAGTGAAAGCATCTAAATTCCCTCTAGGTGGAAATGGACGTGCAATTTCATTAAATGCAACTGAAGGTTTCGTTCGTTTAATTACAACAAAAGACGATAACGTAATTGTTGGTGCTCAAGTAGCAGGGGTAAATGCAAGTGACTTAATCGCAGAATTAGGTTTAGCTGTTGAAGCAGGAATGAATGCAGAAGATATCGCATTAACAATCCACTCACATCCATCATTAGCTGAAGTAATTATGGATACAGCTGAATTAGCATTAGGAATGCCAATTCATATTTAATAAATTTTACGTTTAAAAGGCCGAGTTTTCTCGGTCTTTTTTGTTTCGATAACATTATGAGTTGCACATCACCTCTAATGGGTATAGAATAGAGTGTAATTTTGAAAAGAAGGAGAGATGGCATGGAAGAAGGACTAGATCAGAAGTTTAATAAAACACAATTAAGAATGAATATTTTTCATATTGTATGGCCTGTTTTTATTGAAGTATTATTAGGTTCTTTATTCGGAATGGTCGATATGATGATGGTAGGTCGTATTCCAGAACATGCAGCTCAAGCAGTTTCTGCTGTTGGCATGACGAACCAACCCGTATTTTTAGGATTAAGTTTTGTTCAAGCGTTGAATGTAGGTGGAACAGCCATCATTGCTCGTTATTATGGAGCAAAAAAATATAAAAATATTAGCTTAGTTTTAAAACATGTGATGTTGTTGGCAATGGTAGGATTTGTATTTCCTATTTCAGTGTTGATGATTTTACTAGCACCCTATGTATTATCTTTTTTAGGGGCAGATACTTCTGTTATTGAAGTAGGGTCAGCTTATTTTCGTGTCATTATGCTAGGATTTATTTTCCAATCATTTTCATTTACGATGACAGCAGCTTTACGTGGGATTGGCGAAACGAAAATTCCAATGCGTAATAATTTAATTGCGAATAGTTTAAATGTACTTGGAAATGCTGTATTAATTTATGGTTTATTTGGTTTCCCAGTTCTTGGAGTAACTGGAGCTGCTATTTCAACAGCGTTAAGTAATGTGATTGCCATGTCGTTAAACTTACGGTATGTGTTATCTAAAAAGAGTGTTTTATATTTAGATTTTAAGGAAAAATTTGAATTTCGTTTTGAAATGATGAAAGATTTAATTCGAATTGGATTACCGACTGCTTTAGAACAATTAGCATTAAGAGTTGGGATTATTTCATTTTTAAATATCGTTTCGGGATTAGGGACTAATGTTTATGCGGCTCATCAAATTTCGTTAAATATTTTAAATCTAACGTATTCACCTGCTCAAGCTTTTGGGATAACGGCTTCTACTTTGATGGGACAATCTTTAGGAGCAAAAAATGAGCAATTGGCAAGAATGTATACTAGAATGTGTCAACGAATTGGTTTTGTCATTGCCATTGGAATGTCACTATTTATCTTTTTCGGTTCGCAAACTTTGGCAGAATTTTATTCAACAAATCCTGAAATTATTCAAAATACAATGATTGCTCTAACAATTGTAGCATTTGTTCAACCGTTCCAAAGTCATCAATTAATTACTTCAGGTGCACTACGAGGAGCAGGGGATACCGTTTGGCCATTGATTGCCATTTTTGTAGGTTCAATTCTTATTCGTGTTAGTTTAGGATATATTTTTGTAAACATCATTGGCTTAGGTTTAGCAGGAGCCTGGTATGCAGTATTTATTGACCAATTTATTCGTTGGCTCATTATTCTATTTAGATTTAAATCAGGAAAATGGAAAAATATACGTATTTCTCTAGATTAGGAGAGGAAAGGATAAGCCTTTTTATTTTCATAAAAAAGGTGTATACTAAGGGGTGTACTTTTTTGAGGAGGGACTTATTTGGCAAATTATAGTTATCCATTAAACTTGGATTGGACTCACCAAGAAATGTCAACGGTTATTTCATTATGGAATGCTGTAGAAGATGCTTATGAACGAGGAATTGAAACAGAATTATTTATCAAACGATATAAAGATTTCAAAACGATTGTAAAAAGTATTGGTGAAGAAAAAAGACTTGGTAAAGAATTTGAATCGGTGTCTGGATATAGTTTATACCGTGTCGTTCAAATGAGTAAAAATGCTTCAAAAAGAATTAAAATGGAACAGTAGAAAGGATGTTAGTTATGGATTTATTTGCAACACATTTATTAGTCAATGATTGGATTATGGAGGCTGGAAATAAAATTCGTCATAGTTTCGGTGAATCAATTACAGTGGATACAAAATCTAGTCGTAATGACTTAGTAACGAATGTTGATAAAGAAATCGAACAATTTTTAATTTCAAAAATTCGTGAACAATTTCCAACACATAAAATTATGGGTGAAGAAGGATTCGGTGACGAATTAACTTCAATGGACGGTTATGTATGGTTAATTGATCCAATCGATGGCACATTAAACTTTGTAAAACGTCAAGAAGATTTTGGAATTATGGTTGCTTTATATAAAGATGGTGTAGGTTTATTAGGTTACATTTATGATGTAATGCGTGATCGTTTTGTTTATGGTATTAAAGATTACGGTGCTTATTGCAATGGTCGTCGCTTATCTAAACCAGAAGTTCATAGTATCGGTGATAGCTCTATTAACGTAAACGGATTTATGTTATTAGAAGCAAATGAAAAAGAAGCAGCTATGATTCGTAAAGCAATGGTAACTCGTACTTATGGAGCTTCTTCAATTGAACATATTCAAGTAGTATTAGGAAAATCTGTTGCTTATGTATCAACATTATTAGCACCATGGGATATTGCTGCTGGTATGGTAATTGCAAAAGAATTAGATTTACACTATAGTACAGTAGACGGAAAAGAAGTAGACTTCTTAGTAGCAAATAAAAAGACTACAGGAGTTATCTGTTCAAAAGATATTGCAGAAGAAATTATTGCAGCATTTAAATAATAATAATCGAGTCGTAAGATTTTTCGGCTCTTTTTTATAAGGAGAATTTATGAATATTGCAGTTTATTGTGCCGCTAGTCAGAGTAATGATTCAACTTTTGATGAAAGAACAGAAGAACTAGGGAACTGGATAGCGAAGAATAACCACACACTTGTATACGGTGGAGGAAATACTGGTTTAATGGGAGTTGTTGCAACCTCAGTTATGAAATCGGGTGGAGAAGTTATTGGTGTCATGCCACAGTTTTTTGTAGAGCGAGAAATTGCTAAAAAAGATATTACAAAACTTCATATTGTTGAAACGATGTCAGAGCGTAAAAACAAAATGATTGAATTAAGTGAAGTGTATATTGCACTTCCAGGAGGACCAGGAACACTAGAAGAAATTGCAGAAGTTGTTTCATGGGTAAGAGTCGGTCAAACGAATGGAATTTGTATTTTCTACAATATGGAAGGCTATTATAATCATTTAGAGGCTTTTTTCAATCACATGGTAACGACAAACTTACTAAGTCAGGAAGATAGAAATCAAATATATTTTGTAAAATCATTAGAAGAAATTGAAAAATTAATCGAAAACTACGAAAAGCGTTAGAGGAGAGTCTGACGCTTTTTAATATTTGGTAAAACTATTTAAATGATCAGTTTTTTGAACAGTAATGAGGTTATAATAGTGAGAGTAGGAAAGTTTAGAGTTATTTTTAGAGGTGTAAAATGGGGTAGATATGTTATGAAAAAGAGTATTATTCTTATATTGATATTAGTTGCCTGTATTTTTGCGTTTAATCATTTTGCCCAGAACAATAGAAATGAGCTTTCTGAATTACAGGCTCCTGTGCAAAATATAAAATTGGAGTATAAAAGTGAGAGAGGATTTGGCAACGATAGGTTTGATATTTACTCTTTTTCTATAGAGGGTGAAGTTAACTTTAATGACGATGTTAGTAATCTTGAAGCGATTTATCGAAAAGAATTTAGAACTATCTTAAATACAGAAAGTAAAAAGAATCCAGAATTAAAAGAAAAACAAGATCAAATAGAAAATCTATTAGGGAATAAACGTTTTGTTTATAAATTTATTAACCTAAAAGGTACTAAAAAATTGTATTTGTATGATTCAGTATCAAAAAAAGGATATTGTTTTATACTAACCATTTGATTTTTGTCGTATAATCATTAATATGATTGAAAAATGATTAAATGAAGGAGATTTTATAGTGAGATACATCCTTTTACTACGTGGAATAAATGTTGGTGGTAAGAATAAAGTTGCCATGAGTGAATTGAAAGTATTATTAGAAAGTTTGAATTTTGAAAATGTTCATTCCTATATTAATAGTGGTAATTTATTTTTAAGTAGTAGTGATACATTCGATACTTGTATTTGCAAAATTAAAAATTTGCTAGAAAGTCATTATGAGTTTTCAATTCCTTTTGCATTATTAACAAAAGAAGAATATTTAGAAGAAAAAGTAAACTTACCAGAGTGGTGGAATGAAGAGTTGGCTAGAAGAGATGTATTATTCTTTTCTTATCAGTTAGATAAAAGCTCGATACTAGAGTTTCTTAACGAAGCAAACTTTCATAATGAGATAGTCCATATAGGAAATCATGCTGTGTTTTGGGGAAAATTTGATGAAGCAGAGTATTTAAAGACAACTTACCATAAACAGTTATTAAAGCAAGAGTTTTATAAGATGATTACGATTCGAAATGGAAACACTTTTGAAAAAATAGCTCAAATTTTAGAAACTGAAAAATAGTTCTAATTTTCATTGCAATGCCATTATCAATAATTCTAATAATTGACATTTAAATTGTTTAAAGTTATTCTTTTTTTAAGATAGAAATATCTCAAATACTTGTTGTTACTTAATAGGCAACTAAAATAAGTTTAAGCTCAAATAGTTGTCGCTTCTCGATATGCGACTCATAAATTATCGAGTTCAAATATTTATTTTATAAAAAAGCGTTTGTGCCATAGATAACAGCAATAGTTTCATTGCAATTGGCATAAACGCTAGTTTTTGTTATAATTAGAAAGTGAGTTTAAGGACAGGAGGATGGCAATGGAAATTGAAAAGACAACTCAGATGAATTTGTTGTTAGAATTTTATGGCAAACTTTTGACTGAAAAACAACTAGGATATATGGAATTATATTACGGGGAAGATTATTCTCTTGGAGAAATTGCAGAAGAATTCGAGGTTAGTCGACAAGCCGTATATGATAATATTCGACGATCTGCTCAATTATTAGAAGATTATGAACAAGAATTACATTTAGTAAATGATTTTTATAAAAGACAAGCTATCTATGATGGAATTGAACAGCATATCAAAAAACATTATCCAAATGATCATCAATTGCAACAATTGATGACAGACTTACAAGAAATGAATAAATAGCCTAATTGAGGAGTGAGAAAATGGCATTTGAAGGATTATCAGATCGCTTGCAAAATGCGATGGGTTCGGTAACAAAAAAAGGAAAAATTACCGAAGCTGATTTAAAACAAATGATGCGTGAAGTTCGTTTAGCGTTATTAGAAGCAGACGTTAACTTCAAAGTTGTAAAAGATTTTGTACGAAAAGTAAATGAACGTGCATTAGGCTCTAATGTATTAGAAGCTTTATCTCCAGCACAACAAGTTGTAAAAATTGTTAATGAAGAATTAACAGAATTAATGGGTGGAGAACAAGCTCCATTCCAATTTTCACCTAAGCCACCTACTGTTGTGATGATGGTTGGTTTACAAGGGGCAGGTAAAACAACAACTGCTGGTAAATTAGCTTCATTCTTAGCAAAACATGAAAACAAACGTCCATTATTAGTAGCTGCCGACGTATACCGTCCAGCCGCTATTGATCAATTACAAACGTTAGGAAAACAATTAAATTATCCAGTATTTTCATTAGGAACAGATGTCAATCCAGTTGAGATTGCTAGACAAGCGATTGAACGTGCAACGATTGAAGGTCGTGATTTAGTCATCATCGATACGGCAGGTCGTTTACATATCGATGAAGCTTTAATGGAAGAATTACAAAATATTAAAGCTATTGCAAATCCAAATGAAATCTTATTAGTTGTCGATGCAATGACAGGGCAAGATGCTGTGAATGTTGCTGAAACATTTAATGAACGTTTAGATATTACTGGGGTTATTTTAACAAAATTAGATGGGGACACTCGTGGTGGTGCAGCTCTATCAATTCGTTCTGTAACAGGCAAACCAATTAAATTCTCTGGTCGTGGAGAAAAATTAGAAGATTTCGAAATTTTCTATCCTGAACGTATGGCTTCTCGTATTCTTGGTATGGGCGATATCATGACTTTAATTGAAAAAGCTCAACAAGATTTTGATGAAGCAAAAGCTCAAGAAATGGCAGATAAAATTAAAGCTAATACATTTGACTTTAATGATTTTATCGACCAATTAGATCAAGTGAATAAAATGGGACCTTTGGAAGATATCTTAAAAATGATTCCAGGGTTAAATAAAATTCCAGGATTAAATGATTTAAAAGTGGATCCAAAAGATACAGCCCGTATGAAAGCTATTGTCTTATCCATGACGCCCGCAGAACGTGAAAATCCAGATATTTTATCACAGGCAAGACGTAAAAGAATTGCAGCAGGTTCAGCTCGTCCATTAGCAGAAGTAAACCGTTTGATTAAACAATTTAATGAGTCTAAAAAAATGATGAATCAAATGTCAAATGGAAATATGCAAGCGATGGAATCAATGATGGGACAATTAGGCATGGGTGGAGGCCGTAATAAATTAGGTCAAATTGCTATGCAACAATATGCTCGTCGTCAAAAACAAAATAAATTGAAAAAATTAAAGAAAAAACGTTAATAAATAGAAGGAGAGTTTGCAATGTCAAAACAAGTATTATTCATTAATGGTTCATTAAGAAAAGAATCTTTTAACCAAACTATTATTGATTATGTACAAGAAAAATTAGTTGAAAAAGGTTATCAAACAAAACAAATTAGTTTTAAAGATGTACCATTTTTCAATCAAGATATTGAATTTCCCGCTCCTGCTATTGTAGAAGAGTATCGTTTAGATTTTGAAGCATCTCAAGCTGTTTGGATTGTATCTCCTGAATATAACGGAAGTTTACCAGGAAGTTTAAAAAATGGTTTAGACTGGATGTCTCGTTCATTAGATATTACTTCTTATGCACCTCCTGCTTATATTGATAGCAAATTAATTGCATTCAGTAGTGCAGCTGGACATTCTGGTGGAGCAAATGTTTTACGTGCTTTAACAGAATTAGCCACTAAAATGCGTATGAATCCACTAGAAAAAACAGTGGGACTTCATATCGGAGCAGGATTCCAAACAGGTGTTTTAACTCTAACAGAGGAAGATAAAGCAGAGTTAGATCAACAAGTGGAATTATTAGTGGAGGCATTAGAAAAATAATAATTGAATGAATTGAAACGACCAGGCTTTTGTCTGGTCTTTTTCTTTGTGCCTGAAATAGTTTTCAGTGGCTTTTTATAAATGAAATATGGTAAGATATTTGGCTATGGATTTTTAGTGAAATGTATAGCAATAAATTGAAAGGATGTAACATGAATGAATAATGAAAAATGGCATGTATTGCCAGCAGTAATTGCGACAGCCATTATGAGTTTCTGCGGTGTATTAATTGAAACGGCAATGAATGTGACATTTCCGACATTAATGCAAGAATTTCAGACAACTTCATCTGGAATTCAATGGGTTACAACAGGTTATTTATTAGCTATTGCGATTGTTGTGCCTATTTCTGCGTATTTAGTACGTAATTTTACAACAAGACAATTATTTTTAGCTTCGAATTTAATTTTTATTATAGGAGTTTTAATCAATTGTATTTCTCCCAATTTAATTATGCTATTATTTGGAAGATTTTTACAAGGAGTTGGTACTGGGATTGCTTTACCATTAATGTTCCATATTGTATTAACTCAAGTACCGATTGAACAGCATGGTATAGTCATTGGATTAGGTTCTATGACAACTGCCTTAGCACCACCTATTGGGCCAACTTTTGGTGGATTAGTTTCAGCAGCTTTAGGATGGAGATTTATTTATTGGATTTTAATTCCATGTTTAGTCATTTCTTTAGTAATTGGTTTATGGGCAATTCCAAAAGAGAAAAGTATTCAAAAATCACCATTTAATGTGCTAGCATTTTTCTTCTTAGCGAATTGTTTAGCTAGTTTATTAATGGCCATTGAACATTTATCTCTTGTATGGCTATTAAGTGCAGTAGTAACGGGTGGATTGTTTGAATATTTCAATCGTAAAAATGCTTTATTATCTTTTGCACCATTTAAAAATCATACGTTTAATGGAATGTTATATGTAGTGTTAGCTTTCCAAGCAACAGTATTAGGTTTATCATTTGTTTATCCAAATTACTTACAATTAGGTTTAAATCAAAGTGTGACAACTGCGGGGCTATTTATGTTCCCTGGTGCAACAATGGTTGCTTTATTAGCTCCTGTTTCAGGTAAATGGTTTGATGTTAAAGGGCCGTTGAAGCCTTTATTAACAGGTTTAATTTTGGCGAGTATTGGTGGAGTATTGATTAGCGTCTTCTTTGAACATTTAGCGATTCTTCCATTATTAGCATTGAATATTATTTTAATGAGTGGAAATGGATTTGTGATGGGAAGTAATGTAACATTTTGTTTAATGCAATTAGACAAGGATGTTCAGGCTGATGGTAATAGTATCGTTAATACTTTACAGCAGTTTACAGGGGCGATTTCTACAACAGTCGTAGCAAGAATTTTTTCTGCGAATATGGATCGATTACCATTTGCTGGAAAATATAGTTTAATGTTTATAACAAGTTTAATTTTATTAGCTTTAGTAATCTTTGTTGTTCAATATAAGAAGACAAGAAAGCCTAGTGAAGTATAACTAAAATTAGTTTTAAATGACTGATTAGCGTAAAAAAATTCAATGAAAAAATTCCTTTTGTAGGCTAGGCCGCCAGCAGCCTCGCATAGCGAGTCTCATGGCTAAACTTCGAGCCTTTGTCTCGAAGTTTGCCTGTAAAAAAATCCATCGTGAAGATGGATTTTTTTACTTTAGCTACAAAGAAATTTTTCTTTTTGAAATTTATAAGATATGATTCTAATTTCCAGTAACAATTTTAGTAGTTTAACTTTATAGGCAAGTTAGAATGCGTTTTCTTCATCCTGTGATATAATCTTAGTGTATTATAAAATAATATGGATTAAAATTTAGGAGCTGATAATTTGAAAAAGGCAATGGTTATTATTAACCCTACTTCTGGAGGAGAACAAGCATTAAATTACAAAGAAAAAATTGAAAATAAAGCAAAAGAATATTTTGAAGTTGTTGAAACACGAATTACTGAAAAAGCTTTAGATGCAACGCATTTTGCTGAAGAAGCAGCCAAAGAAAAATATGAGGCTGTGATTGTTTTCGGTGGAGATGGCACGGTGAATGAAGTTGTTTCAGGTATTGCAGAAAAAGAATATATTCCAAAATTAGGGATTATTCCTGGAGGAACAGGTAATTTAATTACTAAATTAGTACAAATTGATCAAGATATCGATAAAGCAATTGAAAGTTTAGATTTTAATTTAACAAATAAAATTGATATTGGTAAAGCAAATGATCATTATTTTGGATATATCTTCAGTGTAGGTTCATTACCAGAAGCAATTCATAATGTAGAAATTGAAGATAAAACAAAATTTGGAATGTTTGCATATGCAATTAACACAGTAAAATCTGTTATTAGAGATGAAGTTTTTAATATTAAAGTTGAAACAGAAAATGGCAACTATGAAGGAGATGCTAGTCAAGTATTAGTGTTATTATCAAACTATTTCTCTGATAAAAAAATATTTGATGAGAACAAAGTAGGATATGCTAATATTTTAATTTTAAAAGATGCATCTATTTTCTCAAAATTATCATTAATTCCTGATTTGTTAAAAGGGGATGTGGTAGAAAATGATAGTATTGAATATATTAAAGCAAAAACGATTAAAATTTCTTCTGATATTGAAATTGAATCAGATATCGATGGAGATCAATCAGATGATTTACCAGTGGAAATTAAAGTGTTAGGAAATCATATTGAAATCTATTCATATCCAATTGAGGAAGAATAGATAAATAGGCATTCTTTTTAAAAGATTTGTTCGAAGTATCGAAATTACTGTTTTGGTGTATATAAAATTCAAAAGAAAAAATTCCCTTTGTAAGCTAGGCCGCCAGCAGCCACCTTTGGTGTCTCATGGCTAAACTTCAAGCCTAGATCTTGAAGTTTGCCTGTAAAAAAATCCATCTCATGATGGATTTTTTTACTTTAGCTACAAAGAAATTATTTCTTTTTGAATTTTAAAAGAGATAAGCGTAATTTTCAGTACTAATTTTATTTTTAAAAAAATGATGGAACTAAATTTCTTCTTCGATTTGCAAGAGTATAGTGAATCTGTTACTCTAGTTTTAAATTAATAGAAATAAGATTAAAAGGAGCAGAAAAATTTCGCTTATTTAGGCGTATACTTCGCCTTTAATAATCTAAATACATTATATAAGGAGATATGTTTATATGGAAATTATAGATTTAAATGAAGAACAGGTTGAGAATATCGAATCGAGATTGAGTTTATTTGATAGAAACTATATAAGTTATAAAATGAACGGATACATTCGGATCGGTATTGAATCTGATGGTACACTAATTGCTGGCTTGGATGCTTGTATTACCGCGTTTAAAATCATCTATGTATCAACTGTTTTTGTTGATTTAGAATACAGGAGAAAAGGCATAGGTACTAAATTAATCTGTGAGATGGAAAAACGGGCAGCTGCAATGGGAGTTAATATCATCCGTTTAGATACATTTGACTGGCAGGGAAAAGAGTTTTACGAAGCATTGGGATATGAATGTGTTGGTCATTATGAAAATGCAGAAGATAACTATGCTGAATATTTTTTCTTGAAGAGAATTAATTGATAATTCTATATTTTAACTTTGTTTGACAAATCCTATCGGCGAATCAGTTTGAGGTTCGAAATTTCTTTATGGTACAATTAAAAATTTAAAAAGAAAAAATTTTCTTCGTAGCTATAGTAAAAAAATCCATCTTTTTATGATGGATTTTTTTACAGGTAAACTTCGAGACCAAGGCTCGAAGTTTAGCCATGAGACACCAAAGGTGGCTGCTGGCGGCCTAGCCAACAAAGGGAATTTTTTCTTCTTGAATTTTGTAAGAGATAGATTCAGTTAAGCTTCTAAATTAAAATAATTCATCAAGTAATGAGCTAATCCATCTTGATCATGTGGAAGTGGGGTAATATCATCAGCAATTGCTTTTAGGCTATCAATGGCATTATTCATCGCAACACCGTGCCCAGCAAATTCAATCATTTCTAAGTCATTATCTTCATCACCAAAAGCTAAAACATCTTCTGTTGGAATTCCATAATATCGAGATAAATGTTGGATTCCAGTAGACTTATCGATACCATAAGTGACGATTTCTAGGCAAGGCATGTCGCCTCCCCAAGTACGAACGTCAATCGTGTGACCATAACGTTGCTTAATTTTTTCTTTAATGAAAGGTTGTTTTTCAATACTAGAAAAAACGGTAATAGCTGTTGGCTTTTCTAATAACTGCGTATCTTTTTGTAATAAGATAGGTTGTTGATCTTTTGGATAGTAAGGTGAATCTGGAATGTTTTCAATGGTAGCATATAAATGATGCTTTCCTTCGACCATGAAATAATCACATTCTAATTCTTTATGAAATTCTAACATGTCAAAAACGATTTCTTCATCTAATGTTACGTGAAATTCTCCTTGCCATTTTTCGTCAGTTGGAATATGGCATAGGGCACCATTGAAGTTTACTAGTGGTCCACCTAATCCTAATTCTTCATATAAATGTTTTGAGCTTCGATAAGGACGCCCAGTTACAATGGCGATTTTATGCCCAAGTTCTGTTAAACGATGTAAGGTTTGAATCGTAATGGGATTAAATTCTGATTGGCCATTTAATGTTGTTCCATCTAAATCTAGTGCAATTAATTTTGGTTTCATTATTTCCTCCTATAGTAATCTATATAATCGATTTGATTGACGAAAAGTTGTCAATTTGGTTACAATAACTTTATGAGTATACCATATTTTTATGAAAATATGAAAGAAGAGGTTAGTTATGATTATTATTCAAGAAAAAAACATTGAGCAAATTCCAATTTTAGAAATTGTTCAAGAAGAAAATAAAGATAAAATGATTCCAACAGTTGTTTGTTATCATGGTTGGACTGGAAGTAAGGAAAATTGTATTCACTATGGAGCAATGCTGGCGAAAAATGGTATGCGCGCAATTTTACCTGATCAGCTATATCATGGAGAGAGAAAAACATCTGAATTAAATGGCTTTGAATTATGGGAAATTATTGGGCAAAATGTTAAAGAATTTCCAACATTAGTGGGAGCTTATCAAAAAGAAAATTTAGTCGATAATAAAATTGGCGCAATTGGTTTCAGTATGGGGGGAATGACAACTTACGCATTATTAAAACATTTTCCATTTTTATACGCTGCAGTTAGTTTAATGGGGAATGCAGATCCAGTTGAATTTGCAAAATGGTCGATTACTTCTACTTGGATGAAAGACAAACCAGCAGTAGAATTAACTCCAGAGTTAATGGATAAATATATTCCAATGTTACAAAGTTTATCATTAGCAGATACACCTGAGAAAATTGCTGGACGTCCTGTTTTAATTTGGCATGGAGTAGAAGATAAAAAAGTTCCTTATGCATTAAACCATGCCTTTTATGAAAAGATTAAAGATGAACCGTATGCCAATCGTGTGAAATGGATTGAAACACCAGATGTGCCACACTTTGTTACGTTTAAAGCCATTGAAGCATCTGTAGAATTTTTAAAACAAACATTAGTAGAGGAGTAATCGTATGAGTGAAACACCAGAAGCAATGAAGGAAAAAATTTTAGAAGCGTTAGAAACAGTGATTGACCCTGAATTAGGAATTGATATTGTTAATTTAGGATTAATTTATGGAGTAGAGTTAAATGAAGAAGGACATTGCCAAGTGAATTTAACACTAACAACAATGGGATGTCCATTAGCTGATATAATTACAGATGAAATTCATCGTGCATTAAAGGAAATCGAAGAAATCAAAACGATTGATGTTAAATTAGTATGGTATCCAGCTTGGTCTCCAGAAAAAATGTCTCGTTATGCGAGAATTGCATTAGGAATTCGATAATGAAATAAAAAGAAGGCTTAAAATCATGAATAGATTTTAAGCCTTTTATAGTATTTATATTAGTTATTTTAATCTTCACCAGGTCGCATTGGTCGTTTATATTTACTTTTTGCTTCTTGACGAATGACTGTTTGAGGACTCTTTCTTCCTGAGTTATACGTTTTAAAAATTTCTTGCATTCGTTGATCATCAAATAATTCAAGATTTTTGTCGACAAAATGCATGGCATCTTGTTGCCAATCTGAATGATAATAATTAAATAGTTCTGCAACAGCCATTCTTTTGTCTGTAGCACTTCCTTGGAAGTTAGGATCTGTAATTTCTGCTAAATATTGTTGCATTTTTGCAATTTTTTCTTTATCAAATTCAACCATAAATCTTCGCCTCTTTTCGTTTGTATTGTAACATAATTTGTATGTCTAAAAAAGGAAAAGTTTATCGTTACAATGAGAGAATCCTATCATTTTTCTAAGGGTATGACTGTCAAATTTATGGATATTTTAGTATAATGTATAATTGAGTATGTATATAGAAAAGAGGAGTAAAATGGCGAAGGATATGACATCTGGAAATCCGATGAAATTAATTTCTCGGTTTACCTTACCATTATTAATTGGGAATGTTTTTCAACAATTCTATAATATGGCAGATACTTATTTTGTTGGTAGATACATTGGGGTACAAGCACTTGCAGCTGTTGGTTCTACTGGAAGTATTGTATTTTTTATTATTGGTTTTGCCATTAGTATGACCGCCGGATTAGCGATTCCTCTTGCCCAAAAATTTGGGGCTAAAGATATGCAAGGAGTAAAAAGAAGTTTCTATGTTTCTACTTTAATTTCTATAGGAGCAACGATATTATTGACGACATTCAGTATGCTATTTTGTCGTCAAATATTAGAAATAATGCAAACTCCTCCAGAAATTATTGACTATGCTTATGAATATTTAATGGTGATTTTTGCAGGGATTTTTGCTCAAATTGCTTTTAATTTATTATCAAATATTATTCGAGCCATTGGAGATGCGATTACACCGCTATATTTTTTAGTTTTATCTTGTATTTTAAATATATTTTTAGATTATGTATTTATTGTTCATTTTAATATGGGAGTTGGAGGTTCTGGCTTTGCAACTGTAGTCAGTCAATTATTCTCTGCTATTTGCTGTTATATTTATATTAAAAAGAAAATTCCAATTTTACATATTGAAAGAGAGTCGTTACAGTTTACAAAAGATTTCTTATGGCATCATATAAATATTTCATTCCCAATGGGATTTCAATCCTCTATTATTGCGATTGGAACAATCACGGTTCAAATTGTATTAAATCGTTTAGGACATGAAGCTGTAGCTGGCTATACAGCTGCACAAAAGATTGACCAATTAGGAATATTACCAATGATGTCATTTGGAATTACAATGGCGACTTATTCAGCTCAAAATTATGGAGCAAAATTATATGATCGTATTTGGAAAGGTGTTAGAGATTGTATTAAACTGTCCCTTACGTTTAGTTTTTGTGTAGGCTTTATTTTAATTCTATTTAGCCCACATTTTATGAGAATGTTTGTAGGTGTAGGGCATGAGTCGGTAGTGGAATATGGCAGACTTTATATTTTAGCGAATTCTTCATCCTATGCTATTTTGTCTTTATTATTTATTTATCGTTATACATTACAAGGGGTAGGAAAAACTGTGATTCCAACCATTGCAGGAATGATGGAGTTAATGATGCGTGTGTTTGCAGCATTAGTGTTAACAAAAGCTTTTGGCTATATAGGGTTAACAACGGCTAATCCTTTAGCGTGGTTTGGTTCCTTAGTTCCATTAGCAATTACTTATTATGCATTTAAAAGAAAATTTCAACGTTACAGTTAATTAGAGGAGGGGTATGGATGAAATCAGATATTCAAATTGCTCAAGAAGCTGTTATGAAACCAATTCGTGAAATTGCTTCTAGCATTGGCTTAGAGGAAGAACAAATCGAGTATTATGGGAAATATAAAGCAAAAATTGATGTGAATCGAATTTCTAAAGAGAAAAAAGGCAAGTTAGTGTTAGTTACAGCTATGAGTCCAACTCCTGCTGGAGAAGGAAAATCAACTGTTACGATTGGATTAGCAGATGCTTTCACAAAACTAGGTAAAAAATCCATTATTGCCCTTCGTGAACCTTCATTAGGACCTGTAATGGGTATTAAAGGAGGAGCTTGTGGTGGAGGATATGCGCAAGTTGTTCCGATGGAAGAAATTAATTTGCATTTTACTGGAGATATGCATGCATTAACTTGTGCTACAAATGCTTTAGCTGCATTTATTGATAATCATATTTATCAAGGAAATGAATTACAAATTGATAGTAGAAGAGTCATCTGGAAAAGAGCAGTTGATTTAAATGATCGAGCTTTACGACAAGTCATTGTAGGATTAGGTGGTCCAATTCAAGGAGTTCCTCGTGAAGATGGATTTGATATTACGGTTGCGAGTGAAATGATGGCCATTTTATGCCTAGCAACAGACTTAAAAAACTTGAAACAACGATTAGAAAATATCGTAATCGGGTATACTTTTGATAAAATTCCAGTAACGGTGAAAGATTTAAATGTTCAAGGTGCCTTAACATTATTATTAAAAGATGCCTTAAAACCAAATTTAGTTCAAACATTAGAACATACGCCTGCTATTGTTCATGGTGGCCCGTTTGCCAATATTGCACATGGATGTAATAGTGTAATTGCGACAAATGCAGCTTTAGCCCTTGGAGAAATTGTTGTAACAGAAGCAGGATTTGGAGCCGATTTAGGGGCTCAGAAATTTTTAGACATTAAAGTTCCACAATTACAAAAAGCACCTGATGTCGTTGTTATTGTGGCGACGATTCGTTCGCTTAAAATGCATGGGGGAGTTTCCCTTTCTGGATTAACAGAAGGAGAAAATTTAGAAGCTTTAGAAAAAGGTTTTGCTAATTTAGAAAAACATATTGAAAATATGACGGAACATTATGGACTTCCAGCAGTTGTTGCATTAAATGAATTTGTAACAGATACCCCACAAGAAAAAGAATTAGTGCAAACTCTTTGTCAGAAAAAAGGGATTTCTTGTATTTCTACTTCTGTATGGGAAAATGGTGGAAATGGTGGTGTAGCATTAGCAAAAGAAGTGTTACACTTATTAGAGCTTTCGACATCTCAATTCCATTCAGTCTGTGAAGAAAACAGTACGATAGAAGAACAACTGGAAGTTATTGCAACTAAAATTTATGGAGCAAGTTCTGTTCAATATACAAAAGAAGCGAAATTACAATTAAAACAGTTAGAGAAAAATGCTTGGAATCATTTGCCAGTTTGTATTGCGAAGACGCAATATTCCTTCTCAGATGATGCGACTTTATTAGGAAGACCAAAGGGATTTGAATTAACAGTTCGATCTCTTGTTCCTAAATTAGGGGCAGGCTTTGTTGTAGCTTTAACGGGTAATATTTTAACAATGCCAGGACTGCCAAAAAAACCAGCTGCATTAGAGATGGATGTATTAGAAGACGGTAGAGCAACCGGTTTATTTTAATCATAAAAGGAGAGTATTATGAAAGATTTTCGTGTAGATCATTTGAAAAAAACATATGGTGCTAAAACATTATTAGCAGATGTTTCGTTCATTATTAATGAAGGAGAACATGTCGGCTTAATTGGTCAAAACGGTACAGGAAAAAGCTCACTATTAAATATTTTAGCTGGAATAGATGAAGCAGAAAGTGGTACGATTACTTGTTCAAATGATTTTAGAATTGGGTATCTTTCACAAAATCCTTCTTTAAATCCTGAACATACGGTATTTGAAGCTATTTATGAATCAGACAATCCATTATTGAGATTAGTTCATGATTATGAATGGAGTGTCGAACAATTACAACAGCATCCACAAGATGAAAAATATTTAAAACAATTTGAAGCATTGGAACAAAAAATGAATCAAGTGGATGGTTGGCAATATGAAGTGAAAATTAAATCCATTTTACAGCACGTGGGAATTGAAGATATTCATCAACAAATTTCTACATTATCTGGTGGACAAAAGAAACGAGTAGGTCTTGCAAAAGTTTTAATGGAAGAGCCGGATTTATTATTATTAGATGAGCCGACAAACCATTTGGATATGCAAGCCATTCAATGGTTAGAACAATATTTAGCTTCGTACAAAGGTTCCTTATTATTAGTAACCCATGATCGTTATTTCTTAGAACGTGTTGTAGACCATATGTTTGAATTAACTCAAGGGAGAATTGAAGCATATGATGGGAATTATCAATCCTATTTAGAACAAAAATCTCAACGAGAACAAATTGCGCAAAAAATGTCTCATAAACAGCAACGTTTATATCAACAAGAATTACAATGGATGAGACAAGGTGCTAAAGCAAGAACAACAAAACAACAAGCTAGAATTCAACGATTTGAACAATTAGAAAAAGAAGTGAAACAAACAGATTCTAAAGAATCTTTAGCCATTCGTTTTGATCAAACAAGAATCGGAAAACGAGTGTTTCAATTAAAAGATGTCAGCTTACAAATTGGAAATCAGTCAATTGTTCGCTCATTAGAGTGGATTATTCAAAGCCAAGCCAGAATTGGAATTGTTGGAGAAAATGGAGTCGGAAAATCTACATTCCTAAATGCTCTTGCTGGTTTGTATCCATTTAGTGAAGGAGAAATGACTGTTGGAGATACGGTTCGCTTAGCTTACTATAAACAACAAGATGAAGATATTCCAATGGATAAGCAATTAGTGCAATATTTAAGAGAATATGCCGAAGAAGTAAGACAAAAGAATGGTGAAGTAGCTTCGATTACAGAATTACTAGAAACATTTTTATTCCCTCGCTATATGCATGGAGCATTAATTGGAACGTTATCAGGTGGAGAAAGAAGAAGATTATATTTATTACGCCTACTAATGACGAAGCCAAATGTCTTATTACTCGACGAACCGACGAATGATTTAGATATCGATACGTTAACCGTTTTAGAAGACTATTTAGAAGAATTTAATGGCGCAGTCATTGTAGTTTCTCACGACCGTTATTTCTTAGATAAAACAATGGATCAATTATTTGTTATTAAAGGACAAGGAAATACAGAATTGTATTATGGTTCTATGAGTGATTTCCTAGAAAAACAAGGGAACGTAACAGTAGAAGAAACTAAAACAGTAGAAGTTCCAAAAGTGACAGAAACCTCAAAAGCTTCCATACCAGAAAAAGCTAAAAAGATGACGTACCATGAGAAAAAAGAATGGGAAGAAATCGAAGGAAAAATCGCTGAATTAGAAGCATCCATTGAAGAAATTCAAGAAGCAATGAACCAACAAGCACAAGACTTTGCTAAATTACAAGAATTACAAACACAATTAGAAACATTAGAACTAGAATTAGCTAATTCCTACGAACGATGGGAATATTTAGCTGAGTTAGTTTAAATAGTAGGGAGCTCATCAGATGAAACAATATTTAGAATTATTAGAAAAAATTAAACAAGAAGGAATCGAAAAATCAGACCGTACTGGTACAGGGACAAAAAGTATTTTTGGTTATCAAATGCGATTTGATTTATCAAAGGGATTTCCAATTTTAACAACTAAAAGAGTTCCATTTGGACTTATTAAAAGTGAGTTATTATGGTTTATTAAAGGAGATACAAATATCCATTATTTATTACAACATAATAATCATATTTGGGATGAGTGGGCTTTTAAACGTTATGTCGAGTCTCCCGATTATACTGGAGAAGATATGACAGATTTTGGTCGTAGAAGTTTACAAGATCCAGAATTTAAAGAAGTGTATGAAAAAGAATTAGAAACATTTTGCCAAAGAATTTTAAATGAGGATGACTTTGCTGCAAAATATGGAGAATTAGGAAATATTTATGGTTCACAGTGGAGACATTGGAAAACGACTCAAGGGGAAACCATTGACCAATTAGCGCAAGTGATTGAAATGTTGAAGACATCTCCTGATTCAAGAAGATTAATAGTATCTGCATGGAATCCAGAAGATGTTCCAAGTATGGCATTACCTCCATGTCACACAATGTTTCAATTTTATGTAGCTGATGGGAAGTTAAGCTGTCAATTATATCAACGTAGTGCAGATGTCTTTTTAGGTGTGCCATTTAATATTGCGAGTTATGCATTATTGACGCATTTAATTGCTAACGAAGTAGGGTTAGAAGTTGGAGAGTTTGTTCATACATTAGGGGATGCGCATTTGTATTTAAATCATTTAGAACAAGTGGATCTTCAATTAAGTCGTGAAATGTATGAGTTACCACAATTAGTGTTAAAATATCCTGAAAAATCATTATATGATTTAGAAGTTGCAGACGTTGTATTAGAAGGATATGAATGTCATCCAACGATTAAAGCACCGATTGCTGTTTAATCTAGAGGGGGAATTTGAATGTTAATTTATATTTGGGCACAAGATGAAAATGGAGTGATTGGTAAAGAAGGAGTTTTACCATGGCATTTACCAAATGATTTGAAATTTTTTAAAGAAGTAACTTTAGATCAAACGATTGTAATGGGGCGCAATACATTTGAAGGTATGGGGAAGAGATTATTACCAAGAAGACATAGTATTGTTGTTTCGAATGTAGAGGATTATGATGCTAATGGAGCAGAAGTAATTACGGATGTTGAAATGTTAATTGAAGATGCCAAACATGAAGATATATACATTATTGGTGGAGCTGTATTATTTGATTCTTTAAAACATCAAGTGAATACACTTTATTGCACAAAAATTCATGGGCAATTTGATGGTGATACTTATTTTCCACAAGATTTTCCATGGGAAAAATTTGTAAAAGTCAAAAGTATGGATGGAACAGTGGATGAAAAAAATATTTATCCCCATACATTTGAAATTTATCAAAAAATAGAGGATGAAGGATGACGACTTGGAATGAAATTTTAGCAGAAGAAATGGAAAAAGACTATTATCAGGAGTTACAAGCTTTTGTTCAAAAAAGAAGAGCAGAAGTCAGAGTATTTCCTGAAGAAAAGAATGTTTTTAATGCTCTAGAACTTACGCCATTTGAATCGGTGAAAGTTGTTATTTTAGGACAAGATCCTTATCATGGATTTGGTCAAGCGCATGGATTAAGCTTTTCTGTTCAAAAAGGAATTCCACTTCCTCCATCCCTAAAAAATATTTATAAAGAATTACAAGAAGATATTGGAGGAGAATTTCCAACAGAAGGAGATTTATCTCATTGGGCAAAACAAGGAGTATTATTGTTAAATACTGTTTTAACAGTAGAAGAAGGAAATGCGAATAGTCATAAAGGAAAAGGCTGGGAAAGATTAACGAATCGATTGATTGAGTCTTTAAATGAATTGCCTCATCCAGTAATTTTCATCCTTTGGGGTAAACCAGCTCAGGATAAGGAAAAACTCATTACAAATTCGAATCATGTTATTTTAAAAGCTCCGCATCCAAGTCCTTTATCGGCTTATCGAGGGTTCTTTGGAAGTAAACCATTTAGTAGGGTAAATGATATCTTAATCCAGCAAGGACAAACACCTATTCGTTGGACGGAATAAAAGGAGAATGATATGAAAAATCGTTTTTTTAAACTCTTTCTTTTATGGATGACCTCTTTAACATTCGCTGCTTGTTCGACGAATACTCAAAAAGGAGTCCAAGAAGAAACAACCACCCCAACCGTTCAGATTGATAAATCTCATGATTTACCAGAATCTCTTTTACCTTTTAAAAGAAAAAAACAAATGGTATTAGGGGAATTAGATATTTATAAGCGTTCAACTCAAGCGCATATCCAATTACGATATGATGATAAACCAACAGAAGAAAGAGACAGTAGAATTAATGTTGATCCAGTAGGATGGCATAACTTTAAGTTTCCAGTAGATTATACAGGGAAAGAAGCTTGGTTCATGAATCGTGGTCATTTAGTAGGTTATCAATTTAGTGGATTAAATGATGAACTTAGAAACTTAACTCCTATGACAGCTTATTTAAATACAGGAAGTATGACAGGTACAGATGAAAAAAATCCTGCAGGAATGTTATTTTATGAAGAAAAATTAGCCGCATGGTTAAAACAAAATAAAAATGCATGGCTAGATTACCGAGTAACTCCTCTTTATACAGATTCAGAATTAATTCCACGCCAAGTAGAGTTGCAATATGCAGGGATTTCTGCTAATGGAAGATTGATACCAATTCGATTTAATACTTCTTTAGAAGAAGTGAATGAAGATGGAACTACTAGAGTTATTTTAAATAATGATGCACCGAATGGAATACTTGATTATCAAACAGGTTTAGCCGAACCAACTATTACAAGTGAGGCTCAAGAAACGACTCAGAGTGAAGCTCAAGTAACAACTAAAAGTACAGCAAAAAGAAAAAATGACCGTACAGTATATGTAGCAAATGAAGGAAAAGCAACGGTATATTGGTATAACAAGAAAAATATGCCAGCAAAAACAAATCAAGCTAAAGTAGTTGAAATGAGTGAATCCCAAGCAAAAGCACAAGGGAAGACTCATGCTGAAAAAGAATAATAGAAGTATGACTTTTCTGAAGTAGCAAAGGACGCTAGTTTCCTAAAGTCAATTTCTATTTTAACGAATAATTATGAGAGAGCGTATAAGAATAGACTTCTCTAATGTAGTAAGTATGCTACATTGGAGAGTCTTTTTTTAAATTAATGTTTTAAAAGAAACTTAGGAACTAGATTTAAAAAACACTAGTATAAGCAAATATATTTTCAGAATAAAACGGATTTTTTCTGATTTTTTTATATTTTTAAATAATATAAGTTATTTTTTTATATAAAGCCTTTACATTAGCAAATTGTTGGATTATTATTACGTTAAATATTTAATAAAGGAAAGTAGGGTGTTTTGAAGTGGAAAAATTATTTGGGAATCCAAAAGGTCATGGTTATTTAAGAAAAACAAATTTAGGGCTAGTAAGTAGTATTTTATTAGCGTCTTCATTGTTTATGACTTTAGGAAATAATCCAATTCTTGCAGCTCAAGAAGAAAAAGTAAATTCGACAGAAAATTTTGCTCCTAATGGGAAAACAGAGGCAAAAGATCAATTTGTACGAGAAGAAACAGTTACTGTTAAGAAAGTTGCATTGAAAGCCAAAGTTGAAGAAGTTAAAACAGCTGGAGTTACTGTTGAAGAAAAGCCAGCTGAAGCAGTTGGAGTAGCAAAAACAGAAACTGAAGAAGCTACTTTAAAGAAAAATGCAGAAACAAAAATAGATGAACAAATTAAAGCTCTTGAAGAAGCTAAAAAAGAAGAAGAAGCAAGACAAAAGAAAGCAAATAATATTAATAATACAATAAAATTTTACGTAAATAATAATTCAATGAAACATTTTTTAGTCCAGCATTTAAATTCAAGAGAATTTGATGAAGATTTTAAAAAGACAGTAGAACTTTCCGATTTTAAATCTAACAAAGGGGATGTTCATTTTGTTGAAGGAAAAAGAGCTGTATTAAAAAGACCAGAAACTTTTGTAAATAATCCAATCACTACGGTACCTACAAAAGTAAAAACTATATTGTATGAAACTAATACAAAATTAACACCTCTTCAAGCTGAAAGATTAAATTATCTTATTGATTCATACATTTTGAAAGTAAAAGACGGAGAAACAATTTCTTACAATATAAAAGTAAATGATGAAAGCAATCTCAGAAAAACTTATGGTATTGATACTATTGAAGTAAAACGTACTTATAATTTTGGATTTACGAATAATCCTGAGTATTTTAATGTTATAACAGATAAGATGATTGAAAGTATTTATGCTTTTCCAGAAGACTTTAAATCAACTAATCAAAAAGAGGGAAGTTCTAATGTAATTACGGAATATTCTTACAAAGATTCAACAGGTAGACTTATTCCTTTTAAAGACTTATACGCTAAAGTTATTAATACTTCAGTATTTAATGGACAGGAAATAATCAAACCTTCTGATATTCGTGATGAAAATATTAATGCAGCGGAACTAGTGAGAGTACAAAATGATACGTCAAATATTCAATTCAATAGTTATGAGGTAAAAGTAACTCCTGAGGGAAGAATTTCTCAAAAATTCAGTTACACTTTTAAAAATAATATAGGAGGTTTTATTCTAAATACTTATTTCACGAAAAAAGATGTTTTAAAAAATGTTGATTACAAAAAATTAATGGAGCCTGTTTCTACAAATTATCATTTAGTAACTTATAAAAAACTAATTGATACTGGAGTTGTACAACAAAAATTTGTTGATGAACAAGGAAATGAAATTGCTCCTACAATTACTAGCGAGAAAAGTGATAAAGGATCTAAAGTTACTGTAACAACTCCTCCAAATAAAATAATTTATAAAGGTCAAACTTATTTGTTACAAAAAGAAAATATTCCTAGTAGTTTAGTAATTAAAAAAGGAATTAATTCAGTAACTTTTAGTTATAAATTACAAGTTGTTAGTGAAAAGGGAACTCCAGAAAATAAAGAAGAAGTAGAATTTAACGGTGGAGTAGTCCCAAATGAAACACCAAAAATAGAAGAATCAGAATATACTAAACCATTAAGTATGAATGGTGAACCTTTAACTCTTGAAGTGCAAGAATATAATGAACCAGTAAGTAAGAAAGGTGAACCATTAGTACAGCCAGAATTACCTGCATTTGACTTGAATAATAAACAACAAGAACCAGATGTTGATACGCCTAAACCTCAACAGAAAGAACAAACAAAAAAATCTACATTTGATGAAACTTCTAAAAAAAATGAAAATGAAGTTCAAACTTCAAGTGAAAAACCACTGCCAACAAAGCATGAAAAAGAAGTAGTTTATCAAATAGTATCTGAAAAGGTTGTTTCAAATAAACAAGTGCTTCCAAATACAGGTATGTCGGATACTAGTTTATATTATACAATTAGTGCTAGTGTTATGAGCTTATTAGGTATGATGAGTTTAAAATTCAAGAAGAAAGATACGAAATAAATTATAATAGTATCGAATAAGTATTCATCCAAATAAATAAGAAATCAAAGACTTTTCGAAGTAGCTAGTTGACTTCGGAGAGTCTTTTTTTCTTGTAAATTTCATATAAAGTGATAATATTACATTTATAGTATTAAATTTCTAATATAACGAGGTGAATAAATGAGTAAACCTTTAATCGAAGTGAAAAATATTCATAAACGATATGCAAAATATCATGCCTTAGATAATGTATCATTCAATATTTATGAAGGTAGAATTTGCGGCTTAATTGGTGAAAATGGAGCAGGAAAAACGACATTAATTCGTATTATTTCAGGACTAATTAAACAAGATTCCGGAGAAATTGTTGGACTAAAAGGCTGTAAACTAAGTTCGATTGTGGAATCACCAGCTCTGCATTTGAATCTTTCCGCTTATGATAATTTACATTATCAATTATTACTATGTGGAGAAAATCCTTCTCATGAAAAAATAGAGAAAGTATTAAATTTAGTAGGGTTAGCGGATGTGGATCCAAAGAAAAAAGCCAAAGATTTTTCATTAGGAATGAGACAACGATTAGCGATAGGGTTGGCAATTATCGATTCACCAAAATTATTAATTTTAGATGAACCAATTAATGGATTAGATCCAAAAGGTATCAAAGATATTCGTGATATTTTAGCAACTTTAAAAAATGATTTTAATATTACCATTTTAATTTCCAGCCATATTTTATCTGAATTAGATCTTATTGCAGATGATTATGTCATTATGAGTAAAGGAAAAGTTATTCAGGAAGACTCAAAAGCAGCTATCTTATCTTCATTAGCTAATAAAATTATCGTTTCTACAGCAACAAACCAAACAGCGATTGACATTTTAACAGCAAATGATTGTCAGTGTACTCTTTTGCCTGACAAAATCGAAGTGAACCATACATCCCTTACAATTAATCAGATTATTGATCTATTAAGAGAAAATCAGATTGAAATTTTTGAAATTTATAAGGAACAAGTTTCTTTTGAAGAATATTATTTTAATTTGGTTGAAGGAAGGTAAGCGTAATGATGTCAAATTTTAAAGCAGATATTTATAAAATTAGAAAAGAAAGAATCTTTTCGATTTCAATTTTACTATGTGTCTTATTAGAGTTCTTGTTTACATTTGTAATGAGAGAAAAGAGTGGAGATATTGGTGTCATTATGACTTTATCGACTTCAACAGCCTTTCTCCCATTATTTTTCATCGCAGTGGATTTATTCGTTTGGGGAGAAGATTTTGTATCCAGAACGATTAATACACAGATTATTAAATCTAAGAATCGGTTGTCTTTATTCATTTATAAAGTTGTGACGACAGTTTTATATTCAACCATCCATTTATTCGTAGGTTATTTATCTGTAGCTGTATTTAGAGGGATTTTTGCAGATAGTGCTTCTTTATCGACAGTTTGGAATATAGCAGTATATCAATATCCTTATTTTTTATGTGTCATGTTCTTGTCTATCTTCATTTTCAACTATGTCGATAAGGTAAGTTATGCGCAGTTAATTTATGTAGTGATTGTCATTTTATTTGATAATTTAATGAGTTTTTCGATGGCAAATGTTATTGACCCTGAATTGTTGGAACACTTTTTACTTTTTAACCAATTAAAAGCTATCACAGGTAGTGGAGACTTTTTAACGCCATCTGTTATGATTGCACTGATTTTTAGTGTCTTATACTTTATTTTTAGTTATTATTTATTTAGTGAACGAGAATTTAAATAAGGAGAAAGCTTATGAAGAAAATTTTACCATTTATCGTTTTTTTTCTAGTTATTGTAGCTTTTGCATTTTATATGACTTATAGCAATGCAAAAACAGATTTTGATTTTACACAGACTTGGGAACTACAAGAAAATGCGAAACAAAAAGTAGAAATTTATGGAACAGAGCAAAATGTGGAATTATCGATTGTAGAAACTTCTAATCCTCAAACAAAAGTAACCGTATCAGGGAAACTTTCAAAAACTTCTGTGAATACGATTAAAGATACAAAATCAAACGAAGAAGGATTGTATATTCCAATCTCAAAACATGGGTTTCGATTATACACTTCTCAATTTGGAAAAGATACATTAAAAATTACGGTTGAACTAGCCAAAAATGCTGACCCTTATGAAGTATTTTTAGATACCGTTAGTGGGGAAGTAAAAGTGAATGTTCCTCAAACATTTGATGGAAAATATGACATCATGTTGAATAATGGAGCTAAAATAACAGAAAAACCTGAAACAAAAGAAACAAGTGCAAGTGTCATTAAAGTGGATGCTTATACAGATGTAACGATTGTAAAAGGAAAATAAACAAAGTAAAAGAGCCTTCGTAGAGAAAACGAAAGGCTCTTTTTTAGGAGTGATTGTATGTTTAATGTAATTCTTTTTTGAAGGCTTCGATTTCTTG
This sequence comes from uncultured Granulicatella sp., assembly GCF_963528195.1. Classification (GTDB taxonomy): domain Bacteria; phylum Bacillota; class Bacilli; order Lactobacillales; family Aerococcaceae; genus Granulicatella. Next base: position 57,639 of record NZ_CAURVN010000006.1, read on the forward strand.
TAATGATAAACCAGTATGTTTTTGGATTTCATCCATTGGTAAGTTTAATTTGAAGCATATCATGACTTGTCCTTTTCGTTCTCCAAGTGCTACGCCTTGTTGACGTCCGATTTCAATCCCTTGTTCAATTCCTTCTTCAAGTTGGTGTTTCATGACTTGATAGTATACATCTTCATATTTTTCCATTAGTTCTGCAAGCCTCCGTTCTTCACCTGATAGATTTGAGAAGTTCACTATTTTTTGTGCTTCTTTTAAGCCTCTGCTTGATTCTGGCTTAATTGTACCATTTTTCAGAAAGTCTCGCCACTCAGATAAATCTGTATTTTCTCCTTCGAGAATGGCTTTATCTGTTAAGTTTACTAAATAGATTCGCCAATAAGGTTGGTGTTTTTTATTTTTAATTTCTCGATGATAAGCCAAGTTGGTTAATCCAATCTTTACTAGTGCTTCTTGAAATTTTTGGAATACTGTAAAATTGGTAACTACAATAGAAATAATCGATTTTGCACTTTCTGCTTTATAGTTTTGAGTATAAGTGGTTGCCATGTAGTTAAAGATACGTTCAAAAAAATCTTTATGCTGATAGAGTTGCATTTCTATCATAATTTCCATTCCATCTTCCGTAGTAGCTGCTACATCAACAATCGTGCTATACATTACTGGATTCAGATTTTCAATCTCTTTTTGATAAGATTCTATCTGGTACGGATTTGTTGGTCTAATATTTGTCAGCTTCATTCCCGTAACTGCCTCAATGAAGTCTTCCAGAATATATTCCTTTCCTGTTGTTGTCATCATTTTTTTGAAGAGTAGGTCATTTGTTGGCTTGATTTTCATAGTGATTCCTCCTTTAATTTTCTCTTCACCTATAGATACGAAAAATTTTCCAAATTTAATTTTTTTAATCCAACTTTTTCAAATAATCCCTTGTGTATTTATTGTTTTGCACCGTTGTGCTATAATCATCAAGGAATATCTGAATAAAAGAGGATTTTTAAATGAAAAGATTAACAACAGAAGAAGTTAAACAAAGAGAATTAGCCATTCTTTTAGCAGTGGATGAGTTTTGTAAAAAAGAAAAGCTTCATTATTTTCTTAATTATGGGACATTAATTGGTGCAATTCGTCATAAAGGATTTATTCCATGGGATGATGATATTGATATTATGATGCCAAGAAAAGATTATGAACGTTTTAAACGTGAATTTTTATTTTCTCAATATGAGATTTTATCATTAGAGAATAATGCAGATTACTATAATAATTTTATTAAAGTAGTGGATAACCAAACAGTTATTACAGATACTAGAAATCGTAAAACTTATAAGAGTGGAATTTTTATCGATATTTTTCCGTATGATCGAATTGATGATTTGAAAGCTGTGGATAAAACTTATCAATTAGAAAGTTTCAAATTATTATCATTCAGTAAGCATAAAAATATTGTATACAAAGATAGTTTGATAAAAGATATCATTCGTACATTTTTCTGGACAGTATTATTGCCTGTTTCTCCAAGAAGATTTGGGTATAAAATTGAAGAAGTGATTCAACAATATACAAGGCCGAATGGAAAATATGAATGCTTATTAGCTTCTAAATTAAAAGAAAAAGAAGTATTTGAAGCAGGGATTTTCGATGAAGTGGTGGATGGAGAATTTGAAGGACATATTTTCCCGATTCCAAAAGAATATGACCGATTATTAACACAATATTATGGAGATTATTTAACATTACCTCCAATTGAAAAACAAACCAATCCACATGAATTGGAAGTTTATTTAAAAGAAGAGGAGTAGCATGATGCCAAAGTATTTAACAAAAGAAGAATTAAAGCAAACGCAATTAGATATTTTAAAATACATTGATCGTATTTGTAAGGAAAATGATATTCGCTATTTTGTCAGTTATGGAACATTATTAGGCGCTGTTCGTCATAAAGGATTTATTCCATGGGATGATGATATTGATATTTCAATGTATCGTTCTGAATATGATAAATTTATTCAAGCAGTTGAAAAAGATCAACATCCATATTACAAAATTTTAAGTAAGGAAACTTCTGATTGGTATTTCCAAAATTTCCTAGTAGTGACAGATGAGCGTACGGTTGTAGAAGATCATATTAAAGTGGATCGTCATGATACAAGTGTCTTCGTAGATGTTTTCCCAATCGAACGTTATGATGATATCAAATTAATCGACAAGGCTCATTTAATGGCAACGTTACGAATGATTGCATACATTAAATTACAATATGTCCAATATGACGATAGTACTATCAAAGATATTTGTCGTAAAATCATGTGGTATGCCCTACGAATTGTAAATCCACGTTGGTTTGGAAATCGTATCGATGCCTTAATTAAAAAATATCAAAAAGAAGATGGACAATATGAAGGGCTTGTCGGTTGCGGTAAGGATGGTAGAAAAGAAGTATTCCCAAGAGGAACTTTTGAAGAATTAATTGAATTACCATTTGAAGATATGATGGTTCCTGCACCAAAAGAATATGATGTATTTCTTTCACAATTTTATGGGGACTATATGACGGTTCCTTCTCAAGAAGAAATTGATTATAAGAGTCATTTATTACAAGCTTATGGTAAAGATGAACAATAATGGAGTTAAGTCTAAGAAGAGGTTGGACGTTTATCCAGCCTTCTTTTTTATGTCTATGAAAGTATAGTAAAAGAAGGTGAGTAAGGAAAAATTTTCCTTAATTCTTATAAATTGTTTAATATCTAGGATATTTGTTTCTATCTTTGCATGAATTTGCTATACTATCTCCAGTAAAATGAGGTGAATTATGAAAAATATTAAAGTAAATGCTATCGCAAACCTTTTAATGCGAGTATTAAATATTGTTTTTCCACTAATTACAGGTCCCTATATTGCCAGAATTTTAAATAAAACAGAGTATGGGTATTTCAATATTACGAATACTTTCATCGGATTATTTATCCCTTTTGCAACGTTAGGAATTTATAATTATGGAATTCGAGCCATTAGTAAGGCGAAGGAAAATAAGCAAGAAATTAATCGAATCTTTTCGTTACTCTTTTATATTTCCTTATTTTGTACGGTTATAACAACGATTGTCTATTTTATTATTACTTTCCAAATGGAAGGTGCTCCTGTATTAAAAACATTGTATTACATTATGGCGATACAAGTATTTGCACAGTTTTTAAATATTGAATGGATGAATGAAGCATTTGAAAATTATACGTTTATTTTGTATAAGACTTTATTTATTCGAATCTTTATGCTTGTTTCTATTTTTACATTTGTAAAAACAGAGCATGATATTGTGCCGTATGCCTTTTTAATGTCCATTGCGACACTGTTAAATTATTTAGCAAGTTTCTTCTGGATTAAAAAAGAAGTTCACTTTGTTGGCGTTCAATGGAAAGATGTTAAAGCAGTCATTCAACCGTTAATTGCTATCCTTTTATTAGCAAATGCTGGGATGCTTTATACGTATTTAGATCGAATGTTCTTGTCTTCTATTGCTTTACCCGAATATGTATCGTATTACACGATTGCTCAAACATTAGTATTTTCTATTTCAGGAGTTATTAGTGGAGCCGTTAGTGTTAGTATTCCAAGACTTGGGTATTATTTAGGAATTAATGATAAGAAAGCCTATGATGATTTAGTCAATAAGGGCGGTAGAATTTTTATGTTCTGTATTACGCCGTTAAATTTTGGATTAGCTATTTTAGCAAGTCATGCAACTGTATTATATGCAGGGGAGCAATATATAGATGCTAGCTTTAGTGTGTTTCTATTTGCACTTCGTTCCATTCCATGGGCAATGGCATTAATTTTAGAAAATCAAATTATTTTTGTTCAAGGTTATGAAAATAAATTAACGATGTTCTACTTTATTGGTGGAGGATTAAACTTAGTATTGAACTCTATTCTAGCTGCTGTAGGCATTACAAAACCAGAATGGTATATTTTAACAACGATTGTTGCTGAATTATTAGTGATTGCATTAGACATCTTATTAATTAATAAGAATAAGTTAATCGATTTAAGAAAATTATTTATTCATGCTGGTAAATACGTTCTTTATTCATCAGGATTTTTCATTATTTATGGGTTGATTTCTTGGATTCATCCAATTGAAATGGTCGTGAATGGGGCATTGCTTATCAATATTTTTGTAACTATTGTTAGCTGTGTCATTTATTATGTTGTTGTATTAGCACTTGTAAAAGATGAAATTTTCTATGAAGTGATTCATGCTGTAAAAAATAAAGTATTGAAGAGAGGATAAGCTATGAGTGAATTAATTAGTGTCATTGTACCTGTATACAATGTCGAACAATATTTAGAAAAATGTGTTCAATCGATTCAAACACAAACTTATTCAAATTTAGAAATTTTATTAGTAGATGATGGTGCAACCGATTCAAGTGGACATCTCTGTGATGAATTAGCAAGTCAAGATGAGCGAATAAGAGTCATTCATAAAGAAAATGGAGGCTTATCTTCAGCAAGAAATGAAGGACAAAAAGTGGCTCAAGGAAAGTATGTATTATTCGTAGATTCTGACGATTACATACATGAAGAAATGATTGATTCCCTTTATCAGCAACTTATTGCTGAAAATGCAGATGTTTCAAGTTGTAATGTCATGAATGTTTATACTACAAACCAAACTCCTCAATGTGATCGAGAAGATTTGTATTTAGTATTGAATAGGGAAGAGTTTTTAAGAGAATATTTAATTGGACAAAAAGTTCCTGGTACGATATGTAATAAATTAATCCGAAAAGAAATTGCTGATAAGATAGAATTTCCAGTCGGAAAAATTTATGAAGATGCATTTTATCATTATCAATTAGTGCAAATTGCTGAGAAATATGTCGTTAATACAAAACCGTATTATTATTATTATCATCGACAACAAAGTATTACGACTAATCCTTATCGTGAACGTGATTTAGTGTATATTACGATTTATCAACAATTTTACGATTTAGTAAAACAACAATTTCCGAAATTGGAAGAAGAAGCATTCTTTCGATTATCGTACGCACATTTTTATATTTTAGATAAGATGCTAGTGGAAGATGATTTTGAAACTTTAGCAGATTATCCAAGAGTGCGTCACTACTTGAAACAACATGCCTTTGAAATTACGAAAAATACTATTTTCCAAAAAGGAAGAAGAATTGCTGCTTTAGCATTAAAAATCAATATTCATCTGTATCGAAAATTGATGCTAGCGAATATGGAGAAAAATAAGAAAATTCATGATTAATGATGAAATGAAGACTTTTGCGACAGCAAAAGTCTTTTTTATATATTAAAACGTCCAAAATTAAAAAAATATTAGAAAAATTAATAAAGATTAAAAATATAATTGACAAATATTAAAAGAATGATATTCTATAGTCAATATCTAATGATATACAAAAAAGAGTGGAGGTAATTCTATGCAAAATTTGATAACAAAAGAAATTAAATTAAAGATGATTCCATGGTTGTTGATTGGTATTTTAGGAAGCTTACTAACATTAGGAATTCCTTATTTAGTACAGTCATTATTAGATAATGGAGATGGGAAAAACATTTTTCAAAATGTTATGCTCATTGTTGCACTTCTGTTTGTACAGTTATTATTATCATTCAGTGCCCATTATGGGTTATTAAAAATTGGGGAAGATATTGTACTTGATTTTCGGATGAAAGCTTATGAGAGTGTTCTTTATAACGAACAAGAAGCTCAAAAAAGAAGTGGAGAATCAGCTGGTGAAATTATTGAAGTGAGTAAAAAATTAAAAAACTTTATCGTTTTCCAATTGCCAACTTTTATTCAAAGTATTGTGACGATAGTAGGTATTTTAATCTTCTTATTTATTTTAAATTGGAAATTATCTGTCGTCATTTTATTAGGAATTCCTTCAATCTTTTTAATCTTAAATCCAATGAGTAAATTAGTTTCTAATATTAGTCAGTCTGAACAAAAAGTAACCATCAAAGTGATTGGACAATTGGGAGAGTATTTTAGAAATCGTACATTCTTTTTAGCGAATAATGCTACAGAACAAAGTAAACAAAAGATGAAAGAGTCATATTTAGAATTGTATCAACAATCTGTAAAATTAGGATTCTTTGAAGCGTTAATGCAGCCTTTTTCATTATTTTTTGTAACGATTGTATTAAGTTTCATTTTCTTATTTGGTGGGTTATTACTTTCTAGTGGTGAGATGACGATTGGAACATTTATTTCATTCTTAATTTACATCTTTATGTTATTAACACCTGCAAGTTCTGTCGGTAGTTTTTTAGGAGAATTATCTAAATTACAAGGATCAATGAGTGATTTATTAGAATTGATTCGTAAACCAATTACAGCTCAACAAAATACTGGAGAAGTGATTGATTTATCAGATGCAACAATCCAATTATCAGATGTTTCATTTGGCTATGAAGAAACAGAAGTATTAAATCATATTTCAATGGAAATTCATTCTGGTTCAACGGTAGCGATTGTTGGCCCATCGGGAGCAGGAAAGAGCACATTGTTAAGTCTTTTATTAGGAATGTTACAACCAACTAATGGACAAGTTTGTATTGATTCTATTGATTTAAGTGGAGTGAATCTACAAGAATATAGAAATCAAATAGGCTATCTTGCACAAAATGAAACATTATTAGCAGGAACAATTTTAGATAATTTAACGTGGGGATTGAAGGAAACAGTTAGCACAGAAGCTATTAATCAAGCTTTGAAAGATGCTGAAATTTATGATTTTGTAACTGCATTACCGCAAGGAATTCATACAAATGTATCAGAATTAGGGGATAATTTTTCAGGAGGACAACAGCAACGGTTGGCATTTGCTCGTATTTTATTAAGAAATCCAAAATTAATTTTCTTAGATGAAGCAACTTCTTCATTGGATAGTATTTTAGAACATAAGATTATTCAAACACTTGAACAGGAATATCGTCATTTAACAAAAGTGATGATTGCTCATCGACTATCAACGGTTCAAGATGCCACTCAAATTTATTTCCTAGAAGATGGAAAGATTACTGGAGTAGGTACTCATTCTGAATTATTAGAATCACATCCTCACTATCAAGAATTTGTAAAAAAACAAATGATTCATCAATAACAAGTAAAATATAAGCCTAGTGCAAATAGTGATGCTATTACATCAGCACTAGGCTTTTTTAACGTTTTCTTTCAATGATAAAACAAATAGGTGGTTGGTTTTGTTGGTTGATAAATTGATACTGCAACACTGTCCACTCATGTTGATCTAATGTCGGAAGAAACTTTTGTAATTGAGATAATTCTGTATCTCCACCTTCATGTCCCCAATAACAAACTAATACAATGCGACTGCCAATCGTTAATTGCTCCATAATAGATTCAATCGCACGGATTGTTGAGTCGGGAGTCGTAATAATCGATTTATCGCTTCCAGGTAAATACCCTAAATTAAAGATGGCAGCTTGAATCGGTTGTTGAACATAAGTAGATAGATTTGCATGGGAGTCACAAATGAGATGAATATTTTCTTTTGTGTCTAGTTCTTGAATTTTTTCATTTGTACGAATTAATGCTGCTTTTTGAACATCAAAAGCGAAGACTTTTCCCTCTGCTTTAACAAGCTTTGAGAGAAAAATGGTGTCATTTCCATTTCCCATTGTTGCATCTATCACGCAGTCTCCAGGCTTGATACATTCTTGTAACATGGAATGGCTGAATTTTTGGGCGTTTTGAATCATATTTAGAACTCCTTTACCAAATCTTTAACATTTATTACAAAAGGTTTACGGTTGTTAAGAGTATACAACGTTTGATGTGTTCGTGCAACGTTCCCCTATGAATCAAAAAAGTTTCTCCTATAATGGATAATGAATGAAGTAGGAGGATTGAGAAATGTTAGAGACTAGAAATGAACGAATTTTAAGAATTAAAAAAGAAAAACAATTACAAAAAGTACAAATGATGAATCAATCATTTAAAAGATCATTAATCGTTGTAGGAACTACTGCCTGTGTTGGGTTATATGTTTCTCCTGTTGATCAATTATTATCCGCTAATTTTAGTGTAGTAGAAGCTTCAACAGCTGCTACTCAATTTTTACGTAATATTATTCCTGCAGCTCAAAATGTTGCGAGAGGAAAAGATATTTATACTTCTGTTATGATTGCCCAGGCTGCTCTTGAATCAGGTTGGGGAACAAGTGCTTTATCCAAAGCACCAAACCATAATTTATTTGGTGTAAAAGGAAGTTATAATGGACAATCTGTAAATATGCAGACTTTAGAAGATAGTGGTGGACAAAATTACTATAGTATTCAAGCAAACTTTAGAAAATATCCATCTTATCAAGAATCATTGGAAGATTATGCTGATAAAATTGTCAATGGTATTTCAGGTGCGCCATTATTTTATTCTGGAGCTTGGAAGAGTAAAACGAATAGCTATCAAGATGCTACAGCTTATTTAACAGGTCGTTATGCAACGGATACTGCATACGGTTCAAAATTAAATCGTATTATTGAACAATTTGGATTAACAAAATATGATACTGAAACAGCTGTAAATATGGCGGAAGAAATTGCGAATCAACAAACTACAACATCTAGTGGAGATGGCTATACTGTTGTAAGTGGAGATAGCTTATATGCTATTGCTCGTAAAACAGGAACAAGTATCCAAGATTTATTAAGCTTAAATGGATTGAATTTAAACTCAATCATTCATCCAGGACAAGTTTTAGCATTATCTTCAAAAGCAGCATCTACTGAAACAAAACAAGAAGAAAGTGCTCCTAAAGAAGAAACAAAATCAACTGAGACTTCTACAACAACTTCTACTGGAAGTTATACAGTCGTAAGTGGAGATAGTTTATATGCTATCGCTCGTAAAACAGGAACAAGTATTCAAGATTTATTAAGTTTAAATGGATTAAACTTAAACTCAGTTATTCATCCAGGTCAAGTATTACAATTAAGCAATGCTTATGAATCAAGTTCAACTGAAGAAACAGTAACAACTACAGAGGAAACTGCTTCATCTGAAGAAACATCTACATCTGGAAATGCGCAAATGTACTATGTTCACCAAGGGGATACTTTATATCGTATCGCTCGTAACAATGGTATTTCATTATCAACATTATTAGAATGGAATAACTTAAGCGTAGATAGCCCAATTCATCCAGGACAAGGATTAATTGTTTCATATGGCTCAAGTAGTTCAACTGAAGAAGCAGAAGAAACAGCAGCCTCAAGTGAAAGTACTGAAACAACTTATACCGTTCAACCAGGTGATGGTTTATGGAGAATTGCAAAAAATTATGGGTTAACATTAGATGAATTAAAATCAATGAATCAATTAACTTCTAATATTATCCAACCAGGACAAGTCTTGATTGTTTCAAAATAAATTGATATAATGCTAGTAAATATTAGCAGATGAAGGAATAGTAGAAATTTGGATTGTAGTAGAGAGTGCATGGTTGGTGAAAATGCATCATGAAAAGTTTTGAACTCGCCTTTTAGCTGAATTTCTGAATTTTAGTAAGAAATTCCGTTTCACTCGCGTTAAGAGTAAGTTGAGTATAATAATTAGGTGGTACCACGTGTAAACGTCCTATTGTCTTTAGAGACATTAGGGCGTTTTTTTAGGTATTTCTGGAAAAGAGGGGAAAATTATGTCATTTAATCATCATGAAATCGAACCGAAATGGCAAAAGTTTTGGTTAGACAATCATACATTTAAAACTACAGAAGATAAAGGAAAGAAAAATTTCTATGCACTAGATATGTTCCCATATCCATCAGGACAAGGCTTACACGTAGGGCATCCAGAAGGATATACAGCTACTGATGTTGTTTCACGTATGAAACGTGCCCAAGGGTATAATGTATTACATCCAATGGGATGGGATGCGTTTGGGTTACCTGCAGAACAATATGCTTTAGATACAGGTAATGACCCTGCTGAATTTACATTGAAAAATATTGCCACTTTCAAACGTCAAATTCAAGAACTAGGATTTAGTTATGATTGGGACAGAGAAATTAATACAACAGATCCAAATTACTATAAATGGACTCAATGGATTTTTACAAAATTAGTAGAAAAAGGTCTAGCATATGAAGCAGAAGTACCGGTTAACTGGTGTCCTGCATTAGGAACAGTATTAGCTAATGAAGAAGTTATTGATGGAAAATCAGAACGTGGTGGACATCCTGTATATCGTAAACCAATGAAACAATGGATGTTAAAAATTACTGCTTATGCAGATCGTTTATTAGAAGATTTAGATGACTTAGATTGGCCAGAAAGTATCAAAGATATGCAAAGAAACTGGATTGGTCGTTCTAAAGGGGCACAAGTAACCTTTAAAGTAAAAGGTTCAGAAGAAAGTTTTGAAGTATTTACAACTCGTCCTGATACATTATTTGGAGCAACTTATAATGTGTTAGCACCTGAACATGAACTTGTTCAAAAAATTGTAACTCCAGAACAAAAAGAGGTAGTGGATGCTTATATTGCTTCAGTTGCTACTAAATCAGATTTAGAACGTACAGAATTAGCAAAAGAAAAAACAGGGGTATTTACAGGAGCTTATGCGATTAACCCTGTTAACGGAAAAGAAATTCCAATTTGGATTGCAGACTATGTATTAGTGAGTTATGGAACAGGAGCCATTATGGCAGTGCCCGCTCATGATGAACGTGACTATGAATTTGCAAAAGTATTTGGATTAGACATTATTCCAGTTATTGAAGGTGGAGATGTTACTCAAGAAGCTTATACTGGAGATGGCGTGCATATTCATTCTGAATTTTTAGATGGTTTAAATAAAGCAGATGCAATTGAAAAAATGAATGAATGGTTAAAAGAACAAGGCGTTGGAGAAGCAAAAGTAAGTTACCGTCTACGTGACTGGTTATTCTCTCGTCAACGTTATTGGGGTGAACCAATTCCTGTGATTCATTGGGAAGATGGTACAATGACTACTGTTCCTGAAGAAGAGTTACCATTAGTATTACCAAAAACAGATAAAATTAAACCAAGTGGTACGGGTGAATCACCATTAGCAGCTATTGAAGAATGGTTATATGTCACAGATGAAAAGACAGGATTAAAAGGACGTCGTGAAACAAATACAATGCCACAATGGGCAGGAAGTTCATGGTATTTTGTTCGTTATATTGATCCACATAATCAAGAACAAATTGCAGATCCTGAAAAATTAAAAGAATGGTTGCCAGTCGATTTATATATCGGTGGAGCAGAACATGCGGTATTACACTTATTATATGCTCGTTTCTGGTATAAAGTGTTATACGATTTAGGAGTTGTTCCTAATAAAGAACCATTCCAAAAATTATTTAACCAAGGGATGATTCTTGGTGAAGGTAATGAAAAAATGTCTAAATCAAAAGGAAATGTTGTCAATCCGGATGATGTTGTTCGTCAATATGGTGCAGATACATTACGTCTATATGAAATGTTTATGGGACCATTGGATGCTTCCATTGCTTGGAGTGAAAAAGGTCTTGAAGGAAGCCGTAAATTCTTAGAACGTGTTTGGAGATTATTAGTGGATGAAGAAGGTAAATTACGTGACCGTATTACAACTTTCAATGATGGTTCATTAGATAAAATTTATCACCAAACAGTTAAGAAAGTTACAGAAGATTACGAAGCATTACGCTTTAATACAGCGATTTCTCAAATGATGATTTTTGTAAATGAAGCATATAAAACAGAAGCACTTCCAGTTCAGTATATGAAAGGCTTAGTTCAATTATTAGCACCAATTGCTCCACACTTAGGAGAAGAATTATGGTCTAAACTAGGTGCAACTGAATCGATTAGCTATGTTGCATGGCCAACTTACGATGAATCTTTCTTAGTAGAAGATGAAGTAGAAGTGATTTTCCAAGTAAATGGAAAAATTAAAGCTCGTGTTATGGTTCCAGCAAATAGTGATGCAGCTGCAATGGAAGAATTTGCAAGAAATCATGAATCTGTAAAATCAGCTATTGAAGGTAAAACAGTTCGTAAAGTCATTGCAGTTCCAGGAAAATTGGTAAACATTGTAGCTAACTAATTAGATTGTTTATATAAAATGATGGCGGGAGGGGTTCTTTTAAAAAAGAACTCACTCCTTTTGCCGTTATGAGATGTAGAAAAGGAGAAATCATGATTTATTTTGATAATTCAGCAACAACAAAAATTGCTCCAGAAGCATTACAATCATATGTTCAAACAAGCGAGCGTTTTTGGGGAAATCCTTCAAGCTTACATCGACTTGGAGGACAAGCCTTTCAAGTATTAGAAAAAGCAAGAGAACATATAGCAACACTATTAGGTGCTAAAACAGAAGAGATTTATATTACTTCTGGTGGAACTGAAAGCAATAACTGGGCCATTAAAGGTACTGCTCTGGAAAAAAGAGTGTTTGGGAATCATATTATTACGACCAAAATTGAACATCCCTCTGTTTTAAATACAGTGAAACAATTAGCTCAATTAGGATTTGAAATCAGTTATTTAGATGTCAATGACAAAGGTGAAATTTCACTGGAGCAATTAGAATCCATGCTTAAAAAGGAAACAATTTTAGTTTCTGTAATGGCGGTCAATAATGAAATAGGTGTGAGTCAAAATATTGAGGAAATTTCCCGTATTCTGGAACATTATCCATGGGTTCATTTTCATGTTGATGCGGTTCAAGCTTTAGAACAAGTTCCAGATTTATTAGCGCTTGGACGAATTGATTTATTAAGTTTATCTGCTCATAAGTTTCATGGACCACGCGGTGTTGGAATACTTTATAAAAAAGCAGGAAGAAAAATTCAGTCGTTATTAACAGGTGGAGGTCAGGAAAAGACCGAACGTAGTACAACTGAAAATTTACCAGGAATTGTGGCTACTGCTAAAGCAATGCGTATGTATTTGGAAGCTTCCCATCCTATGAAGGAAATTCGAGACTATTTATGGAATTTTTTAGAAAAACAACCTCAAATTAAAATTTTCTCTCCTAAAGAGGGAGTGGATCATATTCTATGCTTTGCATTAAAAGGGGTACGTGGAGAAGTACTTGTCCATGCATTTGAAGAGGAAGACATTTATATTTCAACAACTTCTGCTTGTTCAAGTAAAAAATCTGATAGTTCGAGTACCTTAGCTGCGATGAATGTTTCTGATTATTGGGCAACAAGTGCTGTTCGTGCTAGTTTTTCATATTTGAATACAATGGATGAAGCAAAACAATTTGTAGAAGTATTAGAAAAATTAATGAAAAAATTTGAATTTTTAAAATAAAGGAGTGAAAAAGTGAAAGTTAGATTATTAGTAAGATATGGGGAATTATCGACTAAGGGACGTAATAAAAAAATGTTTACGCAAAAATTAGCCAATAATATTAAAAAAGCACTGATGAATTACCCTCAAGTTCGAGTATTCCCAGATTATGATTTTATGTATTTAGACTTAAATGGAGTTCCTCAAGAAGAAATTATTCCATTACTAAAACCAATCTTTGGTATTCAGTCATTTTCTCCTGTCTATATTTTAGAAAAAGAGATGGAGAAAGTGAAAGAAGTCGTATTGGACTTAGTTGGAAAAGAAAATCCGAATGGTAAAACCTTTAAGATTGCCACAAAACGTAGTGACCATGAATTTGTGATGGATACGAATGAGATTAATTTATTTTTAGGAGATGCAGTATTAGAAGCTTATCCAGAAATTCGTGTACAATTAAAACAACCAGATATTACGGTTCGTGTAGATGTTCGACGTCAACATATTATGGTGAGTTTACAAACGATTCAAGGTGCGGGTGGTTTACCAGTTGGAACAAGTGGTAGAGTCTCCTTAATGTTATCAGGAGGAATTGATTCTCCAGTTGCAGCTTATCTTGCAATGAAGAGAGGAATGGAAGTACAATGTGTGCATTTTGCAAGTCCGCCATATACAAGTCCTCAAGCATTGGTAAAAACAAAACAATTAGCTGCAAAAGTAGCAATCTATGGAGGAAGTTTACAATTCTTCACGGTTCCATTTACAGAAATTCAAGAAGAAATTAAAAAGGCTGTCCCAGAAAATTACTTAATGACGGTCATGCGTAGAATGATGCTACGAATTACAGATCAATTACGTGAAAAAAACCATGGATTAGCGATTGCAAATGGTGAATCAGTTGGACAAGTAGCATCTCAAACATTGGAAAGTATGATTGCGATTAATGATGTTACGAATACACCAATCATTCGACCAGTTGCCACAATGGATAAATTAGATATTATTGCCATTGCACAAGAAATTGATACATTTGAATTATCGATTCAGCCATTTGAAGATTGCTGTACTGTTTTTGCACCACCAAGTCCAAAAACAAAACCAAAATTAGAAAAAGCAAGAGAATACGAATCAAGATTGAATGTGGAAGAATTAGTGAGTAGAGCAGTAGAAAATACAGTAGTAGAAGAAATTACTCCAAACTATGTTGCAGAAGAAGTAGAAAACTCTGTAGAGATGGATGATTTGTTCTAATAGAAAAAAGGAGACAGGCGAGAATTGCCTGTCTCTTTTGAATTAATTATATAAAAATAAAAGACTTTTCCCATAGCAGAATCATCAAAACCAGAAATTGGTTTTGATGATAGGAAAATTCGAGACCAAGGCTCGAATTTTAGGCATGAGATTCGCTTTGCGAAACTGCTGCCGTCCTTGCTATTTATAGAAAAGTCTATTTTTTATTTGTAATATTTCTATTGTTGGAAATATTCTTTCAAAGCACTTGCAATGCTTTTTGCAATATTTTCTTGATATTCAGATGACTCAATTAATTTATTGTCTTCAACATTGTTTAAATAACCCAATTCTAAAAGAATTGAAGGCTGTTTATTTTCACGTAACACTAAGAAGTTTTGGAATTTAGTACCCTGACTCTTTAAAGTTAAGTTTCTAGCAATATACTTATTCACCGTTTGTGCTAAGTTTTCACTTGTTGCTGCAAAGTAATAACCAGTTGTTCCTGAGGCATTCGGGTTTGGACCTGAATCAAAGTGCAAACTGATGAATGCATTTGCTTGCTCACGATTACTTAATTGAGCACGATTTTCTAAGCTAACGCTCTTATCAGAATCACGAGTTAGAATAACCGTTGCGCCTAAATCTTCTAATTCTTTTTTCAATAGTAGAGCAGTCGTTAGAGTATGATCTGCTTCATGTTTCTCGCTAAAGGTAACAACAGCACCTGGATCATCTCCACCATGACCTGGGTCAATGACAATTTTTGCTTGTTCAATTCCTTGAGGGATGTGAGGATCAGTTTCAACAGCAGCAAAGTTTACATTGACTAACCAATATGGAATATAAGCTTTTTTACCATTACCAATAGAAACTTTATAAAAATCATTTTCACGGTCTTCATAATTAAAGATAGTTCCAGCATTTACAGTACTAATACGTTTTGAAAACATATCAGCAGATTCATAAAGTGGCGTTTCTTTTAATTTTGTAGCTACCATTTTTTTAGCATCTAAAGTTTGAGGTAATCCAGCTTGTAATTTGTACAATTCATTCATATGGTCTACAGCATAGTTTAATTGATTATTATCAACATAACCTTCTTGTCCATTATAGGATACTTTAGCAAAGTTTGATTGTTGATCATCTAATAAATAGAATGGCTGACCAAAAGGAATGGTAGTCACAACTTGCGAACTATTATTAGCTTCTTTATACATTGAAACAGCTCCACTAGAGTGCCCAATCATTAAATGAGTTAATAAGACATCTTTTGTAGGCATCCAAGCCACTTGTTGATGGAATTGAACTTGTAACCATTCGTCATTGACTTTATGTAAAACGAGTACATATTCCCCTTTTTTTACTTCAGCAATAGGAAATTGTTGAGTATTAGGTTCTTGATATAATTTAACAGAAGCTTCAGTTTCTACAGCTGCTACTTGAGCAACTAATGACTTATCAATTTTTTCATTATTTTGTGTTTCTTCTTCATGTTGATGATTTGCTACTACAGTAGTCTCAACTTGAGATGAAAAGGGTGATGGACTGGCATCAATTAATGGAATAATGGAAAAACCAAAGGCAAGTAGGAAAGCACTAAAACTTACGAAATATTGAACGTTTTTATTACGAATTACTTTATTAACGTTTTCCATAGGCGCTCCTTTTATAATCCTATTTTAATCTTATACAAACTTCATTATACCAATTATGAAAGGGTTTGAAAAGTAAAAGATAAGGCTTTAACATTCGTCTTCATCGGAATGTACTTAAAAGGGATAATGCTTGATGATTCATGATTTCTCACGTAAAATAAAAAGTGATGTGAATGAGGAGGAATAAAGATGTTATTAGGATCTCATGTTTCCATGAGTGGAAAAGAAATGATGTTATTATCTGCAAAGGAAGCAGCTAGCTATAAAGCAAATACAATGATGGTGTATACTGGTGCACCACAAAATACAAGAAGAAAACCGATTGAAGAATTAATGATCTCTCAAGGTCAAGCATTTATGCAAGCAAATGGAATTGAAGAAGTCGTCGTACATGCTCCTTATATTATTAATTTAGCAAACACGACAAAGGAAGGTTATTTAGATTTTGCGATTGAATTTTTAAGAGAAGAAATTCGTAGAGCAGAAGCTATTGGGGCAAAACAAGTTGTTCTTCATCCAGGTTCTCATGTTGGAGCAGGAGTCGATGTTGGTATTGCACAAATTGTTAAAGGATTGAATGAAGTTATTGATAAAAATCAAAAAGTTCAAATTGCGCTAGAAACAATGGCAGGAAAAGGAACTGAATTAGGTCGAACTTTTGAAGAAATTGCTCGTATGATAGACGGTGTTACTCATAATGATCGATTATCTGTGACACTGGATACTTGTCATATTCATGATGCAGGATATAACTTACAAGAAGATTTTTCTGGCGTAATGACTGAATTTGATAAAGTGATTGGTTTAGATCGCTTAAAAGTATTGCACATTAATGATTCTAAAAATGTATGTGGAGCTCACAAAGACCGTCATGCAAATTTTGGATTTGGAGAAATTGGTTTTGATGCTTTAATGCAAGTTGTATCAGAAGAAAAATTTAAAAATATTCCTAAAATCTTAGAAACTCCATATGTTGGAGAAGATAAGAAAAATCAAAAAGCCCCATATTTATATGAAATTCAAATGATTCGTCAAAATCAATTTGACCCAGAATTACTTTCAAAAATTATTAGCCAGTAATAGGAGGAAGTTTTATGCCACATGATCATGAACACGAATGTTGTCAGCATAAAGGAAACGCAAAAAAAGAATGCTGTCATCATCATGAAGAAGAACAAACGAAACAAAAATGCTGCCATCATCATGGTGAAGAACATACACATCATTATGATGAAAGTCATCACCATTCAAGTAAAAATGAAAAACATCATCAACACTGTCATTGTCATCATGGACAAATTGAGCAAGCTATTCATTTATTAAAACAGGCAGGATTTAAATATACAAGTAAACGTGAAAAAATTATTGAAATTTTTAGTCACGAAGATCGTTATTTATCTGCTAAACAAGTACAACAATTATTAGAAACTGATTTTCCAAATATGAGTTATGATACGATTTATCGTAATTTATATGATTTTACGGATTTAGGTATTTTAGAAACAACTGAATGGAATGGTGAAAAATTATTCCGTTTTGGATGTAGTCATGCTGGACATCATCATCATTTTATTTGTGAAAAGTGTGGACGTACGAAAGAAATTGAGTTTTGTCCAATGACTTATTTTGAAACACAATTAGAGGGGTGTGAAGTACATTCACATCGTTTTGAAATTTTTGGATTATGTGAAAAATGTGCTCATACAGCTTCATAATTCAAAAGAGATAACTTAATTTTTAAGGAAAAATATTAGTGTATCTAATTGACAATTGAGCAAACCTTTTCTATAATAAAAAAAGGACATTTCGTTTGTTTGGTTATTCTATTCAAAAGAAAACAGTTACTTTTAATGCTCGGAGGGAGGGAATAGGATATGTCAAAAACAGTTGTTCGTAAAAACGAATCACTTGATGATGCTCTTCGTCGCTTCAAACGTACTGTTTCTAAAACTGGAACTTTACAAGAGGCTCGTAAACGTGAGTTTTATGAAAAACCAAGTGTAAGACGTAAGAAAAAATCAGAGGCAGCTCGTAAACGTAAGTTCTAGTCAACTCTGTGTATCATATGACTAAGTAAAGGCTGGGATTTACGTCTCGGTCTTTTTCGTATTTTAAGGAGTGAAAATCATGAGTTTAAAAGAAACATTAAATAATGATATTAAAACAGCTATGAAAGCTAAAGATAAAGAAACTTTAGCAGTGTTAAGAATGATTAAAACAGCTGTTCAAGCAGCAGAAATCGATAAAAAAGAAGAATTAAATGCTGAAGAAGAATTAACAATTTTAGCACGTGAAGCCAAACAACGCCGTGAATCATTAGCAGAATTTGTGAAGGCAGGTCGTGATGAATTAGTTGCTAAAACAGAAGCTGAAATTGAAATTGTAGAACGTTACTTACCAAAACAATTATCAGTAGAAGAAGTAAAAGAAGTCATTGCAACTGTAGCTGAAAAAATTGGTGCAACAACTCAAAAAGAATTTGGTAAATTAATGGGTGCTGTTATGCAAGAATTAAAAGGAAAAGCAGACGGCAATGTTATTAAAGAACAAGTAAAAGCTCATTTAGGGTAAAATGATTCAAACTGTTGTTTATTAACTTCAGAATGAAAAGAAAAGAAGAATTAATCTAAGAAATAGATTTTTTTTTAAAAGGCCACAGCGTAAATGATTTTCAAGATAATTTGCTTGAAAATTAATGAATAGAAAGCTATAATTGATTCAAAGATGAGTGGTCGGCTCATGGTCAATCTGATATTAAACTTGAACACAAGGGTCAAGCGGGTGGCGGACACCAAAAAAATCCGAAATTAAACTTGAACACAAGGGTCAAGCGGGTGGCAGACACCAAAATAAACCGACTAGAGAACGTCCCAAAGTTTTGGGACGTTTTTTTGGAGGCAAAAACATGAAGAGAGAAGAACAATTTAGAAAGATAAATACTCTTGAATATAATAAAATCGTACAAAGTATTCCGTTACTTAATAAAATTGCGAATTATTTTAAAGATTATTTTTTCGGTAAAAAAGTTGTATATTGCACTTCTAATCAAAAAGTTGCAGTATATTTTTCAGAAAGTAATTTTATGCATTTATGTGGTTTGTATTATTCACGAGGTACAAAAAACTTCTTTTTAGATTGTTTGGATAAAAAGTTAGATGTTTCTTCTTTGCTAGTAAAAAAAGATGGTACAACGTTTCAAAAATTAGCAATTTTGAACTCTATTACAGAATTAACAAGTCCTCATGTTCGTTTAACTGGTTCGGGCAGGTATTTATATTTAGAATTTGATTATGCATTAAGAACTAGAAAACAAATTTTGGCATTAACATTAATAGATACGAGTAAAAAAATTGTTCCTCAATCGTTACTTAATTTAAAAAAGACGAGAGAATTTCCTAAAGGTGAATCTGTTATAAAAATATATGCAGTAGATTTTTATAATGGAAAAGAATTAATTTATTATACTGAGGAAAATGATTTTAAAGAAAATTTGTATATAGATTAAGTTTGGATATTGTTTATAAAACAATTATTAAGAACTAGAAGTCTTTACATTAGCAGTACTAATTGATTGAATGAATACAAAAGTTATATTCAATCAACAGATGCATTGCGGCAAGGAGTCACAATTTTTTGTGGCTCTTTTTTGTTCTATAAGACAATTATCAAATCACACTAAATTCATAGAAAGAAACGGTTAAAATATGCTATAATAGTGCTACATACAGTAAATGGAGGTTAACAGTGTGACAGAAGAAAACTTTAAACAAGCGTTAGAAATCCAAAATCATCCACAACTCGTTCAATTATTCGGTTCACAGGACCAACATTTGAGATTATTGGAAGAAACGTTTGAAACACTCATTACTCATCGTGAAGAACAATTGTTAATTTCCGGTGAAGAAGAGTCTGTAAAACAAACTGTAATGTTATTAGAACAACTACAAGAATTAATAGCCCGTGGTATTTCAATCTCTCAAACAGATATTGTCACAGCGATTAAAATGGCAAAAAGAGGAACATTAGATTATTTCTTAAATTTATATAATGAGGAAATTGGGCGTACATTCTCTGGGAAACCTATTCGTGCTAAAACTTTTGGACAACAACAATATATTCATGCGATTAAGAAAACAGATATGGTATTTGGAATTGGGCCTGCAGGAACTGGAAAAACTTTTGTAGCAGTTGTGATGGCTGTTCAAGCTTTGAAAAAAGGTCAAGTCAAGAAAATTATTTTAACACGACCAGCTGTTGAAGCCGGAGAAAATTTAGGATTTTTACCTGGGGATTTAAAAGAAAAGGTCGATCCATATTTGCGTCCGATTTATGATGCGTTATATGCAATTTACGGGGTAGAACATACAAATCGATTATTAGAGCGTGGAGTCATTGAAGTAGCTCCACTTGCTTATATGCGTGGACGTACATTAGAAGAAGCATTTATTATTTTAGATGAAGCACAAAATACAACAAGAGCTCAAATGAAAATGTTCCTAACTCGTTTAGGATTTGGTTCAAAAATGATTATTAATGGAGATAAAACACAAGTAGACTTACCAAAAGGAAGTCATATGAGTGGTTTAGTAGACGCTGAAAATAAACTAAAAGGAATTAGTGGCATTTCTTTTGTGGAATTTGATGCATTCGATGTCGTTCGTCATCCATTAGTATCAAGTATTATTGATGCCTATTCAGAACAAGGTGAATAAGTAAGGAGTAAATGAAAAATGAGACAGAAACTGCGAAAATTTCAGGAAGTTTTGGGCATTTTCTATTTGCCCTTGCTTCTTTTTTTAACATTTATTGCATTACTCGTCATTGGTTATGGAAATGTAAAACCAACGACTTATACAGTAGAATTGAATCAAGTTGCTAAGGAAACGATTCGTGCTCCAAGAACTTTGGAAGATAAAGCTCAAACAGAGAAAAATCAACAAATTGCAATGGATGCTGTCAGTGATGTATTAGTGTTTGACCAAGAACGTATGACGAAGCAATTAACAAATATTCAGCAATTTTTCCAAGCGATTAAATCAGTTGCTTCTAAAGCATCTGCTGAAATTATTAAAACAGATCAAAGCAATTCTTCTGAAGAATCTGTGACAAGAGTGGCAACGACACAGGAAAGAGTTCAATATTTTAAGAAATCACTTGAAAAAGAGAATCAATCCATTCGAGAGTTTGCCATTTTCATACCTGATAAATATATTTCTCAATTATTACAAGCGAATAATGAACAGTTAGCTTCTTATGAGAAGACATTAAAATCAGTTGTAGAAACACAAATGAAAAATGCTATTAGTGAAAGTAACGTTACAAAAGCTCAAGAAGAAGCAAAGAAAACTTTATTTTATAGCGACTATTCTGATACAGAAAGGGATTTATTAGGTCAATTAGTGACAGTTTCTGTTGTTGTGAATAATGTAGTTGATAAAGAAGCCACTCAAAAGGCAAAAGAAGCGGCAAAGGCAGCAGTTACTCCAGTAAAAATTTTGCAAGGACAAGTGCTTATCCAAGAAGGACATGTGATTTCAAATCAAGAGATTCATCTGATTGAATTATTTGGTTTAAGTAATGGACAACGAAACTATCACGAATTATTTAGTTATTTAATATTCTTAACAGGAATCATTATTTTCTTAGCTGTATATTTTTATAATCCTACTCAAACGGATAAACAAAATCCAAGTGATACTGCAAGTGCATTAACAGTTTTTAGTTTAGTATTTGTTGCCGGAGTATTCATCTTAAAAATACTTGCTTTAGTACAACATCGAGGAGTTGAACATATTGGCTTAGTATTCCCAATTGCTGGTTTTATTTATCTACTATATCGTTTAACAAAGAGTTTAAGGCTGACGATTTTTTCAATTGTTTTAATGCCAATTTTTTCATGGTATTTCTTTTCTCAGTCGACTAACAGTTTACATTTAATTTTAACAACAGTATTCCTTTCAATGATTGCGTGGATAGGAATTTTAAATGAAAAAATGTGGAGTACACAAGCTTGGATAAAACGATTTATGAAATATCTTCTTTATCCAGTTCTATTAGGGGTTCCATTTGTTTTATATAGTAATTATGAGTTTCAAACGCAACAAACGATGTTAGTCTTCTTATTTTTACTATTAAGTGGATTTTTATCATTTATATTACCAGTCATTTTAATGCCGTATTTATCCTATGTATTTGAAGATAGTTCGGTATTATTATGGGCTGAATTATCGAATCCAAATCAACCATTATTAAAAGATTTGATTACAAAAGCACCGGGAACTTATCATCATAGCTTAATGGTTGCGAATATTTCTGCAAACTGTGTAGAAGCAATTGGTGGGGATTCTCAATTAGCAAGAGTAGCCTGCTATTATCACGATATTGGAAAATTAGAACATCCATTTTTCTTTATTGAAAATTTACCAGGACATATGGAGTCTCCTCATAATATGATAAGTGCTGAAGAGTCAGCTCAAATTATTTTTAATCATGTTACAAAAGGGGTAGAAATTTTAACACAACATCAATTACCTCAAGCAGTTATTGATATATGTGCGCAACATCATGGAACAACATTGATGAAATATTTTTATGCAGAAGCGCTAAAAAATAATCCGGATGTAAAAGAAGAAGATTTCCGTTATCCGGGACCAAAACCTCAAACAAAAGAGGCAGCGATTATTAATATCGTGGATAGTGCAGAAGCAGCAACACGTGCGATGAAAGAACCTACTTTAGAAAAGGTAGAGGCATTAGTTCATTCCATTATTGTGAATCGACTAGAAGATGAACAATTTGTAGAATGTGATATTACTATGAAAGAAATAGCGATTGTAGAAAAAATGATTGCGACTTCTTTAAATGGTACATTCCATTCTAGAATTGAATATCCAACGATAAAAAAACAAGTATCTAAGTAGAAAGGAAATATTATGTTTATTGAATTAATAGACGAAACAGAAGTAGTAAAAGAAGAATATCAAAAATTAGTAGAAGATGTTGTATCATTTGCGAGTGACTATTTACATTATCCAGAAAATCGTGAATGCTGTATTTCATTTGTATCAAGTGAAAGAATTCGTGAGATTAATCGAGATTTTAGAAATATTGATAAAGTAACAGATGTCATTAGTTTTGCTTTAGATGATGAAGACGAAGATATGGATCCGATTAAAAACTTTATGGCTTCAGATAAAAATTTTGTGACTTCCATTGGGGATATTATTATTTCAGTTGATCGTGCAAAGGAACAAGCAGAAGAATATGGCCATAGTTTAGAACGTGAATTAGGGTTCTTAGCTTTACATGGTTTCTTGCATTTAAATGGTTATGATCATCAAACAGAAGAAGAAGAAAAAGAAATGACAGGCTTACAAACAGAAATTTTAACAGCCTATGGTTTAACGAGAAATGCATAAACAAGTTGAGAAAAATCATTATTTTAAACAATCTATGAAGCATGCTATGAATGGCATTCAAACGGTATTTCAAGATGAGAGAAATTTCAGATTCGATGTTGTTGCTGCAATAGTAGTCGTTATCCTTGGATTCTTATTAAAAATTGAAAGATTAGAATGGTATTGGATTGTATTTTGTATCTTTTTAATGTTTATTTTAGAAATGTTAAATACCGTAGTAGAGCAATTAGTGGATTTAATGGTAGAACATAATTATCATTTAGCCGCTAAAAAAGCAAAAGATGTAGCAGCGGGTGTCGTATTAATGGGAGCTATATTTGTACTCATTATGGCTTCTGGAATTTTTATTCCAAAGATTTTACAAATATTTTTATAAGGAGAGTAATATGTCAAAACAATTTAAATCAGGTTTTGTAGCAATTGTTGGTAGACCAAATGTAGGAAAATCTACTTTTATGAATTATGTTTTAGGGCAAAAAATTGCCATTATGTCGGATAAAGCTCAAACAACACGTAATAAAATTCAAGGGGTATATACGAATCAAGATTGTCAAATTGTCTTTTTAGATACTCCAGGAATTCATAAACCGAAGCATGAATTAGGAAACTTTATGGTAGAAAGTGCTTATTCTGCATTAAAAGAAGTAGATGCTGTATTATTTATGGTGAATGCTGCAGAAAAAAGAGGTCCTGGTGATGACTTTATTATTGAAAAATTAAAGAAAATTAAAACACCCGTCTTTCTAGTGTTGAATAAAATTGATTTAATTTCTCCAGATGAATTATTAGACCGAGTTGAATCTTATCAAGAAACGATTCCATTTGCGGGGATTATTCCAATTTCAGTTTTACAAGGAAATAATGTTCAAGAATTGATGACAACTTTAACGAATCATTTGCCAGAGGGACCTCAATATTATCCAAGTGATCAAATTACAGACCATCCAGAATATTTCGTTGTGTCTGAGTTAATTCGTGAGAAAATCTTGCATTTAACAAAAGAAGAAATTCCTCATTCAGTTGCAGTTACTGTAGATAAAATGCAAAAAGATGAATTTGATAAAGTACATGTTTATGCCAATATTATTGTTGAGCGACCAACTCAAAAAGGAATTATCATCGGTAAAGGTGGTAAATTACTGAAAGAAATTGGTGTCAGAGCAAGGAAAGATATCGAACAATTACTAGGAAATAAAGTATATTTAGAATTATGGGTTAAAGTTGAAAAAGATTGGCGTAAGAAAAAGAGCCATTTACAAGACTTTGGCTATCGTACAACAGACTATAAAGATTAAGGTGACTTTATGGAATACTTTCAAAAGTTTACCGGCATTGTTTTATTTCGACAAGAATATAAAGAACACGATATGATTGTTAAGATTTTCTCTCGAGAATTTGGCAAGCAAATGTTTTTTGTGAGAAATTTACAACGCTCGAGCCATCCTTTATCAGCAGCAACGTTACCTTTTACAAGAGCTGTTTTTATCGGAACCATTCATCAAAATGGATTTAGCTTTATTAGGGAATGTCTTGAAGTCCAAAATCATCGACGGATTTATGAACAAATTGAAGTTCAAGCGGTCATGACATATATGATGCAATTAGTTGATGCTGTAATGGAAGATCGAATCGTGAATACAGAGTTGTATGATTTATTAGAAAATTGTATTCGTGCAGTGGAAAATGACTTAGATCCATTTATTTTAATGCATTATTTTGAATTGAAGATGTTAAAATATTTTGGAGTGGCCTTTCAATGGCAACAGTGTTGTTTTTGCGAAGAGTCGGTTGGACCGTTTGATATTTCGTTGAAACATCATGGATTGTTATGTTCAAGACACTATGATAAAGATGAGAAGAGATTACAATTAAGTCCAAAAGCAGTGCATATTGCAAGGCTCCTTGTTGCAATGAAATCTCCTTTGCAAATTCAATCATTGAGTCTATCTTCAGAAACAAAAGCAGATTTAAAAAGACTTTGTGACTCATTAATGGATGAATATGTAGGAATTCGATTGAAAGGTAAAAAGTTTATTGATCAAATGGAAGATTGGCAGACTCAATTACAAATTCGTCGAAATAAAATAGATGAAAAATGAAATTACGAACAAAGAATATGGGCGATAGAATAAAAATCTATCGTCTTTTTTTGCGCACAATTAATTCTGTTTCCTCAGTAGATTATTAGAATTTATACCGTTTTCGTGATACACTAATTAGGATGAAATAAAACGGAGGTATGAGATGTACGAATATCTTAAAGGAGAATTAGTGGCTATTCAGCCAACCTATATTGTCGTAGAAAATCATGGGATTGGATATCAAATTATGTTCGCCAATCCTTACCGTATCCAATCAAAATTGAATGAAGTCATTCGAGTAGAGCTTCAACAAATTGTTCGAGAAGATTCAATTACATTGTATGGTTTTTTAAGTGATGAAGAAAAAGAATTATTCCAAAAATTAATTAGTGTTTCTGGTATCGGACCAAAAAGTGCAGTATCGATTTTAGCAAATGATGATGTGAATGGTTTTATTCAAGCAGTAGAATCAGGCAATATTACATACTTAACAAAATTCCCTGGAGTGGGTAAGAAAACTGCTCAACAAATTGTATTAGATTTAAAGGGGAAATTCACGAATATTGTAGTGGAAGAAATAGCCACTCCAGTAGTAGAAACTGCAACTGGAATTAAACAGTTAGAAGAAGCAAGAGAAGCATTATTAGGATTAGGATATTCTGCTAAAGAAATTACAAAAGTTTGGAAAGAGCTAGAAAATGCTGCTCCTCAAACAACACAAGAAGCATTATCCATTGCCTTTAAATTATTGATGAAATAGAAAGGAAGAATTGTGTGGAAGAACATCGATTTGTAGATGGTAGTCCCTTAGATGAACAAGAAGTTTCAACGGAATTATCATTACGACCGCAAAATTTACAACAATATATTGGTCAGCAAAAAGTAAAAGAAGAATTATCTATTTATATTCAAGCTGCTCGCAGCAGGCAAGAAGCTTTGGATCATGTCTTATTATATGGACCTCCTGGGTTAGGAAAAACGACTCTAGCAATGGTCATTGCGAATGAACTAGAAGTAGGAATTAAAACAACGAGTGGTCCAGCTATTGAACGACCTGGAGATTTGGTTGCTTTATTAAATGATTTAAATGCTGGAGATGTATTGTTTATCGATGAAATTCATCGCTTACCTCGTGTAGTAGAAGAAATGCTCTATTCTGCAATGGAAGATTTCTTTGTGGATATTGTAGTAGGACAAGGACCAACAGCACATCCCGTTCATTTTCCATTACCTCCTTTCACTTTAGTGGGAGCGACAACTCGTGCGGGTGCTTTATCTGCTCCATTAAGGGATCGTTTTGGAATTGTGTCTCATATGGAATATTATGATGAACAATCTTTAACAGAAATTGTGAAGCGAACAGCTAGTGTATTTGAAAGTGACATTCATGAAGAAGCAGCTAGAGAGGTTGCCCTTCGTTCAAGAGGAACCCCTCGTATTGCCAACCGTTTATTAAAACG
>NZ_CAURVN010000007.1:0-83026 GCF_963528195.1 uncultured Granulicatella sp.
TTCTCAAGTTTATGAAGAGGGTGCTATTTCAAAAGAAATTACACAAAAAGCTTTAAAAGTCCTTCAAGTAGATGAAAAGGGCTTAGATGCGATTGACCGTAAATTATTAAATGCCATGATTGATTTATACGATGGAGGCCCAGTTGGATTAGGAGCGATTGCTGCCAATATTTCTGAAGATGCTGAAACAATCGAAGATATGTATGAACCATATTTATTACAAATCGGATTTATGAAACGAACTTCAAGAGGAAGAATGGTGACTCCAGAAGCTTATGTTCATTTGAATAGAAGATATTAAAATAGAAAGATGGAATAAGAATGAATTATACAACTCAAGATTTTGATTTTGAATTACCAGAAGAACTGATTGCTCAAACACCATTGAAAGATCGAACTTCATCACGTTTACTAGTCGTTAATGAAACAGAACATAGTATAGAAGATAAATACTTTTCTGAAATTATTGATTATTTAGAAGAAGGTGATACATTAGTCGTTAATAATACAAGAGTATTGCCAGCTAGATTATACGGCGAAAAAGAGGGAACAGGGGCTCATATTGAAGTGCTACTACTACATAATACGCATGGAGATTGCTGGGAAACTCTTGTAAAGCCAGCAAAAAGAATGAAAGTTGGAACAGTAGTATCCTTTGGTGATGGACGATTAAAGGCCACTGTGACAGAAGAATTAGAGCAAGGTGGAAGAATCATTGAATTTCAATACGATGGAGTATTTTTAGAAATTTTAGAATCATTAGGTGAAATGCCATTACCACCGTATATCAAAGAACGATTAGATGATCAAGAACGTTATCAAACAGTTTATGCAAAGGAAAATGGTTCTGCAGCTGCACCAACAGCAGGTTTACATTTTACAAAAGAATTAATGGAAAAAATTCAACAAAAAGGGATTCAAATTGTTCCAATTACATTACATGTTGGATTAGGAACCTTTAGACCTGTTTCCGTAGATCATTTAGAAGACCATAAAATGCATTCGGAATATTATCATATTTCAAAAGAAACAGCAGAAGTTATTGCAGAAACAAAGAAAAATGAAAAACGAGTGATTGCAGTTGGAACTACTTCCATTCGTACATTAGAAACAGTCGGTTCTGCTAACCATGGAGAAATCGTTCCAAGTAGTGGATGGACAGATATTTTCATTTCGCCAGGATATGAATTTAAAGTAGTGGATGCCTTTATTACAAATTTCCACCTTCCAAAATCTACATTAGTGATGTTAGTTAGTGCTTATTTAGGACGTGACTTTACATTAGAAGCTTATCATCATGCCATTCGTGAACGTTATCGCTTCTTTAGTTTTGGAGATGCGATGTTTGTTCATCGTTAAATCTAGCAGTAGAAATTGGAGATGATACAATTGTCTTTTGAACAATTAAAAGAGCAAATTATGCAGGATGAAGAAAATCTAATTTATACGGAGCAAGGAATTGAACCATTATTTTGGATTCCGGAAACAGCAAAGATTTTAATTATCGGTCAAGCACCAGGATTGAAAGCTCAAGAAAGCCGTAAATTTTTCTGGGATAAAAGTGGAGACCGTTTAAGAGAATGGCTAGGTGTTGATGAGACATTATTTTACGAATCAGGATTATTTGCAGTCGTTCCAATGGACTTTTACTATCCTGGAAAAGGTAAAAGTGGAGATAAACCACCTAGAAAAGGATTTGCGCCAAAATGGCATCCATTAGTTTTACCATTATTGAAACAGGTTGAGTGTATTTTATTAGTTGGCTCATATGCACAAAATTATTATTTAAAAGAAACGAAAAAAGAGAATTTAACTGAAACGGTAAGAAGTTACTCTGAATACTTGCCAAAGTATTTTCCATTAGTACATCCTTCTCCTTTGAATATAAGGTGGATGAAGAAAAATCCATGGTTCGAAGAAGAAGTATTACCTGAATTAAAATTGATTGTAAAAAATATTATAAAAAAGGAGAATGAATGATGTTTATTACACGACACAATAACCCATATGAATTAAAAGGCGAATTACCAACAGTAGGAGAAAAAGCTCCTCACTTTTCATTAGAATGCATTCATGGAGAGATTAAAACTCCAGAATCATTTGCTGGAAAAGTAACCTTAATCAGTGTTGTTCCAGATATTAATACTCGAGTTTGCGATATTCAAACAAAAGCCTTCCATAAAAAAATGAAAGAACATCCAAGTATTCAATTAGTAACGATTAGTAAAAATAATAAAGATGAATTTAAAAATTGGTGTTCGGCAAATGATGTTGCAATGGAAATGTTATGCGATGTTGATTTTACATTTGGAGAAGCATATGGCATTTATGTGCCTGAATTAAGCGTAGACCAACGTTCGATTTTTGTGTTGGATCAAAATGGAACAATTGTTTATCAAGAAATTGTTCAAGAAATGACAGATGAACCAAATTATGATGAAGCCATTCGAGTATCATTAAATCACTTATAATTAGGAGGGAAATACATGGAAAATAATACATTATTTCCGCCAATTGAGCCTTATAATGAGTTTTATTTAGAAGTTTCTTCAACACATCAAATATATGTAATGGAATCAGGAAATCCAAATGGAAAACCGGTCATTATTGTTCATGGTGGACCAGGAGGAGGATCGAGTCCGGTTACCCGTCAATTATTTAATCCAGATGTTTATCGAATGATTCAATTTGACCAACGTGGTTGTGGAAAAAGTTTACCTTTTCTTTCATTAGAGGAGAATACTACGCAACATTTAGTTTCTGATATGGAAAAAATCCGTGAAAAGCTAGGAATTGAAAAATGGGTTGTGTTCGGTGGTAGTTGGGGGACGACTTTATCCCTTCATTATGCCATTCAATATCCAGAAAGAGTTCAGGGATTGATTTTACGTGGGATTTTCTTAGGAAGACAAGAAGATACCGATTGGCTTTATCAAAAGGGAGCTAGTGATTTCTTCCCAGATCAATTTGCCCCTTATTTAAATCATATTCCAGTAGAAGAACAAGATGATTTAGTAACAGCTTATTATAAAAGGTTGACCAGTGATGATGCATCTACTCGATTAGAAGCAGCTCGTCAATGGGCTAGATGGGAAGGCGGCATTATTACCTTATTACCTAGGGAAACTATTGGTGAGGAATCAGATGAGGACATGCTTGCAATTGCCATTATGGAATGTCATTATTTCTACTATCATTGCTTTGTAGAAGATGATAATTATATTCTTAATCATGCGGATACATTAAAAGAGATTCCAATTAAAATTGTTCATGGTAGATATGATGTCGATTGCCGTCCAAGTGGGGCATATGATTTAAAACAAAAATTGCCACATGCTGAATTAGTCTTTTCTACTGCTGCAGGACATGCGCAAATGGAACCATCAACAGTAAAAGAATTAATGCGATTTGCAAGAGAATTTGAATAAGCTGTTTAGAACAGTTTCGTAAAACAATAAACGCTTCACAACAAGAAAACGAACTTGTTGTGAAGCGTTATTTTATTCATTAAATAATAATTGTTCTAATGCACGTCTTTGTACTTTCATCGTTGCTGTTCTTGGAATTTTATCGTATTCCATCATAATTGGTTCATTTAAATGAGGTAAGTTTTCAATAGCTTTAAACCATAATTCCTCTTGGAAGAGTTCACCAGCGGTAATAGCGATGATTGGCTGAGGGTATCCATGGTTATCACGAATAATGACGACTTCTTCAAGGAACGGAAGATGGTCTAATAAATAATCTTCAATAGCTAGTGTACTTTCTACTGTTTCTACTAAATCTATTTGACGGTCATGGAGTAGTAATTCACCTTTATCATTGATAAGGCCGTAATCACCAGTATCCCACCATTCATCGTAAACATTTTCTTGAAATCGATCATCTTCTTTAAAGTAAGTTAAAGCACGTCCTTTAGAATATAATTGAATATTTCCTGGTGTATTCTTTGGTAGAAGTGTACCGTTATTCGTTGCAATTCTTGCCTTTGTAAAATGTTCAAATCCAATCCCCATATTACGGATATTCATTCCTGGTAATGATTCTAATGTGTGTTTACGAACGATGGCAGGTCCGCATTCACTTTGTCCATAAATTTGTAAATAGATGGCATTTTTCTCACGATTCGTTTTTAAAAATGTAGCCATTGTTTCTTTATTGATCGCATCAAATGTCGAATGATAATAGCGAGTATTTTCAAATAATTCTGGATGTATTTTAGCAAGAGTAGCCCATTGAACAAAATTATTTGGATGGGTTTCAATTCCAATTGGTTTGAATCGTTGAAGTAGGGTTTCAATATTATGAATACTTGGATCTTTAATTGCTAAATAGGGAAATCCTAAAGTCATTAAAGAAGATATTCCAATATTAAAACGTGAATGTACTGGAGAAATATGGAATGCTAATAATCCAGTTTCTTCCATCTTTGAGAATATACTCTTTTGAAAAGCTGTTCTCCAGCCCATGCTGTTGGCAGAGTGTGCGATTAGTTTAGGAATACCTGTTGTTCCAGAGGTGTGTGTCATATAACTAATCTCATTTGGATTAAGAGAAATTAATGGAGTCACTGTTTCAACTTGTTTTTGTATCTCTTGAACAGAAATAACTTTAGACTGGTTCTTTTCTTTTAAAAGGTTAACTTTGTCCTTTGTTTCATCATCATAAATTAACCATGCATCTTCTAGGCGTTCAAAAAATGTATCAATAATGGTAGAAGGAAGATGAGCAGAAGTCATGACAGGAACTGCTCCTAAATATGAAATAGCACAAGCTAACCAATAGCTATCAACAGCAGAAGATTTATAAACCATCACTTTTTCTCCAGTTTTAATACCAATCGTAAATAATTGATAAGCACGTTTTTGGATGAATGTTAAACTTTCTTGATAGGTTGTTTCGAGTCCAAATTCAGGGAAAGTTGACAGTACTTTATCTAAATATATTCTTGTATTTGGAAAATCTATAGAAGCTTTTTTATAATTTTTAAATAAATGTAAAGGTTCATGTTCATAAATGGTAAACATAGTAACATCCTTTCAAAAATAGTCTTTTTCTAGTATACAGGAGGGATATAAAACTTGCAAAAAAATTTAAGCATACTAGTATGCAAACGTTTTAAGATTTGGTAAAATAAATTTATGCAACCGGTTTAATACTGGTTTGAATAGGAGTTGATAAATGTGCAAATTAAAAATGAAGCGATGCTGATAACTTATTCAGACAGCTTAGGAAAAAACATGAAGGATCTAAAATTTGTTTTAGAAACTTACTTTAAAGAATCAATTGGGGGAGTACACTTACTTCCATTTTTCCCTTCAACAGGTGATAGAGGATTTGCACCAAGTGATTATACGACAGTTGATCCAGACTTAGGAAGCTGGAAAGATGTGGATGCACTAGGAGAACAATATTACTTAATGTTTGATTTTATGATTAATCATATTTCTCGTGAATCAAAATTTTTCCAAGATTTTAAAAAGAATCATGAGAAGTCTCCTTATAAAGATATGTTTATTCGTATCCATGAATTTTTCCCGCCTGGACGTCCTACACAAGAAGATATCGATTTGATTTATAAAAGAAAAGATAAAGCGCCTTTCCAAACGGTTCATTTTGAAGATGGTACGAAAGAAGAAGTTTGGAATACATTTGGCGAAGAACAAATTGATTTAGATGTCAAAAAAGAAATCGTAAAAGCATTTATCCGTGAAACGATTAAAGATATGGCTAGTCATGGATGTTCATTAATTCGTTTAGATGCTTTTGCTTATGCTGTGAAAAAATTAGATACAAATGATTTCTTTGTAGAGCCAGAAATTTGGGATTTATTAGATGAAGTAAGAGCAGAAGCTGCAAAATATCAAGTAGAATTGTTACCTGAAATTCATGAACATTATTCTATTCAAATGAAAATTGCGGATCATGATTATTTTGTTTACGATTTTGCATTGCCAATGATTGTTTTATACTCACTATATAGTGGAAAATCAAATCGTCTGGCAAATTGGTTAAAAATGAGTCCAATGAAACAATTTACAACATTAGATACACATGATGGAATTGGTGTTGTTGATGCAAGGGATTTATTAACAGATGAAGAATTAGACTATACTTCAGAACAATTGTATAAAGTTGGAGCGAACGTTAAGAGAGTCTATTCTAGTGAGAAATATAATAATTTAGATATTTATCAAATAAATAGTACTTACTATAGTGCACTTGGAAACGATGATGCGAGTTACTTACTATCAAGAATTTTACAATGTTTTGCTCCGGGTATCCCACAAATTTATTATGTAGGATTATTAGCAGGAGAAAATGATATTGAACTTCTTGAAGCAACAAAAGAAGGACGTAATATTAATCGTCATTACTATACATTAGAAGAAATTGAAAAAGAAGTTGAACGTCCAGTTGTTAAACAATTATTATCATTATTACGCTTTAGAAATACTTCAAAAGCATTTGACTTAGAAGGTGAAATTGAAATTTCAACTCCAGACGAATCAACGATTGAAATTGTACGTTCAAGTGCTGATCATCAATCAAAAGCTCGCTTAGTAGCAAACTTAGCAATAAAAGAATTTACAATTGAAGAAAATGGAGTAACAGTTCAATTATAAAAAATCGAATAGAGAGGAGAGCTTTCTCCTCTTTATATTCAAATAAACGAATATAATAGATTTTTTGAAAATGAATTTTTCATATTAAATGAAAATAATTTCTTTTAAAAAATTTGATTTCAACTATTTACAAAATTGATGAAATAGGTTATGATAACTATGTGATAAAAATAACAAGCAACGGAGGAAATCACAGTGACTGAAGAGAAAAAAGTAGTAGACTCTCAAAAAGAAGTGAATGAATTAGTAGAGAAAGGGCTAGTAGCTTTAGAAGAATTTAGATTGCTCAACCAAGAACAAGTTGACTATATCGTAGCTAAAGCATCAGTAGCAGCTCTTGATCAACATGGTGTGTTAGCTTTACACGCTATCGAAGAAACTGGTCGTGGAGTATTTGAAGATAAAGCGACTAAAAATTTATTTGCATGTGAACACGTAGTTCATAATATGCGTCATACGAAAACCGTTGGAGTTATTGAAGATGACGAAGTAACAGGTTTAACATTAATCGCAGAACCAGTTGGGGTTGTATGTGGAATTACACCAACAACTAACCCAACTTCAACAGCAATTTTCAAATCATTAATTGCTTTAAAAACACGTAACCCAATCGTATTCGCATTCCACCCATCAGCTCAAAAGAGTTCAGCTCATGCAGCTCAAATCGTTCGTGATGCAGCGATTGCAGCTGGAGCACCTGAAAACTGTATTCAATGGATTGAACACCCATCAATCGAAGCTACAAATGCTTTAATGAATCATGATGGCATTGCAACAATCCTTGCTACAGGTGGTAACGCAATGGTTAAAGCCGCTTATTCATGCGGAAAACCTGCTTTAGGGGTAGGTGCTGGTAACGTACCTGCATATGTTGAAAAATCAGCAAATATTCGTCAAGCTGCTCACGATATCGTAATGAGTAAATCATTCGATAACGGAATGGTTTGTGCTTCAGAACAAGCAGCTATTATTGATAAAGAAATTTATGATGAGTTTGTAGCAGAATTAAAAAGCTACCATACTTATTTTGTGTCTAAAAAAGAAAAAGCATTACTTGAAGAGTTTTGCTTTGGCGTTAAAGCAAACAGCAAAAACTGTGCTGGTGCTAAATTAAACGCAAATATCGTAGGTAAACCTGCTGCATGGATTGCAGAACAAGCAGGATTCTCAGTTCCAGAAGGAACAAACATTTTAGCAGCTGAATGTAGCGAAGTAGGCGAAAAAGAACCTTTAACTCGTGAAAAATTATCTCCAGTAATTGCAATCTTAAAATCTGAATCTCGTGAAGATGGTGTTGAGAAAGCAAGACAAATGGTTGAATTTAATGGTTTAGGACACTCTGCAGCAATTCATACTGAAGATGCTGATTTAGCTAAAGAATTCGGACGTATTGTTCGTGCAATTCGTGTAATCTGGAACGCTCCATCTACATTTGGTGGTATCGGGGATGTTTACAATGCCTTCATTCCATCTCTAACATTAGGTTGCGGTTCTTATGGACGTAACTCAGTTGGTGATAATGTAAGCGTTGTGAATCTATTAAATATCAAAAAAGTAGGGAGACGTAGAAATAATATGCAATGGTTTAAAGTTCCTTCGAAAATCTATTTCGAACGTGATTCAATTCAATACTTACAAAAAATGAAAAATGTAGAACGTGTAATGATCGTAACTGACCAACAAATGGTTAACTTAGGATTCTTACAACGTGTGATTGAACAATTAGAATTACGCCCTAATAAAGTTATTTACGAAGTATTCTCAGATGTTGAACCAGATCCAGATATCACAACAGTTAACCGTGGTGCTGAAATTATGAAATCATTTGAACCAGATACAATCGTAGCTCTTGGTGGTGGTTCTGTAATGGATGCTGCTAAAGTTATGTGGATGTTCTACGAACAACCTCAAATTGACTTCCGTGATTTAGTACAAAAATTCATGGATATTCGTAAACGTGCATTCAAATTCCCTGAATTAGGTGAAAAAGCTAAATATGTTGGTATTCCAACAACTTCAGGTACAGGTTCTGAAGTAACTCCATTTGCCGTTATTTCTGATAAAGCAAATAACCGTAAATATCCATTAGCGGACTACTCATTAACTCCAACAATTGCGATTGTTGACCCTGCATTAGTTATGACAGTTCCAGGATTTGTTACAGCAGATACAGGTATGGACGTATTAACTCACGCAGTTGAAGCATATACTTCAACATTAGCAAATGACTACACTGATGGTTTAGCTTTACAAGCAATCAAATTAGTATTTGAAAACTTAGAAAGTTCAGTTAAAAATGGAGACTTTGTATCAAGAGAAAAAATGCATAATGCTTCTACAATGGCTGGTATGGCATTTGCCAATGCATTCCTTGGAATGTCTCACTCAATGGCTCACAAAGTTGGTGGATTCTTCCATACAGTACACGGACGTACAAATGCAATTTTACTTCCATATGTTATCCGTTACAATGGTACTCGCCCAGCTAAAGCAGCTACATGGCCTAAATATAACTACTACCGTGCAGATGAAAAATTCCAAGACATTGCTAGAATGTTAGGATTACCTTCATCAACTCCAGAAGAAGCAGTAGATGCTTTAGCAAAAGCTGTATTTGAATTAGGAGAACGTGTAGGAATTGAAATGAACTTCAAAGCTCAAGGTGTAGATGAAAAAGAATGGAAAGAAACAATCCATGAAATCGCATTGTTAGCATATGAAGATCAATGTTCACCAGCGAACCCTCGTTTACCAATGGTTGCTCATATGGAAGAAATTCTTGCAGATGCATACTATGGATACGCAGCTCGTCCAGGACGTTTAAAATAATCATTTAAATTAAAAAAAAGCGTAGTAGTGTTAACTACTACGCTTTTTCTTTATATAAAATTTTACTGTTTGAGTGAAAACTAATACAGATGCTTAGTTTATTTTAATACAGTTTTATGGTATACTGTTGAAGAAATTAAAGGCCTTTTGACCTTTAATGAGTTGTCAGTGAGGTTTAAAGGAGGAAACAATATGACCCCTAATAAAGAGGATTATATTAAAGCGATTTATAAATTAGGTGGCAATCATGAAGTAGTTTCTAATAAGTCAATCACTAATATGCTTCAAATATCAGCAGCATCAACTACTGAAATGTTAAATAAATTAGTGACTGAAGATTATGTAGAATATGAACGATATAAGGGAGCTAGACTGACAGAAAAAGGGATTTTATTTGCTGAACGTTTAATTCGTACCCATAAAATATGGGAAGTATTTTTAGTTCAGTCATTAGGATTTTCTCCAGATGAAGTTCATGCTCAGGCTGAAGTTTTAGAACATGCATCCTCACCTGAATTAATTAATCGATTAGTAGAGTTTCTGGATGATCCAACGCATTGTCCACATGGAGAAATTATCCCTACGATACGTGAAATATAAATAATGCATGAAATAAATACAGATTGGAGGGAAATTATGTCAACCAAACATCAACGAATTATTGAATACATTGAATCATTGCCAGTTGGAGAAAAGATATCTGTACGAACAATCGCAAAGAATATGCAATTAAGTGAAGGAACTGCATATAGAGCGATTAAAGCAGCAGAAAATTTAGGAGTAGTTTCAACGATTGAACGTGTTGGAACGATTCGAATTGAACGGAAATCAAAAGATAATTTTGAAAAACTTTCTTTTGGAGAAATTGTTAAAATTATTGAAGGGGAAGTTTATGGAGGTTATGCTGGTTTAGATAAAATCCTAAATCGCTTTGTTATCGGTGCGATGACGGAAGATGCGATGAGTCGCTATATTCACCCTGAATCATTAGTCATTATAGGAAATCGTAAAGAGGCACAGTTATTAGCTTTAGAGCAAGGTGCAGCTGTTTTAATTACGGGTGGATTTACTGCTTCAGAGGAATTAATTCATAGAGCAGATGAATTAGCCATTCCGCTTATTGGAACAACTTATGATACATTTACAGTAGCTTCTCTTATTAACCGAGCGATGACTGACCAATTGATTAAGAAGAAAATTATGATTGTGTCAGATATTTATACAGATTTTTCTCATACACATTATCTAATGATTGATGACACAGTTGAAGATTATCGGAAAATGAACCAACAAACAGGAAATTCTAGATTTCCAGTTATTAACCATTCAAATCGTCTTGTTGGTGTAGTGACAGCTAAAGATGTTATTGGGAAAAGTGATCATCTTGTTGTAGAAAGAGTGATGACAAAAAATCCAAGCGTTACAAAACTACATGCCAGTGTAGCTAGCGTTGCTCATTCTATGATTTGGAATGGTTTAGAAATGCTTCCAGTTGTTCAAGATAATATGGAATTGATTGGAATTATTTCAAGACAAGATGTAATGAAAGCAATGCAATTAGCTCAACGTCAACCACAAGTGGGAAATACATTTGAAGATGATGTTGCTGAAAGTTTAAATGTGCTAGACATGGATACGCAACAAGCAAAATTCCAATTTACGGTAACTCCACAAATGACAAATAATCTAGGAATGTTATCTTTTGGAGTCCTTTGCGAAGTTGTCAGTGTAGCATCAAAAGAATTTATTTCTCGAAGTCAAAGAAGAAATGCAGTTATTGAGCAATTAGATTTGCATTATTTAAAGATGATTCCAATAGATAGTGAAATTATTTTACAAATTCAGTCATTAGATAATGGAAGAAAAATAACTAAACTAGATATTTCTGTATATTTAGAAAATACGATTGTTGCTAAAGCAGTAATGTCTAGTCAGTTAATGGAAAGGAATTAATTATTAGAATGAATAGACAAGAATATTTAGTAGCCATTGATCAAGAAATTCAAAAAGCAGAATCTATTGTGATTTTACGACATGAGTTACCAGATCCTGATGCAATTGGTTCTCAAATTGGATTAAAAAAAATTATTGAAGCAACTTACCCAACTAAAAAAGTGTATGCTTTAGGAGAAATGAATGATGATTTAGCATACATTGGTACAATGGATACAATTTCTCAAGAAGTATTTGATGCTTCATTAATTATTGTGAATGATACAGCGAATACGCCTCGTATTGATTCACCATATGAAGTAAATCCATCAGAAGTTATTAAAATTGACCACCATCCTGATAGAGATGTTTATGGAAAGATATCTTATGTAGATACAACTGCAAGTAGTACAAGTGAAATTTTATGTCAATTTGTATTTAGTGAAAACTCTCCTTGGAAAGTAAATGAAGAAGTTGCAAATGCACTATATGCAGGAATTGTAGGAGATACAGGACGTTTCTTATACCCAGCAACAACAACGGTGACTTTCGAAATGGTTTCTAAATTATTAGAATACCCTGTAAACATTTCTGAAATTTCTTATCATATGATTACAAATCCTGTTTCAGTGAGTCGTTTAGCTGGTTACATTTACCAAAATATGGAAATTTCTGAAAATGGAGTAGCGATTACAATTTTAAGCCAAGAACAATTAAAAGAGTTTGGCGTAGAAGAACATCAAACACATGGGGTCATTTCATTACCTAGTACAGTTGAAGGTGTACATTGCTGGTGTTTATTCGTAGAGCAACCAGATGGTACATATCGTTGTAATTTACGTTCAAAAGGGCCTATTGTAAATGAAATTGCAGCTAACCATGGAGGCGGAGGGCATCCTTTAGCGTCTGGTGCTGTCGTGAAAACATTAGAAGAAGTTCATCAAATGTCTGAAGAATTAAATGAATCTTCTAAAAAATTTCTTGCTTCACTTAATTAATGACGAGTTATAGTTGACTTTAGTTGGATAGAATAATACAATGAGTATTGAGTTGGATTATTCTATCCAACGATTGTTTATGCAATTAATTTTGAAAAATTAAAAAATGAGACGGAGGTGACTCAATGCAACCAGGACTATTAACAGGAGGCCTCGCGATCTTAACTTTAGTAATCGGAATTGTTGCTGGATATTTTGTTTTCAAATCCAATTATGAGAAAAAAGTTGTAGCTGCTCGTGAATCGGCTGAAATGATTTTAGAAGATGCTAAAAAAGATGCTGACCGATTAAAAAAGGAAGTATTATTAGAAGCTAAAGAAGAAAATCATAAGTATCGTACTGAAGTTGAAAATGAGTTAAAAGAAAGAAGAAATGAAGTTCTACTTCAAGAAAAACGGATGATTCAAAGAGAACAAAATCTTGATCGTAAAGATGAAGTTCTTGAAAAACGTGAACAATCTATTGAAGATAAAGAAAATAAACTTCAAGAGAGAGCACAAGTCATGACAGAAAAAGAAGAACAGATTGACTCTGTGTTAACAGAACAGAAAGCTGAATTAGAACGTATTTCAACGATTAGTCGAGAAGAAGCACAGCAAATTATTATGCAGGAAACACGTGATGAATTAAGTCACGAACGTGCTGTCATGATAAAAGAATCTGAACAACGTGCTAAGGATGAAGCAGATAGAGCGGCTAAAGATATTATCTTACAAGCCATTCAACGTTCTGCTGCAGATTTAGTAGCAGAAAACACAGTTACTGTGATGACATTACCAAATGACGAAATGAAAGGACGAATTATCGGACGTGAAGGAAGAAATATTCGTACATTAGAATCATTAACAGGTATTGATTTAATTATCGATGAAACACCAGAAGCTGTAGTACTAAGTGGATTTGATCCAATTCGTAGAGAAATTGCTAAGATGACTCTAGAAAAATTAATTGCAGATGGACGTATTCATCCTGCAAGAATTGAAGAAATGGTTGAAAAATCTCGTAAAGAAATGGATGAAAGAATTCGTTCGATTGGGGAACAAGCAACATTTGAAGTTGGAATTCATTCATTACATCCAGACTTAATTAAAATTTTAGGTCGATTATATTTCCGTACAAGTTATGGACAAAATGTTTTAAATCATAGTATCGAAGTTGCAAAACTAGCAGGAATTATGGCTGGTGAGCTTGGAGAAGATGTAAATATTGCTAAAAGAGCTGGTTTACTTCATGATTTAGGAAAAGCATTAGACCATGAAATTGAAGGTTCACACGTTGAAATTGGTGCGGAAATTGCTCAAAAATATAAAGAAAACAAAATTGTGGTTAATGCAATCGCATCTCACCATGGAGATGTTGAAGCAACCTCGACAATTGCGATATTAGTAGCAGCAGCAGATGCATTATCAGCTGCAAGACCAGGAGCACGTAGTGAATCCTTGGAAAACTACATTCGTCGTTTAGAACGATTAGAAGCTATTGCTAATGAACATGAAGGTGTGGAACGTAGCTTTGCCATTCAAGCGGGTCGTGAAATCCGTGTGATGGTTCATCCAGAGAAAATTGATGATGCAAGTTCAATTTTATTAGCACGTGAAATTCGTAAACAAATTGAAGAAGAACTACAATATCCAGGACATATTAAGGTTACAGTTATTCGTGAAACAAGAGCTGTAGAATATGCTAAATAATGAAGAACACGCTAGATATCTAGCGTGTTTTTTTATACATAAAAGCAAAAATAAACCCCTTCTCAAGTAGAGAAGGGGTTATGGTTTTAGTTATTTTCCGCAGATGATTGTGTTGTTACTTCATTTCTTACGGGAGCTTGTGTAGTTTGATTGTTTTGCTGTGCAGGTTGTTGTTGCTGAGAATTTTGAGGGTTCATTGTTGTACTTGTTTTTTCTTTTTCCTCAGGCTTAGTACCTAATTGAAGTTCATGTGTTACTGGGTCAGATGTTTTATCTTTAATTGTAACAGTTAGACTAATCGTAACAGTTTCACCTGTAATATTTTTGAAGGTAGCACTTGTTTTATCAACAGTTTGAGTTTGACCTCCGACTGTAATTGTATATTTGGGTTTATCTTCACCAGATTTTACAGCATTCCAAGTGACAGAAACTTCTTTCTTAGCAGCATTATAACTAACGTTTAATCCTGTTGGAGGATCAATTTTTTCTTCTACATATTGCTGAGTAGGTAGTGCTCCTTTAACAAATAATTCTGTACTTACTCTGTCAGAAGGAGTATTTGGTCCAGCTAATGCTAATGGATTTGATCCGACGACAATTTGTGAAGATACAACACTAGAAGGTTGTTCCCAATCTTTGACTGGAGTTTGCTTCATGGCAAAATTCATTAAGTGACCATAAATCCATTTTGAATAATTAGATTCAGTTAGAGATAATCCATGACCTTTTACATATGGGTTATCATATCCTGTCCATACAGAAATCGTGTATGCAGGAGAATATCCGATGAACCATGAATCTGGAATTGCAAATTCATTCTGTGAAGCACCTATTTGTTTTCTTTGTTCAGGTGTATAGTTCGTTGAACCAGTTTTAGCAGCATGAGGTAGATTTCCCATTTGTAAATCATTTGCAAATCCATAAGTGAAAGTATCTTTTAGCATATTTGTAATCATATAAGCTGTAGAGTCTTTCATTGCTTGATGTTGTTCAGGTTTAAATTCTAATACTTGACCATCACGAGTTGTAATTTTTGTAACAGTATATGGTTTTGAATAAGTACCATAGTTAGCGAATGCAGAGTAGGCAGCTGCCATTTTTAATGGAGATAAATTTGCACCAATTGAGTTGCTGTCTACTAAAGATTCTTTTCCGTCATTTATAACAGATAATTCTAATTTTTTAAGGAAAGCTTGAATATTGTCATTTCCGACTGCTTTAAATGTTTGATATGCAGGAGTATTACGTGATAAGACTAATGCTTTACGCATTGTCATTGTTCCCATATATTGATTATCCCAGTTATTTAATTCAAAGCCACTCGAATAAGTTGTAGGTTTGTCTATTACTGTTTGTCCAGTAGAATAGTTTAAATATTCAATTGCTGGTCCGTAATCCATAATTGGTTTAATGGTAGAACCAGTACTTCTATCATTTTCAGTCGCACGATTATAAGCTAATAAATTCGTTTGCTTACGACCACCATTAATTGCTCTAACAGCACCTGTAGTAGAGTCTAACATAACAACTGCATTTTGAATTTCATTGTCAATATATTGAACATATCGATTTGTATTTAGAATTTCATATAAACGATTTTGTGCCTGTGAATTTACTGTTGTTTCAATTGTTAATCCATCAGAATAAACGTCTAGACCTGTTTTATCTTTTACTTCATCAGCAACCATTGTTAAAAATGAGTCAAAGATTAAACGATTATCATCTGTTGAAACTTGATCATGTTCGGCTACTAGGCCTTCAGTAATTGGAGTTGCTTTTGCTTCTTGTAATTGAGCATTTGTTAATTTGCCATTATCTTTCATAGCTTGTAACACAAGATCACGACGTTCTTGAGCTTGTTCTGGATGAGCATATGGATCATATGAACTTGGAGCTTGCGGCATCCCAGCTAGAAGTGCTAATTGCGGAATCGTTAATTCTTTCAATTCTTTTCCAAAGTAGTAATTAGCAGCAGTACCAAATCCATAAGTATTATTAGCCATATAAACTTTGTTTAAATAGTATGTCAAAATTTGTTCTTTTGAAAATTCTCTTTCAATTTGTAAAGCTAATAATATTTCTTGAATTTTACGTTTATAAGTTTGGTCTTCTTTTTTAGTAGAGAAAACTGATAGTTTAATTAATTGTTGAGTAATTGTACTACCACCCTGAGTAATATGTCCCGCACGTAGGTTACGGACAAAAGAACCAACAATACGAATTGGATCGATTCCTAAGTGAGAATAGTAACGCTTATCTTCAATTGAAGTGATGGCATCTTTTAATCCTTGTGGTACATCTTCAGGTTCGATTAAATCACGGTTTTCTCCACCTAGTTTTGTAATAAGTTCTTGATTCATATCAAGAATTTGTGTTTCAGTTGCTCCTTGTAAGTCTGCAGCTGTAATTTCTGGTGTAGTAAAACCATAGTAGAAGAATAATCCTGTTAAAATAGTGAATCCAATTACAAAAATTGAAAATAAAGTAATGAGGATTCTCTTTAAAATAGATTTCTTCTTTCCTTTTGTAGTCTTTTTAGTTGTTTGACTACGTCTTGTTTGGCGTGTTTCTGGCATAGAAAACCTCCTAAATTTTATCAATAAGTTTATCAACTACTGGAATATAATCTAAAATAGACTGAACAGTTAATGAAATTGGTAGTCCATTTTTTTTGATATATTCTAATGGAATTGACTTTTTATTTTTTCTATTTTCTTTTATAAAGGAAAGTAAATATTGACTTTCTAATAAATAAAATTCATTTAAAGAAGAAAAATAAAAAATAATAAATACAATACCACCTTGGAAAATACAATCTTCCATATGTTGAATTTGATGCTCATGGATATTTATAAATGGAAACGAAGTTTTATTTTTCGTTTCTTTTGCTTCAAAATCTATATAGCAACCACGATATACTCCATTATAGTCAGTAGTGGAAGCATGACGATAATAAGCTTCTTTAATAACAGCTGCACTTCGCTTAGGATAATCCACTTTAACGACTTGTACTGGAGTGGGC
Organism: uncultured Granulicatella sp.; assembly: GCF_963528195.1. Lineage (GTDB taxonomy): Bacteria > Bacillota > Bacilli > Lactobacillales > Aerococcaceae > Granulicatella. The sequence goes on from NZ_CAURVN010000007.1 coordinate 17,099, forward strand.
TTTTTATGAATAACAGCTATTTTTTTTAATCGATAATAATCGTTTGTTTGATTCAATAAAGTTTCTAAGAACATTCCACGACTACCATATGAAATAGTAGAAGATTGAGTAGTAGGTACTCTCATTTGTCCCTTTGGGTATTGAATCATAATATCACCCCTAATCTTAATCTATTATACCATTGATTTTACTTTAAAAGCTAAAATTATTGTTAAGATTAACAACAAGTAGATTAAATTTTGATTTCTAAGTAAAAATATAAAGAATAATTAAAAAAATAATCAGAAATATTTTACAATTTTACAAAGGTGTTGTAAAATAAATGAGTATGTAAATAGCTCATCAATTTTTTTGATGAAGTAAGAATTTTTTGGAGGAAAGCTATGACAGCAAAATTTGAAAAAACAAACACAAATGAAGTTGTGTTAACATTTGAAATTTCAGAAGAATCAATTAAACAAGGTTTAGAGGTTGCGTTTAACCGTGTGAAAAAGAACTTAAACGTACCTGGATTCCGTAAAGGTAAAGTAAGTCGTCAAGTCTTCAACAAAATGTATGGTGAAGAAGCATTATACCAAGATGCATTAAACTTCTTATTACCTGATGCATACGATAATGCAGTAGAAGAAACTGGTATTTTCCCAGTAACTCAACCAAAAATTGATATCGAATCATTAGAAAAAGGTCAACCATGGGTGATCAAAGCAACTGTAATTGTTAAACCTGAAGTTAAATTAGGTGAATACAAAGGATTAACTGTTGAAAAACAAGATCGTACAGTTTCTGAACAAGATGTAGAAGATCGTTTATTACAAGAACAAGCTAAAGCAGCTGAGTTAGTTGTTAAAGAAGGTGCTGCTGAATTAGCAGATACAGTTGTAATCGACTTTGAAGGTTTCTTAGGTGAAGAAGCGTTCGAAGGTGGAAAAGGTGAAAACTACTCATTAGAATTAGGTTCAGGTTCATTCATTCCTGGATTTGAAGATCAGTTAGTAGGCGCTAAAGAAGGCGACAACGTTGAAGTGAAAGTTACATTCCCAGAAGAATACCATGCTGAAAACTTAAAAGGTCAAGATGCTGTATTCAAAGTAACAGTTCACGAAGTTAAAACAAAAGAATTACCAGAATTAACAGATGAATTTGCTAAAGACGTTGATGATTCAGTTGAAACATTAGCAGAATTAAAAGAGAAATTCCGTAAAGAATTAGAAGAAGCTAAAGCTGAAGCAGCTGACGAAGCTGTAGCTGACTTAGCATTACGTCAAGCAGTTGAAAATGCTGAAATCGTTGAATTACCAGCTGAAATGGTTCACGAAGAAGTACACCGTCAAATGCAACACTACTTAAACGACATGCGTCGTAACGGTATTACACCAGAAATGTACTACCAAATCACTGGTACAACTGAAGCAGACTTACACCAAATGATGGAAAAAGATGCTGATGTACGTACTAAAACTAACTTAGTATTAGAACAAATCGTGAAAGATGAAAATATTGAAGTTACTGATGCTGATGTTGATGCAGAAGTGAAAGAATTAGCTGCTCAATATGGTATGGATGAAGGAGCTGTTCGTGCAGCTGTTTCAGTTGAAATGTTGAAAAACGATATTTCAATGAAAAAAGCATTAGCTTTAATTACTGATTCTGCAGTAGAAGCTTAATTTTTAAACTATTTAAGAACAATCTTGGAAACAGGATTGTTCTTTTTTATGGGAAAAAGTTTATTACACAATGGACTTTCCTTGTTCAAATAAGTCAGATATGCTAATCTACTATATATAGTGTCAAAAATGAAATGGAGGGTTCTTAGTTGTATAAAGATGAACCAAAACATGTCTGTTGTTCATTTTGTGGGAAGTCACAAGATCAAGTAAAAAAAATCATCGCTGGACCAGATGTTTTTATTTGTAATGAATGTGTAGATTTATGTAAGGAAATTATTGATGAAGAATTATTAACACAGTTTTTTGAAGGAGAAATTACCGTTCCAAAACCACAAGAAATTCGTGAAATTTTAAATGATTATGTAATTGGACAAGAAAATGCTAAAAAAGCACTAGCAGTTGCTGTTTATAATCACTATAAACGAATTAATCATTTAGTAGAAGACGATGGAGTGGAGTTACAAAAGAGTAATATTTGTTTGATTGGACCAACCGGTTCAGGGAAAACTTACTTAGCTCAATCATTAGCTCGTCTACTAAATGTACCATTTGCAATTGCAGATGCAACAACATTAACAGAAGCAGGATATGTTGGGGAAGATGTGGAAAATATTTTATTAAAACTTCTTCAAGCAACAGATTATGATGTTGAACGTGCACAAAAAGGAATCATTTATATTGATGAAATTGATAAAATTGCTCGTAAAAGCGAAAATGTTTCGATTACTCGTGATGTAAGTGGTGAAGGTGTTCAACAAGCTTTATTAAAAATTTTAGAAGGAACGATTGCATCTGTTCCTCCTCAAGGTGGACGTAAGCATCCACAACAAGAATTGATTCAAATCGATACTACAGATATTTTGTTTATTGTAGGTGGAGCATTTGATGGCATTGAAACAATTGTTAAAGAGAGACTAGGCGCTAAAGTCATTGGATTTGGTTCTTCAAATAAAAACTTTAGTGAGCATGAAAGTTTAATGCAAATGATTATTCCAGAAGATTTACAAAAATTTGGATTAATTCCAGAATTTATTGGACGATTACCAATTATTGCAGCATTAGAAAAATTAGAACAAAAAGATTTAGTATCTATTTTAACAGAACCTAAAAATGCTTTAGTGAAACAATATCAAAAACTTTTCTTAATGGATGAAGTTGAATTAGAATTTGCTCAGGAAGCATTAGATGCTATTGCATCTAAAGCGATTGAACGTAAAACTGGTGCACGTGGATTACGTTCGATTATTGAATCTGTTATGATGGATTTAATGTTTGAAATTCCAAGTAGAGACGAAGTTTCTAAAGTAATTGTGACAAAAGAGGTTGTAGAAAATGAAGGACAACCAGAATTGTACAATAAAAAAGGTAAATTATTGAAAGCTTAATTTTAGGGGGAATTTTATGTCTGCAATTCGTAAGTTTTTTGCAAGTCGTTATACAAAAGAAGAATTTTCATGGATTTTACAAGATTGGGCTAATTCAGTGTATTCATTAATGATTACAACAGCTATTTTTCCAATTTTCTTTAAAACAGTTACAACTAATGCGGGGGTAACTGCTGCAAATTCGACAGCATATTTAGGATATGCAAACTCGATTGCTACTTTTGTTGTTTCAGTTATGGCTCCTGTTTTAGGTGCCTTAGCGGATTATAGAGGCTATCGTAACCCAATGTTTACAGTTTCTACTATGGTTGGTGTATTTTCTGTATTAGGAATGATGTTTGCTGGAAGTGATCAATGGATGTACTTACTAATCTTATATACGATTTCTGCCATTGGATTTTCAGCTTCAAATATTTTTTATGATAGTTCAATTATGGATGTGACTACGTATGATCGTATGGACCGTATTTCGGCAGCAGGTTATGGTTACGGGTACATTGGAAGTGTTATTCCATTTGTTTTGTTTATGATGATTATGCAATTTTCATCATTAGCTGGAGATATTATTGTTAAAATTGGATTTTTAATTACTGCTGTATGGTGGTTTGTATTTACGATACCATTTTGGAAACATGTTAAACAGAAAAACTTTATTGAACATGATAAACATCCTGTATATGATAGTTTTGCTCGCCTATTTGAAACGATTAAACATATTCGTGAACATAAGCAAGTATTCTTATTCTTAATTGCTTATTTCTTCTATATTGATGGAATTGGGACAATTATTAAAATGGCGACAGCTGTTGGTAGTGATGTGGGATTAGATGGAAATAGTTTAATTGTTATTCTTCTAATCGTACAAATTGTTGCTTTCCCATTTAGTATTATTTATGGATATCTTGCTAAAAAAATTGGTTCTAAGAATACCGTGTTTTTAGGAATTGCTACTTATATTATTATTTGTATCTTAGCAACTGGATTAAAAACTTATACAGATTTCTTATTATTAGCGATTTGTATTGGTACAGCTCAAGGTGGGGTACAATCTATTAGTCGTTCTATTTTTGGGCAAATTATTCCGGCAAATCGTGCGAATGAATTTTTTGGATTTTATAATATTTTTGGAAAATTCTCATCCATTTTAGGAACAACATTATTAGGGATTACAGCACAAATGACAGGTAATTCATTAGATGGAGTCTTTTCTCTAATTGTTCTATTCTTAATTGGAGGCGGATTACTATTCTTCGTTAAAATTAATCCTCAAACAACAGAGGAAGGAGCTTAATCATGAAAGTGACAAATGCTGAATTTACGATTAGTGCGGTTGGTCCCAATCAATATCCAACCGATCAAAAAGTTGAAATTGCTTTATCTGGTCGTTCAAATGTTGGTAAATCATCTTTTATTAATCGTTTAATTCAACGAAAGAGTTTAGCTAGAACCTCTAGTAAACCAGGGAAAACTCAGACATTAAACTTTTATCATATTAATGATTTGTTTTACTTTGTCGATGTTCCTGGTTATGGATACGCAAAAGTCTCAAAAAAAGAACGTGAAAAATGGGGTAAAATGATTGAAGAGTACATTACGACTCGTGAAAATCTTGAACTCGTTTTAATCCTTGTTGATTTCCGTCATGAACCAAGTACGGAAGATGTTCAAATGCGTGAGTTTTTGGAGTATTATGAAATTCCTTATCGAATTATTATGACGAAGTGTGACAAAATTCCTCGTGGTAAATGGAATAAACATGTGAGTCAAATTCGAAAAGCTTTTGGTAAACCACCGGAAGAATTATTTTTGACTTTCTCTTCTGAAACAGGAGAAGGTGTTGAAAAAGCTTGGGAATGGATTGAATCAGTCGTATTAGATGAGGAGTGAATAGGTTGATTGGGTATAAGAAAAAAGATGCAGTTTCTTTTGAAGAAATATTTCCGTTATATGAAGCAGTAGGATGGACGAATTATACGACAAATCCTACGATGTTGAAAAATGCATTAGAACATAGTTTGTTTATACTTACAGCAAGAGATGAAGAAGGAAAATTAATTGGATTTTTAAGAGCAGTAGGAGATGGTTATTCTATTCTCTATATTCAAGATATTATTGTACTTCCTGAATATCATAGACAAGGGATTGGTACACAATTACTACGTCAAACTCTGGAGTATTTTAATGAAGTTTATCAAATTATTTTAACAACGGATAGTGAATTAAAAACAATCGCATTTTATGAAGCAAATGGATTTACAGCTTTATCTAAATATGGATGTACTTCTTTTATGGCTAATCCGATTTTACAAGCAAAGTAAAAGCAAGATTTTTAAAACTGTGGTAAACTTGAAGTAAGAAAAGATGAGTCAAAGGATGGGACAAATGAAATTAACAATTGATGAAAAATCACAAGCATGGTTTGAAGAAGAAATGGGAGTTTCTAAAGAACGTGGTGTTCGTTTTTTAGGAAAAGTTTATGGATGTAGTCCAATTCATGAAGGCTTTTCTTTAGCCGTAGAAGTTGATACACCAAATAATCCATTTGTTAGTGTGGAAAAAAATGGGATTACTTATTTTGTTGAAACAGGTGATGAATGGTTTTTCCAAGGACACGATTTAGATGTTGTATTTGATGAAAAACTAAAAGAACCATCCTATAGTTATCGTGCCATTCAAACTGTATAATCTATCAATAAAGAAATTCAACTTCAAAAGTTAGATTCTATTTCTAACTTTTGAAGTTTTTTGTTTATTTACTTAAAATCTTATAAAATATTGGACAAATAGAACATAGTGAGATACAGTTATATAGTTGACTGTATAAAGAAAGGAATGTAGAAATGACACAACCAGCTGTAACTTATCGCTTAATTAAAACAGAGAAACATACAGGTGCTCGTCTTGGAGAAATTATTACACCACATGGAACTTTTCCAACTCCAATGTTTATGCCTGTAGGAACTCTTGCAACTGTAAAATCAATGTCTCCAGAAGAATTAGATGAAATGGGAGCAAATATTATTTTAAGTAACACGTATCACTTATGGTTACGTCCAGGTGCGGATATTGTAGATGAAGCAGGAAAATTACATAATTTTATGAATTGGAAAAAAGGAATCTTAACAGATTCAGGAGGTTTCCAAGTATTCTCTTTAAGTGATATGAGAAGAATTGAAGAAGAGGGCGTACATTTTAGAAACCATTTAAATGGATCAAAATTATTTTTATCTCCAGAAATTTCAATTGATGTTCAAAATAAATTAGGGGCAGATATTATTATGAGTTTTGATGAGTGTCCAGATTTCCATCATACTCATGATTATGTGAAAAACTCTATTGCTCGTACAACAAGATGGGCAGAACGTGGATTGAAAGCTCATAAATCTCCAGAAACTCAAGCCTTATTTGGAATTTTACAAGGGGCAGGATACAAAGATTTACGAATGGATCATGCTAAAGATATGATTTCTCTTGATTTCCCAGGGTATTCTATTGGTGGATTATCTGTAGGGGAAACAAAACAAGAAATGAATGAAGTATTAGACTATGTGACGCCACTGATTCCGTCTCATAAACCACGTTACTTAATGGGTGTAGGTTCTCCTGACTCATTAATTGATGGAGTGATTCGTGGAGTTGATATGTTTGACTGTGTACTACCAACACGTATTGCAAGAAATGGTACTTGTATGACAAGTGCAGGTCGTCTTGTTGTAAAAAATGCGAAATATGAACGTGATTTTCGTCCAATCGATGAGAAATGTAATTGCTACACATGTCGTAATTATTCTCGTGCGTATATTCGTCATTTATTTAAAGCAGATGAAACATTTGGCTTACGTTTAACAAGTTATCACAATTTATACTTCTTATTAAACTTAATGAAACAAGTACGTCAAGCTATTATGGATGATAATTTACTAGAATTTAGAGAAGCATTTTTCGAAGAATATGGATTTAATAAAGAAAATGCTCGTAATTTCTAGTATTCTTAGGAAAAATTTGGTACAGTAGTAATACATTAAATGAAGGAGTGTTGAAAATGAGTTTAGCATTAATGTTACTTTATATTGTAGGTTTAGGAGCCCTTTGGTGGTTTATTGGACGTAAAAATCGTGAGCGTAATAAAAAATTACAAGAGCAAATGAATGCTTTGAAAGCTGGGGATCATATTGTAACGATTGGTGGATTACATGGAGTAGTTCATTATATTGATACAGTAGATCAAACTGTTGAAATTGATTGTGATGGTGTTTATTTAACATTTGAACGTCGTGCGATTCATCATGTTGTTCCAACCGCTGGAGAAAATAATGTTCCTGTTGTTGATGGAGAATAGTAAAAACTCTTAGTCATGATGGATAAACAAGAAGAATTTTTAGAACAATTTCGTCCTTGGTTAGGATATAAAACGATTGAGTTTATTACACAAGGATATGAATCAATTTCCAGTTATGATATTGCAAGTTATTTTGTGACGTATCGATGGAAGAAGAGTAAACCTGATAATTTATTTGAACAAATTTATCAGTTAAATCAATTAACGATTAATGATTATTTTGATTATGAATCGATTATGGCTCAAACTTCAACGGAAATGACATTAGATACCATTGATTTGAGTGCTTTGTTAGATTAATATTTTATGAAAATTTCTCGAAATTGACTTTTTTAAGTAGTAAAGGACGCCAGCAGCTTCGCTATGCGAATCTCATAGATAAACTACTACTAGAAAAAGTCATTTCTTTTTTTGTTGAAACATGAATGTTCATGTATAATAGATTCAGTAAGAAAGGTTGTGGGGTATGAAACATCGATTTAAAGCTTTAGAAGAATTTATGGAAGTTTTTAAACTAAAATGGAATCAATTATTGAATCAAAGAACAAATGAAGAAACACATCATCATGAAGAACATTGTCATGAACACAGTGAACATCATTGTCACGATTATGATTCTCAGCATCATTCTCATGAACACAGTGAACATCATAGTCACGATCATGATTCTCAGCATCATTCTCATGAACACGGTGACCATCACCATCATGATCATTGTGGTCATTGTTCCGGTCACCATTATCATGAAATTTCTTGGCAACGCTGGGTTCTTGCGATTGGTATGTTTGTATTAGCATTGTTTTTAGAAAGTAGTGTAGCTTGGATAGCAAATGCCTTATTCCTTTTAACAATTGCTTGTATTGGGAAGGAAGTCATTACTGAAGGAATTATGGATACTATTGAGGAAACAAAGCATTTAAAAAAGTTTCGTCCAAATGTTCATTTACTCATGACACTTGCTGCTCTTGGTGCGATTTTTATTGGGAAATTTGAAGAAGCAGCAATGCTAATTGTTATATTTACGATTGCCCATTCACTTGAAGAATATGTTGAAAAGAAAAGTCGTAAAGATATGACTCAATTATTACAATTACAACCAAAAGTAGCATTGAAAAAAATGAATCATGGACACTTTGAGGAAGTTGATGCTTCTTCTTTAGAAATTGGAGATATTATCCAAGTATTGAATGGAAGTCAAATTTCAGCAGATGGAATCATTATTGAAGGAATGTCCTCTATTAATCAAGCTTCTGTAACTGGAGAATCAATTCCAGTTGAAAAAGAAGTAGGAAGTGAAGTGTTTGCTGGAACTTTAAATTTAACCCAAACACTGCTCGTTAAGGTTACTAAAAAACAACAAGACAGTGTACTTGGAAAGATTATTACTTTAGTGCAAGAAGCTGGTCAATCATTAACTCGTACAGGTAGTTTCTTAAAGAAATGGGAACCAGTCTATGTCACAATTGTATTGGCTTTATTCCCAGTTGTGTTAGCAATCGGAATTCTATTTTTAAACTGGGATTTCTTAACAGCTTTTTATCGTGGAATGGTTTATTTAATTGCTGTATCTCCATGTGCACTAGCCGCTAGTGCTACACCGGTAACAGTGGCTGCTATTTCAACTTTATCTAGAAAAGGAATCTTTATTAAATCTGGAGCTTCTTTAGAAAAAATGTCTGAAGTTGAAGCGATTGCTTTTGATAAAACTGGTACACTAACAAATGGTATACCTAAAGTTGTGGCAAAAGTAATGGATAAAGATCGTGAATTTGAATTATATTCCATTCTTGTATCGATGGAGAAAAAAGTAAACCATCCATTAGCATTTGCAATCGTAGAATCTGGATTAGCTTATCGTACTTACTCATTATCTGTTATACCAAAAGTAGGAATTGGATTAGAAGCAACTCATAGAAATCATACATATCGTATTGGAAAACCTTCTAGTTTTGCTACATTAGGAAAATATACAGAAATTGTTGAGCAGTGGATGAATGAAGGGAAAACAGTTGTAGTTTTAAGTGAGGATCATTTAGTAGTTGGAGCAGTAGCCCTTTTAGATACTCCGAAAGAAGAGGCAAAACAAGTGATTGATTATTTCAAAGAAGAAAATATTCAAACGATGCTTTTAACGGGAGATTCTATTCAAACAGCTGAGGCAATTGCTAACGAATTAGAAGTGGATGAAGTAAGAGCTAATGTATTACCAGAAGAAAAAGCAAATACCTTAAAAGAGTGGTCCATGAAATATCCGACAATTGCAATGGTTGGAGATGGTATTAATGATGCACCAGCATTAGTGAATGCAGAAGTTGGAATTGCAATGGGAAAAGGAACTGATGTTGCAATGGAATCAAGTGATATTGTATTAATGAATAGTCAATTAGATTCTTTAAAAACATTACATAAAGTTTCAAAATTAATGATGACTGTTACAAAGCAAAATTTAATTTTTTCTTTATTGATAGTGATTGTATTAGTGTTATTAAATTTCCTTGGTTGGAGTGATTTAACACTTGGAGTCATTCTTCATGAAGGAAGTACTGTAGTAGTTCTATTACATGCATTAAGATTAATTTTTACACCAATTGAATAATGATGAAATTTTCTCTTTCAAATTCATAGAATTGAAAGAGAAATTTTTTTTTGCAAAAAATGTTTGACATTCAAAATATTATTTAGTATAGTTTGAATATCAAATGATTTGATATTCAAACTAATTAGGAGAAAGTAATGGAAACACCTCTAGAGAAAATTAATGAGTATTTGGTAGACGTCTTTAACCAAATGCTTGATATTGAAGAATCTTCATTGGCACAAAGTCAATTCAAAGATTTATCGATTAAAGAAATGCATGCAATTGAAGTAATCGGCATGTACCGTGAACTCACGACAACAGAAGTTGCCAATACATTAAATGTAACGGTTGGGACGCTAACAGTGGCAGTTAATGCATTAGTGAAGAAAGGATATGTTGAACGCTTAAAAGATACAAAAGATCGACGAATTGTTAGATTAGGTTTAACAAGTAAAGGACGTCTCTTGTATCGATTACATCGTAAGTTTCATGAAAAATTAGTGAAACGTACGATTGAAGGAATGAACGAGGAAGAAATGGCTATTTTAGTAAAAGGTCTTCATAATTTATATAACTTTTTACATGAAGCCAAAGCTGAAGTTCAAAAAGGAGAGATTTGATGTCCACTGTAAAAGTGATTCATACAAGTTCTTACCTACCAATTCATGAAATAAAAAATGCTGATTGGGAGCTTCAATTAGATACTACAGATGAATGGATTCGAAAAAGAACTGGAATTCAATCAAGACGTTATGCTAGAGAGTTAACAACAAGTGATTTAGCGATAAAAGCCGCTCAAAAACTTTTAGAAGAGTCTGCAATACATCCAGAAGAAATTGAATTTGTCATCGTAGCAACAATGACTCCTGATTCTATGAGCCCTTCTTGTGCAGCAAAAGTTCAAGGAGCAATTGGCGCCACTAATGCATTTGCATTTGATATAAGTGCAGCTTGTGCAGGATTTGTATTTGCTTTATCCACAGCTATAAAGATGCTTTCAGCCGGAAATCAAAAATATGGTATTGTGATTGGTGCTGAAACTATGTTATCTGTTTTAGACTGGAAGGATCGCTCAACTGCCATTCTTTTTGGTGATGGAGCGGGTGCGATTCTATTAGAAAAAACAGATGATGCAACATTATTTGTTGAAACTTTGCGTTCTGATGGCCAAAAAGGAGAAGCATTAGTTTGTGGAGAAAGATTGGAGCAACATACAATTTCCACGATGAGAATGGATGGTAGAGGAGTTTTTGAACTCGTTTCAAGGGAAGTTCCAAAAAATATTTCAGAAACTCTAGAAAAAGCTCAAATGAGTGCTGATGATGTAGATTTATATGTACTTCATCAAGCAAATGTTCGATTAATCGAACAAGTTGCAAAAAAATTAAAACAACCAATTGAAAAATTCCCAACAAATCTAGCTAGTGTAGGAAATACTTCAGCAGCAAGTATTCCAATTCTTCTAGATGAATTAGTTCGAAATCAATTGATTACGATTGGTAGTGGTCAAAAATTACTACTAAGTGGCTTTGGTGGCGGATTATCTTGGGGAAGTATGATAATAACAATTTAACTATTTGGAGGAAACAAACATGACATTCGAAAAAATTCAAGAAATTATTACAGAACAATTAGGAAAAGAAAAAGAAGAAGTACAATTATCAACTAGCTTAAAAGATGAATTAGAAGCAGATAGCTTAGATTTATTCCAAATCATCAATGATATTGAAGATGAATTTGATGTAAAAATCGATACAGAAGATGGATTAGAAACTGTAGAAGATTTAGTAAAATATGTTGATAACCAATTAGCAGAAAAATAATAAGGGATGGTTTTATGGAATCAAAAATTAGTCAATTACTTGGTATCCAGTATCCTATTATTCAAGGTGGAATGGCATGGGTTGCGAATCCATCTTTAGCAAGTGCGGTATCCAATGCAGGTGGGCTAGGAATTATTGCCTGTGGTCATGCTCCTGGTCCAGTTGTACAAGGATTTATTGATGAAATGAAGCAATTAACGGATAAACCTTTCGGAGTTAATATCATGCTATTAAGTCCTTTCGTAGATGAAGTAGTAGATGTGGTTTGCCAAGCGGGCGTAAAAGTTGTTTGTACTGGTGCTGGAAATCCAGGAAAATATATGGATAAATTTAAAGCTGCTGGTATTATTGTCATCCCAGTAGTAGCTTCTGTAGCTTTAGCAAAACGTATGGAAAAAGCTGGGGCTGACGCTGTTGTCATTGAAGGAATGGAAGCAGGAGGTCATATTGGTAAAACAACTACGATTGCTTTATTGCCTCAAGTAGTCGATGCTGTAAATATCCCTGTTATCGCAGCTGGTGGTATTGGTGATGGTCGTGGAATGGCAGCTGCATTGATGTTAGGTGCTGAAGCTGTTCAATTAGGAACTAGATTTTTAGTTGCAAAAGAATCTACTGCTCATGATAACTTTAAGCAAGCAGTGATTAAAGCAAAAGATATTGATACAGTAATTACTGGTCAAATTACTGGACATCCAGTTCGTGTATTAAGAAACAAATTAACAAAAATTTATTTACAAGCAGAAAAAGAAGAAACAAGTAAAGAAAATCCTGATTTCGAACGATTAGAAGCTATTGGAAAAGGAGCTCTTAGACGAATTGTTGTTGAAGGGGATACTCAAATGGGATCAATGATGGCAGGACAAATTGCTGGTTTAATTCAAAAAGAAGAAACTTGTAAAGAAATTATTGAAGAATTAATGAGAGATTCAATAAAAACGATTCAAGAACAAATGAAACGTTTTGAAGATTAATTTTTTTACGCAAAATTTATTTTGAACTTCAAAGTATAAGGAGTGCTTATGAAAACGGCTTTTATTTTCCCAGGACAAGGAAGTCAAAAACCTCAAATGGGGTTAGAGTTTCTAAATAATCCTATGGGTCAAAATTTATTAGAACAAACACAAAAAGTATTAGATTTTTCAGTATTAGAACTATTAGAAGATGAACATTCTACGAAGCTTCATGAAACAAAATATACACAGCCTTTATTATTATTTGTTTCAAAACTTATTTTACAGTTTCTTGAGGAAGAAGGATTTCATCCAGATTTCGTTGCCGGTCTATCTCTTGGGGAATATAGTGCATTAATGGCAAGTGGTGCATTAAGTTATGAATCAGCATTGACGCTTGTTTCAAAACGAGGAGAATGGATGCAAGAGGCAGCTAATCAAAATGCTGGTACAATGGCTGCTATTTTGGGATTAGAAGATGAAGTCATTGAAAAGGTATGTAAAGAATTACAAGAACAAGGATTATTAGTATCGCCTGCCAATTATAATACACCAGGACAATTAGTAATCGGTGGGAAAAAGGATGCTGTTGAAATAGCAGTAGAAAAATTAAAAGAACAAGGAGCAAAACGTGCGATTGTTCTTCCCGTAAGTGGAGCTTTTCATACAGAATTAATGACTCCAGCAGCAGAAAAATTTAATGACTTTATAGAAATAATTTCGTTTCAAACACCAAGTATTCCAGTATTAAGTAATGTGACTGGAGTACAACATTCTATTCCGATTAAAGCAGAAATATTGACACAACAAATCACTCATTCTGTTAAATGGAAACAAAATGTTGAATGGATGTTAGAACAAGGTGTACGAGTGTTTGTAGAAATTGGACCTGGAAAAAGTTTATCTCAAATGATTAAGCAAATTGCCAAAAGTCATTCAATCGAAGTAACTGTACTTCAAACAGAATCAATGAAGTTGTTGGATCAAACAGTACAAGAATTACGAAGAATGAAAGAGGGAAACAGATGAAATTTATTGATAAGACAGTCGTTGTAACGGGAAGTAGAAGAGGAATTGGATTAGGCATTGCATTAGCTTTTGCAAAAGAAGGGGCTAATATTGTCCTAAATGCAACTTCAGAAATTGACCAAGAAGTATTAGAGCTATTTACTCCATATCCAGGAGAAGTTCTAAGTGTTGTTGGTGATATTTCAAAATTTGAGGTTGCTGAAAGTTTAGTGGAACAAACGATTGAGAAGTTTTCAAAAATAGATGTATTAATTAATAATGCTGGAATTACTCGTGATGGATTAGTGTTAAAAATGAAAGAAAAAGATTTTGATGATGTCATTGATGTTAATTTAAAAGGTTGTTTCAACTTAATTCGTTTTGCTAGTCCATACATGGTACGTCAAAAATCGGGAAGTATTATTAATATGACAAGTATTGTTGGTGTATCTGGTAATGCTGGTCAAGTAAATTATGCTGCAAGTAAAGCAGGAATTATTGGTTTAACAAAATCAGTAGCAAAAGAAATTGGTTCAAGAGGAATTACCGTTAATGCTATCGCACCTGGATATATTGATACTGAAATGACACAAGCACTTCCAGAAAAAATTCGCAAGGAATGGGAAAAACAAATTCCAATGCGTAAATTTGGAACAGTTGAAGATATTGCTGAAGCTTGTTTATATTTAGCCGAACAAAAATATATGACAGGACAAGTATTACAAATTAACGGTGGTTTATATATGTAAAGGAGGAAAAACATGAATCGAGTAGTCATTACAGGAATGGGTGCTATTACACCATTAGGAAATGATGTTGCCAGTTTTTGGGATGGATTGAAAAATGGTAAAAATGGTATAGATTTCATTACAAAATTTGATACGAAAGATATTGATGTTCATGTAGCTGCAGAAGTAAAAGGATTTGATCCTACTTTATATATGGACCGAAAAGAAGCAAAGCGAATGGATTTATTTTGCCAATATGGAATTGCGGCAGCGTTACAAGCAGTTGAACATAGTGGAATTACTCATGAAAATACGGATTTTGACCGTTTTGGTGTCATTGTAAGTTCTGGTATCGGTGGTTTACCAACGATGGAACAACAAATCATCAAAATGCATGACAAAGGTCCAACTAGAGTTGCTCCATTATTTGTTCCGATGACAATAGGGAATATGATTGCTGGAAATATTTCTATGAAAACAGGAGCTAGAGGAATTTGTACTTCGATTGTAACAGCTTGTGCAAGTGGAACTCATGCGATTGGTGAAGCTTTCAGAAATATTAAGCACGGTTATTCTGATGTCATTTTAGCTGGTGGTTCAGAAGCAACGATTTGTGAAATTGGGATTGCAGGATTTGCTGCTTTAACAGCATTAAGTAATAGCAAAGACCCAAATGCAGCTTCTATCCCATTTGATAAAAACCGTAATGGTTTTGTGATGGGGGAAGGAGCAGGAGTTGTTGTTTTAGAAAGTTTAGAACATGCTCAAAAAAGAGGAGCAACGATTTATGCTGAAATCGTTGGTTATGGAGCAACAGCTGATGCTTATCATATGACGGCTCCTACACCAGATGGTAGTGGTGCAGGAAAAGCAATTTTACAGGCTTTAAATGAAGCGCAATTATCTCCAAGTGATGTAGATTATATTAATGCTCATGGAACAAGTACTCCTGCAAATGATTCTTCTGAAGTAACAGCAATTCGCTACGCTTTAAAAGAAGCTGCAGATAAGGTACATGTTTCAAGTACAAAATCAATGACAGGACATTTATTAGGTGCTGCAGGAGCTATTGAAGCAATTGCATGTATTAAAGCAGTTGGAGAGGATTTTATTCCACCGACGATTAATGTAAAAGAACAAGATGAAGCATGTTCTGTAAATGTAACAGCACTAACAGGTGTTGCAAAAGAAGTAAATGTTGCCATTAGTAATTCATTAGGATTTGGTGGACATAATGCAGTTTTATGCTTCAAGAAGTGGAAAGGATAATGTATGAATATAGAGGATTTAAAAGCTATTGTTTCGTTATTCGATCATTCAAGTTTAATGGAATTGCATTTACAACAAAAGGGAGTAGATCTTCAACTTTCTAAACGAGAAAATTATCCAGTAAGTGGTTCTAAACAAGTTGTTGAAACGATTGAAGAGAAGCCAGTGGCAGTTGTATCTACAAAAGAAATCATTGCTGAAACGGTAGCTACTAAAGCTCCTGAAGTTCAAGAAACAGTTGCAAAAGAAGATTTACAATATATTAAAAGTCCAATTGTGGGGATTGTGTATTTAGCACCATCTCCAGATGATCCTACTTTTGTTCAAGTTCAGGATAAAGTTCAAGTTGGACAACCAGTATGTATTATTGAAGCAATGAAAATTATGAATGAAATCAATGCAGAAATTTCTGGTGAAGTAGTTGAAATACTTGTTGAAAACGGACAAATGGTAGATTACGGGCAAGAATTATTTGCTATTAAGAAAAATTAGGAGGCTTATCATGAGTGTAATGACAGTAACAGATGTAATGAAATTAATTCCAAATCGTTTTCCAATTTTATATATTGACCGAGTAGAAGAATTAATTCCAGGTGAGCACGTAGTGGCTACTAAAAATGTAACATATAATGAGCATGTTTTCCAAGGACATTTCCCTGGAGAACCAGTATTGCCAGGAGTTTTAATTGTAGAAGCTTTAGCACAAGCTGGCTCAATTCCATTATTATCATTAGAAAGTTTTAAAGGAAAAACTGCTTATTTAGGTGGTTTAAATCATGTGAAATTTAGAAAAAAAGTAACACCAGGAGATGTTTTAACGCTTCAAGTGGATATTCTTAAATTAAAAGAATATGCAGGAATTGGTAAAGCAAAGGCCTTTGTAGATGGTAAAGTTGTTTGTGAAGCGGAGTTAACCTTTATTATTGGTAGGTAGGATATGTTTAAAAGAATTTTAATTGCAAATCGAGGAGAAATTGCTTGTCGATTGATTCGTGCATGTAGAGAGCTTCAAATTGAAACCGTAGCAGTTTATTCTCAAGCTGATTCTGAAGCATTACATGTACAATTAGCAGATTATGCCGTTTGCATAGGTAAAAATATTAGTAAAGAATCTTATTTGAATGTTGAAAATATTTTAAGTGCAGCTGTATTAACTGGATCACAAGCGATTCATCCAGGTTTTGGTTTTTTATCAGAAAATCCTAAATTTGCAAAAATGTGTGAAGAATGTCAGGTGAAATTCATTGGACCTAGCGCACATGTCATTCAAATGATGGGAGATAAAGCACAAGCTCGTAAACAAATGATGAAAGCAGGAGTTCCCGTTATACCAGGTAGTGACGGTGTTGTTCCTACGGTTGAAGAAGGATTAAAAATTGCAGAAAATATTGGATTTCCTCTTTTAATTAAAGCTGTCGCAGGTGGCGGTGGAAAAGGAATTCGTAAAGTTCAAAGTTTAGATGAGTTTGAAAAACAATTTTTAGCAGCTCAACAAGAAGCGCTTCAAGCATTTGGAAATGAAGAAGTGTATATTGAGCGAATTATTTATCCAGCTAAACATATTGAGTTTCAAATTTTAGCAGATTCGTATGGAAATGTTGTTCATTTAGGGGAACGTGATTGTTCTTTACAAAGAAAAAATCAAAAAATTATTGAAGAAGCTCCAAGTCCTTATTTAGATGACAATTTACGTAAAGAAATGGGGCAAGCAGCTGTATTAGCTGCAACATCAGTAGGCTATGAAAATGCTGGAACGATTGAATTTTTAGTGGATCAGGATAAACATTTCTATTTTATGGAGATGAATACTCGTATTCAAGTAGAACATCCAATTACAGAAATGATAACAGGCATTGATTTAGTAGAATGGCAATTAAAAGTAGCATTTGGCGAAAGATTAAACTTTACTCAAGATGAGATTCAAATTAAAGGGCACTCGATCGAATGTCGTTTAAATGCAGAATGTCCAAGAGAAAACTTTAGACCAGCGCCTGGAACGATTGAAGTCTTACATCAACCAAATGGAGGTTTAGGAGTAAGAATTGAATCAGCTTTATATTCTGGATATAAAATTCCACCATTTTATGATTCTATGTTATCAAAATTAATTGTCCATGCACCAAGTAGAAGTCAAGCCATTTCAAAAATGGAACGAGTTCTGCGAGAATTAGTAGTTGAAGGCGTTGAGACGAATAAGGAATTTTTACAAGATTTATTGCAATCAACTTTTTTTGAAAGAGGAGATTATACGACAAATGTTGTAGAAGAAAAATTTTTACCAGAATGGTTTAATGAGTCTCGTCCATAAAGGAGTGATTAAATGGGTTTATTTAAAAAACGTCCTTATATTTCATTAAAACAGAATCCTGTTGATGTAGAAGAATCTGAAAAAACTCCAATGATACCAGATGGGAAATGGATTCAATGCCCACATTGTCAAAAAACGGTTTATTTAGAGGATATTGGAGAGTTTCAAATTTGTCCAAACTGTGATTATCATTTTAGATTAACTCCAAAACAAAGAATTTCCATTATGACTGATGAATTTGAAGAGTGGTTTAATGACGAACAAATGAAAGTAGCAGTCGATTTCCCAGGGTATGACTTGAAACAGAAAAAAGCACGACAAACAACAGGGGAAGAAGAAGCTGTAACGGTTGGGCTTGCAAAAATTAGTCACTTACCATTTGTTTTAGCGATTATGAATCCCTATTTTATGATGGGTTCAATGGGACAAGTAGTTGGTGAGAAACTGACTTTAGCCTTTGAAGAAGCAACCAAGAGAAAGCTTCCAATTATAGTTTGCACAGCTTCTGGTGGCGCTAGAATGCAAGAAGGAATTTATTCATTAATGCAAATGGCAAAAATTAGTGGAGCAGTACAAGCGCATCACTTAGAAGGATTATTATATATCACAGTATTAACAGATCCTACAACAGGTGGTGTGACTGCAAGTTTTGCCATGCAAGGGGATATTATTATTAGTGAACCAAAAGCAATTGTTGGATTTGCAGGTAAACGTGTGATTGAGCAAACGATGAAAGAAAAATTACCGGATGATTTCCAACAAGCAGAAACTGTACAGGCAAATGGATTTATTGATGCTATTATTCATCGTACTCAGTTAAAAGAAACATTAAAAACTCTTTTAAGTCTACATTCTTTAGAGGAGGAATTCAGATGAAACCAATGAAAATCGTCCAAAAAGCACGTGATATCAACCGTGCAACTACTAAAGAATGGATTGACGAAATTTTCGATGACTTTATAGAATTAAAAGGAGATCGTTTTTTTGCAGATGATGCTGCCATTATTGGAGGAATTGCTCGTTTAAAAGAGATTCCAGTTACAGTCATTGGAATGCAAAAAGGTCATACTTTAAAAGAAAATATTGAGCGTAACTTTGGACAAGTTCATCCAGAAGGTTATCGAAAAAGTTTAAGATTAATGAAACAAGCTGAAAAATTTAATCGTCCTATTATTACAATGATTAATACAGCTGGAGCTTTTTGTGGTAAAAGTGCTGAAGATAGAGGGATTGGGGAAGCCATTGCTAAAAATCTTCAAGAGATGAGTCATTTAACCGTTCCAGTTATTGCCATTTTAATGGGTGAAGGTGGAAGTGGAGGAGCTATTGCATTAGCTGTTGCTAATGAAGTTTGGATGATGGAATATGCCATCTATTCAATTTTATCTCCAGAAGGATTTGCTTCAATCTTGTGGAAAGATAGTTCAAAAGCAGAACAAGCAAGTGAATTAATGAAGTTTACAAGTAAGGAATTATTCGAAGAAGGAATTGTTGATAAAATTATTTTAGAGAAAAACCGTTCGTTTAAAAAAATAGCGACAGAACTTCAAACTTCTTTATTGGCATCTTTAAAAGAATGGCGTACCAAATCAAAGGAAGAACTAGTAAGCCAACGCTTAGAAAAATTTAGAAAATTTTAAATGAATGCAGGACAACTATGACATTTTGTTGTAGTTGTTTTTTGTTTAAAGAATATATAAACAATTGATTTATACGTGTAACACGTGTTATAATATTTATGTCAGGAGGTAGAGCGCTATGCCGATGACACAAAATGAGATGGTCAAACTTCTTATCGCTCATGGTTGGTTAAAAACAAAGGGTGGTAAAGGTTCCCATGTAAAAATGGAGAAACAAGGAGAAAGACCTATCATAATTCCCCATGGTGAGTTAAATAAATTCACTGAAAAAGGGATAAGAAAGCAAGCTGGGTTATAATACTCAGCCTCTGCTTTTCTAATTGGAGGTATGAAAATGTTAGTGACTTATCCAGCGTTATTTTATTATGATGATTCAGATGATACAAGTGCACCTTACTTTGTACATTTTCCAGATTTTTCAGATATGTCTGGTACTCAAGGAAAAGATATTAGTGATGCATTGGAAATGGCAAGTGAATGGTTAGGTATGAATGCTGCGGATTGTATTGAAAATGATATAGATTTACCTAAACCATCAGATATAAATTCTTTATCTTTAGTTGAGCATAATCCTTTCAAAGATGATAAAGATATTGAAATTAAATTTAATTCAAAAAAATCTTTTGTTTCTATGGTTTGTGTGGATGTAAACAAATATTTAGGAAATCAAGAACCAGTTAAAAAAACATTAACGATACCAAGATGGGCTGATAAGTTAGGAAGAGAATTAGGCTTAAATTTTTCTCAAACATTAACTGAAGCAATAGTAGAAAGAAAAATAAACTTTTAGGGTCACCTAAAAGTTTATTTTTTTCTTAAAAATCATATATATTATTGAGTTTTTTTGTTATACTAGGTTACACAAAAGATTTTGGAAGGTGATTATATGATTAGAGTTGAAAAAGTAAGAAATGCAATGAAGGATTTAGAAATTGATGGATTAATTGTTTATAGTCCATATAATTTACGTTACTTAACGAATTTTACAGGTACAACAGGTTTTTCATTAATTACATTAAATGAAGCATATTTTGTAACAGATGCTCGATATACTCAACAAGCTCAAAAACAAGCACAAGGATTTACAGTGATTGAACATAAAACAGGTTGGTTAGGTGTATTCCGTGAATTAATTGAAAAACATGGATTAAAACATGTTGGGTTTGAAGCAGATCACTTATCTGTTTCAATGTTAGAAGTTTTTGAAGATGAATTTGATACAGATTTAGTTCCAACTCAAGGATTAGTAGAAAAAATTCGTGAAATTAAAGATGAAACTGAAATTCAAACGATTCGTAAAGCTTGTTCGATTTCTGATGCAGCCTTTTTACATATTTTAAATGTACTAAAAGCTGGTATGAGTGAAATTGAAGTGGCCAATGAATTAGATTTCTTCATGAGAAAACAAGGCGCATCTGGCGTTTCATTTGATACAATTATTGCAAGTGGTGTTCGTTCTTCAATGCCTCACGGTGTTGCTAGTGAGAAATTAATTGAAACTGGTGATTTAGTAACATTAGACTTTGGATGTTACTATCAAGGTTATGTTTCTGATATGACTCGTACAATTGCTGTAGGGGAACCAATAGATCAATTAAAAGAAATTCATGATGTTGTATTACAAGCTCAATTATTAGTAAGTGCAGCAGCAGGACCAGGTAAAACTGGAGTAGAATTAGATAAAATTGCTCGTGACTATATTGCAAGTAAAGGATATGGCGAATACTTCACGCACTCAACTGGTCATGGAATTGGTTTAGAAATTCATGAAGCACCAAATGTAAGTCGTTTAGCAACTCAAGCATTCGTTCCAGGAAATGTGATTACAAATGAACCAGGAATTTATATTCCAGGTGTTGGTGGCGTTCGTATTGAAGATGATATTATTATTACACCAACTGGTGGAGAAGTGATTCAACAAGTTCCACGTGAATTGATTATTTTATAAGATACTACCTTGTGAGTTGTGATAGAACAAAAATCATGGTAAACTGTAGAAGAGAGTGAAGATCATGATTCGTGATGCTCATTGAGACAGATAGCGATTCAGAATCTTTGTAAAAGGAGGTTCATTATGGAAAAATATTCAAATCAAACAGCCGTTTTAGGTGCTATTGAAATTGCCCCTGAAGTGATTGAGAGCATTGCAGGAATTGTTGCTTCTAAAGTGGAAGGATTCCATCCTTTATCAGGAATTATTAAGACAAGTGTGAATACACTTTTTGGACGTGAAGAACTAGCTAAAGGTGCTTATTTAACCCAAGAACAAGGTGAATTTATTCTTGATGTGTACGGTAATGTGGATTATGGAGTATCTATTCCAAAATTAGCATTATTATTACAAAATAAAATTAAAGAACAATTATTATTTAGTTGTGAACTAGAAATTTCTCAAGTAAATATTCATGTTCAAACAATTATTCCAGCAAAAAATGTTGATTCAGAATTATTTGAATTGGGGGATGAAGAGTGAGTCGTAACCCATTAAAAAGACGTGCACTACGTATTATTGCTATTCAAGCTTTGTATCAAATGGATATTTGTAAAGATTTATCAGAATTTGATGCTGTTCGCTTAGCGTTAGATGTATTGCATGATGAACAATCATTTGATGAAGAAGTATATTCTAATGAAGCGTTATTGGATGAGTTTCCAGAAATTCATTATTCATTAGATTTAATCCAAGGGGTTCAAAACCAGTTAGAAGAGATTGATGCTTTAATTTCCTTACATTTAAAAGGATGGGAATTAAATCGAATCGTTCGCTTAGATTTAATGATTATGCGTGTAGCAGTTTGCGAAATGCGTTCACCTGAATTGGAAGTTCCTCAAACAGTTGCATTGAATGAAGCAATTGAAATTGCAAAATTATATAGTGATGAAAAATCAGCGAAATTTATTAATGGTGTCTTATCAAACTTTGTTGAAGGGTAAGTCAGTATAGGAGGTTGAGCAAGAAGGCGCTCCGAAGCAATGATTTGCTTCCAGGAACACTTTTTGCTCAATTTTTTATTTAAAGGAGTGAGTAAATGGCGATTGTATTAGATGGTAAAAGTTTAGCCTTAAAAATTCGTCAAGAATTGAAACAAAAAGTAGAAGAACAGGCAGTAAAACCCGGTTTAGTCGTATTATTAGTAGGAGAAGATCCTGCTAGTCAAATTTATGTACGAAATAAAGAACGTGCTGCAAATGAAGCGGGATTTCATTCGGTTGTTGAAAGATTACCTGAGACTACTACTCAAGAAGAGTTATTAGAAAAAATTAAAACACTAAATGAAGATGATGCTATTCATGGAATTTTAGTTCAATTACCATTACCAAAACAGATTGATAGCCAGACTGTATTAGAAGCCATTATTCCCGAAAAAGATGTAGACGGCTTCCATCCTGTAAATTTAGGAAAATTACTTCAAAAAGATGAAAGTATTGTCCCATGTACGCCAAAAGGAATCATTCGATTATTAGAAGAGTATGAAATTGACCTTACTGGAAAAGAAATGGTTATAATTGGGCAAAGTACGATTGTTGGTCGTCCAATGGCTTTATTAGGCTTAAATCGTGGGGCAACGGTAACTGTTTGTCATAGTCGAACAAAAGATTTAGAGAAACAAATTACTCGTGCAGATATTATTATTAGTGCGGTTGGAAAACCAAATTTAGTTTTGAGAGAACATGTAAAAAAAGGTGCTGTCATCATTGATGTAGGTATTAATCGATTAGAATCTGGAAAAATCGTTGGAGATGTGGATTTTGATGGCGTTAAAGATCAAGTAAGTGCCATTACTCCAGTACCAGGTGGAGTTGGTCCAATGACCATTGCGATGTTATTA
The DNA here is from genome assembly GCF_963528195.1 of uncultured Granulicatella sp. Lineage (GTDB taxonomy): Bacteria > Bacillota > Bacilli > Lactobacillales > Aerococcaceae > Granulicatella. The sequence continues at coordinate 40,627 of NZ_CAURVN010000007.1, forward strand.
GAGCAGACGTATCTTAATGCATGTAAGAGGGAAAACATTTATGAGTGAAGAATATGTAACAGTCTCTGCATTAACAAAATATATAAAATATAAGTTTGATAAAGATCCTCATCTGGGAAGAGTATATCTAACTGGGGAAATTTCAAATTTCCGTTTACGTCCGACTCACCAGTATTTTAGTTTAAAAGATGAAAATGCAATAATTTCTGCAACGATGTTCCAATCTGCCTTTAAAAAAATTCAATTCCGTCCTGAAGAAGGGATGAAAGTATTAGTGATTGGTAAAGTTTCTGTTTTTGAAAAATCAGGACAGTACCAAATTAATATTGAACATATGGAACCGGATGGAGTTGGGGCTCTTTATTTAGCTTATGAACAATTGAAAAAGAAATTAGAAGCTGAAGGTTTATTTTCTCTTCCTAAAAAGCAAATTCCTCAATTCCCTAAAAAAATTGCGATTTTAACTAGTGAATCAGGTGCGGTTATTCAAGATATTCAAACAACAGCGGCTCGAAGATTTCCTATTGTTCAATTAGTCTTATATCCAACCGTTGTACAAGGAGTTCATGCAGTTAATAGTATTTTGAAAAATTTAGACTTAGTAGAACAAGAAGATTATGATGTTGTCATTATTGGACGTGGTGGTGGATCGATTGAGGACTTGTGGGCATTTAATGAGGAACCTGTTGTAAGAAGAGTCGCTGAGTTGTCGATTCCAGTTATTTCAAGTGTAGGGCATGAAACAGATACGACATTAATTGATTTTGTATCTGATATGAGAGCTGCCACTCCAACAGCTGCTGCAGAAATTGCAACGCCTGTTTTAATGGAAATTCATCAACAATTGAGAAATTTGCAAACACGTCTGGAACAAGCATTATCTCGACAATTACAAATCAAACGAGAAAGAATGCAAGCATTAGCGAATGCAAGTATTTTCCAAAATCCAGAAAGGATTTACCAAATCTATCAACAGCGAGTGGATCAATTAGAAATGCGATTGCAGCAAATGATGCAACAAAGTGTTCAGCACAAACGTCAACAATTATTAAAAAATCAACATCGTTTAGAATTAGGTTCTCCAAGTAGAAGAGTGCAAACGGAAAAACAGGCACTCCAATATTTAGCAAAAAGATTAGAACAAGCACAAGGTCAATTGATGAAAGATAAAAAACAACAATTCCAAAGAGCGATTCAACAATTAGACTTATTAAGTCCATTAAAAATTATGAATCGTGGGTATGGGATTTTGCAACAAGAAGAAACGATTATTAAAAGTGTTGACCAGTTAGAAGTAAATCAAGAATTAACAATTCAATTAGTCGATGGAACAGTTCGTTCTAAAGTGACTTCTGTAGAGAAAGGAAATCAATTATGGTAAAGAAAGAGAAAAAATTTGAAGAAGCAATGAGTGAATTAGAACAAATTGTACAGCAATTGGAAAGAGGAGATGTTCCTTTGGACGAAGCCATTGCTAAATTTCAAGAAGGAATGGCTTTAAGTCAATATTGTAATGAAACATTAACAAAAGCAGAAGAAACAGTCAGCAAAATGATTGTTGTAAAAGAAGATTAGTGGAGTAACTCATGAGTGAAATGATTTCATATTGGCAACAAGAAATAGAGAACTATTTATTAACTCGAATAGATAAAATTCCAAATATTTCAACAAGATTGAAAGAAGCTATGCTATATGCTTGTAGTAGTGGAGGAAAGAGAATTCGTCCATTATTAGTACTGTTAATGAGTCATTTAGAAGAAGTGGAACTTCAAAAAGTGTTACCGGTAGCAGCTTCTTTAGAAATGATTCATACGTATTCATTAATTCATGATGACTTACCAGGAATGGATAATGATGATTATCGTCGTGGCAAGTTAACACTTCATAAGCAATTTGATGAAGCAACTGCTATTTTAGCAGGAGATGCTTTACTAACACTTGCATTTGAAGAATTAGCTCAATGTCAATTATCGGATGCAAAAAAAGTTCGTGCCATTCAAGTATTAGGCTCAGCTTCTGGAGCTAGTGGTATGATAACAGGTCAAATGAGAGATATTGCAAGTGAACATCAAGAAATTAGATTAGAGCAACTTAAACAAATTCATGCAGATAAAACAGGACAATTATTATTAGCAGCGATTCGTTTAGGATTACTCGTATTAGAGGATGCGACACCTTATGAAGAAGCTCTTTTAAAATTTGGCGTGCATTTTGGCTTAGCTTTTCAAATTCAAAATGACTTACAAGATGTTTGCTGGGATTCTAAAAAGACAGGTAAAATTACTGGACAAGATGCAGCATTAGAAAAAAATACGTATCCTAGCATTTTAGGAATTGATGGAGCAAAACTTGCCTTAGAACAAGAAATTAACCAGGCAAAACAAGCGATTCTATCTATTCCAAATGAAATAATGGTTCAAAGACAAGTACAAGAAATATTTATAAAAATTCTCTCATATGTAGAGATTTAAAGGAGAAAGAATGGAAAAAGAACGAGTAGACCTTCTAGTCGTACAACAAGGATTGACAGATTCTAGGGAAAAAGCGAAACGACTTGTCATGGCAGGACAAATTGTCGATGCTGTGAAACATATTCGCTATGATAAACCTGGCGAAAAAATTCCGATTACAACTGAACTTTATATTAAAGGAGAAACACTTCGCTACGTTTCAAGAGGTGGATTGAAATTAGAAAAAGCACTCGCAACTTTTGATGTAAGTGTAGAAGGTAAAATCTTATTAGATATTGGCGCTTCAACAGGAGGCTTCACAGATGCAGCTCTACAACATGGTGCTGTATTAAGCTATGCATTAGATGTTGGATATAATCAATTAGATTATAAATTAAGACAAGATGAACGAGTAGAAGTTATGGAAAGAGTGAATTTCCGATTTAGTAAGCCTGAAGATTTTACAAAAGGAAAACCTCAAGTGGCATCGATTGATGTTTCATTTATTTCATTAAAATTAATTTTACCACCATTAAAAGATATTTTAGAGATGGATGGGGACGTTCTTGTACTGATTAAACCACAGTTTGAAGCTGGAAGAGAACGTATTGGAAAAAAAGGGATTGTTAGTGATCCAAAAGTTCATCAAGATGTATTAGAAGAAATTTTAGAATATTGCGAACAAATTGGTTTTTCTGTTCAACAACTTACTTTCTCTCCAATTACGGGAGGAAGTGGCAATATCGAGTTTTTAGCACATCTACAATTACATGAATCCGTTACTTCTTCATATGATTGGAAGACTGGTATTCAAGCAGTTGTGAAAGAAGCTCATCAACAATTAAAAAATCTAAAATAGAGGTGGAACGATGATTCAAGAATTGTTTATTAAAAATTTTGCAATTATTGAAGAAGTTCGCTGTCAATTTGAAAAAGGCATGACGGTATTAACTGGGGAAACAGGTGCTGGTAAATCAATTATTATTGATGCAGTCGGATTACTCGCTGGAGAACGTGCTAGTTTAGAAATGATTCGATATGGCAGTGAAAAAGCGACAATTCAAGCAGTTTTTACCATTGATTCAGAAGAGACAAAAAGAAACATCGAAGCATTAGGCATTGAAATTGAAAATGATGAAATTATGATTCAACGTGAATTATATCAAACAGGTAAATCGACTTGTCGCATTAATGGACAAATGGTTACAGTTTCATTATTAAAACAAGTTGGTCCTTATTTGATTGATATTCATGGGCAAAATGAACATTTCTTATTATTAAACGAAGAGCATCATTTAAGTCTTTTAGATGCCTATGCTGGACAAAAATTGCAACCGTTAAAAGATGACTATCGTCAGTATTATGACCATTTTTGTAGTATTCAAGAGCAACTACGAAAATTACAAACTGCTGAAAAAGAAGATGCACAAAAAATTGATTTATTAAAATTCCAAGTAGAAGAAATTGAATTATCAAATATTTATATTGGAGAAGAGGAAGAATTAGTTCAAGAAAAAGAATATTTTACTCATTTTCAAAAAATTCAAGAACATTTAATGTCTGCTTTATCTATGTTACAAACAGAAGAATATTCTGCAGTAGATGCCATTAGTCAAGCTTCTCAAGAAATAGGATTTTTACAAGGAATTGGCGAAAATTACCAACAATTGTATCAGCAATTACAAGAATCTTATTATCAATTACAAGATGCCGTTTCTCACATGAGTCATGAATTAGATCATGCAGAATATGATGAAGAACGATTAGCTTATATTGAAGAACGTTTAGATGTTTATTATCAGTTAAAACGGAAGTATGGAGATAATGCAGAAGAAATATTAGAGTTCCAAGCACAAGCACAGGCTCAATTAAATCAAATTGAAAATAAAGAAAGTATTATCGAAACTTTAATTCAAGAAAAAGCACAAATCGAACAAAAAGCAAAACAAGTGGCACTGGAATTGACAAAACAAAGACAAGAAATCGCACTTGAATTAGCGGAAAAAATAGAAACACAGTTACATGAATTGTATATGGAACAAGCTATTTTTGAAATTCGTGTCCTACCAAGTGAACAACTACTTGAAACAGGGATGGATGAAGTATACTTCTATATTTCAACAAACAAAGGTGAACCTGTTAAACCATTACAAAAGATTGTATCTGGTGGGGAATTATCTAGAATTACACTTGCTATGAAAACAATTTTCGTGCGTAAGCATGGAGTGGGAACAATCGTATTTGATGAGGTAGATACAGGTGTTAGCGGACGAGTGGCTCAAGCCATTGCGAATAAAATGCATTATATTTCTGAATTTACTCAAGTATTATGTATTACTCATTTACCACAGGTGGCAAGTATTGCGGGAATTCATATTTTTATTGAAAAAATGGAAAAGGATGAGCGTACACGCACAACTCTCACAATATTAGAAGAAGACAAACGTATCGAAGAAATTGGTCGTATGTTGTCAGGAGAAGAGATGACAGCATTAACGAAGCAACATGCAGCAGAATTGATAGTATTATCTCAAAAAATTCGTCAACAAAATAAAGTTCAAAAGAAACAGGTGATTGCAAATGACTAAAATTTTTGCACATAGAGGAAGTAGAGGAACTCATCCAGAAAATACATTAGCTGCTTTTCAAGAGGCAGTACGTGTACATAGTGATGGGATTGAATTAGATGTTCATGTTTCAAAAGATGGAGAATTAGTCGTAATTCATGACGAAACAGTGGATCGTACAACGAATGGTAGTGGTTTAATTCAAGATTTAACAGTAGAAGAAATTCAAGCATTAGATGCAGGAAGTTGGTTTCATGAATCATTTACTGGAGAAAAAATTCCGACATTAGAAGAAGTTTTCCAGTTGTTAAAGGAATTGAATTTCGAAGGTGAATTAAATATTGAATTAAAAACGGATCAAATTGAATATGCAGGAATTGTTGAAAAATGTGTGGCATTACAAGAAAGATTGCAACCAAATTTTGCGATTATTTATTCTAGTTTTAATCCGAGAAGCATTATTCAAATGAAACAATTAAGACCGAATCAAGAAATTGCCTTTTTATATGAAACGGTAGAAATGGCAAATTATGTATTTGAAGAAGTGAAGTTTGAAGCTGTTCATCCTGACTATCGCTTATTAAAAGAAGCTTTTGAGATTCATTCACAATATCCAAAACGTGTATGGACAGTCAATCAAGAAGAAGAGATGAACCATTGTTTTGAGCTTCTTGTAGAAGCGATTTTTACAGATTATCCACAAAAAGCACTAGAGCTTCGTTCAGAAATAAAGGAGTAATATGGTAGACAAACAAAAAATCATTGTTATTGTTGGCCCAACTGGTGTTGGGAAAACTGCTCTTAGTATCGAATTAGCACAACAATTAAATGGAGAAATCATTAATGGGGATTCGATGCAAGTTTATAAAACATTGGATATAGGAACAGCTAAAGTGACTCCTGAAGAAACACGAGGGATTCCTCATTACTTATTAGACATCTGTGATGTGAAAGAAGAGTATACTGCTAATGATTTCAAACAAATGGCAAGAGAAGCGATTCAAGACATTGCAAGTCGTGGGAAAATTCCAATTATTGTTGGAGGAACTGGACTTTATATTGAAGGTTTATTATTTGATTTTCATTTTAGTGGTGAAGATTCTAACGATCCAATTTATCGACTAGAAAAGGAAAAAGAGTTGGAAGAAATTGGTCCTCAGGCTATGTGGGAGCAATTAAAAGCAGTCGATCCGGTCAGTGCTGAAACTATTCATCCGAATAATACAAGAAGGGTCATTCGAGCACTAGAGGTCACTCATGCAAGTGGAAAACCATTTTCAGCTAATGACCAACAACAAAAAGAAGCTATTTTTGATGCCTATATTATCGGATTATCAACGGATAGAGCAGTCCTTTATGAAAGAATTGATACAAGAGTAGAAATGATGATGCAAAATGGTTTAGAAGAAGAAGCTAGACAATTATACGATGCTGTAAAAGGATTAGATGTTCAATCGATTCGAGGAATTGGGTATAAAGAATGGGTGGATTATTTTGAGGGGCAATTATCAAAAGAAGCTACCATTCAAAAAATTCAACAAAACTCTAGACGATATGCCAAACGTCAATTAACATGGTTTAGAAACCGATTCGAAGCTGTACATTGGTATGATTTAGTAGAAAATCCTAATACAATATCTCAAGTTGTTTTAGATTGTCAGCAGTTTTTACTGGGAAGTGAATAAATGGAAAACACAAAAGAAAGAGTCATGATTGTTGCTGTTCAAACAACACAATCTGATGAGCAATTTCAATATGCTTTAGAAGAGATGAAGCAATTAGTGGATACCGCTCAAGGAGAAGTTGTCGTTACTGTTACTCAAAAAAGAGAAACTTATAGTGGTCGTACAATGATTGGAAAAGGGAAAGTAGAAGAAATTAGTCATTTAGTCGATGAACTAGAAATTGATTTAATTGTTTTCTACCAATCTCTAACAGGTTCTCAAACGAAAAATCTAAATGAAACGATTAATGCACGTATTATTGACCGTGTTCAATTGATTTTAGATATTTTTGCGATGCGTGCTCGTTCAAAAGAAGGAAAACTTCAAGTACAATTGGCTCAATTAAATTATTTATTACCACGTTTGTCAGGACAAGGTACAGCCTTATCGAGACAAGGTGGGGGAATTGGGACAAGAGGACCAGGGGAAACACAATTAGAAACAGATAAACGACACATTCGTAAACAAATTTCAGATATTGAAGCACAATTAGAACAGACAAAACTACATCGTCAACGTTCAAGAATGAAGAGAAATCGTTCGAATGGTTTTAGAATGGGATTAATTGGCTATACAAATGCTGGAAAATCAACAATTCTAAACCAATTAACAGATGCTGGAACGTATCAAATGGATCAATTGTTTGCAACTTTAGATCCATTAACAAGAAAAGTTGATTTAGCCGATCACTATGATGTGACATTAACGGATACAGTTGGATTTATTCAAGATTTACCAACGACTTTAATTCACGCATTCGAGTCAACTTTAGAAGAGAGTGCGGATGTTGATTTATTAGTGCATGTAGTTGATGCATCATCTCCGAATTTCTTAATGCATGAAAAAACGGTTCATGATTTAGTTGAGGATTTAGAGATGGAAACTATTCCAATGGTGACGATTTATAATAAATCTGACTTAATCGTTGGAGAATTTCAACCAAATGCTTATCCTTCGTTAGTGATATCCGCTGAAAATTCTAGTGATATTGAACGATTGAGAGAATTTCTTGGAGCTCAAATGAAAGCAGAAATGGACCATTATGAGGAATGGGTAGAAGTTTACGAAGCGCAAAAACTCTCACAACTCCAACAAAATACATTAGTAGAAATTTTGGAGTTTAATGAAGAGAAAAACCAATACTATGTAAAAGGCTATCGTAAAAAAGGAATGTAATATTATTTAAACTGCTCTTAAGGCATTTAAAGTAAAAAGAAACTTTTCTAAAAGTAGCCAGGACGGCAGCAGCCCTGCGGTCTCATGCCTAAATTTTGAGCCAAGGTCTCAAAATTTCCTGTAAAATTATCTTGAGAAGCTAATTTTACTTCGGCTATGGGGTTATAGAATTGGTAATTATCGATTTATCGTACAAATTGTAGACACTGAATTAGTCGTTGCTACTCTAGAAGTTGGTCATCGGAGAGATAATTATTGAATTAAAGCTGAGTAATAATAGGATAGAAAGTAAGGAGAGTAAAAATTTGAAGAAAAAATGGTTTTTTGCAGATTATTATGACACAACAATTATTTTACTAGCTTTAATCTCTGTTATTCTGGTATTACTTGGATTTGCTGATATAATTGATTTGGACAATCCGCCTTATAGTATTATTGATTTAGTAATCTGGGCTGTTTTTGTAATTGATTATAGTTGGCGCTTTTTTACGACTAAAAGAAAATGGAGTTTTATTCTAGAAAATATTTTTGATTTATTGGCTATTCTCCCTTTAAATGCTATTTTTACAGTATTTCGGTTAGGGCGTATCTTCCGCTTAGCAAGGCTGACAAAATTACTGAAACTGACTCGTTTACTTAGAATAATTGGACTTACAGGTAAATTAGAAAGAAAAATTAGTAGATTCTTACGGACAAATGGCCTGATTTATATCTTGTATGTTAATATCTTTATCGTGCTAGTAGGAAGTTCAATTTTATCTGTAGTTGAAGAAAAATCCTTTTCAGATAGTCTTTGGTGGGCTCTTGTGACAGTAACCACTGTTGGTTATGGTGATATTGTTCCAGTTTCCCTTTTTGGGAAATGGATAGCTGTTTTATTAATGTTGGTAGGGATTGGTACAATAGGAATGTTAACAAGTGCCTTGACAAACTTTTTTGTAAAAGATAATCCAGATGAACAGATAAAACTTGATAAACTCCAAGACGAATTGTCTAGTCAAAGATTATTACTAGAGAAACAATCTGAGAAGATAGATGAACTAAATAGAATGATACAAGAATTGCTTGAAAAAATATAATAAAGGTGAGACAAAACACATAATATAGTTAACTGTAGTGGGTTGAAGAAAAGCTAAAATCGAGAAAGGACAAATTTCGTCCTTTCTTTTTTGATATTCAAAGTGATAAAAATCCTTTTTTTGAAGTTTTCAAAGTTCCGAAATACAAAGGCATTTCGTTTGATAAGCTTGATGAGATTATTCGTGCTTCTAATTTTCATTGGAATAGGGTAGTTGAAGGGCGTTGGCGGTTTTCTCTTTGTCCTTTAGAAAGGTTTTAAAGACAGTTTGAAAAAGTGGTAAATATTTTCCTATGTATATTCATCAAAATAAGTTCCTTTTGGAAAATAGTCTCGAACCTTTTGTAATACCTAATTCAATTTCAATACGATCAGATAACGTTAAATGTTAATGTTTCATCGTTCCATACCATCATTTGTCTCATACTTAATTCTAACATAAATTTTAGTCCCAGATTAACTTCTATTTTTGATACTTAACTAGAAGTTACTTTAAAACTTTTCGTAAATTAAATTATAAATATTTTTAAGGATAATACATTTGTACGGTTGCTTAGATACGATTTCATTATTCTTGTAGGATAAAAAAGTGAAGTAATAGAAAAGACTTGTTATTGTAGCAGTAGTAATATTAGCCATTTTGGCTAATATTACAGGGAAACTTTGAGACCAAGGCTCAAAGTTTAGACATGAGACTCGCAAAGCAAAGCTGCTGTCGACCTTGCTACAATATGTAAAATTCTTTTCTATTGCTTTACGTGTCAGAATACGCCCCTATTATAAAATCGTTTGTAATGTTTAATCAAACCTTTTATAATAGGGGAGATAGAGAAATGAGAAGGAGCCGAAGGGCATGTATTCAATCGAACAATTTAAAGAAAAAATAGTAAAAGAATTTCAAATACAATTTAAAAATGAAAACTATCTAAAAGAAGCATTAACTCATTCATCCTATGCAAATGAACATAAAGAGTGCAAAGGAATTTATAATGAGCGTATCGAGTTTTTAGGTGATGCCGTTTTAGAATTATTTATTTCTAATTGGTTATACCGACAAATGCCAACGAAAAAAGAAGGCGAGTTAACAAAATTAAGAGCGCAAATCGTTTGTGAAGAAAGTTTGTCGACACTTGCAAAAGAGTGTGAGTTAGATAAATATCTTTTATTAGGAAAGGGAGAACGTGCTTCAAAAGGACATGAAAATCCAGCAGTTCTCTGCGACGTATTTGAAGCTTTTGTGGGTGCTATTTATTTAGACCAAGGTTTTGAAGGTGCTAGTCAGTTTCTAACACAAGTCATTATTTCGAAAATAAAAGATGGAAGATTTACTTTAGTTGGTGATTTTAAAACAGAATTACAAGAATATTTCCAAAGAAATGGGAATGTGAACATTCGTTATGAATTACTAAAAGAAGAGGGGCCTTCTCATGCACGTTATTATACCGTACAAGTTCATGTGAATGATAAAGGCTATGAAATTGGTGAAGGCAAGACGAAGAAAGCAGCAGAACAATTATCTGCTAGAAGAACATTAGAAAAATTAAACGTTATTTCTTAAAGTAAGGAGTCAAGGATGCAGTTAGAAAAAATTGAAATGTCTGGATTTAAGTCATTTGCGGATAAAACCGTTATCGAATTTGATAAAGGTGTTACAGCTGTTGTAGGTCCAAACGGAAGTGGAAAATCTAATTTGTCAGAAGCAATTAAATGGGTTTTAGGAGAACAATCTGCCAAAAGTTTACGTGGTAAAAAAATGGATGATGTTATTTTTGCAGGTTCTCAAACTCGTAAACCCGTGAATATTGCTGAAGTAAATTTGCATATTAACAATGAAGATGGAAAATTGGCAATTGAGCATTCTCAAGTTGTATTAACTCGTCGATTGAACCGTAATGGGGATAGTGACTTCTTTATTAATAAGAAAGCTTGTCGACTAAAAGATATTACAAGTTTAATGATGGATTCTGGTTTAGGAAAGGATTCCTTTGCCCTAATTTCTCAAGGGAAAGTCGAACAAATTTTCAATGATAAACCTGAAGATCGTCGTATGATTATTGAAGAAGCTGCAGGGGTATTAAAATATAAAGACCGTAAAACTCAAGCGCAAAGAAAATTAGATCAAACACAAGAACATTTAAATCGTGTAGAAGATATTTTACATGAAATTAAAAGTCAATTAACGCCTTTATTAGAACAAAAGGAAAAAGCGATTGTTTATTTATCTAAAAAAGAAGAATTACAAGGTATCGAAACAGCCTTATTAGCCGTTGAAATTGAAACTTTAAATACTCAGTGGACAGTCGCTAAAAGAGAAGTAGCTCAGTTACAAGAAACTGTAACGAAAACAGAACAAAAATTAGTAGAGCTAGAACAGAATGTGTTTGATCAACAAGAATTACTTGCTGTAAAAAATACTGAGTTAGATGATAAACAATTGTTATATGTTGATGCGATTCAAAAAATGGAACAATTAGATGGTGAACGTAAAGTTTATCAACAAAGACAAGAGTTTGCGAATCGTACCAATGAAGAAAACCAATTAGCTTTAGTGGAAGTCATTCGTCAATTAGAATCAACAGAACAAACTGTGGCTGAATTAGAGCGAGCAGTTGCCATTAAAGAACTAGAACTGAACGAAATTGAATCAATTTGGTCTAAATTAGTAGAAGAATTAGAACAATTAAGTCAAGGTAATGAAGAGCGACAAAAGCAATTACAAAGTGACTATATCGAACAATTACAAGAAATTTCAAAATTAACGAACCAAGAAAAACACTTGGAACGTTCGATGGAACAAAATCAAAATCAACATGATAAATTACTAGAAAAACAAGAATTATTTGAAGAACAATCAAAGCAATTAGATCAAAAGATTGCTCAGTTAGTAGAAAAAGAAGAAAATCTAGCTCAACAGACTAATGCTAAACAAGAAGACTTAAATAATTATCGTCAACAAGCAGACAGTTTACGTCAAGAACGTCAAACGATGCAAGAACAAAAACAAAAGATTGAACGACAATTACAACAAACACAAGCCAACTATCATAGTTTGAAACAAGTTTCGGAAGATTATGCTGGTTACTATCAAGGGGTTCGTGAAATCTTAAAACAAAAGAAACAAATCGCAGGTGTCATTGGTTCAGTTGCTGAATTAATTCGAGTAGATGATGAGGTTACATTAGCCATCGATATTGCTTTAGGTGCAAGTAGTCAACATGTTGTAGTAGAGCACGAACAAGCTGCTGCAAAAGCAATTGACTATTTAAAAATGAACCGTTTAGGACGAGCAACTTTCTTACCATTAACGATTATTAAAGAGAAAAGAATGCCAGATGCCGTTCAACAACAATTATTCTCTTTACAAGGCTATGTTGGAATTGCTAGTGACTTAGTACATGTGGAAAAAACGTATCAATCCATTGTTCGAAATATTTTAGGAACAACTGTCGTTGCCAAAACACTGGATGATGCTATGAAAATTGCTAAAGTATTGCAATACCGTTATCGTATTGTTTCTTTAGAGGGAGATGTTGTCAATGCTGGTGGTTCGATGACCGGTGGAGCTTCTAAAAACCATCAACAACAATCTCTTGTAAAACGAAATAGTCAATTAGAAACGTTAGAACAACAATTGAAACAGTTGAAAGAATATGAGAATCAAGTTTCAGAAAAATGGAATCAGTTGGAAACGAAATGGAACGAGATTGTTCAAAAAGGAACAGCGATTCAAGAAGAAGAAACAATTTTAAAACAACAATTACAAGAAGTACGCTTAGAATTACAATTCTCAAAAGATGAATTTAATAAAATCAGTCGTCAAACATTAAGTCAACAATATGAATTAGATGAATCGATTGAACAATATGAACAATTAGAACAGCAATATGTGGAAACTCATGAAGCGTTAAGAAGGATTACAAAAGAGAATCAAGCGGTTAAAAAAGAATTGGATTATTTACAATTATCTCAAGAAGACCGTACGCAACAGCTTCAAGAAAAACAACAAGAATTACAAGAAGTGGGGACACAAAAAGCTCGTATTCAAGAGCAAGTCCAACATCAAAAGAAAGAATTCAAACAAGAAAAACTGTCATTAAAACGTTTAGAAGAACAAGTTCATTTACTGGAATCGAAAAAAGATGAACAGAAGGACTTAAAAGAGAAAAATGAAGCAGATTACAACCAAACTGTAAAAGATTACGAAGCGATTAAAGAAACTGTTACAGCATTAGAAACAGACTTAGATAGACTAAAAGAAGAAAGAATTCAATTAGAAGTATTGAATAAGCAAACGGAAGTCAGTCGTAATCAAGCGCAACATCAATTACAAGAGTATTTGAAACAACAATCAAAAGTTGAAACAAAAGCCAATCGATTTGAATTAGCAATTGACCAAAAACTGCAATATTTAAGTGAAGAATATGAATTAACATTTGAAGCAGCAATCGAAAAAACAGAATTAACAATGTCAATTGAAGATGCTTCAAAAGCCGTTCGTAGTTTAAAACAACAAATCGAACAAATGGGTGCAGTTAATTTAATGGCGATTGAAGAATACGATAAAGTTCAAGAAAGATTTGAATTTTTAACAATCCAACAGCAAGATTTATTAGATGCGAAGAAAAATCTAGAAGACACGATTACAGAAATGGACACAGAAGTGACGAGTCGATTCAAACAAACTTTCGATGCTATTTCAAGTCAATTCCAACAAACATTCCCTCGATTATTTGGAGGAGGACGTGCTTCGTTAGAATTAACAGATCCTACGAATTTATTAGAAACAGGAATTGAGATTATTGCTCAACCACCTGGTAAGAAACTTCAGTCGTTAAGTCTATTATCAGGGGGAGAACGTGCCTTTACAGCCATTGCATTATTATTTGCCATTTTAGAAGTGAAGCCAGTGCCATTCTGCTTACTAGACGAAGTAGAAGCAGCCTTGGATGAAGCAAATGTTGCAAGATATGGTCGTTACCTGAAAGAATTTACTAAAAATACACAGTTCATTGTTATTACTCATAGAAGAGGAACAATGGAAGAAGCAGATGTATTATATGGGGTAACAATGCAAGAATCTGGAGTTTCAAAACTAGCGTCAGTAAAATTCGAAGACTTTGATGGGTTGGAGTAGAAAGTCTTATTTAAAAAGGTGGTGAGATGATGGGATATGAGGAACCTAATGTAAATTTACAAGGTTTAAAAATGTATAGAAACTTAAAAAGTGCATTTGATAGGGATTTAGCATGGTATTTAAGAAATCCGAGAAATTATGGCTCTTTAAGTTTTCAACTCCCAAAGGATGGAAATGTATCCATGGATGCTCTAGATTTAAGAAATTTTACTTGTACTTGTAAAGATTATAGCCAAAATCAATACTGTGCACATAAGGTTGCTTTTGAATTGTATTTTAGTAGCTTGTCACCAGACGTACAATATCGCATAAAAAATTCTCAAGTTAGATCATTTGCAATGGAATTATTAAATGAGATTCCATTTCTAGAGGCTCTTGAAGAAGAACATGAAGTAAAAGAATATTCTTTAGGAGCGCAATTAGATGTCAGTGGAGAATATTTATTATGGACTTTGAAAGTAAAACCCAAAGATGCTGATCGGTTTTACATTGTCAAAGATATTTCACGGTTTATTTTAGCGATATATAATAGTTATCCTTATAGTATGTCTACAAAATATAATCGTGAAATTATGACCATAGAATCATTTAATGAAAGTGAACAAGCTTGTATTCGTTTTTTATATAGAAATTTCTTTGATTCGGATATAGATTTTGAATATGAATCCTATGGTAAGAATGGTGCACGTTATTTACAAATGTCTCCTGGGTATCTGTCGGAAGCTTGTCAGTTATTTCAAGAATTAGAGGAATTTAGATTTGTAAATGATGAAATAGAATATCCAAATTTCTTTATGGATGAAATACCGTTTAAACCAGTGAAAACAAATTTTGTTGTTCGAAAAACAAATCAAAATTATGTATTCGATTATATAGGAGGATTTGGGAGAATTCTTTTTACAGATTTTTTAATTAGAGAAAACCATATTTATCGTATCCAAAAAGAATACAGATATTTTCTAATGAAATTACAACAATGGATTAGGTTATACACTAATCGTTTTGAGTTGAGTTTTTCTCATTATCAAAAGGAAGAAATGGTTCGTTTCTCTGATACACTATCAAAATTTGCAAATGTGCAATTATTAGAGGAGTTACAATCTCATCCATTTGTCCCATCCTTCTATTTTTCAAAGGATAGAAGTTTAATCAAAGTTGAGATGAAATGGCATTTTGAAAAGGATACGATTTCTTCAAAGGATGAATTAGTCAATCTTCCTTATGCTCATGATGAAAAATTAGCGAAAAAAATTCGCTACCAATTATATTGTTCAGGATTTCAAGAAGGATTTAGCAGTAGCGCATCCATAGAATTGGCTCAATTTTTCTTAAATGATTTACCAAAGTTTCAGAAATTAGGAGAGATAGAGTTATCAGAGGAATTACAAAAACTCTATATTGAAGATTCAGGGTCTATCAATATCATTGAACAAGATGGCTATCTTTCTGTAAAATTTGATTTTTCAATGCTTTCTGAAAAAGAAGTTGGAGAAGCTTTAAAAGCATTATGGAGTCAAGAGTCCCATTATCAAACAAAAACAGGTCAAGTCATTGTTTTTAATGATGAAAGTCTGAAAGTTGCTAAAGGATTACAAGATATTCGTGCGAAGTTTTCAAAAGATACGTTTAAAGTTCATAAATCTCAAGTATTTGTTTTAGCGGACAGTGTGAAAAATTCTGATACGGTACATTTTTCGAAAGAATTTAAACAAATGGCTTATTACCTTGCAAATCCAAATCGATTTGATGCTCCTCCTTATGAAGTGAATGCACAATTACGTTCGTATCAAAAGGAAGGCGTACAATGGATGAGTATGTTACAATTTCATCATTTTGGTGGAATTTTAGCAGACGATATGGGGTTAGGGAAGACGCTTCAAACGATTACTTTCCTAAATGCTCATTTAAAGGAAAATGAACGAGTATTAATTTTAGCGCCATCTAGTTTATTATATAATTGGAAAGAAGAGTTTCGTAAATTTACACCAGATGTAGATGTTGAAGTTGTTTATGGAAATGCTAAAAGTCGATTGCTTCAAATAGAAAAACAAGCAACGATTACTATTACTAGTTATTCTTCGTTTAGATCGGATGTAGTAGAATATCAAAAATATCATTATTGTTACTTAATTTTAGATGAAGCTCAAATGGTGAAAAATAGCCAAACGAAAATTGCACACGCATTGAGAGAGTTTGATGTTGCAACTTGCTTTGCATTATCCGGAACCCCAATCGAAAACCGATTAGAAGAAATTTGGTCGATTTTCCAATTTGTTCTTCCAGGATTATTACCAAGTAAAAAAGAATTTAGCAAGTTAACACCAGAAATGGTCGCAAAATTAATTCAACCATTTATCTTAAGAAGAAAAAAAGAAGAAGTTGTTTTAGAATTACCACCATTAAATGAACATTTATATAGTAATGAATTAACTTCTCCTCAAAAATCACTGTATATCGCTCAAGTTCAACGAATGCAGGATATTGTAGAATCTCATTCAGATGATGAATTACAAAAGAGAAAGATAGAATTATTGGCGGGATTAACACGATTACGTCAAATTTGTAATACACCATCCTTATTCCTTGATGACTACTCAGGAGAAAGTGGAAAAATGGATAGTTTAATTGAATTGCTTACAACACTTCGTGAAAAAGGTGCTCGTCCATTAATTTTCTCACAATTTACAAAGATGTTAGAATTAATTGAGAAGGAATTAGAAAAACAAGGCCTTACTTATTTTAAATTAACAGGTCAAACACCATCAGATGAACGTCAAGAAATGGTGAATGCCTTTAATGCAGGTGAAAAGGATTGTTTCTTAATCTCACTAAAAGCTGGGGGAACTGGTTTGAATTTAACGGGTGCAGATACCGTTATTTTATGTGATTTATGGTGGAATCCTTCAGTAGAAATGCAAGCTATTGGACGAAGCCATCGTATTGGACAAACAAAACAAGTAGATGTTTATCGTTTAGTAACTCTTGGTACAATTGAAGAAAAAATTCAACAATTACAAGAGAATAAAAAAGAATTAGTGAATACTGTTTTAGAAGGACAAGAAAGTAAGAATAATTTAACAGTGGAAGATATTAAAGAAATTCTTGGAGTTCATTTAAGTGAATAAGAAATGAAGTAGTTTAGAGAAAGCCTTTTGATGAAGGTTTTTTCTTTTTGTGAAAGAGTGGTTAGAAGGCGATACTACTTCATTTGTTTTTTGATAAAGAAGTTGAGATTATTCTAAATGTGTTGCATAACGCAATACATATGGTATAATGAGTGTAATCATATAAGAGGAGAAATATGTATGAAAACAGCTAGTGTAAATGTTAGAATTCAAGAAAATATTAAAGAACAAGCAGAAAAAATTTTATCACAGATTGGTCTTTCTCGAGCGGTAGCGATTGATTTATTCTATCGACAAATTATTATGAATAATGGAATTCCATTTTCCTTAACCGTTCCTCAGAAGCAACTTCCTATCCGTGAAACAATGACAGAAGAAGAATTTCAAACAATGATGAATACTGGAATGCAACAGGTAAATAATAATGAGTCACAAGATATGGATTTTGTTTTTAATGAGTTAATGAAAGGATTATAAAATGGTTGAGTACAGCATTAAGATAACACCTCAAGCATTTGATCACTTACAGGAAATTAGAAAATATATCGAATGTGAGTTGAATGCTCCAGCTGCAGCAAAAAAATTGTTGCTTTTATTTAAACATAAGATGAATCAACTTGCCTTAATGCCACAAAGTTATCGTACCATAGATGAAGAACCATGGGGAAGTCAAGGAGTTAGAAAAATCTCAGTTAAGAATTATTATATGTATTATTGGATAGATGAAGAGAATAGAGTGGTTCATATTTTAGCAGTGATTTACAATAAAAGAAATCAGAATCAACAATTATTAAATTTAATGGAGCGTGAATCATGAAGAAAAAAGTTTTAATTACGGGTGTTTGTGGAACTATTGGGGAAGCATTAGTAAATTATTTTATAGAAAATGATGCAGTAGTTTATGGTGTTGATTATCAAGAAACACAGTTAGCAATTATGAGTAAAAGGATCGATTCATCAGTATTTTATCCAGTACCAATGGATTTTACTTCGCAAGATTGTTTGAAATATATTGAAGCAATTCGACCAGATATTTTAATTCATGGAGCATCATTAAAAATGACAAATTTTTGTGAAGACTTTGCTGAGTATTATTATTCAAAAAATGTTTTGCAAACAAAAGTGTTTTTAGATTCAGTATTACCTTTTGTAAAGGAAAGAGTGGTATTTATCTCAAGTGATGAAGCATATAAACCACATAATCAGTTTGGTAAACAAAAATTAGAAGTAGAACAATATTTACAGAATTTAAATGAGAAGCATCAAGAATGTTTGATTCAATCGTTACGATTTCCATTTGTAATTGAAAGTAATGGTTCAGTCTATCATGTGTTTGATAAACTCTCGAAAGAAAATAAACCTCTTCCTTTAACAGATGAGAGAATTACAAAACTCGCAACAAGGAAAGAAGAATTTATTCGAGGGTGGGATGATTTTTACAATCAAGTTCTAAAAACAGGAGTTTATACATTATCAATTGGAAAAGAACTGAGTATTAAAGCATTAGCAGAAGAGCTAATTGAGAAAAATCATTCGAAGAGTAAAATAGAAATTATCGGATTAACTGGAGACGATACTTTAGGAGATCCAATGATGGACTTTAATCATTTTAAACCAATTACAGATTTTGTCAGTGAAGTTTTTGAATAAGCATATTTTGTTTCTAATCTGTTGTGAAGGCAAAAGTTCTGAATAAAGATGTTACAATATTGCTGATAAACAGCTTGGAAAATGGTATACTTATACAAAGAATTGAAGGAGGAATACTATGGATCAGAATTTAGAATATGCACAAAATAGACTAGCAGAGTTTATTTCTGAATTGATTCACGATAGTGTTCCTAGTGAAGAGACAGATGCAGTATTTATGGCTGGCAGTCCAGGAGCAGGTAAGACAGAAGTTGCTCTTGGCTTAGCAAATAGATATAAAAATCATATTGTGATTGATGCAGATGCATTTCGAATTCAATTCCCAGGTTATGATGGTAGTAATTCTAGTCAATTTCAAAAGGCATCAGCATGGTTAGTAGATCAGACTTTTAAATTTGTAGTGGATAAGGGATATTCATTTATATTGGATGCAACATTTGCAGTTTTAAGTGCAGAGAAGAATATCATTCGAACATTAAAAAATGGATATCGTGTGACATTATTTTATGTTTATCAAGATCCACAAGTTGCGTGGCGTTTTACGAAAGAACGTGAATTAGTAGAAGGACGTGTTGTTCCTAAAGATACATTTATTAATGCTTTTTTCCAAGCTAGAAAAAATATTGAAAAAGTAAAAGAACGACATCCGGAAGTAACATTACATATTATTATTAAAGATTATCAGAATAATATATCCGAAGTACATTTTGATGCTGATAATGTCCAGCTAGTACTTCCACAGCAATATACGAAAAAACAATTGGAGGATTTGTTAAATGACTGATGAGGAAAAAGTACAACAAATTATTGATAAATATAATCAAAGTGTCGCAGAACTCTCTGAGAAAGCTACTGCTAAAGAATTCAAGTTCGTAATGAGTTATATCGCTCAAGAAGCGAATCGTAGACAGCGAGAGATTGTTGGAATTAAAGACTAATAGAAAGCATGGAACTGGAAATTCTAGTTTCGTGCTTTTTTGAGTTTATACAAAATTTTGTAAACTCATGTGAAAATTTTCTTTAGGAATAGATACAATTCTTAAAAAAATGGTATAATGCAAGAAAAAACAAAAAACTTATTTTTATGGGAAAATAATAGATATTTATAACCTCTAAAAAAATTGAATAAAAGGTTATAGAGATAGTTTTGATTACTATTTTAAGGAGAGGTAGAAGATGGTGTTTGAAGTGAAGGGTATCGAAAAACGATACAATAATAAGACAATTTTGCATAATATTTCCTTTGAAATTCCAGAAAATAACATTACGGTGATTCTTGGTAAAAATGGTGCTGGAAAAACAACATTAATTAAATTGATGTTAGGAATGATCAGTGCAGATAAGGGAGACATTTTATTTAAGGGAGAGAATCTCTCAGATATTGGACATTCTTACTATCAAAATGTAAGTGCCGTATTAGAATCTGTCGATAATGTTTACCCATTTTTAACAGGTAAACAAAATATTGAATACTTTCTTGGATTATCAAAACAATCCATAAGCTATATGAATGATAGTATTCAAGCGTTAATTGATGAGTTCGACCTCAGAGATGCTATTGATGAACCAGTTGGTGGCTATTCTCGAGGAATGTTACAGAAGCTCTCATTAATTATTTCATTAATGACAAATGCAGAAGTGCTATTTTTAGATGAGCCAACTTTAGGATTAGATTTTCAAAGTTCAAAGCAACTTTGTCAAAAAATTAAACAACTTTCAACAGAACAGAATAAAACAATAATTCTTACCTCACACCAAGCAGAGATTATAGAATTACTAGCAGACTATGTGATTGTGATTGATGAAGGGGAGGTTGTCTATAAGGGAGATTATCAGGACTTCTTGCAACAAGTTCCACATGTAGAAGAATTTGAAGCTGTTATTGAGGGAGAAGTGATTCATCAAGAGCTACAATCTCGCATTGAAAAAGGAAAATCATACGTGAAACGGAATTCTATTGATGAGTTAACGACACTTTTAGTAGAGCATAATTTAATGTCTCATTTAATCAAGATTGAGAAATTAAGTCCTACGGTTGAAGAAACACTAGACTATTTCTATAGTCAAAGAGGAGGAGCACATCATGAAGTTATTTAAGGCAGAATTGTGGAAATATTTGCATGAAGTACGTACCTATTATCCGGATCATATTGTGAGTGTTGTGGTTACGACGATTGTGTTCTATATGTTTCTATTAGTTCAACATCAACAAATGAATCAAGGTTATGTAGGATTTGTGTATTGGTATTTGTTGAGTTCGGTTATTAGTGAAGCAGCAGTCTCTGTGTCTTCGGAAAAGCAAATGGGAATTTTAGATCAACTAATTATTAAACCATTTCCTTTCGAACAGCTGATTATAGTAAGGACATTAGTGTGGTTAATTGTCAATCTAATAAAAGTTACTATTGTATCCATTGTATTGAGTGCCATTCTTTCAATTCAAATTTCATTCAGTGGTTGGTATATTATCATCTTCTTATTAACAACTGTTGGAGTGTTTGGCTTTACCTTAGTATTAGTAGCATTGACATTAAAATATACGAAGACAGCATCTTTTGATTCGATTATTTCTTATGCACTATTATTTTTCACTGGAGCTATTTTACCTCATGAGATGATGCCAGAATGGGCGGTTACGATTGGTCATTTTCTTCCTATTTCTCTAGGAATTGAAATGACGCAATCTCTGATTCAAGGAGGAAGAGTTACTTTGATGGAGTACTTATTATTAGCCGGTCAGTCAGTAATGTTCTTGGTAATTGGTTATGTTTTATTTAAGAAAATTTACCAATCTAGTAAGAAAGCAGGAATTGATAGAAGTTATTAATAATAGGTCTTAGAGGTATTGGAAAGAGTATAAAAGGAAACTAACTAGATGTATCAACTATAGTTACCATAATGCTTAATAACGGAGAAGCAAATTAAATTGCTTATAAGATACTTACGTAACAGTAGGTGTCTTTTTTATTACGATTTAAGTAAAAGTAGTAAATACGTATTTATTTTAAATTACTAATTTAACTTGACAAAATGATTGGAGTAGATTAAATTAAAATTTGATTAGTTTTATTGTGAATAATGCAACTTGCATTGTTGAATATAAATTTTCTAAATTAAAGAGGAGGGAATCAGAATGTTTCGATTCTTAAGATTTATACTAGTAGGTAATAAACGAATATTTATATGTGCTTTGTTATTTTTAGCTTTACTATCTCTTGATGGAATTGGTGCACCGTATTTTTTAGGGAAATTTACAGATTATATGAACAATAGTGATTTTGATAGCAGTAGGCATACAATATTTTTATGGCTGATTTTTTTACTGTTAATTGTTTTATCAAAATTTCTATTTAGTTTCTTTAAAGGCAAGTTTATTCAAAATGTAAATTATCAGTTAAAAAATATACATGCAGTAAATTCTGTTAGAAAAGAGAATTTACAGCAATCACCAAGTTCTTACATCACTAGTATTACTAGTGAAGTTCAGCAAATTGAAAATAAATTTATCAATAATGTATTTACTATGATGTTGTGTACACTTCAAGGTGTTGTTACATTTATATTTTTGATGAATATCAATGTGTTAGTGGGCTTACTTTTTGTTAGTTTGGGAGCTATACCTGCTCTAATTCCTAAGTTAACTAAAAAATGGTTAAAGAAAGGAACTATACGTTGGCAAGAAGCTAATGATCAATATATAGGATTTTTAACAGATTTTTTAGAGGCACGTCCGTTGATGAAAAGATTTGGTGTGGTAAATATTGTACTAAAAAAGTTGAATGAGAAGCTAGGAGTATCTGAAAAGAATTATTTTAAGATGGATTTTAATCAGAATATCGCTAATACAATTATTGGTTTACTATATGTGTGCTCATTATTGATAGCGTTAATGTTGGGAATAAGTTCTGTTCAAAATGGATATATGACAGTAGGAAGTTTACTTACTATTTATATGGCAGCTGATAGGGTTGTAACTCCATTAATTACTGCTGCTTCTACATATAATGTGATTCAATCAATTGATCCAGTATTGAATAAAGTGCTAACTCTTAATAGTAAAGCTGAAGAATATGAGCAACTGCTAGAATTACCAACAAGTAGAGAAGTTATCTTAGAATTTAAACAAGCTACAGTAGGATATCAAGATAATGAATTGATTAAAAATATTGATTTTTCACTTGGAAGTCATGATAAGATATTATTCAAAGCACCTTCTGGTTCAGGAAAGAGTACTTTTTTAAAAACTATTTTAGGGGAAACAAAAGTATTATCTGGTACTATCAATTATGGACAAGAACAAGGAATTGAACTTTTTTCTGTTGTTTCTCAACACCCATTTATATTTGACGAAACATTGCTGTTTAATCTGACGTTTGATAGTCCAATAGATGAAAGTAGAGTCCTTGAATTTTTAAGAAGAGTAGAAATGAAACACTTAGCAACAAAAGAGATGCTATATACTAAAATGGATAAACAATTACATTCTCTATCTGGTGGAGAATTAAAACGGTTAGAGTTAGCAAGAGCATTATTATTTGAAAAACCATGCTTACTTGTTGACGAAGCTTTATCAGGGCTGGATGATGAGAGTTCAAAAATTTTGAATGATTTGATCAAAAATTATTCTGGAGCAGTTATTGATATAGAACATCACATTTCAGAGGAAATGATGGTTGGATATGATAAGATCATTACTATCAAGGACAATCATCTAGTTATAAATAAGATGTGAGTAGAGTAGGTAATAAGTAAAATAGTGCAATTAGATAATTTTTGTGATTGGAAGAACTGAGTTTTTTAGTTGCTCGACAAATCCTCAATAGAAACAAAAAAGCTATATCTCTGTGATATGGCTTTTTCTTTAGGAATAGTCACAAACCTAAAAAATTGGTATAATACAAGAATGAAATCAAAGGAATGATGATGCAGCCCGCTTAGATAAAAAAGACTAACTATGAAAAGTCAATAACGAATAGAAAAATTCTTCAAAAAATCAAAAACCACTAAGAAAAATTTCCAGAGGCATTTCTCTTTTGAGTACGAGTTTTAGAATTCAAGGAGAGAATGATGTCCTTTATCTATTAACTATATTATACAATTATTTAGGCGTATAGGTCGCCTGTAATAAACTAAATTCATTATATAAGGAGAAAGTTAATTTGCTTAAAAAATTAAGAGAAACAGACTTACCAATACTTCATAAACTAATATATTCATCTGAAAAACCTCGATGGACACTTTATAATGCACCTTATTTTGACGAATATAAACAATTAAATTTAGAAACATTTTTACAGCCAGAGAATCATCTTTTTTTTCTGAGTGAAAATGTCCTCGCAATTGTTCATGAAGAAAGAATTATTGGAGTTGTTACACGTTATTGGGAAGACATTAGAACTCGTTGGTTAGAAATAGGAATTGTTATTTATGATGATTCATTATGGTCTCACGGTATTGGAACATCTGCCTTACAAGAATGGATTGGGATTTGTTTTAAAGATTTCCCAGAAATTGAACGTGTGGGACTAACAACATGGAGTGGTAATCCTGGTATGATGAGACTGTCAGAAAAATTAGGGATGACTCAAGAAGCTAGGATTAGAAAAGTTCGTTATTATAAAGGAACTTACTACGATTCTGTAAAATATGGAATTCTACGAGATGAATTTTTTGCATTGAAGTAGAAGATAAGCTTTTTATTGAAAATTATATAGGGTATTCGACAAAGCCTGTTTGTAAATTTAATTGACTACAATTAGGAGTTATCAAACAACAAAAAACAAAGAAGCTATATCCCAGTGATATGGCTTTTTCTTTAAGAATAGTCACAAACCTAAAAATTTGGTATAATACAAGAATGAAATCAAAGCAACACATATATAGTAAAGTGTTGAATGATGGCTCTAGGATTCAAAGCCCTTAGAGTAAAAAGGAGAGATTGTATGATAAAAGTCATTGCACTAGACTTAGATGGAACATTACTAACAGATGATAAAAAAGTAACACCTGAAAACAAAAAAGCTATTCAACTGGCTAAAGAACAAGGAGTAAAAATTGTTCTTTGTACAGGTCGTCCTTTAATGAGTATTTACCATTTACTAGAAGAATTAGAATTATTAGGTGATGATGATTTTTCTATTAACTACAATGGTGGAATTATTCAAAAAACAAAATCACAAGAAATTTTATTTAAACAAGGTCATTCGAGAGATGATATGCAATACTGCTATGAAGAAGCGTATAAAGTAGGCTTACCGCTTGTTATGATTGATTTAGAAAGAGCTTATGAAACAACTTATCCTGAAGGAAGACCTTCTATTTATCCAGGATTACCTCATCCAATTGAGTTCATTACAAAAAATCCATCGGAATTTGAAGAAAGTCATGTATTTTATAAAGCAGTGCTATGTATTGAAGAGTCATTATTAGATGAAGGAATTCGTCAATTACCAGAAGCCTTCTTCGAAAAATTCAATTGTATGAAGTCTCGTACTTTCTTATTAGAAGTAGTTCCAAAAGAAGTCTCTAAAGGAACAGGTTTAACGCATTTAGCTGAAATTTTAGGAATTACAGTGGAAGAAATCGCTGCTTGTGGAGACGAAGAAAATGACTTATCGATGTTAACAACGGTAGGATTCCCTGTAGCAATGGGAAATGGTTCTCCAGAAGTAAAAGAAGTGGCGAAATTCATTACGAAAACAAATGAAGAATCTGGTGTAGCCCATGCTATTTATCACATTTTAGAACAAAATAAACGTGAAAGAGAAGGAGTGAAATAATGGGATTATTTGATCGTATTAAACGTGCCTTTACCGGTGAAGATGCTGTCATTAAACAGCAAGAACAAGAAACTTCGATTATTATTGATAAATATGACCAAGGGATGCAAAAAACTCGTAAAAGTTTTTCGGATCATTTAAACGAATTTTTAGCAGATTTTAGAACGATTGATGAAGATTTCTTTGATGATTTAGAAGAAACATTTATTTCTTCAGATGTAGGCTTTGAAATGACGTTAGCAATTACGGATGCTTTAAGAGACGAAGTTCGTTTGAAAAATGCTAAAAATGCTCATGATGTTAAACAAGTTATTATTGAAAAAATGGTAGACATTTATGAAAAAGGAGAAGACAATTTAGCAACTTTAGCAAAAGCTGAAGGTAGACCAACTGTATTACTATTTGTCGGAGTAAATGGTGTTGGTAAAACAACTACGATTGGTAAAATTGCTTGGAGATTAAAACAAGAAGGCCATTCTGTATTATTAGCAGCGGGCGATACATTCCGTGCTGGAGCTATCCAACAATTAGAAATTTGGGGCGAACGTGTAGGTGTACCTGTTGTTAGTGGTAAAGAAGGTGGAGATCCTTCTTCTGTAGTGTATGATGCAATTAAAAAAGCGAAAGCAGAAAATATCGATTATTTATTAATTGATACAGCGGGTCGTCTACAAAATAAAGTGAACTTGATGAAAGAATTAGAAAAAATGAACCGTATTATTTCTAGAGAAATTGAAACGGGTGCAGATGAAACTTTATTAGTATTAGATGCGACAACTGGACAAAACGCTTTAGTTCAAGCAAAACAATTTAAAGAAACGATTGATGTAACAGGTTTAATTTTAACCAAACTAGATGGGACTGCCAAAGGTGGCGTAATTTTATCGATTCGTCATGAAATGAATATTCCGGTTAAATTTATTGGATTAGGGGAAAAAATGGACGATTTACAACCATTTGACTCTACACAGTTTATCTTCGGATTAGTGAAAGATTCGTTGAAATAGTATAATTTTTTTTATAAGACTTTTCTTATGTAGCAAGGACAGTAGAAGGTTCGAAAATGAATCTCATGTCTAAGATGCTACAGGAAAAGTCATTTTTTTAGTTCTATCAACCTTTTTGTTCGTGTTTTACTACATAATACAAACGTTCAATTAATGAATGTTCATCGATTTAAAGTTTTTTGTTTACATTTTAGTCAAAATAAGTTAAAATATTTCGTGGTAACAGATATGAAACAAATGCTTACTTAAGGAGGTTACCTCATGTTTGAAATGAAAGTTTTTGATTATGAAGATATTCAATTAGTACCGAATAAATGTATTGTAAATAGTCGTTCAGAATGCAATACAACTGTTCAATTAGGGAAGCACACTTTTAAAATCCCTGTAGTACCTGCTAATATGCAAACAATTATTGATGAATCAGTTGCAGAATTTTTAGCAGAAAATGGATATTTTTATATTATGCACCGTTTTGATGAAGAAGGAAGAATTCCATTTATTAAAAAAATGCATGAAAAAAATCTTATTGCTTCAATCAGTGTGGGTGTAAAACCTCATGAATATGAATTTATTGAAGAATTAAAAGAGAAAAATTTAATTCCGGATTATATTACCATTGATATTGCCCATGGACATGCGAATTCAGTTATTGATATGATTGGACATATTAAAAAACATTTACCAGAAACATTCGTAATTGCTGGGAATGTAGGTACTCCAGAAGCCGTTCGTGAATTAGAAAATGCGGGAGCTGATGCCACAAAAGTAGGAATTGGGCCTGGTAAAGTATGTATTACAAAAATTAAAACAGGCTTCGGTACTGGTGGTTGGCAATTAGCTGCGCTTCGTTGGTGTTCAAAAGCTGCCCGTAAACCAATTATTGCGGATGGAGGAATTCGTACTCACGGAGATATTGCCAAATCTATTCGTTTTGGTGCAACAATGGTAATGATTGGTTCATTATTTGCTGGTCATGAAGAATCACCAGGTAAAACAGTTGAAATTAATGGAGAACGATTCAAAGAATATTTCGGTAGTGCATCTGAATTCCAAAAAGGTGAACGTAAAAATGTTGAAGGTAAAAAAATTATTGTTCCTTATAAAGGATCATTAAAAGATACATTAGTAGAAATGCAACAAGACTTACAATCATCTATTTCATATGCAGGTGGTTCAGACTTAGAATCGATTCGTAAAGTGGATTACGTAATTGTTAAAAATTCAATTTTTAATGGAGATTCTATTTAAAACGATTTTTATTATTCTGAATTCTAAAAACGATTCAATGAGTGAAGTTGAATCGTTTTTTCTTTATTTTTTTGTAATTTTTTTTGCTAATTCTTTCAAAAAAGGGTAGAATAAAAAAGTTGATAGAGGAGGATAATTCGTGAAAATAAAAAATATTTTGGGATTAAGTTTCCTTATGGCTTCACTATTATGTACAAGTGCTATTTTAGCAGAAGAAAATGATTCCAGTACAAAAGAGGCTGTGCAAGAAACAACAGTAGAAACAGAATCAACCCAACAAGAAGATAAAACTGAACAAACAACGGTTGCTATTCCATTTAGACAAGATGTAATGGAAGCAATTGCGGAATATGGATATGGTGTTGAAGAACAGTATAGACCAGAAAGTACTATTATGGTCGATGCAGATACGGGAGAAATTGTATTCGGAAGTAATATTGATCAACCATGGGATCCGGCAAGTATTTCTAAAATGATGACTGCATATATGGCTTTTGAAGCGATGAAAGAAGGCAAGTTGTCATTAAATACAATTGTCACTGCAACAGAAGAAGATCGAGCGATTTCAACGATTGGAGAAATTAGTAATAATATTATTGTTGCAGGTGTGGATTATCCAATTGAAGAATTATTGTATATGATGTTTTATCCGTCTTCCAATGTTGCCACACTGATGGTAGCAAGAGCTACAGGGTTATCAGATACTGAGTTTTTAGATAAAATGAATGCTAAATTTAAAGAATGGGGCATGGAAAATACAAAATTCAATAATGCTAGTGGAGCAGTAGCTTCAGCATTTAGAGGATACTATACACCAGAAGGTTATAATAATAATCGATATAATCAGACAACTGCTAGAGATTTAGCAATTTTAGCATATCATTTCTTAAAAGATTTTCCAGAAATTACAAACTTTACAAAAAATCCATTAATTACGGTTATGGTGGGAACACCTTATGAAGAATCGTTTTACACTTATAATAGTTCTATCCCAGGAATGTACCAAGGATTTCCAGGAGTAGATGGATTTAAGACAGGTTCAAGTCCTAGTGCAGCATTTAACCATTTATTGACTGCTAAGCAAGAAGATACTCGTTTTATTCAAGTTATTTTAGGAGTTGGAGCTTGGGAAGATAAAGATAATAGTTCTTTCTTCAAGAGTCAAATTGGGAATGGATTACTGAAAAAAGCTTTTTCTGAATATGAAACGCAAACTGTGTTAAAAGCAGGAGAACATACCATTGATGGTGTAAAAGTTCAATTAGATAAAGATATTAAAACTTTAGTTCGAATTGGCGAAACACCTAAATTTAGTTTAAAAGAGGATAAGATTGTCATTGAAACAGACCTTCCTCGTATTACATCAAAAATTGAACCATTAGCTTATCCAGTAACTATTATTCCAGAAGAAGTAAAAGAAAATAAAGAGAATAAACAAAATACAACTGCAGAAGCTAAATCAGAATTAACTTTTAATTTTGAAGAATTTTTATTAAGTCTTTCTGATAAACCAATTTTATTAGGTGCAATTATTATTGGATTAGCATGTGTAATTAGTGCGATTATTGTTTCAATCGTGTTTATTATTAGAAAGTAATGATTAACGATTTCCTTTTGGAAATCGTTTTTTTTATACAAAATAACTTTTAGCCATGAAAGACGTATTTATATCATGGAAGCAAAATAAGCCTTTTCATAGTAGCATAAGTACTAGAAACCAATCGGTTTCTAGTATAGGAAAAGTCGAGACTACAGGCTCGACTTTTAGGCAAGAGACTCGCTGTAGCGAGGCTACTGCCGTCCGTTTGCTACTATACCAGAAAAGGCATTAAAAATTGTAACTATTGTAAGGAATCGATAAACCTTCCAAATGCTTCTTGTCCTTCAACAGTTTGTTTGAAGACGCCAGCATCTTCTAAACCACGTTCAAAAATTTCACCAACTTTTTGACGAATTAAAGTTTCAACATTATCAGTTGTAATTTCTTCTTGGTCTTTAATTTCATTCGCCCATTTTTCATGCATTGCAGGCATTTTATGAGGTTGATCAAGTAAGTAGTGTTCAACTTCTTTTAGTTCAGTTTTTAAACGAGGAGGAAGAATCGCTAACCCCATCACTTCAATTAATCCAATATTTTCTTTCTTGATTGGATGTACATCCACATGAGGATGGAAAATACCATCTGGAAATTCTTCAGTCGTGCGATTATTTCTAAGCACTAAATCTAATTCATAAATTCCATCACGAACACGGGCAATTGGTGTAATCGTATTATGGGGAGTTTCATCAGTAAATGCTAAAATATCAGCACTTTCATCTGAATAATTTCTCCATTTTTCTAAAATATGAGTCGCTAATTGAACAATTTGTTTTGTATCTTTACTTGCAAGTCGAATTACAGATAAAGGCCAATGTAAACGAGAAACTGTTCCATCAAATCCTTTAAACGTGTAATTTTCTAAAATTGGAGCAACATCCATCGGAAATACATGACGACCAGATTGATAATGATCATGAACTAAAATAGAGCCACCAACAATTGGTAAATCAGCATTTGACCCAACAAAATAGTGAGGGAACTGACGTAAAATATCCATTAAATTCTCAAATGAACGTTCTGTAATTTGCATTGGACGAGGTACTTGCGTTAAGAAAATAGAATGTTCGTTAAAATAAGAATATGGAGAATACTGGAATCCCCAGTCTTCATGATTAATTTCTAAACGAATAATTCTATGATTACTTCGAGCAGGGTGGTTAAAACGTCCATAGTATCCTTCGTTTGTCATCGTTAATTGAGAGGCAGGGTAACTAGATTGTTTTAGCAATTTTGCTTGTGCAATCGCTTTTGGGTCTTTTTCAGGTTTTGATAAATTAATCGTAATTTCTAAAGTGCCATATTTTCCAGAATATGGAAATTGAATATTTTTAGCAATCGCTCTTGTTTGAATGTAGTGATTTTTTTGGCTTAATTCATAAAAATAAGCAGTTGCTTTTTCTGGATTTTCTTTATAATTTTTCCAAAAATTTTCATTTACTACGGATGGAAGAGGGGTCAATAAATTCATAACAGCTGCTTCAAACGCTTCTTTTTCAGGTAAAATATCTTCAATGACTCCTAATTCAATTGCTAATTCAATAATTTCATCTACCGAATCTTCTAAAGATGGCAATTGATCTGGTGAAATATCAGTTGGTTTATAATCATCTAATTTTAATAAATGAAGTAATTGATTCGTTGTATAAATTTCGTCAACTGGATCTAATAATTTTTCCAGTTTAGCTTTTTCAATAAAATTTGTAATACTATGATACATATTCCTTTTTCTCCTAACCCATTTCGTTATTTTATATAAAAAATGCAATCGTTATCATTTCTTTCCCCATAAAAATGTAACGGCTTTTATATAAGCCTATTATAAAATGAAAGTATAAAAAAACAAACCATTTTTAGTAAAAAAACTAAAAATAGTTTGAGAAATGAAAAAAACTCAAAATTTATTTGAAAAAAGCCCAAATATAATCAATAATCGCTGTTAATCCGTAAGTATATGCCGCCAAAGTAATTGGTTTACAAATTAAAATAATGAGGATGAACTTTTTATAACTCATTTTTGTTAAACCAGCAAGCATACATAGGAAATCATCAGGTGAAACAGGAAAAGCCATCATGAAAGTAAAGAAGTAATCAAATTTATTTCCACGATTTAGCCACCCGATATAACGATGATAGGTGCTATCATTCACCATTGATTTTACAAATAATTGTCCATAAATACGAGCTAAATGGAAAGCGATAATAGAACCGATGATAATACCGATATAGTTATATACATTTCCAATAACCATTCCATAAATATATACACCTGCAATACTAGTTAAAGCACCCGGAATAATTGGAATAACTGTTTGTAAAATTTGTAATAAGATAAAAACAGGTGGTCCCCAAATGCCTGCACGTTGCATATATTCACTCAGTGCTTCTTGGGAAGTAAACAAACCTTTTTGATAAGCCCAAATACAAAAGATAACTGTGGCAATTGCTCCTGCAACAGAAGCAGCATGCATCATTCTTTGTGCAAAGGGAGATAAAGGCTTACCTTGTTTAATTTGTGTTTCAGTCATAAATTCTCCTTTATTTTAAATGATTTTCAACAGCTACTTTATCATAAAAGGCTTGCCATTGTTGGAGTACATTTTCTTTAGAGTAGAATTGTTCTCCTTTTTTAGATTTTTCGCAAGCATCTTGATAGAAAGCCTCATCTTGTTGTAATTGACGTAAAATTTCTTGGAATTGTACTTGAGAATTTCCTTTTAAGTAATAATCAAATAAAATAGGGCGATATTCTCTTAAATCTCTTAATAATAATGGAATATTTGCATTCATAGATTCCAAAATCGTCATTGGAAATAACTCTTCAAAAGAAAGTTGTAACATCACATCTCCCATATTGAAGAATTCATTCATTCGTTCTCTTTCTACAAGCCCTAAAAAATGAACATTACTTGGTAATTCATCCATATGTTCCATAATTTCTTTACGACCTTCAGAAATCCCTTTAAAAGCAAAATCACCTGCCCATACAAATTGGATATCAGGCATTTTTTTGGCTAAATCAATAAATTCTAAAACACCTTTTCTCATTTGTAATTGTCCTGCAGATACAACGGTAAATTTATCTGGATCTAATCCAAAAGATTCCCGAAGAGTTGCTTTTGAACGATCCGTAATTTTATAAAAAGTATCACGTGATACAAAGTTTGGAATGTACGTGATTCTTTCTTTTGGAATTCCATAATGTTCTAGATCTTCAATAAAACGTGGATTAACGGTTACTAGATAATCTGCTTGTTTATAAAATTGAAGAACATATTTATAAAATAATTCTTTAATCGGACGAGGTAGGGAAATACTTTTTTCTAAAGTTTCCGGTAAAAAGTGAACAGAAGCAATCATTGGACGGTTTTGTCTTGTGATAACAGATTTAATTAAAAAATCTGGATTAATCGTATGAATATGAGTAATATTGTATGTTTTTAATTGATTCACAACGACTTGATAGTCTTTTAAACCTTCTGTTACGAGATTAATTTGTTCTTCTGTAGCAGATAGAACACCTTGTCCTTTTACACTATCTGCTCGTGTAAGCATATTGATCGTTAACATATTGACTCCTTTAAGAAACAATTTCGTTTACTATTCTACCATGAAATTAACAATTTGGAAAATAGCTAGTAAAATCTTAAGAAAAGATTTGAAAATAAAAAGATAACTTTTTGCCTTATGGGGAATTTTTTTGTATACTAGATACAGAGAAATCAAGAGAGGTTATTCATGAAGCGTCAAAAAAATAAACCTAAAGGTAAAGCATCTAAAAATTCAAAAGAAGCAATGACATTAGTGGATTGTTATTATATCCCAACAGCAATTGCAGAACATTTTTGCCTATTACGTGAGCATTGTGCGACAGAAGTAGAACAAACTTTATTACAGCACTTTTCAAAAGTTCAAAGAGAACAACGGGAAGACATTGGCGAAGTAATTGTTGCTTATGATGAAGCTGGTGTATGTCATGGTGAGATTAGTTTAAGTCCAACTGAAATATCAAAATTAGAAAAAGAAATTTCAGCCGAGAGATTGGATAAATATTTAGAAATTTATTTCAAATAAGATATTTTAAATAATGGATAAAGTGTAATCTTTAACAACTCCTGTTGGAAATTCCTTCAGGAGTTTTTTTCTTAAGTCGTGTAATTTGCCTCAACACTTAGAGCTTGATATCATCAAATAGAAAGGTAGGAGATACTATGGAATTAGGAATTCGTAATTTTACATTTAAAAACCCAACAAAAATTTTATTTGGAAAAGATCGTATTAAGGATATTGATGGAGAAATTCCAAAAGATGCAAAAGTATTAATTTTATATGGCGGGGGTTCTGTTAAACGAAATGGAGCCTTTGATCGTGCTGTACAAGCATTAGGAAATCGTGAATGGGATGAGTTTGGGGGAATCGAAGCAAACCCAACATACGAAACATTAATCAAAGCTGTTGCACGTGTAAAAGAAGAAGGTTTTACTTATTTACTAGCAATTGGTGGTGGTTCTGTCATTGATGGAACAAAGTTTGTAGCTGCAGCAAGTGTTTTTGATGGCAATCCATTAGATATGTTTAGAGGAGGATTTGGAAAAGGTCTTCCTGTTACAAAAGCTGTTCCATTTGGAACGATTTTAACATTACCTGCTACTGCATCTGAAATGAATAGTGGTGCGGTGATTACCTTTGTAGCATTAAAAGCAAAAGTAAGTTTTAGACCAGATGTTACATTCCCTCAGTTTTCAGTACTAGAACCTGAATTAACGTATACATTACCAAAACGCCAATTAGTGAATGGTGTATTAGATACATTTATTCATACAATGGAAAATTATTTAACATATCCTGTAGATGCAAAATTACAAGATCGTTATGCAGAAGGAATTTTACAAACATTGATTGAAATTGCACCAACAGTTATTGATGAGGATAATCATGACTTTGCTGCAAGAGCGAACTTTATGTGGTGCGCCACAAATGCTTTAAATGGAACCATTTCTGCAGGTGTGCCAACAGACTGGGCAACTCATGCATTAGGACATGAAATTACATTAAATCATGGAATCGATCATGGACGTACATTATCGATTGTATTGCCAGCTATGATGAAAGTACGTAAAGAACAAAAATGGGATAAACTCATCCAATATGGAAAACGAGTTTGGGATCTATCTGGAACACCAGATGAAATCGTCAATGGAGCAATAGAAAAAACAGAAGAATTCTTTGCATCATTAGGTGCACCAATTCGATTTAAAGATATTTCATTAGATGAATCAGTCATTGAAGCATTAGTGGAAGGATTAGGACGTCACGAGAAAATTCATTTATCTGAGCATCATAATTTAGAATTAGAAGATGCAAGAATCATTTATCAAACTGCATTATAGTAGGGGAAAGGAGCGAAAAAATGGCAAGTGAATTAATTGAAGAAAAGTTAAAACAATTGCCTGATTTACCAGGATGTTACTTGATGAAAAATCAAGAAGATGAAATTATTTATATTGGTAAAGCAAAAAACTTAAAAAATCGAGTTCGCTCCTATTTTCGTGGAGCACATAATACTAAAACTGAAAAATTAGTGAGTGAAATTCATCATTTCGAATTTATAGTTACAAAAACGAATAAAGAATCATTATTGTTGGAGATTAATTTAATTAAAAAATACCAACCTTATTACAATATAAAATTAAAACAAGGAACCATGTATCCTTATTTAAAAATTACAAATGAGAAAGATCCTCAACTGATTATTACAAGTAATGTTGAAAAAGATGGGGGCATGTATTTTGGACCTTATCCAAATGTTTATGCTGCAACGGAAACGCAACAATTGATTCAAAAAATTTATCCATTAAGAAAATGTGGAAAAAATGAAACACGCGCTTGTTTTTATTATCATTTAGGGCAATGTATTGGCTGTTGTGATCATGAAGTTTCACCAGAAATTTATCAACAACAAAAGAAAAAAATCCAACGGTTTCTTGAAGGCGATGTAAAAGAAATTAAGCAAGATTTACAAAAGAAAATGGATGAAGCTTCAGAACAATTAGAATTTGAACGAGCCATTGATTATCGAAATCAAATTCAATATATCGAAACAACAGTAGAAAAACAGCATATTATGTCTCAAGACTTTACAAATCGGGATGTATTCTCATTCCATATGGATAGAGGTTGGATTTCTATTCAAGTCTTTTTACTTAGACAGTCTACAATTATCAAGAGAGAAGCAGCATTATTCCCGATTTATAATTCAGCAGAAGAGGAATTAATATCATTTATTGTACAATTTTATCAAGAACAAAATCATATTTTACCAAAAGAAATATTAGTTCCAGCAGAAATTGATAAGGAATTATTGGCTGAAGTATTAGAAGTGAAAGTATTAACCCCTCAAAGAGGACCGAAGAAGCGAATGCTTGATTTGGCGACACAAAATAGTGAAGTAGCTTTACTTGAAAAATTTAAGATTGATGAGAATAGTCAGCAAAAAACATTAGGTGCGGTGGAACAATTACGACAAGCACTTGATTTAAGCCGTTTAAGTGTGATTGAGTCATTTGACCACTCGAATATTCAAGGGACAAATCCAGTATCAGCAATGGTCGTTTATAGAGATGGAAAACCAGAAAAGAAAAGTTATCGAAAATTCAATATTAAAACAGTACAAGGGAGTCATGAATTTTTAACGACTCAAGAAGTTGTTAGAAGACGATATTCAAGATTATTAAAAGAACAAAAACCTTTACCGGATTTAATTTTGATGGATGGTGGAAAAGTTCAGATGAGAGCTGCCATGGAAGTTTTAGAAGATGAACTGGGACTATCAATTCCAATTGCTGGAATGGTAAAGGATGAGAAACATAAGACTGCTCATTTACTTTATGGAGAAGAGTATGAACAAATTGAATTAGATCCAACGAGTCAAGCTTTTCATTTATTACAACGAATTCAAGAGGAAGTCCATCGATATGCGATTACATTCCATCGTCAGGTACGAAGTAAAAATGCTTTTTCTTCCATTCTTGATGAGATTGAAGGAGTTGGACCAAAGACTCGCACGAAACTATTACAACATTTTAAAACGATGAAGGGAATCCAAGAAGCAACAGTTGAGGAAATTCAAAAGCTTGGAATTTCTGAGAAAGTGGCGAAGCGAATCAAAGACTCAGTTAGATAGTGTTATTGGGATTTCTCTGAAAGTTGTGAGGCCGCCAGCAGCCTCGCAAAGCGAGTCTCATGGCTAAAATTTGAGCCTAGGGTCTCAAATGTTGCCTTAAAAGCTTCCTGATATCAGGAAGCTTTTATTTCACAACTGCGATAAATCCCATGTGTTTCATTCATTAACTTTTGATACGCTTAGGATGTTCTTTACGGTAATATCTTTAATGTTCTTACGTGTGGCAAAGGCGCGCTTTGCGCTTTTTGCCTATTGGTATACAGGGGTGGTGATTTCTCTTGGGTTTTGAGGCTGTGTTTTGGGAGAATTGTGTAAATTCAGGCTTACTTCTGTACCTTTAATTGTTATAAAAAGTTTCAATATTGTTTAAGTGTTTATATAACAGATTTTTTAATCTGTTATATTTTTTTACAAAAATAGTAAAAAAAGATTGATTTCTTCCTCATGGTGTGCTATTTTATGTTAGTCAAAAATATATGAAAAAAGGTAGGTAAAATCATGAACAAATGGTTTAAATTAGGTGCAGTTGCTGCAACATTATTTTTAGGAGCTTGTTCGACTTCAACAAGTACTACTACAAGTAAAGATACTGTATCACAAGCACAAAAAAATTGGGATGCAATTGAAAAAGCAGGAAAGATTAAAGTTGCAACAGCAGGTACTTTATATCCACAATCATTCCATACAGATAAAGACAACTCTTTAACTGGTTATGATGTTGAGATTGTAAAAGAAGTAGCTAAACGCTTAAAATTAGAAGTTGAATTCACAGAAATGGGTGTTGACGGTATGTTAACAGCATTAGATAGTGGTCAAGTAGATATTGCTAACTACTCAATTGAAGATGGGGCAAAAAATATTGATAAATATTTACGTACTGAACCTCATAAATATTCATTTACATCAATGGTAGTTCGTGAAAGCGACAATTCAGGAATTTATTCTTGGGCGGATGTAAAAGGTAAAAAAGCTGCAGGTGCTGCAAGTACAAACTACATGAAAATTGCTAAAAAATTAGGAGCAGAATTAGTTATCTATGACAATGTTACAAATGATGTTTATATGTCTGATTTAGTAAATGGTCGTACAGATGTTATTATTAATGACTACTATTTACAAAAAATTGCTGTAGCATTTGGTAAAGATACTTTCCCAATTAAAATTAACGAAGGTATTTATGCAAACCCATATAGCGCAAGCTTCTCTATTAAATTAGGAAATGACGTTATCCAACAAAAATTCAATGAAGCATTAAAATCAATGAAAGAAGATGGAACATTAACAGAAATTTCTAAAACATTCTTTGCTGGTGAAGATGTAACTCAACCAAAAGACTTGAAATTAGAAAAAATTGATTTTTCTGATGTAGAATAAGAGGCGATGACGTTTGTTTAATCTTAAGTTAGCGATTCATAGTCTTTCCTTTGTATTAAGTGGTTTACAATATACATTAGGGATTGCTGGAGTAAGTTTTATTTTCGGAACGATTTTAGGGTTCATGTTTGTTTTAATGAAACGTTCGAACATCAGAGTTCTAAGAATGATTGCTAATTTCCATGTTTCTTTTATGAGAGGAACTCCTACATTAGTATTTTTATTCTTATTATATTTTGGATTACCTTATTTAAAAATTCAACTTCCAGCTCTAGTCTGTGCAATCTTATGTTTTAGTATTGCAAGTAGTGCATATATTTGCGAAGTTTTACGTTCTTCAATTGATGCAGTGGACTATGGACAATGGGAAGCTTCTACTTCCTTAGGATTGAATTATTTTCAAACATTAAGAAGAGTGATTGTTCCTCAAGCATTTAGAATTTCAGTGCCACCTTTAAGTAATGTGTTATTTGATATGATAAAAGGAACTTCGTTGGCAGCAATGATTACGGTACCTGATATTTTTCAAAATGCTAAAATTGTTGGAGGTCGAGAATTCGATTATATGACGATGTATATTTTAGTAGCATTAATTTACTGGAGTATCTGTTTAGTGTTTGAACAAGGTCAGAAAATTTTAGAAAAAAGATTATCATTATATTAAGAATGAAGAGGCTGGAATTCCAGCCTCTTTTTGTATGCAACGAGGATTGCTAGAGATTTTAAGGAAAATATGATAGACTATCCAGGAAGAAAAGGAGTGGTGATCATGAAAAAATTAGCGATTATAGGCACAGGGTGGATATCTTCTTCTTTTGTAGAAGCGGTGGATCAAACAAATAGTTTTGAAGTAGTATCTGTATACAGTAGAACACTAGAAAAAGCAGAAGAATTTGCTATAAAACACCAGATTCCTTCTTGGACTAATCAATGGAGTGAATTTTTATTAGAAAATAATTGGGATGTTGTCTATATCGGATCACCTAACCATACACATGGTGACTATTCAAAACAATTATTAGAGCATCAAAAAAATATTATTGTTGAAAAACCTTCTTTTTTATCGGTTGAAGAGTGGGATGAAGTTCATCAATTAGCGACAGAAAAAAACTTATTCGTGATTGAGGCTATTCGTCATTATTATGAACCAGCCTTCCAAGAAATTAGAAAAATAATTGATTCTAGAATGGATGAAGTTAAAGGAGCAGTTTTATCATATGCAAAATATTCTTCAAAATATGATGCGTTTTTAAGAGGTGAAATTGCGAATTCATTTTCATTATCCTCTGGTGGGGGTGCTTTAATGGATTTAGGAGTTTATCCTATTTACAATGCGATTAGTTGGTTTGGAATGCCAGAAAAAGCTCATTATCAAGCACGTAAATTACAAAATCAAGTGGATGGACAAGGAATTGTATCATTGGAGTATCCAACATTTGATGTAACAATATTTGTTGGGAAAGTGTTAAATGTATGTCTTCCTCAAGAAATTTACTTTGGCAAAGAAACAGTGCAAATCAATGACTGCCAAGAAATTAAAGAAGTCAAAACACTATATATGAGTGAAGTTGTGGAAACAAAGGAATATGAACTTCGTAAAAATCCATTAGACTGGGAAGCTATTGGTTTTGCAAAAATATTAGAACGTACACCAGAATCCCTAAAACAATATGAACAAAGTAAAAAAATAAGTCGTAATGTTTTAGAAGTGATTGAAGCATTAAGAAATTCAGCAGGAATTACATTTAATTAAGGAGAAATCATGAAAGAATATATTCAAAACAAATGGAATGAAAAAGGTTTTAAAGACTTAACGCCGATTCAAGAAGCAACAAAGGAATTGATTCAAAATGGGGAAGATGTAGTAGCAGTCTCTCCAACTGGAACGGGAAAAACATTAGCTTACTTGTTACCCTTATTAGAGAAAATTGAAATCAATCATGAACTACAAGCAGTCATTTTAGTACCTAGTCAAGAATTAGCACAACAAATTGGTGAAGTCATTCGTGAATGGAAATTACCAGAACTAACCATGTTAGTTTTAGCAGGAGGAGCTAATGTAAAGCGTCAAATTGAAAACTTAAAGAAAAAACCAGAATTAGTCGTTGGAACACCAGGACGATTAACAGAATTAGCGAATCAAAGAAAATTAAAACTTCATCAAGTTCAAACACTTGTTTTAGACGAAGCAGATTATTTATTAGCGCAAGAACATTTAGAACAAACTCGTTCTTTTATTAAAAAATGTCCATCACAAAGACAAATGATTTGCTTTTCAGCCACTAAAAATGAAATATTAGAATCTATTCACCAATGGATTAATATGACACCAACATGGGTTGAACAGGAACAGAAAATGGCAGGGAATGAGAATGTAAAACATGTGTATATTGAATCTCCTGTACGTAAAAAAGATGAATTGTTAAGAAAGTTTGCAAATATGAAGGAATATCAAGCATTAGTATTTGTCAATTCACTCGCAAATGCAGGGATTTTAGCAGAAAAATTACAATATCACAATATTCCTTGTGCCTTATTAACGAGTCAAGAAAATCAAATTAATCGTAAAGCTGCGATTCAGGCGTTTAAAAAAGGAGAAGTTCCTATTTTATTAACAACGGATGTGGCAGCACGTGGATTAGATATTGAAGATTTACCAGTCGTCATTCATTATGATTTACCTGAAAATAAAGAGGTATATACTCATCGTTCAGGAAGAACTGGAAGAATGGGAAAAGATGGATTAGTTATTAGTTTTGTTACAGAAAAAGAAGTAAGAGACTTGAAAAAATTGATCCCAGCTGATGCAACACTAGAAGCATTCCAAGTTCATTCAAGTCAACTACAAGTTGCACAGAAGAAAAAAGTGGTGGAAAAGAAACCTTATAAACCAAAAGAGAAAAAAGGAACTGCTAAAAAAGCTTATCCATCAAAAGATAAAAAATCCTTTAAAACTAAAAAATCATCAGGAAAGAAAAAGTAAAAAGGAGTCTCTTAAATGCTTACATTGGAGTTTTTGAAAAATCATTTAGAAGAATATCATTTACCGTATGAAGACAAAGCTGTGTTCATTCAAGTCAAAAGACTCCCACATGAAGAATATGCGATTTGTTATTGGTCTTCAATGGGATGTGTATTTTTGGGGTTAAAAGCTGATGCGACTTTTACTGATACAAGACCTCTACTATTTCCAGTTGAACGAGTAGAGAAAGTACAGTATCAAAAGAAATTTTTATCAAATGATGAATTCAGTTTTGAAGTTGAAGGAGAAAAGTTTCAATTTGAAATTCCTCATCGTTCTAAATATTTTTCAAATCAAAAAGAACAATTAAAACTGTTCCGAGTAATGATGGAACAATAAAGGAGACGGACATGGAAATTATTCGTTCGCACCAAAATGCAATGGTAAAAAATTATCAAAAGTTACAAACTTCCAAAGGTAGAAAAAAAGCGGAAGCGTATATGATTGAAGGGGAACATTTAGTGGAAGAAGCCATTCAATCAAATATTCTTATTCAACGCTTAGTAGTTAGTGAGGACACGATTCATCTTTATGAAAAATGGACAGAGAGCTATCCAACAATGATTGTTTCAAAAGAGGTGTTTGAAAAGTTATCGATGACTCAAACGAATCAAGGTATTTTAGCGATTGTACCATTAGAAAAGAAACCATTGGTCGAAGTTCCTCAGGGGCGTTATCTTTTAGCAGATGCGGTTCAAGATCCAGGTAATTTAGGAACGATTATTCGTACTGCCGATGCTGCAGGATTTGATTCAGTTGTTTTAGGAGAAGGCTGTGTGGATTTATACAATGATAAAGTTGTTCGCTCCATGCAAGGAAGCCAATTTCACGTAGCGATTTATCATGAAAATTTAACGGATGTGTATGGGAAGTTAAAAGAAAATGATATTCCAATCGCTGTAACAGCACTTCATCGTGATGCTAAAGATTTCAAATGGTTGACTGGCAGGGATTCTGTTGCCATTGTGGTTGGTAATGAAGGGAATGGGGTTCGTCAAGAGTTGATTGATTCTGCGGATCATGTGATTCAGATTCCAATGTTTGGTCAAGCGGAATCGTTGAATGTTGCTATTGCGACGGGGATACTTATGTACCAAACGAGAATATAGTTTTATAGGGATTGGGCTTGGAGTTGTGAGGCCGCCAGCAGCCTTGCGTTGCAAGTCTCATGGCTAATTTTTGAGCCTAGGGTCTCAAAAACTGCCTTAAAAGCTTCCTGGAATCAGGAAGCTTTTATTATGTGACTTTCAGTCCGTCACGCTCCGTAGGTGCGTGACAAATAAACC
>NZ_CAURVN010000008.1:0-63604 GCF_963528195.1 uncultured Granulicatella sp.
AGGTAGTATCTTTTTGTCTTTTTTTCGTACTTTGTTTCAAATAAACTTCGAGACCCTAGGCTCGAAGTTTAGCAATGAGACTCGCTTTTGCGAGGCTGCTTGCGTCCTCAGTTACTATACAGCAAAGTCTATTTCTAGTTCTCCTCAAAATAGTCAACCAAGTCTTTCACTACGCCACTTCGAACAATCGTATCAATTTGCTTCAACGCAAAATAAACACTACTTGCACTTGAAGAACCATGAGCCTTCACTACAGGAGCCTTCAATCCAAATAAAACAGCTCCACCAAATTGAGAATAATCCAAAGTATTTTTCAATGAACGGAAAGTGTCCTTTAATAATAAAGCACCGAGTTTCCCCTTAATACCTTGACTTAAAATATTTTCCTTTAACAAACTCATCATTGTTAAAGCAGTACCTTCAATCGTTTTTAATACTGCATTTCCCGTAAAACCATCTGTTACAACAACATCTGCAATTCCATTTAAAATTTCCCTTGCTTCAACATTTCCGACAAAATTAATTGATGAATTTTCTTGAAGAAGTGGATAAACACTTTTTACTAAATCATTCCCTTTACCTTCTTCAGTACCATTATTTAATAAACCAACTGTTGGATTTTCAATATTTAATACATATTTTGCATAATAAGAACCTAAGACTGCAAATTGTTCTAAATTTTGCACTTTACATTGAGCATTTGCACCCACGTCCATTAAAATAAATTGACGATTCTCTTTTCCAACAACTGGTAATACTGGCATTAATCCTGGACGATCAATCCCTTTAATACGACCAACAATTAATAAACCACTTGCAAGTAATCCTCCCGTATTTCCTGCTGAAAATAGAGCATCTGCTTCCCCATCTTTCACAGCTTGAGCTGCAACTACCATAGAAGCATCTTTTTTTCGACGAACTGCCTTAACAGGTTCATCTTCACTCGTTACTTTTTCACTACAATGAATGATTCTAATATTCGGCAGTGTTTCTTTCATCACTGCTTGGATACTTTCTTCATCTCCATATAATTGAAATTCATTTTCTGGATATTCTTTTGCTGCCTGAATAGCACCTGCTACAATTTCTTTTGGAGCGTGGTCTCCACCCATCGCATCAATGGCAATTTTAACCATTTAAAACTTCCTCCGTTTCACGACTTGTTTGTTCGATAAATTCTTGTATTTCTTTATAAGCTACACTGTCCTCTTCTTCGATAACAAATGTAATAGCATCTTCTCTTGCTTGTTCTAGTATATCATAATCTTGTACAATGTCAGCCACTTTAAACTCTGGGATTCCTGATTGTCGTAATCCAAAAACGTCACCTGAGCCACGTAATTCTAAGTCTTTCTGACTCAGGTAAAATCCATCTGTTGACTCACACATAATTTGCATTCTTTGTTTTCCTTGCTCTGTTTTAGGCGATGCAATCAAAATACACATAGAAGCATATTCACCACGTCCTACTCGTCCTCTTAACTGATGTAATTGAGCTAATCCAAATCGATCCGCATCTAATATGACCATAACAGTAGCATTTGGTACGTCTACACCTACTTCAATTACGGTTGTAGAAACTAGTACTTGTACATCGTTCTTCTGGAAAGCAGTCATAACACTTTCTTTTTCATCACTTTTTAAACGTCCATGTAATAATCCTACTGACAAACGATTTTCAAATCGTTTAGAAATCATTTCATAAATTTCAGTCGCATTTTGAACATCTAAATTTTCACTTTCTTCAATTAAAGGAGAGATGACATAAGCTTGTCTGCCAGCTTGAACTTGTTTTTCAATATAATCATATACTTTTTCTAACTCTTGTTCTTTAACCCAAAAGGTTTGAATTGGTTGTCGTCCTTTAGGAGCTTCTTTTAAGATGGATGTATCCATTTCTCCAAAAGTCGTAATGGCGAGTGTTCTTGGAATTGGAGTTGCTGTCATTTGCAACACATTTACTCCTGTTCCTTTTTGAGCTAATTGTGCTCTTTGCTTCACTCCAAATCGATGTTGTTCATCAATGACAATAAACGCTAAATCGTGATAAATGACATCTTCCTGGAATAAAGCATGAGTCCCCACTAAGAGTTGGAGTTCTCCCATTTCTAATTGCTCTAATAACTGCCGTCTTTCTTTTAAAGTTGTGGTTCCGGTAAGTTTTCCAACTTTTATTTCTGTTTCTTTTGTTAAAGCACAAATAGTTTCGTAATGTTGGTCTGCTAATAATTCTGTTGGAACCATTAAACATGCTTGTTTTCCTGTTAAAGCAGTCGCTACCATCGCAATTGTAGCAACAACTGTTTTCCCACTTCCAACATCTCCTTGTAATAATCGACTCATTTCATACGGAGCTCTTAAGTCATAGCAAATTTCATTAACTACTTTCTTTTGTCCTTCAGTTAGTGTAAAAGGTAAAGTTTGAATAA
The DNA here is from genome assembly GCF_963528195.1 of uncultured Granulicatella sp. Lineage (GTDB taxonomy): Bacteria > Bacillota > Bacilli > Lactobacillales > Aerococcaceae > Granulicatella. The sequence continues at coordinate 2,430 of NZ_CAURVN010000008.1, forward strand.
ATGCCTTTAATGCATTATTTTCATATAAAATACTTTGTCCTTGTTTTGAATGGTGTCTCTTCTTTTTTAAGCTTTGTAGTTTTAACTGATAACAAAATAATTCTTGATACACTAATTGCTGTCTAGATTGTTTTGAATGATATTCATCTTTTGGAAAATGCATTCCTTCCACAGCTTCTGGATGAGATAGTAATTGTCTTTTTTTCTGAATGGAAGCGGGTAGCGGATTCGGAATATTTTCTTTATACAGTGGTAAAGCTGTTTGAATCAATTTCAACAATGTACTTTGTCGAATGGATTTATTTGTTCGGTATACTGCTTCAAAATTGGACGTTTCCTCTATATCTTCTTTAGTTGAAATAATTTTCATTCCCATTAAAGTGGAGCGTTTGGCATCCCATTTTCCAAAAATAATACATTCTTGATGTTGGATTAATTTATTTTTCAAATAGGGTTGGTTAAAAAAGGACACTTGGATAACTTGTTCTCCAATCGCCATTCGGCAGGAAATTCGGTTTTTCTTAAATCCATAATAGTGAACGACTGGTTCTGTTACAATAATTCCTGCTAATGTCACTTTTTCTTGATCCATGATGGTCGAAACATCTCTTACTTGAAGGTCTTCATAGCGAAATGGAAAATGTGTTAATAAGTCATAGATGGTATCAATTCCTAAGTCATGTAATGGTTCCATTCGTTTAGGTCCGACACCCGATAAAAATCTTACAGATTGAAATACTGTTTTATCCATTTCTTCACCTCCAAACATTCTATTCTTTTATAGTTTAGAGAGGAAAAGACATACTGTCAACTATTGTTAAAAGGAAAATAGACAAGAAAATTTTATAGTAGCAAGGGACGGTAGCAGACCTTACGGTCTCATACCTAAAATTCGAGCCTAAGGTCTCGAATTTCCCCTGTAATATGAGCAAATCCATTTGGCTCATATTACTTTTGCTACTATGGAATTTTCTTGTCTATTTTGACGGATTCTTTCATTTGGACGTTTTCGATGATTTGCGGTTTCATCTATTGATACTTCTGTTTATACTATTCCTATCAAAAAAAGACTGGACGTTTTCCATCCAGTCTTTCTAATATTCTATTCTACTGCTAATAAATAGGCATATACAGGTTGTAAACCTTCGTGTAATTCAACTTCAATATCTGGGAAATGTTCTTCAACATAAGAAACAATTTCTTCTGCTTCAGATACTTCTACATCTTCCCCAACTAAAATTGTTAAGATTTCAGATTCATCATTTACCATTTTAGCAATTGTATCAATTGTTGCTTGTTTACGATCTGGTACACTAATTAAAATTTTACCATTTACAATACCCATGAAGTCATTTTCTTTAATATCTACCCCATCGATTGAAGTATCACGAACGGCATTTGTAATTTGACCACTTGTCACTAATGACAATTGTTCTGTCATAGCTTCTTGATTCTCTTCAAGACTAGCTTGTGGATTAAACGCTAATAATGAAGATAAGCCTTCAGAAATTGTTCTACTTGCTACAACTGCTACTTCTGCATCTTCACTAACTTCAGCAGCTTGGTTTGCAGCCATTAAAATATTTTTATTATTTGGTAAAATAATAACTTTTTCAGCATGAGCTTCTTTTACTGCTGCTAAAATATCTTCTGTACTTGGGTTCATTGTTTGACCACCATTAATAATCGTTGTCACACCCATGCTCTTGAATAATTCATGAATTCCTTCACCCGCAGCTACAGCAACAATGCCATACTCAGCTTTTGGAGCAACTGCTTTTACTTTCTCAGTATAGTCAGTTTTTAAAACTTCCTCATGTTGCAAGCGCATATTATCAACTTTCACTTTCATTAATGAACCAAAGCGTTGTCCATAATTCATGACTTCACCAGGACGCTCTGTATGAACGTGAACTTTAATAATTTCATCATCCGCTACAACTAATAAAGAATCTCCTAATTCATTTAAGTAATTACGGAATGTATCGTAATCAAAAGTATCTACTACTGTTTCTCCTTCACCGATACGTACCATAATTTCAGTACAGTAACCAAATTGAATATCTGCTGTAGAAGCATGTTCATAATCAATTCCACTTTCATGATGAGCTACTGAACTTAAATCAATTTTATTCGTTGATAATGCTTGTACTGGAGTAGCTTCCCCGGTTAAAGCTTCATAAAATCCATTATAAATAAATACTAAACCTTGACCCCCTGAGTCAACCACGCCAACTTCTTTTAATACAGGTAATAAATCTGGAGTTTTATCTAATGATTTTTGAGCTCCACGTAATACAGAACCCATTACTTCGATAATATCATTTGAACGTTCTAATTTACGAACGCCTCTTTTAGCAGATTCACGGGCAACTGTTAAAATTGTCCCTTCAACAGGCTTCATCACTGCTTTATAAGCTGTTTCAACCCCTTTTGTAAATGCTTCTGCTAAATCTTCGCCTGTTAATTCATCTTTTCCTTCAACTGCTTTTGAAAAACCACGGAATAATTGAGATAAAATAACTCCTGAATTTCCACGAGCACCCATTAATAAACCTTTTGCTAAATCTTGTGCCAACTCTCCTACTGTTTGAGCAGAAGAATTTGCAACACGCTCTGCACCAGACTTAAATGAAAGACTCATATTTGTACCAGTATCTCCATCTGGAACTGGAAATACATTCAACGAATTGACAAATTCAGCATTTTCACTTAAACGTGCTTCACCAATTTCTACCATTGCTCGAAAATCTTGAGCCGTAATAATATTTTTTGTTACCATTGATTCTTATATCCTCCTGACACACCATCAAAGCTTACGCTTCAATGATTTTTACTCCTTGAACATAAACATTAACAGTGTTCGCGGAAAATCCTAACATCGTTTCTAAATTGTATTTTACTTGTTCTTGAACATTGCGACAAATTGCAGAAATTTTAGTTCCGTAACCTACGATAATGTATACATCAACAGCTACGCCTTCTTCCTCTTGACGAATGACTACGCCACGAGAATAGTTTTCTTTTTTCAAAATTTCATTTAAATTATCACGAATATGATTACGGCTGGCCATTCCAACAACTCCATAGTTATCTGTTGCTGCACCACCAACTACAGTAGCAATAACTTCATTGCTTAATTCAATTAACCCTTGTTCTGTTTGAATTTTGACTGTCATTTTAGTAACCTCCTTAAAATTCGTACAATCTATTTTTTACAGACTGTTCGATGATTCTTTATTATTTTATCATAAATGATGAATTTTACCTAACCTTTTATGCATGAAAATGCGCTACCAAAATAGATTTTAGAAAAAATTATACTTTATCTTGGACTCTAGCTTGCATTATACCTTCAACTATGATAAATTATTTAAGTATATGATTTAGTTTAAGAATTATATCAGCTGATCAATGATTTAAATTAAAGGAGGAGAATGACCATGGCTAAAGTATGTTATTTCACTGGACGTCGTTCTGAAACAGGTAACACTCGTTCTCACGCTTTGAACGCTAACCGTCGCACTTGGAAACCAAACTTACAAAAAGTTCGCGTTTTAATCGATGGAAAGCCTAAAAAAGTATGGGTTTCAACTCGTGCATTAAAATCAGGTAAAGTAGAACGCGTTTAATTTACACAAATAAAAAGACTGGACAATGTCCAGTCTTTTTTCTTTTATTTAATATAAGTAAAACTTTTTCCGATAATAACAGTTGTTGTCAAATTATGGAATACAGCTAATGTACTAGGCGTTAATAAATTAAACAAACCTAATCCCATTAGAGAAGTATTTACCCAGACAGTCGTATTCAAGTTTCTTCCTAATTGTTTTTGCAATCGTGCAGAAATATCATCTAAAACAAGAATTCCAGATAACGTTTCTTCTAAAAATACAATGTCACTAGCTTGTCTAGCAATATCTGATGAACTTGCCATCACTACTCCAACATTTGCTTTTGAGAGAGCTGCTGAATCATTTAGACCATCACCAATCATAAAGACACGATGTCCTTTATCTTGTAAATCTTGAATCACTTGGTGTTTTTGTTCTGGTTTCACTTCTGTATACACTTCGTCAAATTGAATCAGCGAACAAATGGATTCTGTTCGTTTCTTCGTATCCCCAGTTAATAAAATAATATTCTTTCCACGTTCTTTTAACGATTGTAAAACTTCAATCGTTTCCGGACGCAATGGAGTATCAATTAAGAAAATCGCAATTAATTCTCCTTTATAGCCTAAATATAATAGGTGATACCATTGAGTATACTCTTCAATAATTCTAGCTTGTTCTTCAGAAATTTCCACGTGATGTTCATTCAACAATTCTAAACTACCAATAACAACTTTTTCACCATCGATTGAAGATAAAATTCCTTTAGAAGCAACATGCGTTAATTTACCATGCATTTCTTCATGTTCAACTCCATCATCTTCTGCTTTTTGCACTACTGCACTCGCAATTGGATGATAAATATGCTCTTCTAAACACGCTGCAATTCGTAATACTTCTTCCTCTGAATAACCACGATAAGGTAAAATCTTTTGAATTTTTGGAACCCCTGTTGTTAAAGTTCCAGTCTTATCAAACACATAGGTATCAATCATTGGATATTCATCTAGTGAACTTGAACCTTTTACAACAATTCCTCTTGTAGAAGCTGCTTTAATAGCTGTTAAATACGTAACTGGTGAAGATAATTTCAAGGCACATGAATAATCGACTAATAAGAAGGTTAATGCTTTTTGAACCGATCTTGTTAATAAATAGGTCACTGCCATTCCTATGAAATTATATTTCACCAAGCCATCTGCTTTTTCTAACAATTGCTTTTGTTGTTTTGACTGATGTAATTCACTTGTTTTCATTAATTGAACAATTTGTTGTAAACGTGAATTTTGTTCAGCATTCGTAACTTTTACTAATAATTCACCTTGTTCTACAACCGTATTGGCAAAAACAGTATCTCCAATTTTTTTAGACACTGGGAAGGCTTCTCCAGTTAGTGAACTTTCATTTAAAAATCCACGGCCAGATACAACTGTTCCATCAAAATAAATCTCTTGTCCTTCAGTAGCAACGAATACATCGCCCACTTCTACTTGATGACTTAACTTTTTGAATCGTTCTCCGTCTTTTTCAATCCATAATTCATAAATATTATTTTTTAGATTTTTCTCTAAATCTTCAACGGATTTCTTTTGAGACCATTCATCTAAATCATCTCCAAGATTTAATAAGAACATAATCGTATCGGCTGTTTTACGATCACCCATTGCAATAGATGTTACAATCGCTACAAAATCCAAAATACTCATGGATAATTTCTTTTCTAAAACAGATTCAAATGCAGCTTTTCCAAATTTCTTCATTTTCCATAATAACCAGAAAATTTTTAATGGTTGTGGAATCAATACATTTGCGACTATTTTACGGTAAATATGGGAAGCTACAATATCCACAGGTGACACTTGAGCATCCACTGTAAAATCTCTTTGTTTTTCATTTAAAGTAGTCACCTCTAAATGATCTAAGAAACGATAAACACTTGATTCATGTCCTGTTTCAAAAGTAAATGCCACATGCTTTCCATCTTTATAACAAATGATTTGCGTAATTTCTGGAAATAGTCTTTTTTCTTCTTCTAAATACAACTGAACAGCAGCTGTACATCTAAAAGGCACTTCCAAACGCACTCTATTTTTTGATTGAGCTTTAATTGTAATTTTCATTATTGTTCACTTGTTTCTACTGTTGCTAAGTTAGCTGCTTTTTCTTCAACATATAAGTCATTTGCTTCAGCTAATACATCATCTGCATGTTGTTTCAATTGAGAAACTGTTGCATCTAATCCATCTTTTAATTTATAAGATACTGCTACAGCTTTTGCAGCAATATGTTTTGTGTCTTTGTTCGCTAAAACTTTAAGTCCTAATGAACCTACTACAACTCCACTAACAAAAACGCTTGTTTTTTTAACGAATTTTCCTAATTCTAATACTTCTCTTAACATAAAAAGACCTCCGATATATATACTTTTTTTGAACCTTCAAGAGACTCATATATAGTATATCTCATTTTACAAAAAATTCAACTCAAAAAAAGAATCACACTTCTATATTTATAAAGAAAATAAAAGTGTGATGTAAGTTTTATTCTTTTTAATACAGAATTAATTCCGAATCATCTCCAAGAATCTCTTGTTTGCCCCACAATGATTCCACCCGACTGAAATGAAATTTCCATTTTTTCGTCGATAAATTCATTACTAATCAATGCGATTGGAAAATCATAATCTTGATGATTCAAAGGATATTTCACCTGTTTTAACGTTAATTGTTGAACAGGACCCGTTGAAATAAACGATAAATAGTTTGTATTCGCTATTTTATGAATGACATAATCTCCTGGGGTTAAGAAAGAAATATGATTCCATTCATCTTCTAACGAAAGAAACGGAATTAATGCTTGTAATTCTGGACGAAACATAGTCCATAAACAACTAATGGCATGATCCACTCTTCCCCCAAAAGCTCCTAATACATGAACCTTTTTTTGAGGATATGACTTTGCAATCCACATTAATGCTTCTTCAAAATCTGTAAAATCTTTTTCAGAAGGAAATTCAATCATTTTTGAAGTATAATTTTTTAAAGCTTCTTTATCCTCTAGTGAAATCGAATCGAAATCTCCAATTGCTAAATCAATCGGTAACTCTTCCTCCATTAATTTCAAACAGCCACCATCTACTCCAATAAATTGAAATTCTTGGCTATCTTTTTGCTGAAGCTTCTGATTTAACCATCGTCTTATAGCTCCTTTATCTAATGGCCCTCCAATGACTACGATTATTTCCATACCCAATTCCTCTTTTAAGCTTCTTTAATAGAATCAATCGCCTTTTTAATATCTTCTGCATAGTAAACATATGAACCTGCTACTGCAACGTCTACTCCTGCCTCACGACATAATTTAGCTGTCTGACTATTCACTCCACCATCTACTTCAATTAAGTATTGATAGCCGTGTTCTTTACGTAATTCTACTAATTCTCGTACTTTATCTAATGTTTCAGGAATAAATGCTTGTCCACCAAATCCTGGGTTCACAGTCATCACTAGTACTAAGTCAACCATTCCTAATACAGCACTAATGGCACTCACTGAAGTTCCTGGATTAATCACAATCCCTGCTTTTACTCCTTCAGATTTAATCAATTGCAAGGTACGATGAATATGATTAGTTGATTCAATATGAACTGAAATATAGTCCGCACCCGCTTTTGCAAATTCCTTTACAAAACGTTCAGGTTCTTGAACCATTAAATGACAATCTAATGTTAATGTTGTAATGGGACGAAGTCCTTCAACAATATTTGGTCCAAGTGTTAAGTTAGGAACGAATTGACCATCCATTGCATCGATATGAATCCAGTCTGCCCCTAATTGTTCTACTTTTTTAACGTCTTCTCCTAATGTTGCAAAATTTGCACTTAAAATAGAAGGTGCTACTTTCATGTTTTTGACTCCTTTATAACGATTATTTTTTTCTTTGATAAATTGGTTTTCTTTGGCTAATTTCTTCATAGAAATCTTGATAATGGTCATATCTTTCTTGCCAAATTTTCCCCTCTTTTACAGCTTCTTGTACGCCGCACTGAGGTTCATGTTGATGAGAACATTCTCTAAATTTACAATGAGTAGAGTATTCTTCAAATTCAGGAAATAAATGTGGAAGGTCTTCTTTTTCCACACCAATAAAGTCTACCGTACTAAATCCAGGGGTATCTGCTATCCAAACTTCTTCTACTTCATGTAAAGAAACTTGTCTAGTCGTATGTTTTCCTCGCCCTAGTGCGCTAGAAATTTCTCCAGTTTCTTGATTTAATTGAGGAATTAATTGATTCAACATGGTTGACTTTCCAACCCCAGATTGCCCTAAAAAGACAACTAGTTTCCCTTTATAGGAAGCTAAAAATTCACTTTGGTGATCTTTTACTTCTGAAGAATACCATACTTCATATCCAACTTCTTGGTATTTCTTCTTCACTGCTTCTAAACGTTGTAATTGTTCTTCAGTTAATAAATCTACCTTCGTAATTAATAAAACGGGTTGAATTTCCATTCCTTCTAAATACACTAAAAATCGATCCACTAAATGCGTTGAAAAATCTGGTTCCACAGCAGACATCACCACTACGCCAATATCTACATTTGAAACAGGTGGACGAACTAAAGCATTTTTCCTAGGATGAATTTTCTCTAATACTCCTTCTTCCAGAGTATCACTTGTAAAATCCACAATATCTCCCACCAATGGAGACTGCCCTCTTTTTCTAAAAACTCCACGTGCCCGAGTTTGGTACACTTGATGTGAGGACTCGATATAATAAAAGCCACTTAAGGCTCGAATAATTTTTCCTTGAGGCATAATCGCTCCTTTGTTTTTTGTTATCAGTTACATTATAAAGATTTTCCAAAGAAATTGCTATGCTTTATCCTTAAATTCATAAAAAAGAAAAGAAAGCAGAATATCAGTGATAGTTCACCTTCGACATCTACTTTCTTTACAAAATTCAGTAAGCAATTGAATTATTATTAGGATTTCTGAATAGAATCACGAAATACCTAATTCCTTATAAATCATTCTCATAAAAATTCTACTACTCTCTTAATCCATCCCACAAAACAACTCGCCCATCCTGCAAGGACTTTTGTACATCAATAATTCTTTGATTCGAACTTCCTCTAAATTGCAATGTTAAATCTCTTTTTTTAATATCAAATCGTCCATCTACTAAAATATCAAGTTCTTGTAGCAACGCTTTTTTATCAGGTGTTTCTAACTGTAACTCTTCCCAAGTATAGCCTGTCCATGACCAAATATCTTTAGAATGTCCATAAACACTTCGTAATTTACGAACTAAGGATAGGCATACTTGAGTATTTAAAAAAGGTTCTCCACCTAATAGCGTCAATCCCTGGCAATAACTAGCTCCAATATCTTGAATAATTTGTTCTTCTAATTCTTCTGTATAAAGAATTCCCGTATTAAAATTTTGTGCTTTGACATTATAACAACCTTCGCAAGCAAATAAACAACCACTCACATATAAGGAACAACGCACGCCTTCTCCATCTACGAAATTATAAGGCTTATAACTAGCAATTTTCCCTTTAGAATATTGCTCGCTTGTCCATTCCCCCGGTTTTGGAAACTTCATACCCAATCCTCCTAATTTCTTAGATTTCGTTCATTAGAGAGATGTTTAACGCGTGATTTAATTTCTTGGTGTCTTCCGTGAACCATTGGACGAGCTTGAGGATTTCCTAAATAACCGCAAGTTCGTTTAACGACATCACAAGTTTTTGGATTTCTATTTTTACATACTGGACATTCAAATCCTTTGGCAGTTGGTTCAAACTCCCCTTCATAGCCACATTCATAACAACGATCAATCGGTGTATTCGTTCCAAGATAACCCACTCTTTCATAGGCATAATCCCAAACTGCTTCAAGCCCTTTAGGATTTTGTTTCATAACAGGATATTCGCAATAATGAATAAATCCTCCTGAAGAATAATCAGGATAATCTTTTTCAAACTCAATTTTTTCAAATGGAGTTGGTGATTTTCTCACATCATAGTGGAAACTATTCGTATAATATTCTTTATCTGTAATATCGGCTACATCCCCAAATTTTTCTTGATCTAATCTACAAAAACGATCCGTTAAACTTTCACTTGGAGTTGCATAAACACTAAAATGATAGTCATATTCTTCCGACCATTCCTTTGTTTTTTCGCTCAATCGTTTCAAAATATTTAAGGTAAATTCTTTCGCTTCTGGATTTGTTTCCCAACAATTCCCAAAAAAGACAGTAGCCGTTTCATATAAGCCAATATATCCAAGAGATACTGTTGCACGACGATGTTTAAATACTTCATCTACCGCTTCATCATTCATCAATCGTTTTCCAAACGAACCATAGCGATATAAAATAGGCGCATTCGCTGATTTTGCCTCTTTACAGCGTTCTACCCGATACACTAATGCATCTTTACAAATTTGTAATTTTTCTTCTAAAATACTCCAAAATTGCTCTTTATCGCCATCTGATTCTAACGCAATTCTAGGAATGTTTAATGTTACAACTCCTAAATTCATTCTTCCATCCGAAACATCTTCGCCTTTTTCATTTTTCCAACCTTGTAAAAATGAACGGCAACCCATCGGCACTTTAAAGCTACCCGTAATTCTAACAATTTGTTCATAATTTAAAATATCTGGATACATTCTTTTAGTTGAACATTCTAAGGCTAATGTTTTGATATCATAATTCGGATCCATATTTTCTAAATTCACACCACGTTTTAACGTAAAAATTAATTTAGGGAAAATAGCCGTTCTTTGTTCTTTCCCAATTCCTTTGATTCTAACTTTTAAAATCGCTTTTTGAATTTCTCGTTCAAATAATGACATTCCTAATCCAAACCCTAATGTTGTAAATGGAGTTTGACCTTGAGAAGTATAGAGCGTATTAATTTCATACTCTAACGATTGCATGGCATCATAAATATCTTTTTTCGTTTTTTCTAATGCATACGCTTCTTGTTTTTTCTCTCCATCCACCCATTTTTTAGCATCTTGTAAATGTTTTTCATAATTCAACTTTGCATAGGGAGCCAAAACTTCATCAATACGATTAGCAGAACATCCTCCATATTGGCTTGAAGCGACATTCGCAATAATTTGCGCCATTTGAGCAGTAGCCGTTTGTATTGATTTAGGACTTTCGACATCTGCATTTCCAATTTTAAAGCCATGTTCAAACATTTCCTTAAAATCAATTAAACTACAATTCGTCATTGGTAAATAAGGATGATAATCTAAGTCATGATAATGAATATCGCCTTTTAAATGAGCATTGGCAACATGAGGTGGAAGCATTTTTAATCCAAAAGCTTTCCCTACTGTTCCTGCCATCAAATCTCTTTGCGTATTAAAGACTTCACTATCTTTATTTGCATTTTCATGAATAATACTCGCATCTCTTTGACTTAATTTCGTTAACCTTTGGGTAACATCCATTTCTTTCTCTCGTTTTTTATCCCATTCAATTCGAGTGGCCAGAAATTGATTCGCTAATACCGTTTCTCCTTCTTGTTTCAAACAATTCAAAACAATAGCTTCTATTTCTTCTGTTTTAATGATTTGTATCGCTAAACTTTCAATTTCTAATAAAATTTTTTTCGTAACTTCATCTAATATTTCTTTACGATTGCTTGAAAGTCCACCATATATACTTTTCTCTGCTTTTTCTATTCCATGAAAGATTTTTTGACGATGGAACGTCTCTACTCTTTCATCTCTTTTCTTTACAAGCACTACACTCAACTCTCACTCCTCCTTTACATTTTTATCATCTCTATTATCATACACCTATATATTGTGTTTTTCAACAAAAAATAAAACTATATATAGTATTTATTTCTATAAAAAAACTTCTATAGAAACTCTCGTCTCTATAGAAGTTTAATCTTAAACTCTCTACACTAATGAAGAATCTTACTATAATCATACTCCCTATGAATTTCTTCATTTTAACTTAGATAATTTTAATGCTCTGGCTTAATTTCTTTACCTGCTACGGTCGTTGTTTTCAATAAAGCCTGAAGATTTTCTTTCATGACTGAAATATAATTATCACCCTTATCCATTTCTTCTTTTGTTAAAGATTCTAATGGATTTAACACCTCTAACACTACTCCCGTTTCTGTTGCTAGAGTCTTCGCAATTTTTTCTGATGCATTTTCTTCAAAATAAATATAACGAATTTCATTTTCTTTAATATACTTCGTTAATTCAGCTAAACGAGCTGGTGAAGGTTCTGCTTCTGGAGAAATTCCTGCAATTCCAACTTGATTCAAACCATAATCTGTTGCTAAATATCTAAACGCTGTATGTTGTGTCACAAAATTCTTTTGTTTCGCATCTTTTAAAGCTGATGAATATTCTTTATCTAATTCTGTTAATTTTTCTAAATATGCTTGTGCATTTGTTTTAAATGCAGATGCTTTTTCAGGAAATGCTTCGCTTAATTGAGCTGTAATTTTTTCAACTAATAATTTTGCTTTTTTAGGAGATAACCATACATGTGGATCAAACTCATGTTCATGTTCGTCATGATGTTCTTCACCTTCGTGTTCATCATCATCTTCAATTGGCAATAACTCCATATCTTTTGTTGCTTTAATCTCTTTTACTTTAGAATCTGTTAAACTTTTCATCACAGTTGGAACCCAAGTTTCCATATTTTCATTATCATAAACTAAAGCATCTGATTGAGAGATTTTTGCAATATCTTTCGCCGTTGGATCATATTCATGAGGTTCAGTTCCGGCACTTATTAATAATGTAACATTCCCTTCTTCTCCAACGATATTTCTAGTAAAATCATACATTGGGAAAAATGTTGTCATAATATTTAATTTAGATTCTTTTTGAGGTTTTGTAGAAGTAGTTGGTTGAGAACAAGCTCCTAATAAAAATGCCGCTCCTAAAACTGCTACAATTTTTTTACTTACTTTCATGACCTTACTCCTCTTATTTTTTCTTTCCACGTTTCGCTTCATGAATTAATTTTAACGCACGTTTACGAGTTTTAATATTTGGACTTTTCATTTGTCTATATGCTGTTGCTAAATCTTGTTTCATTTCTTTTCCTCCATTACTGATTTTGAATTACCAGCTTGCTTTTACAACACCTGGGATTAAGCCTTTATGAGCTAAATCACGGAATTTAATTCTTGAGATTCCAAATTTTCTCATATAAGCTCTTGGTCGACCATCAACCATATCTCTATTTTTCACACGATTTGGATTTGAATTAATCGGTAATTTACGAAGTGCTTCATAATCTCCCGCTTGTTTTAATTCATATCTAAGTTGTGCATATTTTTCTACTAATGCTAATTGTTTTTGATGTTTAGCAATTTTTGACTTTTTAGCCATTTGTTCTCCTCTTTTCGTTTTAAACTTTACTTAAATCGTAACATTTACGTTTTATGATTATAGCAGTTCTTTTTTTGTTTTGCAATAGGTATTTTCTGTTTTTTTCAAAGAAAATGAAAAAAACTGTTGGCGTACCAACAGTTTTCATTTTCATTATTGTTTTAATCGACGATGTTTCGAAACACCAATACGGTTAATTGCTTTGTTCAATGCAATTTTCGCACGTTCTACTTCACTCTTAGAACAATTTTTATCTTGGATAATCGCTTCTGCTTTATCACGTGCTTGTTCTGCACGACCCACGTCAATATCACGTGCACGTTCGGCAACGTTCGCAATAACCGTTACGACATTATCACGTACTTCCATAATTCCGCCACCAATCGCAATATAATCAGTAGGAGAATCTTCTAAGAAACGTTTTACTCGTAATTCACCAATTTTTAACGGCAACATAATTGGCGCATGATTTGGAAGAATCGTAATTCCTCCATCAATGGCTTCTGCACTAACCGAATAAGAACGGTGATTATAAACTTTTCCTTCTGGAGTCGTTACGACGACTAAAAGTTCTCGATTTTCAAGCATGATTAATTACCTCCTCGGTAACCTGCCGCTTGTGCTTTTTTAAGAACATCTTCAATCGGTCCAACATTACGGAATAAGTCTTCAGGAATATCATCATATTCTCCATCAATAATTCCTTTAAAGCCACGTACTGTATCTTTAATAGGAACATATGAACCTGGTTGACCTGTAAATGCTTCTGCAACGTGGAAGTTTTGAGATAAGAAGAATTGAATTCTTCTTGCACGGTTTACAATAATTTTTTCACTATCAGATAATTCATCAATCCCTAAAATAGCGATAATATCTTGTAATTCACGATAACGTTGTAACATTTGTTGAACTTTCATTGCTACTTCATAGTGTTCTTCTCCTACAATGTCAGGAGTTAAAGCACTTGAAGTTGAAGCTAATGGATCCACCGCTGGGTAAATCCCTTGCTCCGTTAAACGACGCTCTAAGTTCGTTGTAGCATCTAAATGGGCAAATGTTGTAGCTGGCGCTGGGTCAGTGTAGTCATCGGCAGGAACGTAAATCGCTTGAATGGATGTAATAGATCCATCTTTTGTTGAACTAATACGTTCTTGTAATTGTCCCATTTCAGTTGCTAATGTTGGTTGATACCCTACAGCTGAAGGCATACGACCTAAAAGGGCAGATACTTCTGAACCTGCTTGAGTAAAACGGTAAATATTATCAATGAATAATAATACATCTTGTTTTTGCTCATCACGGAAATGTTCAGCAATCGTTAAACCTGTTAAAGCAACACGCATACGAGCTCCTGGTGGTTCATTCATTTGTCCAAATACCATGGCAGTTTTAGCAGATACACCTGACTCTTGCATTTCATGGTAAAGGTCATTCCCTTCACGAGTACGTTCTCCAACACCCGTAAATACAGAAATACCACCTAATTCTTCAGCGATATTATGAATTAATTCTTGGATTAATACTGTCTTACCTACTCCGGCACCTCCGAATAATCCAATTTTACCACCTTTTAAGTAAGGTGCTAATAAGTCAATAACTTTAATACCTGTTTGTAGAATTTCGTATTGGCTACTTAATTGTTCAAATTTAGGGGCTGGTTTATGAATTTCATCACGTCTAAAATCTTCAGGAAATTTCTCCCCTAAATCAATTGTATCCCCTAATACATTAAATACACGTCCTAAAGTTTCTGTTCCAACTGGAACACTAATCGTACGTCCTAAATCAATAACTTTCATACCTCGTTGAAGACCATCAGTTGATTCCATGGCAATTGTACGTACAGCACCATCCCCTAATTCAACAGCTGTTTCAAGCGTAATTGTTTTTTTATGCCCTTCACCATCTTCTTTGATAACATGTAGGGCATTGTGAATATCAGGCACGCCTTCTTCTAAAGGAAATACAACGTCCACAACTGGTCCAACAACTTGTAAAATTTCTCCAGTTCTCAAAAAATTTCCTCCTTTCACTCTTACTGTTCTTCTAGAGCTGCTGCTCCGCCAACGATTTCAGTTATTTCTTGTGTAATTTGTGCTTGACGACGTTGGTTTAAATCTTGTGTCAAATCACTAATTAAATCTCTTGCATTATCCGTTGCACTTCTCATAGCTGTCATACGTGAAGCATGTTCAGCTGCTTTTGCATCGATAATTGCCCCATAAATAAGAGATTCTGCATATTGAGGCAATAATGTTTCCATAATAATTTCTTTATTTGGCTCAAAAATATAATCTAACTCATATTCTTTCGCTTCATCTTCATCTAAGTCAATAATCGGTAACATTTTTTCAACACGATAATTGGATAATAATGCATTCACATGGTGATTATAACAAACATAAAATTCATCAAACTCACCTTGTCTAAACATTTGTACTGCGCTACTTACAATTTTACGTACTTCTTCAAATGATGGAATATCACTGACATCATTGATTTCTAAGCGAACATCAATTCCCATCTTTTTAAAGAAGCGACTTGCAGCTCCACCAATTGTTAAAATCACATACTCATCTTTTGAATCATGATCCGTTTGTAACATTTCGCGTGTTGCTTGGAAAATCGAAGAATTATAACTTCCGGCTAAACCTTGGTCTGATGAAATGACTAGATAACCTGTTTTTTTCACAGGTCTTTCAATTAATAAATCATGATAATCAATAAATGATTCTTCTTCATTTGAATCAATTTCTTCATCATTTTCTTCAATATCCTGTTTTTGTTCAGCATATAATAAATGCGTTACAACTTCACGAATTTTTTCGGCATAATCCTGATAACGACGAACGGCTTGTTCAGACTTAGCTAGTTTTGAAGCAGAAACCATTTGCATAGCACTTGTAATTTGACTTGTTTTTTTCGTTGAAATAATTCGCTTCTTCAAGTCGTTTAATGAAGACGCCATACAATTCACCTCTTCTTTCTAGTTCGCATTACTTTTAACCTTCGTATAGATGAATTTGTTTAAACTTGTCAATCACTTGGTAGAAAGCTTCTTCATCTGGAATTTTTTCTTCATCACGAATACTTGCTAAAATATCAGCATGTTCATTTTCTAAATGATGATACAATGCTTTTTCGAAATCTTTCAATCTTTCAATTGGAATAGAATCTAAGATTCCATGTGTTAATGCAAATAAAATCGATACTTGATGTTCAATTGGTAATGGTCTATGAACATCTTGTTTTAAAACTTCAACGGTTCTCTTACCACGATTTAATTTTTGTTGAGTTGCCGCATCTAAATCAGAACCAAATTGTGTGAAGGCTTCTAATTCACGGTAACTTGCTAAGTCGATACGTAATGTACCTGAAACTTTTTTCATCGCTTTAATTTGTGCAGATCCCCCTACACGTGATACAGATAATCCGGCAGATAGACCTGGACGAACACCTGAATAGAATAAATCACTTTCTAAGAAGATTTGACCATCTGTAATAGAAATTACGTTAGTAGGAATATAAGCAGAAATATCTCCCGCTTGAGTTTCAATAATTGGTAAGGCTGTTAAAGAACCTCCACCTAATTCATCATTTAACTTCGCTGAGCGTTCTAATAAACGAGAGTGTAAATAGAATACATCCCCTGGATACGCTTCACGACCTGGAGGACGACGAAGTAATAATGAAATTTCACGGTAAGCTGCTGCTTGTTTTGATAAATCATCATAAACAATTAATACATCTTTTCCGTTATACATAAATTCTTCTCCCATTGCAGTTCCTGCATAAGGAGCAATATATAGCATTGGAGCTGGTTGTGAAGCACTAGCAGATACAACTGTTGTATAATCCATTGCTCCATAACGTTTTAACGTTTCTACTAAAGCTTTTACAGTAGATTCTTTTTGTCCAATTGCGACATAAATACATAAAGTATCTTTACCTTTTTGGTTTAAAATTGCATCAATAGCAATACTTGTTTTACCTGTTTTTCTGTCTCCGATAATTAATTCCCGTTGACCTTTACCAATCGGAACTAATGCATCGATTACTTTTAATCCAGTTGCTAATGATTGGTGCACACTTTTACGTTGCATTACACCAGGTGCTTCATTTTCTACTGGACGACGTTTTGTTGTTTCAAGAGCTCCTAAGCCATCAATTGGACGACCTAAAGCATCCACAACACGACCAATCAAAGCATCTCCTACAGGAACGTCTAAAATACGACCTGTACGACGCACTGATTCTCCTTCATGGATATTTTCATAAGTACCAAAGATAATAACACCAACATCATTTTTCTCTAGATTTTGTGCCATACCATAAGTACCATTTGCAAATTCTACTAATTCACCAGCCATGACATTGGTAAGACCGATGACACGAGCAATTCCGTCCCCAATAAATGAAACTTCACCAATTTCTTCAATGTGTTGTTCCGCTTCAAAGGAATTAATTTGGTTGCGGATTCCTGCTGTGATATTACCGAACTCCGTATCCATTGTCTCACCCCTTCAATCCTGTTTGACTAATTTTCTTCTTAAACTGTTCAAGTTTATATAATAATGTTCCATCTAATAAATATTCTTTTGTCTTTAATTTCACTCCACCTATTACACTTGGATCAACTGTATTAACGAATGAATCATACTCTTTTCTCGTTTTCTTTTGAAAAGCTTCTGCAATACGATTGATTTGTTCTTCTGTTAGGGGAACTGCTGAAATCATTTCAAGTCGATTCGCTGAATAAATATCAAGAAAAGCTTCAATTGCTTCAATTAGATAAGCAGATTTATCAGGATGTAAATAAGATTTCAAATAATCTTGTGTACTTTGAGATAAATTTGAAACAGCTTCTTTTAATAATGACATTTTTTCTTCAACGGATACTTGTTCTAAATGCATTAATTGACGAAAGCGTGCAGTATTTTGAATTCCGTCTAATACTTCTTGTAATTCTTCTGTAACTGTTTTTAAAGTCCCGTCATACTTGACTTGACCATAAAAATGACTGGCTGCTTTGACTACTTCTTTATGAAATTTCACCATCAGCTTTCCAACCCTTCAATAAAAGATTCAATCACATCTTGATGTGTCTGCTCAGTCAATTCTTTATTTAAAATTTGGCTTGCAAGTTGAACAGATAAATCTACAATTTGATCTTGCATTTGCGCCAAAGCACGTTGTTTCATGGAATCTACTTCACGTTGTCCGTCTAATTTCATTCTAGATACGACATCTCGTCCTTCTTTAATCATTTCATCTTGCATTTTTGAAGCTGCTTCCCTAGTCGTATTTAAAATATCTTGACCTTTCACTTCTGCATTATGAATAATTTCTTTTGCATTTGCTTGAATTTCTTCAGCTGCTTTACGTTTCTTTTCAGCTTCATCTAAATCTTTACTAATTTTTTCACGACGAGCCTCTAATGTAGCTTCAATTTTATCCCAAGCGAAATACTTTACTAAAAATAGTAACAAAATAATTGAAATTAAGACAACAAGTGTATCTCCCAGAATAGTGCTAGCTGTTAACATATACTGAAACATCCATCATCCCTCCTTTTCAACAAATTTATCGAATAACTGATTATTTGATGAAAACTAGGATTAAAGCGATTAATACCGCGAAGATAGGCATCGCTTCGATTAAGGCTACCCCAACGAACATTGTTGAACGTAATTCATTGCTCATTTCTGGTTGACGTGTCATTGATTCAATTGTTTTTACGATAACTGCTTGGTTACCAAAAGCGGCTGCTAAAGCTGCCCCTGCTACTGCGATTGCTGCTGCTAATTCTGTCATAAGTAAATTCCTCATTTCTAAAAATTATTCATGTTCTACTTTGTGTGCAATGTACACCATTGTTAATGTACAAAATACATAGGCTTGAATAGCTCCGATAACTACGGAAAATCCTTGCCAAACAATTCCTAATGGAATTGCAAAAATATAGGTTAAGATACCAAAACTGGATGAGAACATCACAATTAATCCTAACAACACTTCACCTGCATAAATATTTCCGTATAGACGGAATGCAAGTGTAATTGTATTTGTAAACTCTTCAATTAATTTAATCGGTAACATTAAAGACATCGGACTCAAATAAGAGTTTTTAATATAGCCTTTAAATCCCATTTTTTGAACTCCAGAATAGTGTGCAATTAATGTCGTCATCAATGATAACGCCAAACACACAACTGGACTTGCTGTTGGAGAAGCAAAGTAACTATGTTCTCCATAATGGAAATAAATCACTAAACCGACTATATTGGCGATTAAAATAAATGAGAAGAGTGAAAATACATATAAGTAATATGACTTGCCCGTTTCTTCATCTACTGCACTGTTTACAATCCCTTTTGTGAAGTCCATCAGAGATTCAAAAACATTTTGCATCTTTCCTGGTTTCATAGAAACATTTCTTGCAGATACAATTGAAAAAATTGTTACTGCTAATAATGTTACAAGACAAGAAAGTAAGATTGGAACTGAAAAAGACAAACCAAAAAATTCTATCGTTTTTGGTAAAGCTTCCATAACTCATACTCCCTTATTTATTCCAAATAAAAAACTGACAATTTCCACCTATCGCATGCATTGCTTAAACGGTGATTATTGTCAGATTTCATGGCAATAGTCAGACGCAAAAGCGTGACTACGATTTTATTTATTTGGTTCCAAATAGGCGATCACCAGCATCGCCCAATCCCGGAAGGATATAGCCGTTTTCGTTCAATCGCTCATCTAATGCCGCAGCATAAATATCGATTTCTGGATGCGCTTCTTGAAGAACTTTTACTCCTTCTGGCGCTGCTACAAGACAACAAAACTTAATCGATTGCGGATGCGCTCCACGTTTTAATAACGCATCAATCGCAGCCACTGCCGATCCTCCTGTAGCTAACATTGGGTCAACTACAAATAATTGTCTTTCAGAAATATCTGAAGGCAATTTAACGAAATACTCAACAGGTTGTAATGTATCATGATCACGGTACATTCCGACATGTCCAATTTTGGCAGCTGGAATTAATTCTAAAATTCCGTCAACCATTCCTAAACCAGCACGTAAAATAGGAATAATGGCAACTTTTTTCCCAGCTAAAGTTTTTAGTGTTGTTTTCACTAAAGGTGTTTCAATCTCCACATCCTCTAATGGTAAATCTCTTGAAACTTCATATGCCATTAACATTGAAATTTCATTTACAACCTCACGAAAGACTTTTGTTCCACAATCTTTTTGTCGAATCATCGTTAATTTATGTTGGATTAACGGATGATCTAACACATGAAAATTACCCATCTTGCTTGCCCCTTCCATAATATATTTTCACTATTTGTTATTCTACAAAAAAAACAATCAAAATACTAGTATATAAATAGGAAAAAAAGAGTTTTTTCCTTAAAATTTCATTAAGAAAATAGTGTTTTCATTATTAATGTGACTGATTACATTGTGTTATTCATATAATGGAAATTGTTTTGTCAATTCTTGTACAGATTGACGAATTTCGTCTAATTTCCCTTCATCAGTTGAATGAGCTAGTGTTTCTACAATTAATTTTGCCACTTTTTTTGCTGCTTCTTTATCAAAACCACGAGTAGTAATAGCTGCTGTCCCTACACGAATACCACTTGTTTTCATTGGTGGCAATGGATCGAATGGAATAGCATTTTTATTCACTGTAATCCCTACACTATCTAATAATTCTTGAGCTTCTTTTCCATTCAAACCAGTAGAAGTAATATCTAATAATAATAAATGATTATCTGTTCCACCAGAAATTGGGCGAATACCACTTTCATTAAAGACTTCTGCCATTGCTTTTGCATTTTCAACGACATGTTCGATATACTCTCCAAACGCTGGTTGAAGTGCTTCATGGAACGCAACTGCTTTAGCTGCAATCGCATGTTCTAATGGTCCCCCTTGAATACCTGGGAAAATGGCACTATTAATTTTTTTCGCAAATTCTTGTTTCGCTAAAATTAAGCCACCTCTTGGTCCTCGTAATGTTTTATGCGTTGTTGAAGTCACAACATCTGCATATGGTACTGGATTTTGGTGTGCTCCTTTTGCAACTAAACCTGCAATATGCGCCATATCTACCATGAAATAAGCATCGATACTTTTTGCGATTTCACTAATACGTTTGAAATCAATTTCTCTTGGGTAAGCAGAAGCTCCTGCAACAATTAGTTTTGGGCGTTCTTTTTTAGCAATTTCTTCTAAAGCATCATAATCAATCATTTCTGTTTCTGGATTCAATCCATACGCAATAAAATCATAATCTTGACCGGAGAAGTTTACGCCCATTCCATGGGTTAAATGTCCGCCATGACTTAAATCCATTCCTAAAATTTTATCTCCTTTTGAAACAAGCGCTCGATAAGCCGCCATATTCGCTTGAGAACCAGAATGGGGTTGAACATTGGCATATTCCGCTCCAAATAATTCTTTTACACGATTGATTGCTAATTGTTCAATTACATCGACATATTCACATCCACCATAATAACGGCGATTTGGGTAACCTTCAGCATATTTATTTGTTAAAATGCTACCTTGCGCTCTTAATACAGCAGGTGAAACGAAGTTTTCTGAAGCAATTAATTCAATCCCCTGCTTTTGTCGCTGGGCTTCTTTTTCAATCGCTTCAAACACAAGTGTGTCTTCTTTAAACTGTGTCATTAGCTTCACTCCTTTTCTTCTATAGAATTATTCTAACATAGTTTAACAGTATCATCAAAATTAGTAACTTTTGTGTTCCACTATGCTAGAACATTCTTCTATCTTTCTTTTTTAGTAAAACTAGATGCTTTTTCTAAGCGATTCATATACGCCAATCCAGCGCCTTCTTTAACACTTGCCTGCGCTAAAATAATAGTCACATCGGTATGATCTAACGAACGCAAAGCATTAAATAAATGATGATTCATATCAGCAAGAGAATCTTTTTCGCCTAATGAATAAGACTCGCTCACATTTGATTTCACTTCATCTAAAATATTATCTGTTGCCATAACTGCAACTTTTTCACCTTGTTCTTGATATTCTTCAATGAGTGAATGCCAAAACTCTACAGAACCTTCCACCACAACAACAGGAGTAGTTGGAGCATAGTGACGATATTTCATCCCCGGTGACTTAGGAGTTACTTTTTCCCCCGTTGTTGTTTTCATATATTCCACTAACGGTCCAATAATTGGTTCTATTTCTTCTTTTGTAATCACTCCTGGTCGTAAAATAACGGGACCCTCTTCATTTGTTAAATCAATTACTGTAGATTCAACACCGACACTTGTATCTCCACCATCCACAATACCAGCAATTCTTCCGTCCATATCTTCCACCACATGTTGGACTCTTGTTGGACTTGGTTTTGTCGATTGATTTGCACTTGGTCCAACTAATGGAATTCCAACTTGTTCAATTAATGATAATGTCAAATCATGATTTGGCATTCTAAATGATACAGTCGGCAATCCAGCTGATAATGCCGGTGCATAAATACCAGGTTTCGCTTTTAAAATCATCGTTAATGGTCCTGGCCAAAAATGTTTTGCTAATAATTTCGCATTTTCTGGAAATTCTTCAACAGTATTGATGACTTGGTCTACAGAATGAACATGAACAATCAATGGATTATCACTCGGTCTTCCCTTTGCTTCAAACACTTTTAAGACAGCTTCTTGACTCATTGCAATTGCTCCTAATCCATACACGGTTTCTGTTGGGAAAGCGACAACTTCTCCTTCTTTCAATAAAGAAGCTGCTTGTTCTAATGTTTCTTGATGAAAAATTTGTGTTTTCATATTACTTCCTCCTTCCTACAATAATCATTCGGTCATTACCTGATAAATCTTTATGAATACTCACTTCTCGATTCGGACAACACTGTTCAAATAATTGTTGAACAACTTTTCCTTGCTGGAACCCAATTTCAAAAAAGGCTTGCCCTTCTTCTAATAAATAATTTTCTAAATTTTGGGCAATATTACGATAAATCGCTAACCCTTTATCTTCTGCAAAAAGAGCTACTTCTGGTTCAAAGCGTAAAACTGATTCATCCATCACATTTTTTTCTGAAACATCAATATAAGGTGGATTACTAATCATACATACAAATTTTTGAGGCGAAACTTCTTGAAATACATCGCTTAAATATAAAGAAACATTTTCTAACTCGTATTTCTCTTGATTTTTCTTAGCAACTTCAAGCGCTCCTTCAGAAATATCCACACCCTGATAAAAAAAGTCCGGACATTCTAAAGCTAATGTATGAATGATACAACCTGTTCCTACTCCAATTTCTAATACTTTTCCACTCGACTGTTCAGATAAAAAGGCAATGATTTTTTCAACTAATTCTTCTGTTTCAGGTCTTGGAATTAAAGTATCGGGACTCACAATAAATTCACGTCCATAAAATTCTGCTTGCTTTGTAATATATTGCAATGGTTCAAAATTTGATAAACGGATTAGTAGTGGTTCTATTTGTTCCCATATCCCTATCTTTGAAGGCTGATTCAAATGAATGAGTAAATCTGTCATCGTCCACTGATTCAAATATAAACTTAATTGACGAACATACCAGTCACAATCTTCTTTCGAAAACGAAGGTTGTCTTTCTTGTAAAAAACAAGAAGCCCTAACTAGGACTTCCTGATTCGTTGGATTAGTTATTTCCATTATTTAATTGCTCCAATTTTTCAGTGTGATCGTATAAAATTAATGCATCGACAATTTCATCAATTTTTCCTGCAAGAACTTGGTCTAATTTTTGTAACGTTAATCCAATACGATGATCTGTCACACGGTTTTGAGGGAAATTGTATGTACGAATACGTTCTGAACGATCCCCTGTACCAACGGCAGATTTTCTATTTGCATCATATTCTGATTGAGCTTCTTGAGAGATTTTATCGTATACACGAGCACGTAATACTTTCATTGCTTTCTCTCTGTTTTTTAATTGAGAACGTTCATCTTGCATGGCTACGACAATACCTGTTGGTAAGTGAGTTAAACGAACGGCAGAAGCTGTTTTATTAACGTGTTGTCCACCCGCACCAGAAGCATGATAAATATCTACACGGATATCTTTATCTTCTAATTCAATCTCTACTTCTTCTGCTTCAGGCATGACTACAACAGTTGCAGTCGATGTATGAACACGACCTTGTGATTCAGTTGAAGGAACACGTTGTACACGGTGAGCTCCTGATTCATATTTTAATTTTGAGAATACATTATCCCCTGTAATCATTAAAATAACTTCTTTATAGCCACCAATACCTGTAACGTTAGCGTCCATTACTTCTACACGCCAACCTTGTGATTCAGCATATTTTTGGTACATAGATAATAAATCTCCCGCAAATAATGCTGCTTCATCTCCACCAGCAGCACCACGAATTTCCATAATAATGTTTTTACCATCATTTGGATCTTCTGGTAATAATAAGAATTTAATTTTTTCTTCTAATTCTACTTTTTCTTTTTTAAGAGAAGCTAATTCTTCCTTAGCCATTTCAGCCATTTCGCTATCTAAGCCTTCTCCTAACATTTCTTCTGTATCGCCAATTTCTTCCACTACTTGTTGATAACGTTTAAAAGTTTCAACTTTCGGACGCAAATTAGACTCTTCTTTTGTTAATTCCATGAAACGTTTTGTATCGCTAATGACATCTGGGTCACTTAATAACTCAGATAATTCATCATATCGAATAATAAAACTATCTAATTGATCAAACATAATTTCCTCCTTAAGCTCTTTGTTCACCTGGGTGTGAATAGTGATAACGACAAACAGGATAATACGATTCATTCCCGCCGATTTGAATTTGTTCGCCCGTATAAACAGGTTTTCCATCTACGACACGCATATTCATACTTGCCTTTTTATGACAGTACCAGCAAATCGTTTTAATTTCCTCAATTTTATCAGCATATAGTAATAAATACTTAGAACCTGTAAACAATTCATTTTGGAAATCATTTTTCAATCCAAAAGCCATTACTGGAATATCCAAAATATCTACAATATGCGCTAAATCTAAAATATGTTCTCTACTTAAAAATTGAGATTCATCAATTAAAATACAAGCAGGTTTTACCTCTTGTTCTTTTACAATGGCAATAATATCTGTTTCATCATAAATCGGAATTGCTTGTCTTCGAATCCCAATACGACTAGAAACATATCCTACTGCATCCCGATCATCGATTGCACTTGTAAATAATAATACAGATTTATTTTGTTCTTCATAATTATGAGCAACTTTTAAAATTTCAATCGACTTTCCACTATTCATTGCACCATATTTAAAAAATAATTGTGCCACAATTTTAACCTCCTGACACTTTTCATATACCCTTAACATCTTACGATAATATCGAAAGTTGTGCAACGAAAAACTATAAAAAATCATTATGAACTTTTTCATATTATTCCAAACAAATTCTTATTCATTTCTTAATAAGAAAACAAGCGATTTGTATTCCTTTTCAGTGAATTTATGCTACAATAAAAAAGAATATTTTTTGAAAGGATGCACATTTCGTGAATATACGTACCAAATTTGCCATTGAAGCGGGAAAATTCACTCGCTGGGCACTTCAAACTTTTACTAAAGGTGGAAGTAGCTTCCCAGGAAAAGTAGCTCACGCTATTGATCCACATATTTTAAAACATTTATCAGACCATTATGAAGTTATTATTGTTAGTGGAACAAATGGAAAGACTTTAACGACTTCTTTAATCGTTCAATTATTAAAACAAAAATACCCCAATATTTTAACGAATCCAACTGGAGCCAATTTAACACAAGGGATTGTTTCTACTTTCTTAAATCATACTCCTGTTAAAGGTGAAAAAAATATTGCTGTATTAGAAGTAGACGAAGCAACGATTAAACATATTACACCATTTATTCAACCAAAATTATTCGTATTTACAAATATTTTTAGAGACCAAATGGATCGTTTCGGTGAAATTTATACAACTTATCAATTTATGTTAGATGGTGCCAGTTTCGCTCCTGAAGCAACAATTTTATCAAATGGAGACGCACCAATTTTTAATAGCGATACTCTTCCAAATCCAAGACTTTATTTTGGATTCAATCATGCAGAAGATGGTCACTATCAAGCACATTACAATACAGATGGTATTTTATGTCCACATTGCCATTCCATTTTACAATATAATTTTATTACGTATAGTAATTTAGGGAAATACTACTGTCCGAACGGAGATTTCAAACGTCCTGATTTAGACTATGCTGTCACAGAACTAACAGAATTATCTCTAACAAAATCTTCTTTCAAAATTGATGGATTTGATTTTTCACTTCCAATTGGAGGACTTTATAATATATACAATGCACTAAGCGCCTACGCTACTGCTAGATTTTTCGGCTTAACTCCTGAAGAAATTCAAGCAGGATTTGGACAAGCACAAAGAGTCTTTGGACGTCAAGAAACCTTTACATTGGAAGACAAAGAAGTCATGATTAACTTAATTAAAAATCCAGTAGGATTTAACCAAATCGTCCAACTACTTGGCTATGAAAAAGAAGAATTTTCACTTGCTGTCTTATTAAATGATAATTATGCAGATGGACAAGATATTAGTTGGATTTGGGATGGTGAGTTTGAAGAACTTGCAAAACTTACTCCAAAACAAACCTATATTGGAGGTATTCGAGTAGATGACTTAGAAACTCGTATGGAAGTTGCAGGATTTACGACTCTTACAAAAACAGAAAATAATGATGATTTAATTGAAAAATTAAAATCAGTACCAACGAAAAAAATTAATATTTTAGCAACGTATACGGCATTATTACAACTCCGTAAAGACTTAGCTAAACATGGTTACTTGAAAGAGGGAATGACTTCATGAAAATCAGAATTTGTCATTTATACGGAAATTTAATGAATACTTATGGAGATAATGGGAATCTACTGATGCTCCAACACCGAGCAAAAAAATTAGGCTATGAAGTTGAAACTACATTGATTAGTTTAGGTGATCGATTTAACCCTGAAGACTTTGACATCGTCATGTTCGGTGGTGGTCAAGACTATGAACAAACGATCGTGGCTAAAGACTTGCAATCTAAAAAAGACGCCTTAATCCACTTCATCGAAGACGATGGAGTTGTATTAGGGATTTGCGGTGGCTTCCAATTATTAGGACGTTACTACATCAATGCAGCTGGTGAAAAATTAGATGGAATCGGCGCAATTGACTGCTATACAAATGGACAATTTGACCACCGATTTATCGGAGATATTACAATTTACGATGAAGAAACAGGAGAAACATATGTTGGTTATGAAAACCACATCGGAAGAACTTATCTCTGCAAAGGTCTTAAACCATTAGGTACTGTCACTAGTGGAAATGGAAATAATGATGAGGACAAAACAGAAGGTGTCCATTACAGAAATGTCTTCTGCTCTTACTTCCATGGACCACTGCTCGTTCGAAATCAACATCTCGCTGATCGTATGATTGAATTAGCCGCACAACGACAATTAAGTAAACAACAATAAGTTTAAAAGCATAGAAATGTTCGAGATACATTTCTATGCTTCTTTTTGTTGTGATATAATAACTATAATAATATTAAGAATTGGAGTAGAGAAAATGAAACCGAAAAATAGATTTAGAGATATCGTGATACCTGCATTACTATTCTGTTTACTAATCTGCACTTTTCTATTTGATGGACATTATACGGAGATTGCTCTTTTTTTAAATATCATCTACACTTACTTAATGTACTTTAAAAAGGATCGCAAGAAGTAAACACATATACAATTTACCTTTATAAGAATTTTCTAAAAACATTAAACAACAAAGGCTTAGAAATATTGAAATATCAACATCTCTAAGCCTTATTCATCATAAAAAATGGAGCCGAGGGGAGTCGAACCCCTGTCCAAATATATCGACACAATCAAATCTACATTCATAGTTTATCGATTTAAAGTTTCGCTACTGATTAGCTGATAAACAAGCATCATCTTAAGCTAGCCTGATCATCTCTGTTTCACTTAGACAGACGGAAAAGTGAACCGTATCCCACTAATAATGAGACCTGGACCCGAGCACATGGGCGATGCCGGACAGATCTTAGCTTGCAGGTATTAAGCTGCGAAAGCTAAAGTGTTTGTTTGTTGTTTGTCAGTTATATTTAACTGTAACGTTTTTACGTAGCCGTAACCTACGAAATGCATTGAAAGCTCAACCTATACCTGTCGAATCCGTAACGACCCCGTATATTCTTTTATACTAACAAAAATTTAACCTTCACGCAAATGATAACTGCTATTATCTATATATGCTAAAGATTATGAAGTAACCCCAAAAAATCGAACTTTTTGGGGTCACTTCAATTTTATAAATCTATCTGTATTTATTTTTCAAATAATGTCATTGGTAATAATGAGAATTCACGCTCTACCGCTTCTTTTCTCAATGCAAAATGACTTGTTTGATTTAATGCTTTCAAATGATATTGTCCATTTGAATATTCCACAATATTTAAAGAAGAATTGTCAATCATATCTGATAATTTAAAATCAGGAATTAATTCATGTAAAATATTACGAATCGTCATTCCATGACTAACAATTAGAATATGTTGATTCGTATCACGATGTTTATCGATTACTTTAATCAACCCTTGTTCTACACGAGTCCAAAATTCCATAAAGTTTTCTCCAATATGATCTGGATCCATTGCTTTAATTTGATTCATCTCTTCTATGACATTTCTACCATCATTTTGATCAAAGGTACGTTGTAATGTTTTATACAAATTCGTCCACACTTCTGTTGCATTTTGTCCTTCTAAACTTCCAAAACAAACTTCACGGAATTCTGGCATCATTTGTAAGCTTAATTGATCTCTTAAAGGATGATCTCTTAATACTAATTGAGCTGTTTCAATCGTTCTTCTTAAATCACTTGTATAAACTGCATGAAATGGAATATCTTTCATTCCTAATCCTGAACGGATGGCATCTAATCTACCTTCTTTTGTTAATGGTGTATCTGCCCAACCTTGAATTTTATTGTATCGATTAAAAACTGTCTCGCCATGTCTCATGAAATATAATGTAACGCCTTTATCTGCCATGATGTTTCCTCCTCAAATCATTTGCTACTACCATTGTACTCAATTTTTCTCAAAAAATCATATATTTAGGATGAAAGTTTTGAAAAATCCCAAATATCTGTTGCTAGACCTTCATAAAATTCCGGTTCGTGGCAAACCATTAAAATACTACCCTTATATTCTTTTAAGGCACGCTTTAATTCATCCTTAGCATCCACATCTAAGTGGTTCGTTGGTTCGTCTAACACTAATACATTTGATTCATCATTCATTAATTTACAGAAACGAACTTTTGCTTGTTCTCCCCCGCTTAGTACTTGAATTTGACTTTCAATATGCTTACTTGTTAATCCACAACGAGCTAATGCCGCACGAACTTCTGGTTGAGTCATCGATGGGAATGTATCCCAAATTTCTTCCAAGGCTGTTTTACGATTTCCTTGAGGAGTTTCTTGTTCAAAATATCCTAAATCAATATAGTCTCCACGAACAACTTTTCCTTCTAATGGCTTAATAATTCCTAATAAGCTCTTTAATAAAGTCGTTTTCCCGATACCATTTGCTCCGACAATCGCAATCTTTTGTCCACGTTCCATTTCTAAATTCAACGAACCCGTTAAAGCACGGTCATATCCAATGACTAATCCTTCTGTTTGGAAAATATAACGACCTGGTGCACGAGAAGTTTTGAACTCAAATTTAGGTTTTGGTTTTTCACCCGCTAGCTCAATCACTTCCATTTTATCTAATTTCTTCTGACGTGACATTGCCATATTACGAGTAGCTACACGAGCTTTATTTCGATTTACAAAGTCTTTCAAATCTGCAATCTCTTTTTGTTGACGATTATAAGCCGCTTCTAATTGAGATTTCTTCATCGCATACACTTCTTGGAATTGATCATAATCTCCCACATAACGACTTAATTCTTGATTATCCATATGGTAAATTAAGTTGACTACACTATTTAAAAATGGAATATCATGCGAAATTAAAATAAACGCATTTTCGTACTCTTGTAAATAACGTTTTAACCATTCAATATGTTCCACATCCAAGTAGTTCGTTGGTTCGTCTAATAATAAAATATCTGGTTTTTCTAATAATAATTTTGCAAGTAAAATTTTCGTACGTTGTCCACCACTTAATTCACTCACATCACTATCCATACCAAATGCTACAACACCCAACGCACGAGCCACTTCATCGATTTTTGCATCTAAAATATAAAAATCATGACTATCTAAACGCTCTTGAATTTCCCCAACTTCTTCTAACATCGCATTCATAGAAGTTTCATCTGCATCGCCCATTGCCATATATAATTCATTCATACGAGCTTCTGCAACAAATAAATCATCAAATGCTTTACGTAATACTTCTCGAACGGTCATTCCTTTTTCTAAAACCGTATGTTGATCTAAATAACCAACTTTCACATTTTTAGACCATTCGATTTTTCCTTCATCTGGTTGAAGTTTCCCCGTTACAATATTCATAAAAGTGGACTTACCTTCACCATTCGCTCCGACTAATCCAATATGTTCCCCTTTTAATAAACGGAAACTGACATCATTAAAAATTGCACGTTCCCCAAATCCATGGGTTAATTTTTCTACATTTAAAATACTCATTGATTTTCTCCTTCAAATTTCTCTGGGTCATTGTATCATATTTACAAGAGGAATATCAAAGTATAGATGGTAAATAAAAGAGCAAAAAAATAATAAGAGAGTAACACTCTCCTATTATTTTTTGAATATTACACTTTAAATTCCACTTCTATTCATAATTACTACATATGAATTGATTTATAAATTTTAATAGCATTATCTACCGAAAAACCATATTTTTCAAACAGCAACTCTCCAGGTCCTGATAATCCCCAAGTATCAATTGTCAATGTTTTACCATTCATCCCAATATATTTTCCCCAACCAAAACTTGAAGCTGCCTCAATTACCATTCTCTTTTTTATAGCAGTAGGAAGTATTTTTTCTTTATAATCTAATGATTGTTCATCAAAAATGTTTTGAGATGGCATAGAAACTACTCGTACATATATTTCTTCTTTTTCAAGTTCTTTTTGTGCTTCCAGAGCTAATGCCACTTCTGAACCTGTAGCGATCATAATACCATCAATTTCTCCTTTAGCTTCTGAAATTATATATGCTCCTTTATTTATTCCATCTTCTGCAAACTCATTTGTCCCAAATAATACAGGTAAATTTTGTCTCGTCAATACTAACATTGTGGGACGCTTTGTTTCATATAAAGCTCTTTTCCATGCCGCATTTGTTTCGTTACCATCTGCAGGTCGTATCACATTTATATTCGGCATAGAACGAACAGAAGCTAATTGCTCAATCGGTTCATGAGTTGGTCCATCTTCTCCCACCGCAATAGAATCATGTGTCATAACATACACTACTGGTAATCCCTGCATTGCTGCCATTCTTATTGCAGGAAGTAAGTAATTTGAAAATACAAAGAATGTTCCACCATAAATTCGAGTTCCTCCATGGAGTGCAATTCCATTCATAATTGCTCCCATTGCAAACTCTCGTACACCAAACCAGATATTCCTTCCAATATAGTTATTAAATTCAAAGTCTGATTCAGTATCTATCATTGTTTTATTTGATGATGATAAATCAGCAGATCCTCCCCAAAATTCAGAAACTTGATTAGAAATTTGTTGGATAGCTTTTTGACTAGAAACTCTACTAGCCATTGATGTACCTAATTTATGAGGTTCCAATTCAATTTTAATTTCTCTATTTTCAAAAGAAAGTATATATTCTTTTGCTAATTCTGGATATTTTTCCTGATATTCTTCAAACATTTTATTCCATAATAATTCTGCTTTTTCTCCACGTTTTTTTATACCTAACTCAAAACATTCTAACACTTCATCAGGTACCTCAAATTCAGAAAAATTATAGTCATATACTTTCTTTATATGTTCAACCCCTTCTTTCCCTAAAGGAGCACCATGCACTGCAGAAGTCCCCTCTTTAACTGCGCCATAACCTATAATCGTTTTCACTTCAATAAGCGAAGGCTTATTATCTTCTTTTTTAGCAAGGTTGATAGCTTTATCTATTTCTTGCAAATCATTTCCATCTTCTACTAAAATGTATTGCCAACCACTCGCTTCAAATTTTGATTTGATATCATCTGTAAAAGTTTTTGAAGTAGGACCATCTAAAGATATATTATTCGAATCGTATAGAAGAATCAGTTTCCCTAATTTAAGATGTCCAGCTAAACTAATAGCCTCTTGAGCTACACCTTCCATTAAACATCCATCTCCATGAAGCGCAAATGTATAATGATTTACAATTTCAAAATTATCTTTATTATATTTAGCCGCTAGATGTTTTTCTGCCATAGCCATTCCAACTGCATTTGCAATCCCTTGACCTAAAGGTCCTGTTGTTGCTTCAACACCATCTGTATGATTGACCTCTGGGTGCCCAGGAGTTTTTGAACCTAATTTACGAAAATTTTTTAAATCATCTATACTAACATCATATCCTGATAAATGTAACAGACTATAAAGAAGTGCAGAACCATGCCCTGCTGATAGAATAAATCTATCTCTATTAGTCCAATTACGACTTGTCTTAGGATTTACGTTTAGTATTTTATTCCATAGCACATATGCCATAGGTGCTGCACCAAGTGGAAGCCCAGGATGTCCTGAATTAGCTTTTTCTATTGATTCTGCTGAAAGAACTCTGAGTGTATTAACTGCTAAACTATCTTTTAAATCAAACCCCATTTAATATACCTTCTTTGCATTAAATTTAACTATTCTTCAAACAATAAAATATGTCGTCATTTTCTTTGTAAAAAAATATCCCTTAAAGGGA
This sequence comes from uncultured Granulicatella sp., assembly GCF_963528195.1. Taxonomy (GTDB): domain Bacteria; phylum Bacillota; class Bacilli; order Lactobacillales; family Aerococcaceae; genus Granulicatella. Next base: position 35,476 of record NZ_CAURVN010000008.1, read on the forward strand.
CATTCTTTTACTTAATAATATTCTTGATTCTTGTTGTAACACCTTTTAAATTGTAACATTCAGCATAATCACGAATTGGACGTTTAATATGATCAATCACATAACGTTTTCCATCAATATTGTGCTTATTTAGATTTGAATATAATTTTTCAATTTCCGATTTAACTTCAGAATCATTAAATGTATAATGTCCAGCAATATCTAAAATTTCTTGTTGTAACGATTTATCTCCATTAAGAATTTCTTGGACGGTAAGATTTACTTGTTCTCCAACCATCCATTTTCTCCAACGTTCACTTTCAATTGCTTTGACTAATAGAACTTCTGCAATTTTAGAAGGTTCCTTTACTAATCCATACTCTACTAGTTTTTGTTCCACTTTAGCTAAGTTCAAGTACGCACGAGTTTCTTCTGTTCCATATTGTGGTGCAACATTAGTTGCTGTAATAGATGAAGGAATATGCTCTAATAAGGTTACATCATCTAAATAATCCCCATTATGTTCTTTTAAGCCAACTCCATATTTTTTAGCCATTTGGGCTAAATCATATGCATTTTTAAAATTAAAATGTCCTACTTGTTCTGTTTTACGAGTTAATGTTCCTGTTTGACCAACAATAAAAGTAGGCATTGGTAATCCTTTGTCTTCTAATTCCACTTTTAATCTATTAATAAATGTTTCATATGTTTCAGTTGAAGTTAATCCTCCATTAGTTTCTTCTGTACCAACTTCATATCCAATAACCGGAAGATTACGAGACTTACGTTCTTTTTCGCAAAACTCAATTAACTCAACTGTTCTTTCTATAACAGTATCTAAAGGAATAACTTTACCAATTTCAAAAGGATCTTTCGTAGGATCAATCATTAATAAATCAAAACCTGCTTCAATATCTCCAATATATGATTGTTTACCCAAATTCATGGCTTCTTCCGTTGGTAAATGGTCATTTCTTTCTTTATCTCTTTGCCAAGGTCCTCCATGATCTCGACATAAATAATACATATTATCATAACCAATTTCATCCGCTACTTCTTTCACAGCTTGAGCAAAAGTAAATTGATTCCAACCATTTACATATCCTCCGCCTAATTCATCTAAATCTACCTGATTTCTACTAGCAATAAACATTACTGGATAATCATCTTCTTTAGATAATTCTAGCGTTGCTTGAACACAATTTTTAGACATTGGTCCAATTCCTAATAACGTTGCTGATTCCCCTGTTTTTTGTAACTCTAACAATCCATTTACAACATTTTTAATTGAAAGTTTACTCATAATTATTACCTCTTCTCTTTTATTTCATTAATTCTTCTTCAGATAAATTTGGTTTTGTAAAATGTAGAATAGCTACTGAAACCAAAGTACCAATTAACATTGCAACAACATACCATAATTTCCCATTTACTACCGGAAGAATAATTAAACCACCGTGTGGAACTAAAGCTTCAACATTATTTATCATCCCTAGCGCTCCACCGATAGCGCTACCAATAATAATTGCCGGTAATACACGCTTCATATCTTTAACGGCAAACGGAATTGCTCCTTCAGTAATTCCTATTAAACCCATAAACAAAGCTGACATCCCTAAATCTTTATCTTCCTTAGTATATTTCTTTCTATCGATAATAGTTGAAATTGCCATAGCAAGCGGTGGAATAGCAACTGCAATACGATGAGCTCCATTTGGTGAATAAATTCCTTCAGCCATTAAGGCTAAAGTAAAAGCTGTTGCAGTCTTATTAATAGGACCACCCATATCAATTGCAGTCATAGCCCCAATAATTAACCCTAAAAGAATTGTTGAACCACCTTGCATTGTACTTAATGTATTAACTAGCCAATTCATTGCAGCACCAATCGGAACTGAAATAACATAAATATAAAACATCCCTAACGTAAATACTGATAAAATCGGAATAATGATAATAGGCATTAAAGTTCTAATAGTATTATTAACTTTCCAAGTTTTACACCATTTTACAAAATAACCTGCTAAAACTCCTAAAAGCATTGCACCTAGGAACCCTGTCTTTACTTTTGCCTCACCTATTGGATTATTAGCTATATAACCTAAAACCATACCAGGAGCTAACCCTGGTTTTCCTGCAATAGAATATGCAATATATCCTGCCAAAATAGGAATCATAACTGAAAATGCTCCAACACCAATATCAAGCATATTTTTCATAAATTGATTAGTAGTTTCCATCCCTCCTTCTCCTGGCTTACCTGTTGCAAGAGATAAAGCAATAAACACCCCGCCTGCAACAACTGCAGGTAACATATAAGAAACACCTGTATTAAAAGCTTTTTGTAATTCCTTCATAACTTTATAATCCATGATAAATCCCTCCATTAAATAGATTCAATCTGATCAATCATTGCTCCTGGATTTCTAATCGCCTCTCCTGGTTCAATATATAATACTTTCCCAGTACTTTCCTTTTCTTCAAATCGATCTTGACCTTCAATTTCTACAGCAATTGCTAAGATAACAACATCAGCATCATCAATAACATCTTGCTCTAGCTCATTTTCAATGCCCATTCCACCTTGTGTTTCTACATGTACTTCATAACCACGTTTCAAACACTCTTTTTCAATAGCTTCTTGAGCCATATAAGTATGTGCAATACCAGTAGGGCAAGCAGTTACTGCTACAATTTTCATAATTATTCCTCCTTTTGTTCTTATATCTCTATTGAATTTAACAGCTCATATATTTGTTCTACATCAGAAAAAGTCTTTAACTTCTCTCTAAAATGCTCATCTAATAATTTTTTACTAACCTCAGAAATAAATTTTAAATGTAATTTTTCATTTCCAGTTGCAGGTACCCCTATTTGAAAAATTAATTGTACATCGTCCTCATAACCTTCAGTCCATTTAAATTTATTTTGCGTTCTTAAAAAAGCAATAAAGGGTTGTAAGACAGTATTTGATTTTCCATGTGGAATTGCAATATCATATCCAATTGCAGTAGGAATTTCGTATTCTCTTTCCATAACTGCTTCATAAAATGTATTTTCGTCATCAATATAATGATTCTCTTTTAATTTGTTCGCAAAAAATTTAATGATTTGTTCTTTATCAACCTTTGGTTCATCTAAAAAGATTAAATTTCTATTTATAATTTTACTTTCTTCCATAAAGTATATCCTCAACCTCCTTACTCGTTTTTACTTGTCTCAATTGTGTTAATATTTGTTCATCACTAATAAGATTATATATATTAGAAATAATTTGTTTTGTTAAATGAATATCCTCTTGAGCAATCCCTATCATAAATACTAAATTTATCTTATAATCTTTCCAATGAATCTTCTTATCTAGCTTTACGATAGTAATAAAACTCTTTCTCACATCCTTCGTTTTTCCATGGGGAACAGCTACACCTATCGGTAAATCAGTCCCCCCTAAAATTTCACGTTCTGATAAACTAGTGAGAAAAAAATCATTTACATAACCTTTTTCAATCAGCTTTTTTCCTGTCATTTGAAATAGGTTCTCCCGATTATTCATCGTCTCGTTAACAAATATCAAATCTTGTTTAATATACTCTTTCAAACAAGAAAAATTAGTTTTCTTCTTATTTAATGATTTATTTTTATTAAACAAAAGTTTCAAATCTTCATCACTTATTAACGGTGAAACAAAGTATAAATTCTTAAGTTTTTTAGGTATCTTTACTGTACTTAATATTAAATCATAAGAATTTAAATCGAGTTCAAAAGCTTCAGATATTGAAGCTATGTCAATCCTATCAAAAGATGGTGATACTGTTTTAATTTTATTTATTAAAAGTTCAGAAGTTACAATACCTGTTGGACATATGACGAGAATTTTTCTTCCCTTCTTTAATTTTTCAATAGATAGTTGGAAATATAAAGTTAAAAATGCATTTTCATCTTCATTTATTTTACTTATATTCTGAGGTAATATTTCTTCTAAAATTAGCCATAGAATATTATATGTGATTGAATATTCTAATTTAATTTGTTGAGAAAAAGGATTTTTAACTACAGTTTGATATTTTAACCTTGAAAGCATAGCAGGTATATGTTGCTGTAACTGTTCTAACAATATATCATCTTTAAAAAAGTCAATATTCATAGCTTTAGAAACTTGTTTTACTAAATAATTAATAAAATGGTTATCTACTTTTTCTTGAGGTAATTCTTCAAATTTATAATTCAGCAAAAGTAGTGATAAATATTGAACATCTTCATTAGTATATTTAAAATTCAATCGTAATGATGCTTTATGTAAGATTTTTACAGCACTATCTATATAGAAAGAATGTTGGTAATAATCAACTAAATTTTCTAGCAAATCAATATGCTTATCATTCTTTAATTGGTAAACGAATACGATTAAATATCTAAGAAAATATTCTATATACGAATCAGAAATAGCGTTTACATTTTTCTTTACAAAACTATACAGTATACTATTGCAAACAAATACAACATCCCTTGAATAATATTCTGCTAGTAAAATCAACTTATTATTATCATCTAAACTTCTTTCGTCCATTTCAGAAATAATAAATGAATTAAAATTAACCATCACTTTAATCATTTCCTCCGTACTACATTTATCTAGTCGAGTCCCAAAGTGATCGCTTACCAAATTAACATTAGTATCTCTAAATAAAATATTTGAAATAACTCGTATATCATTTTGAATTGATGTTGTACTTGTAAAATACTCCTCTGCTAATCCAAAAAAAGTTATACTTTGTTGTTCAAAAATAATTTTTTTCATAATTTCAATTCGGCGATTTTTAATATTATCAATTTCAAAATCAGATATATCATAGTCTTTGTTTAGTTCTTTTAATCTTATCCCTAAACCTCTTTTTCTTTCTATTTTAAAACCTTCATTCTCTATAATTTTCAATTCCGTATGAAGCGTTCTCTCTGATACTCCTAAACAATTAGCAACTCGTGCCACAGTCTGATAAGTTTCTAAATTACTTAGTATTTCAACCAATTTCAACTGTCTCTTAGTTAACATCAGTACACCTCTTTTTCATAAACTCAATAGCTATATCATTTATATTTAAATTATATTCCAGGATTTTTTCCGTGTAAATGACAAAAAATTGCAGAAAGTTTCTGCAATTTAATGTATGCTTTATTTAGTAAATAATATATTACTTTAATAATGAAGAAATTTAAAAGAGTGTTTTCACAAAATGACAACAAACAGATTTCCATATGTAATTTATATTATTAGTTTGTATCCATTTAAATAAACCTTTTCCATTCCAACAAGAAAAAGCCTACAGATTTTCTCTGTTAAGGCTTTGTTATCTTGTATATAAATATTTTTAATCGTCTATTCTCTTTTGTAGTATTTTTAATTTTTCTTGTCCTACTTTTAACATTTCCTTTTCAACCTGATTCCACTTTCCAAATAACACCTCTTGTAGAACAGTTGCTGCTGAAATTATATCTTCTTTTGAATCAAAAATACAATTTCTATCTCTTTGATAAATTTGAATTCGTTCAAAAAGTCCAGTTTGTTCCAATAACTGAGTATTCTGAACTAGATTTTCTACTATCCTATCATGATGTTTTTTTGGTGTTGCTCTAGCTTGTTCTGGGTTAATAGCATATAGTTCCTCATATCGAATAACTGTACTTAAATAAGATAATTCTGGTTTTGTAGCTATCAGAGCCAATTGAACTTTATACCCCTTATTTTGTAATATTTCACTAGTTTTTCTAGGCACTTCAACAGTTCGTAATGTTCCTTCAATTAAAAGATGATATCCCAAATCACTTAGCTTCTCTACTAGACATTCTACCATCTTTCCTGCAAATTGTTTCGTATATTCAACACTATCTTTCCCATAGTTTTGCTGTAAAATTAAATAACGTGGATGCTGAAATCTAAAACTATCTCCATCTATAATAATGATATTTCCTTGAAACTCTTTTTGTTTAATACGATGAATTGTTGTCTTACCAGCTCCACTTTGACCACCAAGTAAAATTGCTATTGGATTTTTAGTGGATTGCTTACCTCTTATCAACGATCGTATATTGCGTTTCAGTGCGAGTTGAAATTCTTCTTCCGTATACTCTTCAATATCCATCAAGCTACCATCCGTTTCTCTGTGATGCTTATCATACGTTCAATACCATCCAAGTACCCAACATAACGCTCTAACTCTTCAAAACCATTCACTAAATAAATATTGGTATGAATTAAATCGGATAAATCATCACTAATGACAACCCACGGATTACTTTCATCATCAACCTCTATCCCTTGAATATTTTGATAATGATAAAGACGTGCTAATAAATTCGCTCCTCGCTCTTTTACAACTTCAATTTTTAAAGTCAATTCATACTCTTCCATGGGACTTAACATTTTTTCTTCTCCGACAACATCAACATAAGAGACATTTAACTTCTGGCAAATTTTATCAATTAGTTCAATAGAAATAGAACTTATTCCATTTTCGTAACGACTTAAACTATTGCGAGAAACTCCAATCAATTTTGCAAATTCAGGTTGCGTTAACTGATTTTTCTTTCGTAATGCTTTTATATTTTTTCCAATCATAGTTACATCCCCCTATTCGATAAAATCATTATAGCACACAAAAAAATAAAACGCACCAAAATTGGTGCGTTTTATTCTCAATTATATCTTCCCTTAGGCAAATTGTGCATGATACAAATCAGCGTAAATACCATTTTTCTTCAATAATTCCTCGTGTGTACCATCTTCTGCTAAACCATCTTCTGTTACTACAATAATGCGGTCTGCATGTTGAATGGTTGCTAGGCGGTGCGCAATAATAAAAGTCGTTCTTCCTTTTGCGAGTTCATCAAAGGATTGTTGGATAAATTTCTCCGTTTGTGTATCTAATGCACTTGTCGCTTCATCTAAAATTAAAATCGAAGGATTTTTTAAGAAAATACGAGCAATCGATAAGCGTTGTTTTTGTCCACCGGATAGTTTTACTCCACGTTCTCCAATTTGAGTATCTAATCCAAATTCTAAATCATCGACAACTTCTCTTAATTTCGAACGCTCAATGGCTTCTTCTACCTCTTCATCTGTTGCATCTAATCGTCCATAAAGTACATTTTCACGAATCGTTCCATTAAATAAAAATACATCTTGTTGAACAACTCCAATTTGTCGTCTTAACGATTGCATTGTAAAGTTTCGAATATCTTGCCCATCGATTAAAATTTCTCCCTCTTGTAATTCATAAAAACGAGGTAATAAATTCACTAATGTTGTTTTTCCTACACCAGAAGGGCCTACAAACGCAACGGTTTCTCCCTTCTTCACATCCATTGAAACATGTTCCAAGACTGCTTTATTTTCTTCATATCCAAAACTTACATTGCGATAAGAAATATCTCCCTCAAAATGAGGAGCTTCGATTGCATTAGGTCGATCTTGAATATCCGGTTCAATAGCCATTAATTCTTGATAACGACGGAATCCTGCAACTCCTTTTGGATATAATTCAATCATCGAATTCATTTTATCAATCGGGCGAACAAAGACATTTGCTAGTAAAATATACCCCACTAATTCTCCCGCAGTAAGTTGTCCTGTAACGGTAAAATACGAACCTAGCATTAACGTAAATAAATTAATACTACGCATTAATAAATAATTAAACGAACTACTTGAACCCATTGTTTTATAAAACTGAATTTTATTTGTACGATATTCTTGAATTAATCCTTCAAATAATTGCTGTTCATGTTCTTCATTGGCAAAAGCTTTTACCACTCGCATACCACTTAAAACATTTTCTAATCCAGCAGAATAGTGAGCAAGTCCTTTATAAATTTGACGATTAATTGCTGACATTTTTCGATTGAAAACTGCTAAAGCAACCGCTAAAAAGGGAACAAACACTATTGTCCATAAAGCTAATGTTGGTTGAACTTGATACATTAATACAAACGAACCAATTAACGTCATAATAGCGATAAATAATTCTTCCGGGCCATGATGCGCTAATTCACTAATATCAAATAAATCACTTGATAAACGACTCAATAATTCACCAATTTTCATATTATCAAAAAATGAAAATGATTGTTTTTGGATATGAGCAAATAAATTTCTTCTCATATCCGTTTCTATATTAATTCCTAACAAATGCCCGAAAGCTACGACAATATAATTTAACATCGTAGAAGTCGCATATAGAAGTACTAAACTAAATCCTACTACTAGGATAATTCCAACATTTTGTTGTGGTAACACTTCATCAATGACGCGATGAACCATTACGGGAAAGGCTAATTCTAAAATTGCCACTATCACTGCACAAGTAAAGTCTAATAAAAATAATTTTCGATACGGTTTATAATATTTAATAAATTCTTTTAACATCTACTAATTCTCTCCTTTTGCATAATGCATGCTACTCCAGTCTTTCCATTTATAAACTAAATGTCCATATAAAACCGTTAAAGCATTCGAAAGTAACATCGCAATCCAAATACCTGTAGCTCCTAACTCTGTTAAGCTTCCTAAAATCCAAATAATTGGTAAACGAGCAACCCATAATCGTCCAATCGACATATTCATTGAATATTTTGTTGCACTACAACCTTGGAAAAATCCACTATACGCAGAAAACATTCCCATAAAGAAGATAATGAATGCTGTGTAATATAAATATTCAACCGCACTATTCCAAAGAATCGTATCCGATACATCTTTAATAAAAATATGAAGTAAAGCATCTTGCCACATAAAAATAGCGACACTTCCAAGTCCAGAAATAAGTAACACCCAAATCAATGCTCGTTTGAAAATCGCATGAGCTCGCTCAAATAATCCAGCACCCATATTTTGCCCAATAATGGCAGTTAAAGCAGATCCAATTCCCATTTGCGGTTGCGTTAAAATATCTGAAATACGATTGACCATAGAATAAGCTGCAAGAACAGAAGTCCCGTATGACTGAATTAATCCATTTAATACAGTAAAACCAAATGCAGCTCCCCCATATCCAAATGCAGAAGGCCATGCTACTTGTAAAATTTTACGAATAACAGATGCATCATAATCTACTTCATACAATGGAACATGAATAATGGATTCTCTTCTAGTAGCCATAATCGCTAAAAGCCATAATATAATTTTTGCAATCACCGTTGCCCAAGCAGCTCCTTCAATCCCTGCATTTAATCCAGGAATTTGTGTAAAAGGAATCGTTGCAAAAATAAATATCGGATCTAATAGGACATTCGTGATAGATGAAATTGTACTTACCACTGTAATGACTCTTGTTCTACCTTGCGCATTCAGCAATGCTTGATATCCAAAATAAGCAAAATCAAAAAATAATCCAATAAAATTAATTTTTAAATATGCAGTCGACTTTTCATAAAAGACGCCACTAGCCCCCATCCATTTGACAAATTGCCCCGCAAAAATATAGCCAATCGTTGATAATAGAAAGCCAAAAATAAACGTTAACGCCATCGTATTCCAAGTATATTTCTTTGCTAGTTTTAAATCATTTGCTCCAAAATATTGCGCAATGAGAGCCGTTGCTCCAACACTAATTCCCAAGCCTATTGAGATAAATAAAAAATTTAACGGCCAAATAAACGCAGTCGCCGCAAAATCTTCAGCAGACAGCTGAGCTACATACAATCCATCCGTTAAATTATATAAAGTTCGAATTAAATTATTAATCATTAAAGGAATGGCAATCGTTAAAATGACTCGATTAATATTTCCACTCGTTATAAAATTTTTTGTATTCTGTTTCTCCATTTTAATCACCTTTAACAGTATACAAGATTTTGAACTATTAAGGTAGTGTTATGGTATTTCTATAAAATATAGATTGGATGAAAAATGATTTTTTATAGTAGTAAACACATTAGTAGCCACCAAATGGCTACTAATGTTAGGAAACTTCAAGACACTAGGCTCGAAGTTTAGCCATGAGACCGCAGGGCTGCCGTCGTCCTTTACTACCATCAAAAAATCCACATCTCATACGCTCTCCCATACGGTCACGAAAAAAAGAGAAATGATTTTTATGGTAGCAAGTACATTAGTAGCCACCAGGTGGCTACTAATGTTAGGAAAATTCGAGACCAAAGCTCGAAGTTTAGCCATGAGACCGTAGGGCTGCTGCCGTCCTTTGCTACTATATCAAAAAAATCCACATCTCATACGCACCCACATAAAGTCACAAAAAAAGAGAAATAGATTTTTTATAGTAGCAAGCACATTAGTAGCCACCAAGTGGCTACTAATGTTAGGAAAATTTGAGACCTAGGCTCAAATTTTAGCCATGAAACCGCAGGTTTGCTGGCGTCCTTTGCTACTATTAAAAAAATCAATTTCTCTTCCGCTCCAAGAAAAAAAGGCCAAGCACTGCTTGACCTTCCAATTACTTTTCTCGAAATTACTTTTTAGTTTCTTTGAAAACAACGTGTTTACGTAATTTTGGAGAATATTTTTTTAATTCTAAACGTTCTGGGTTGTTACGTTTGTTTTTGCTTGTTAAGTATAAACGTTCACCTGTTTCAGCACATTCTAATAAAATGTTGATACGCATGAATGACACCTCTCATTTCCAAATAGATTCAATAACTCATCGATTTTTTACGATTTGCCTGTTTATAATAACAAAATCCTACACATTTGTCAACGGCTGTTGCTACAAATTCGATATATTTTCTTTAAGAAAACTCCTATTTCTCAAATATGTGAATTTCTATTTCGAAACAAACAATTCTATTATTCCGCCAATTTTTCCTTAATACTTTCTACATAGTGATATGTTTCGTTTCCTGCAATTCCACCATCACCAACAGCTGTTGTAATTTGTCTTAAATGTTTTTGACGGACATCCCCTACTGCATAAATGCCAGGAATGCTTGTTTCCATTTTTTCATTTGTTACAATCCAGCCTTCTTCATTTGTAATACCTAATTCTTTGAATGGATCTGTCACTGGTAATAAACCAACATAAATAAATACTCCAGCAGCTTCTAATTGAGAAGTTTCATTAGTTTGAGTATCTCTTAATGTAACATGAGTAACTTTTTGTCCATCCCCTGAAATTTCTTCTACTACTTTATTCCATGAAAATTCCATTTTTTCATTTGCAAATGCACGATCTTGTAAAATCTTTTGCGCACGTAAAGCATCTCGACGGTGAACAATCGTAACTTTATTCGCAAATTGTGTTAAATAAGTTCCTTCTTCAACGGCAGAATCTCCTCCACCAATCACTAATAAATCACTACCTTTGAAGAAAGCTCCGTCACACACTGCACAATAAGAAACGCCTCTTCCAGCATATTCCTCTTCACCAGGAACTTCTAATTTACGGTGATAAGAACCAGTCGCAATGACTACTGCATAAGCTGCATAAGATTTTTTACCGGCATGGACAATACGTAAATCTCCATCTACTTCAATACCACTTACATTGCCATAAGCGTATTCTGCACCAAATTGCATTGCACCTTTATACATATTATCTGCTAAATCTGGACCACTAATATTTGAAAAACCTGGGTAATTTTCTACATCAGAAGTATTTAATAACTCTCCTCCTGGAACTCCTTTTTCTAAAATTAATGTTTTTAAGTTCGCACGTGAAGCATATAATGCTGCTGTCATTCCTCCAGGCCCTGAACCAATAATAATCACATCATAAATTGTTCTTTCTTCCATCATCGAATCTCCTTTGCCTTTTGTTATAAAAGAAGACTGAACAAAAACTACTGCTTTATTGCAATTTTTGTTGTTCAGTCTTATTAATTTCTATTCTATTTTATTCTTTTTCAGTTGATTCAACAACTTTATTGCTTGAAGTTTTTCCTTCTAATCGATGAGCTAAATCAATAATATAATCTTTTAGTTCATCCTTAATTTCTGGATGCTCTAATCCAAACTCGATACTTGTAGTCATATAACCTAGTTTATTCCCCACATCATATCTTGTTCCTTCAAACTTCTTCGCAAATACACGTTGAGTTTGGTTCAATGTATCAATCGCATCTGTTAATTGAATTTCTCCACCAGCTCCTGGTTCTTGTTTTTCTAAAATCTCAAAAATTTCAGGAGTTAATAAGTAACGACCAATAATCGCTAAATTACTTGGTGCATCTTCTGGTTTTGGTTTTTCTACAAAGTGACGAACATTATACAAATCTTCTCCTACTTTACTTTCTGGTTCAATAATTCCATATTTATTTGTATCTTCCATTGGAATTTCCATTACTGCAATATTTGAAGCATGAGTTTTTTCATAACCTTCAATTAATTGTCTTGTTAATGGAATTTCTGCTTTAACAATATCATCTCCAAGCATTACAACAAATGGTTCTCCACCAACAAATGCTTTTGCTTGTAGTACCGCATCACCAAGTCCTTTAGGATAAGATTGACGAACAAAGTATAATTTAATTCCTGTTGTTTCTTGAACTAATTCCAATAATTCAGTTTTTCCTTTTGATTCCAAATTAGATTCTAATTCAATATTAGAGTCAAAATGGTCTTCAATCGGACGTTTACTCTTACCAGTAACAATTAAAATCTCTTCAATTCCTGAAGCTAATGCTTCTTCAACAATATATTGGATAGTTGGTTTATCTACAATTGGTAACATTTCTTTTGCCATCGCTTTTGTTGCTGGCAATAAACGTGTTCCTAATCCTGCTGCTGGAATAACTGCTTTTTTTACTTTTTTCATTGTGATACCTCCATTTGTTCTTGATGTGATTTTAATGAAACTTCAGATTTTCTTTCTCTTTCCATCAATTGCAAAATTTCTGCTTTAATATTTTTACCATTGTATAAAATATTGTACACAGCATTTGTAATCGGCATTTCAATTCCTTTTTCCTGGGCTAATTTATAAGCCGCTTTACACGTTTCAACCCCTTCAACAACCATTCCCATATTGGCCAAAATATCATCTAAAGATTTTCCTTGACCTAATTGATCACCTGCACGCCAGTTTCTTGAATGAATACTTGTACAAGTTACAATTAAATCACCGACTCCACTTAATCCAATAAAAGTAAGAGGATCTGCTCCAAACGCTACTCCTAAACGACTAATTTCTGTTAATCCACGAGTCATTAACGCTGCTTTAGCATTATCTCCATATCCTAAACCATGTAAAGCACCTGCACCTACTGCAATTACATTTTTCAACGCTGCCCCTAATTCCACTCCAATTACATCCGTATTCGTATATACTCGGAAATAAGAATTACTAAATAATTGTTGAACAATTTGTGCAGAATGTAATTCCTCACATGCAGCTGTTATCGTTGTTAAATCCTTTTTAGCAACTTCTTCCGCATGACTTGGGCCTGAAAGAACTACAATATCTTGGTACTTATCTTTAGGTAATTCTTGTTTCAAAATTTCAGAAATTCTCAAATAACTTTCTTGTTCTAAACCTTTACTAGCATGAATAATCACAGGATTTCCTTCTAATAAAGAAGCCACTTGTTTAGCAACTAATCGAATAACCTTAGTTGGAAGCACGAATAAAACGGCATTTGCCCCTAATAGTGCTTTTTCTAAATCTGTTGTTGCATAAATTTCTTCATTTAGAATAACTTCTGGTAAATATTGATGATTTGTATGGTTTGTATTAATTTCTTCAATTTGAGAAGCATTATTTCCCCATAAACATACATCATGACCATTGTCTTTTAAAACCATAGCCAATGCTGTTCCCCAAGAACCTGCCCCTAAAATTGCAATTTTTTGTTTCATAAACTTACTCCTTTAAATCCATAAATCCGATGACTTTGGATCATCAACGGATACATAAGTAGGTCTCTGTGGATGATTTTTTCTTTGCATCCATACCCATATGATGGCTCCAATCACTAAAATTAAAGACAATGCTTGAGAAACACGAATGACTCCAAATAACCATAAACTATCTGTACGCATTCCTTCAATTACAAAACGACCACATCCATACCAAATCAGATAAGTCGCTGCAATTTCCCCAACTTTAATAGGAGCTTTCTTTCTTAAAATGACTAATAAAACAACTCCTAAAGCAGACCATAAAGATTCATATAAAAAAGTTGGATGATAATAAACACCATTAATATTCATTTGTTCTATTATAAAACTTGGTAAATGAAGATTTTCTAAAAATTGTCTCGTAACTTCTGCACCATGAGCTTCCTGATTCGTGAAATTTCCCCAACGTCCAATAGACTGTGCTAATAAAACAACAGGCGCTAAAATATCTAGTAACAAAGTAAAAGAAACTTCTTCCTTCTTACAAAACCAATACGTTGTTAAGGCTCCACCAATTAATCCACCATAAATGGCAATACCGCCTTCCCAAATTTTAATAATATCAATCGGGTTAGCAATATAATGTTTCCATTCAAACAAAACATAATAAAATCTTGCTCCTAAAAAAGCTAATGGAATTGCCCAAAATACTAAATCAACTACAAAATCTTTACGAAATCCTTTTTTAGTTGCTTCTCTATCTGCTAGAGTAGCTGCAATATAAATGGCAGAAGCAATAATAATGCCATACCAACGAACTTGTAAGCCACCAATTTCAATAGCTATAGGATTAATCGTTTGAAGTAAAAATTCATTCATACAATCGCCTCCTATTGTTCGCTGTTTTCAGCGATTAACTGCTCTAAACGTTCTGTGAATGTTTTTGTAGCATCAAATCCCATTTTTTTCGCACGGAAGTTCATCGCAGCAACTTCCAAAATAATTGAAACATTTCGACCAGTTTTCACAGGAATTCTCATTTTTGGAATACTTACTCCCATCACTTCAGTCGTTTCAACTGCTCTTCCTAAACGGTCATATTGTTTATCTGGTGTCCAATTTTCTAAATGAACTAATAAATCTACTTGTTTCGTATCTAAAATAGCTCCTGCACCAAATAATGTCATTACATCAACAATTCCAATTCCACGAATTTCAATTAAATTATTTAAAATTTCTGGAGCTTCACCAACAAGGGTTAATTCATCATGTTGATACAATTCAACACGATCATCTGCTACTAGACGGTGACCTTTTTGAACTAATTCTAAGGCTGTTTCAGATTTACCAACACCACTTTCTCCAGTAATTAGCATCCCAATCCCATACACGTCTACTAATACGCCATGCATAGACATCCGTTCTGCTAATCGACTTTCTAAATAATTCGTTACACTACTCGATACATGAGTTGTTCTTGAGCTCGCTTGTAAAATAGGAATTTTTGCTTCCTCGGCTGCTTGAACTAATTCTTCTGGTGGTAATAATTTTCTAGACACTACAAAACAAGGTGTTTCTGGCGTACATAATCGGCGCATTGTTTTTAATCTTGTACGTGAAGATAGTTGCTCTGCAAAAGATAATTCTGTTCTTCCTAGTAATTGAATTCTTTCTGCTGGGTAAAAATTAAAATATCCTGCTAACTCTAACCCTGGTCTTGAAATTTCACTCGTTGTAATTTCACGATCTAAATATTCTAAACCATATAATGGTTTTAAATGCAGTTTTTCAGCCAGTTTTTCTATCGTTACGATTGATTTCATATCATCCCTCATTTTCTACTTATTCTAGTCTATCATACCACATTTTTACACTTCCATGGGAAATTCTATACCAAATCTTTATACATTCTCTAATACTTTCCTTACACCTGATGACTAAAACAAAAAATGACTCTCCATAGTAGCTGTTTATTACTACTCATGAAAAGTCATTTTTATCCTAATAATATTCTTCTTCCTTGAAGAAATTTTCAACAAATTTTCTAAAAATATTTAATAACACACTGACAACGATTAACATCCAAAATGATGTCACGTGAATTCCTGGAACAATTCCCATCATTAACCAAAGCATTAGCGCATTAATAATTAACATAAACACACCAAAACTTGCAGCAATTAATGGAATAGAGGCAATCAGCAAAATTGGTCTCACGACAACATTTAATATTGATAAAACAATCGCCGCAAACAAAGCTGATCCCCAATTAGTAACAACGAATTGAGGAAGCAATGCTGCGATGACCATAAATCCAACTGTGTTAATAGCAATTTTTCTTAAAAACATTTACCTAAAAGTCACTCCAATCAGAATCGTCTTCTTCTACTTTTCGAGCTTCTTTTCTTGGGTGCTTGTAAGAATCATAATAATGTTTTTGATTTCTTGCTCTTTTTTCTGATGGTACAATAACAGCTAATATAATATATAGAAATACTGCCATCCCAGACCATGATAAGCACACAAAGATAATTCTTAAAATCGTTGCATCAACGTCTAAATATTCTGCAATTCCACCAATAACCCCTGCTAGTATACGATTATCTTTTGACCGCATTAATCTTTTTCTTTTCATAATTCTCTCCTCTTTACAAATTTATCTCTATTGTACCGAATTTAATGTCACACTTCCAGTCGTTGTTTTCCCTGTAATTCTAACAGGAACTACTTCTTTTTGTTTTCTTAAAACAACGGAGTGACTTGTCACCGTTTTTTCATGTTTAATCACTTCATATTGTGCATCATCATAATGTAATTTTCCTAGTGATGTACTTAAAGCTGCCTCTAATTCTAATGATTCTGGTACATCTAATTGTACATTTCCATTTACGGTTTTAGCCATAATCTGTTTTGCATTTGGTGATACTTTTTTCACTTTAATAGAACCATTCACTGTTTTTAGTGTCGCACTTTCTGCTTCTGCATCAAAAATAATATTACCATTTGTTCCATCTAAAATGGAATCTTTGAATTGTCCATCCAATTGTTTAATCGTTCCATTTTTACTTGTAAGTTCTAACATAGTTCCACTCACATTTTTAACAGAAACTTCTCCATTTTGTGATTCTGCATAAAAATCTTTCCCTGTGAAATCTTTCATTCGAATCCCACTATTCAATCCTTTGACACTAACATAATCATACTCTTTTTCTGGGAAAACAAAAGTGACATCTGCATAAACTTTTTTACTTGGAATAAAGAATTTAAATGTATCGTTCTCTAGACTAACATTCATTCGCTCATTAATATATTGTTCAATTTCTTCTTCCGTTTCAAATTCTTCATTTAATCGAAATTCTCCTTCAATTGTTACAGTTGATTGAGGAGCAGTTTTCATTTTGATATCCCCGTTTGCCACTTTAATTTCAATAATACCAATTTCTCCAAACTCTTCTTCAAAAGCATACGAATGACTGGTTTGATAGAAAAATGGAGACATCGTTGAAAAACTTGGATGATCTTTAATCGTAACACTTACATTACGTGCTGTTTCAGCAACTGCCTTAGAAAATTGTCCTGCAAAGCGTCCAATGATTCCTCCTAACTGTGATAAAGAATCACTTGTTGTTTGTTGCCAATCTGTTTCTTCAATTTTTTGTTTTGCTTTTTTGAGTTTTTCATCGAACTCTTCTTTTTTCAATCGTTTCATTTCATCTTGTGCTGCTTTTTTCTCTTCTTCTAAACTTCTTTGCTGAGAACGTAAAATTTCTAATTCTTCAGTAAGTCTTTGTAATTCCATTTCTTGTTCTACCGTTAGTTTATCAAGAGCTTTTGCTGTATGAAGTTCTTCGATTCGTTCTTCTTTTTGTTTCACTTGTTGATTCACTTGGTTTAATGTTTCAAATTCTTCATCTAATTCACTTGAAAAATTTGTGACAACAGATGCGATACTATCTAAAACTGTATCAAATCGTTTTTCATCTTCTTTTTGGTAAGTAGATGCATCTTTTTTCTCTTGTTCACTCACTTTTGAAGATTCCCCTTGATTTTTTCCAAGCTCTTCTAATAAGGAAATCGCTTCTTGCGAGCTAATCACTCCTTTTTTTACTAAATCTAAAATACGTTCTTTTTCATTCATATCGGATTCCTCCATTCATTTTCTAATATCATTTACAAGTCTATTATGCCTTTTTCCATTTTAGATGTCATAGGTCTTAAGTTTGATTCTTAAAAATATATTTTTATGCAGAGTCTTCCCTTCTATGCTAAAATAAACCTACTATATTGAATGGAATTAAGGAGACTTTATGACGATTGAGTTAAAACCACATGAAAGACTAGATAGATTAGAACGAGAAAATATTGATATTATCCAAAGTTCTGAAGTATTTTCTTTTTCAATTGATGCAGTATTATTAAGTGATTTTGCTACTATCCCTCATCAAAGAATAGCAACCATTGTTGATTTATGTACGGGAAATGGAGTTGTCAGTTTTTTACTCAGTGCTAAAACAAACAATAAAATTCTAGGCGTTGAATTACAAGAAGCATTGTGCGATATGGCAAATCGAACGATTCAACTCAATCAATTAGAAGAAAAAGTAGAAATAATCCAAGCAGATGTTCGAGAAATTACAACGATACTAAAGAAAGACTCAATCGATTACATTACATGTAATCCTCCTTATTTTAAATTACAAGAACAAGCTCTCGTCAATCAAAAAGAAGCTTTCACCATTGCTCGTCATGAAATTCATTTACCATTAGAAGAATTGTTACAAAATATATCCGGATTACTAAAAATGAAAGGCAAAGCCTTTATCGTTCATCGTCCAGATCGTCTCACGGATATTTTAACAACAGCCCGACACTATCGACTAGAACCGAAACGAATTCAATTCATTCATCCAAAAGAAGGAAAAGAAAGTAATATTGTCCTCATTGAACTGATAAAAGACGGACAACCGGGTGGCGTTCGTATTTTACCACCTATTACTATTTTTGATGAAAACAATGAATATACGGATAAATTAAAAGAAGTATTATGGGGTTAATGAAATGGGAACACATTTTATATATGTTGCCTTATGTAAAGATCACACTTTATATACAGGATATACGACAAACGTAGAAAAAAGAATCATGGCTCATAATAATGGAACAGGAGCTAAATATACAAAAACAAGACGACCCATTACCCTACTATATGCCAAAGAATATGCTACAAAATCCGAAGCGCTGAAAGCAGAATATGCTTTTAAACAACAAACGCGTATCCAAAAAATAAACTATCTAACAGGGCAAGGTGTGAAAATAAGAAAAACAGCCAAGCCTATCATTCAATTATTACAACAGGAGGAACTGTCATGAGACAAAAAAGTTTTGAAGAAT
Source organism: uncultured Granulicatella sp. (assembly GCF_963528195.1). Taxonomy (GTDB): domain Bacteria; phylum Bacillota; class Bacilli; order Lactobacillales; family Aerococcaceae; genus Granulicatella. The sequence continues at coordinate 54,629 of NZ_CAURVN010000008.1, forward strand.
CCCCTTATGGGAAACTATACTTAATTCCTACTCCCATTGGAAATTTAGACGATATGACTTTTCGTTCAATTAAAACATTACAAGAAGTCGATTTTATTCTTGCAGAAGACACAAGACATACTCAGAAATTATTAAATCATTTTGAAATCCAAACTCCTCAAAAAAGTTTCCACGAACATAACACACAGGAACGGATTCCCTCTGTTATCGAATGGTTAAAAGAAGGAAAAACTATTGCTCAAGTGAGTGATGCCGGAACTCCTTCAATTAGTGATCCAGGATTTGAACTTGTCCAAGCTTGTATTCAAGAAGGAATTACAGTTATTCCATTACCGGGTGCTAATGCTGCGATTACTGCACTCATTGCATCAGGATTAGTTCCTCAACCATTTTATTTTTATGGATTCCTTCCTAGAAAGAAAAAGGATCGAGTGGCTGAATTAACTGCTTTATCGAGTCATAGCGAAACAGTCATTTTATATGAGTCTCCTTATCGATTAGACGATTGTTTTAGTTTAATTGCTCAAGTCTATGGTGAAGAAAAAGAAGTCGTTTTATGTCGAGAATTAACAAAAAAGCATGAAGAATTTATTCGTGGGACTGCTGTAGAATTGAAAACACTCTGTGAGGAAGAAGAATTAAAAGGCGAATGTTGTATTTTAATTGGGACTACTCGTCCTGAAGAGGTAACAACTAGTGTTGCGAGTGAAGAGACTGCTTCTTGCGAACATTTAAGTTTAGAAGAACAAGTCCAATGGGCAATGGAACACCAACAACTTTCTCAAAAAGATGCCATTAAATGGGTAGCAAAACAAAACCAACTAAAAAAACAAGACGTTTATAAGTTGATACACCAAGAATAAATTGACGTAAATAAAAATAGACAAGACTTTTTTAGCCTGCAAGGTCGCCAGCAGCCTCGCTCTGCGAGTCTCATGGCTAAAATCCGAGTCTCATGGCTAAAATCCGAGCCTCAGTCTCGAATTTTACCTGTCATATAATCCAATATGTATATTGGATTATATGACTTTAGCGGCAAAAAAAGTCTTGTCTATTTTTCTTATTCATCTTTCACACAAAAATTAGATTTTTGTTAATTATCCAAATTCGTATCTATTATTATAGATTTTTTATTCTGTAACCTCTAGTACTTTTCAACTTTATGTAGTTAATTCAAAAAACTAAAACAGACTTCTTTTAGTAGCAAAAGTAATATTATCCGATATATATCGGATAATATTACAGGGGAATTTCGAGACCTAGGCTCGAAATTTAGCCATGAGACAGCGTTAGCTGGCTGCTGGCGACCTTGCAACTAAAGGAAGTCTGTTCTAGTTTTTATTATTCTTATTCATCTTTCACAAAACAAATGAAAAAATTCTTGATAGTGCAAAATAAAAAATACAGAAAAAGCTTTTTAGTAGCAAAAGTAATATAAGCCAAATGGCTTATATTACAGGGAGAATTCGAGACCTTGGCTCGAATTCTAGCCATGAGACTCGTATAGCGAGGCTGCTGGCGACCTTGCAACTAAAAAGCTATTTCTGTATTTTTATTCATAGTCGTCGATACACATTATACAAATTGATAAATAATAATAAAATCATCAGTAAATGATAACAGGTTAGTACTTGTTGGTGGGTTAATTTCTTTTGAATTTTTGTTCCAAAATATCCACCTAAAAATGCAAAAACAATAATCAACACCACTAATAACCCATTCCACTCAATCTGATACAAATGCGTCACAATGGAACCCATTTTCATAATTTGTGCGAAGAAAATCATTTGAATTGAATAAAAAGCTGCTTCTTTTGATCTCATTGAAAAGAAATATAATAACAGCACAATATTCAAAGGTCCTCCCCCAATTCCAAGGAAAACAGATACTAAACCTACACTCCAACCTAAAACCATAATCCCAAACAATTGGTTTAAGGAGTGAGTCGCAATTTTTTCTTGGAAAAAGGCATATATAATAATTCCCAGTAGAATGATTACTAATAAAATCGATTGAGATAAACTCACCAATCGATTCCCCCAATATTGTAAAGCCATCTGGAAAATTTGTTCCCCAGATAATCCTCCCAAAATTGATCCTATCGAAAGTCCAAATGCAATTTTCCTCTGACTATTTTTTACATCATCCCATCTTTTATAAAGCGAAACTATACACATGGAAAATACTGCAATTGTCGAATACACACTAATCATCGCTGCTTGATCTAACCCAACAAAATCAAAAGCCGGTTTAATAATAATTCCTCCACCTAATCCCGTTATTGCGCCAATAAAGGTCGCAATCCAGACGATGATGCTATATATTGCTACGTACATATGATTCCTCCTCAAAACGGACACAACGAAATCCCATATGACTTGTTGTAGACGTTACAAAGGCGCCATTTCTAGCAGCTACTCGATATCGATTACAATAAGAACAATGACATAAAAATGATCCCCCACGAATGGCAAATTCTCCACTAGGTTTTATTGAATCCAAGGAAATTCTCTCTTCTACTAAAGGTAAAACAATTCCTCTTGGATGACTACACCATTCCCAAACATTTCCAATCATTTGATATAATCCAAAATCATTCGGTTCAAAAGAATACACAGGAGCTGTTCCAACGAATCCGTCTAATGCATCATTGACATTTGGAAAATCTCCTTGCCACGTATTCGCACGATAGCCTGATTCAGGTACTAAATCCTCTCCCCAAGGATAGGTACTTGTACTCATTGCTCTAGCAGCATATTCCCATTGCACTTCAGTTGGCAATTGCACTTTAGCCCATCGACAATATGCAATAGCATCTTCTAATGCAATATGAACGACTGGATGTTCTTCAATTCCCTCTATACTAGATCCTTCTCCAAATGGCTGTGCCCAATAAGCATTTGGCACGACTTTCCACCAAGGAGAGCCTGTTACATGAGGATAATTCTCCCTTTTTTCCTCAGGCAACAATAAATGAAATACATAGGAATCTCCTAATCTCTCTGCTAAAGTTTGATAACCAGTGGCTTGTACAAATTCTAAAAATTCTGCATTCGTCACCGGAGTTTTCGCCATTTCAAATGCATGAACTTCTTTTTCTACAGCTGGGCCTTCATAATCTTCTACAAATCCTTGATGAGTAGAATCTCCCATTAAGAATTTCCCTGCTGGTATTTGAACAAATTCCATTATGCTTCCTCCTTATAAAGAGTCGCACGAATCGCTTCTACTGGCACTTGATGTAATTGTCCATCTTTTACAAATCCTTCCGGACGATTTTGTAAATATTGCACTAGTTTCGCAGTTAACTCTTCAATAACTGGAGCATAACTTTCTTCTGTTATTAGATTCTTCATTTCATTTGGATCCGTTGGCATATGAAATAATTGATATTCATTTTTCACAGGATACCAAATGAATTTCCAATCTTGAGTTAAGACAAATTGACAAGAATCTTCTCCCTTACTATGTTCCCCATGGAAATCTTGTCTCCAACCCTCATAATGTCCAAATAATAATTGCTTCACACTCTTTCCATCCACTTCTACTTGTTCTCCAAGTGCTAAATCTACTAATGAAGGGAAAATATCTTGTAATTTTACTAATTGCTTAATTGTTTTATGACTGGCTGCAATAATATTCCCTGGATCATAAATAAATGATGGAACTTTAATACTTCCTTGATAAGGATAAGCTTTTCTAAATAAATAATGTTCTCCTAATTGATCCCCATGATCGGATACAAACCAAATAATCGTATTTTTATCTAAATCAAATTCTTGCAATGCTGTTAAGAAACGGCTAATTTGATTATCGATATGAGAAACTAATCCATAATAAGCTGCTAACATTCTTTTTTGAGCGTCTGGTTTTAATTTTCCACGGTGAGCATATAAGTCTGGGATTTTTTCTTCTAGTCGTTCCCAGTTTCCAATATGCAAATCTGTTTCATCTGGCAATGCATCCATATATAAATCATAAAAATATTTTGGAGGATTTAAAGGTGCATGAGGTTTTTCAAATGACATTTTTAAGAAAAATGGTACAGAAGGATCTCGACGTTTTAAAAATTGAATGGATTCACTAACTACCCAGTTTGTTGGATGATATTTTTCTGGCAATTCCCAAGGACGAACATCCCACGAATTACAATTGACACCATCATCAATCATATCAATATCGTGGCCCAATTCTTTTTTCAAAAATTCTAAATAATCACTAGAAGCTTCAAAGTTTTGTCCATAAGCTTTCTCATATTTTCGATCGACATGTAAATACCCATCATGTAATACAACATGGTCAAATCCCATTCTTTTTCTTGAAGGGTAAACGTGCATTTTCCCAATACACTCTGTTTGGTATCCCCAATCTCTAAATGTTTGAGGTAATGTATTTGTATAATTCCAAGGAACTTCGTCTTCATACCCTACACGACCCGTAGAAGACTGATCCATTCCGGTTAATAAGGCTGCACGTGCTGGTACACAACTCGGAACAGGAGAATAGGCTTGTTCGAAATTATATCCCAAAGAAGCCATCATATCTAAAGTTGGTGTTATCGCAAAATGGTTTGGATCATTAAAAGATAGCGCATCAGCTCTCATTTGATCCACCATTAATAAAATAACATTTGGTTTTTGTTTCATATCTTTCACTCCTATTTCTTACGTATGTTTATTATATACGATTGTATTTTTGATAGAAAGATAAAGTATGCATAATATATTGCTTCCTTTTATTAAGATATTGCTTTCTTTAATAGAAAAAGAATACTAGAATGCAAGAAATTTCCTAAAAGTAGCAAGGTCGCCAGCAGCCAGCTTACGCTGTCTCATGGCTAGAATTCGAGCCCTGGTCTCGAATTCTCCCTGTAATATAAGTCATTTCACGGCTTATATTACTTTTGCTACGATGAAAATTTCTTGTATTCTAGTATTCTACGTCATTTACATATCCATCAAATATCATGATGGAAAACAGAATAACAGACTTAAGTCTGTTATTCTATTATTGCTTTTCACTAAATAAAATTTCGGTACAAAACATGCAGTTTTCATCGTTATCACGACGTTTTCCGTAATAAAAATTACAAATATGGAATCCTTGGTCATAAATATTTTCCAAATTAATTAATGACTGACTGCGTTTTTTCTTTTGTTCCACCTGCTCATTTGATTGATCCGTTGGAACAGATTCGTCGATGGTATCTAATCGTTCTTTTAAGTGAAGATTTTCCATCGTTAAATTATGATTTTCTTCAATGACCACTTGTAATTCTTGACTAATTTCTTCTAACAATTCTAACTGTTGATGAACTTGTCTTTTTAATTGCTCTACTCGGTCATACAATTGACGATTCGTCATACCACCTCTCCTTTCTTACTAAGGAATCATTAATACCCATTGTTCTAGGGCCGCTTGTATTCCTACATTTGATTGCACTTTTTCTAACACTTTACTCGTCTTTTCATGTAATTCAATCCATTTTTGCACAGATAACTGATTCGCAATAGTTTGCAAAATAGTCACTTTATCTTTTTGAATCATTTGCTCTTTAGCACCTATTGCCATATAAAGAGAATCTCTCACATAAATGGATAATAATTCTAAAAATCGTTGCCCTTCTGCTTTCGAAGTCAGTAATGGCATCATTTGCGATTGAATCGTTACAAATGCCATCGAACGATTTTGGAATACTCGTGTATACCATTGCCAACTATCTTGACGCAATTGTTGGAATGATTCACTATTGGCTAATTCTAATGCCTCATCCAAATCACTTGTCAATGTTGCTAATAAACGAGAGACAGAAGGAATAACTCCTGCTTCTTCTAATTGATTCGTTAAAGTTTCCATAACAGGCATTGCAAAATGAACAATTTGACAACGAGATTGAATTGTTGGCAATACTTTACTGAGTCTGCTTGTTAGTAATAAAAATAATATCGAAGACTCTGGTTCTTCTAAAAATTTTAACAAACTATTGGCTGCACCAGTCGTTAATGTATCCACATCATGGATAATACACACTTTCATATGTCCTTCCATTGCTGTTTTGGATAATTGTTGTTTTAACTCACGCATTTGGTCTACTTTTAACGTCTGCCCATCTGGAGTAATCTCCATGACATCAGGGAAATTTCCCTCATTAATTCTTCGGCAATAATCACATTGGGAACAAGGTTCTTCATAAACATCTCGTTCTTGGCAAAAAACTAATTTGGCAAGAAATAGGGCTAGCTCTCTTTTTCCAACTCCTTGCATTCCTTCAAATAAATAGGCATGACCTAAGCGATTCTTTTGAACTGCATGAATAAAAGATTGCTTCAACATCTTCATACTAGAAACGATAGAAAGCATCTACCGGAACAACAAATACTGTTGCACCACCTACACGAATTGGAACTGGCATTGACATTCCTGCTTCTAATGTTGTATCCAAGTGTACTGGAGGAGTTGTTAATTGTTCTCTTGATTCACAGTTTTCACGAATAATCGATAATACTTCTTCCACACGTTCTTCTTCAATCCCTACTAAGAATGTTGTGTTTCCTGCTCGTAAAAATCCACCTGTTGTTGATAAACGAGTTGCACGAATATTTGCATTTGCAAATTCATCGCTTAATAAATGACTATCTTTATCTTGTACAATTGCAATAATTAATTTCATATTATCTCTCTCCATTCGTAAAATATTCTGGATAACGGTCTACTAAAGCTGTTAAACATTCTTGCACAACTTCATCCACTGTTTTTGTTGCATCAATTTGGATAAAACGTTCAGGATCTGTCGGAATAATATCCAAATATCCTTGTCGAACCATTTTATGGAATTGTAAGCCTTCTTGATCTAATCGATCAAATTGACGATTCCCTTTTGCTAAATGAATTCTTTCTAATCCAATTTCAGCTGGAACATCTAAATATAATGTCACATCTGGTATTTTTCCTGCTGTTGCAAATTGATTTAATTGATACACTTCTTCAACACCAATTCCCCGAGCTACTCCTTGGTAAACTAATGAACTGTCTACAAATCGGTCGCAAAATACAATGCCACCTTTTTCTAAATTTGGTAAAATTCGATCCGTTAAATGTTGTCTTCTTGCAGCTGCATATAAAATCGCTTCTGTTCGAACATCCATTTCTACATTTTGAACATCTAAAATAATTTGTCGAATATCTTCTGCAATTCGACTTCCTCCAGGTTCTCGAGTAGAAGTAATGGTCACATTTGTTCGTTCTTCTAATAATGGAATAAGCTTTTCAATCACAGTTGTTTTTCCTGCTCCATCTGGGCCTTCCATTGTAATAAATAATCCCGGCACAATACTCCTCCTAGTTTCGCAAATTCTATTTTATTTTATCATATTTTCCAATGAACTTAAATTCAAAACTGAATATTCGATTGAAAATTGAGAAACCGAGAGCTATCAGTCTAATGGAAACACTGTCCTACTTAGCAACTTCCCCTTGCCAAGCATTCATTCCACCAGTTACATTGACCACATCAAAACCTTGCGCTTCCAAAAATTCGCATGCTCTAGCAGAACGTCCGCCTGCTTGACAAACAACATAATAAGGTTGATTTTTATCTAAATTTGTATAGGATGTTCCTAATTCACTTAATGGAAAATTGTCTGCTCCTGGAATATGACCAGATTGATACTCATCTTTTTCACGAACATCAATTAAAACGACTTCCTCTGATTGGTTTACTTTTTGAAATTCTGCTGCTGAAATATTTTTCATCTTCCTAACCCCTTTTAATCATCTATTTTCTTTGATTTTAACATATTACATATACTTAGCATACTTTTGAGTCTTTTTGAATGAGTTTCTTAAGTTTAAACATACTTCTAATGAACAAGAAAAAACACCTAGATGGGCTCTAGGTGCTCCTTATCGAATTGGTAAACCTTTAGCATATGCTTCTTTTGCTTCTGCAAGTGTCATTTTATTTGGCCCACCATCAATATTTATTATACCTGTATTCTGCCAATGACATACATCACAAATATCATAGTCTATCACTTCATGTCCGCAAACAGGGCAATGAAGCCATAGTTCGCCATCAATTCTCCATGTTTTTTGAGAAATTTCCATCGTAATACTCCTCTTCATCACATCTTACTCCCAATAATGAAAGCCCTTAACTATTATTATATCAGAAAAAAATATTAAAAATAAGAATGTTTTTCAAGAAAAAATAAGAATAAAATATAAGTGAAATAGAAAAATAAGGGGGAGAATGAAATGAAAAAACTAATCATTTTTATCTTGGGTATACTTACTTTTTTTCTTATTAAATATTTGATTTTTAAATGAAATGAATCATGACCACCCGTCTAACGGGTGGTTTAAACTGGGGCTATAAGCCCAAATTACAAGCCAGCGCCTCAAGACGCTGGCTTTCACTTTGTTCAAGTCTTATTGCTTTTAACTCATCACTTGCCTCTTAAAGATGCGTTTGTATTACTTACCATCATCTCTAACACATTGAAAAAACACCCTGTGGTATAACCACAGAGTGTCGAAATATTGATATATAAAATATTAATGTTAGGTATTCTTTCTAAATTACTTAAGTCCACAGCTCATACAAATTTGTCGCTATAGAAAGAAAAACAGCAGAAATGAATTATTTATACTCTGGATACCACTTCAAATCACGAACTGCTTTGGCCATATCTGTTTCCTTAGCGCGTGCAAGACCTTGCTCTTGTGCTTTTTTAGCGACTGCTTCTGCTACTTTAATAGAAACATCTGCTACATACTTAAATGGTGGCAAGACAGGAGCTCCTGGTTGGCCTGGATTGACAATACCACTTAATGAATGAGCCGCTGCTCCAATCATTTCATCAGTCAAAAGACTTGCTTCAGAAGCCAACATGCCTAGACCAATACCTGGGTAAATCAAAGCATTATTTGCTTGACCAATCACATAGTCTACACCTTTATAAGAAACCGTATCAG
>NZ_CAURVN010000009.1:0-55256 GCF_963528195.1 uncultured Granulicatella sp.
ATAGCATAGGTAGTATCTTTTTGTCTTTTTTTCGTACTTTGTTTCAAATAAAAATCAAGACCCTAGGCTTGATTTTTAGGCATGAGACCGAAGGGCTGCTGCCGTCCTTTGCTACTATACAGGAAGTCTTTCGTAGTTAACGATAGTTTTTTAACTCTCTCTGTACATCTCGTTTTATATCTTTTTGTTTTAACGCTTCACGCTTATCATAGTTTTTCTTACCTTTAGCAATCCCAATCAAAAGCTTGGCAACCCCATTTTTAATATAAACCTTCAATGGAACAACCGTATTCCCCGCCTGTCTTACCTCTTGCTCAAGCATCTGAATTTGCTTCTTATGCAATAATAACTTTCTCGTACGAAGCGGATCATGATTGAAAATATTCCCTTGCTCAAACGGACTAATGTGAACCCCTACTAAAAAGGCTTCCCCATTTTTAAAACTACAATAACCATCTTTCAAATTCATTCTAGCTTGACGAACCGATTTAATCTCCGTTCCCGTTAACACTAAACCTGCTTCAATCGTATCTAAAATCGTATAATCATGATTTGCCTTACGATTATGCGCTAAAACTTTATTATCTGTTCCTTTTGGCATCCGAATTCTCCTTACGAATGTTTTTTTCTACGCTTTTGCTTTGCTTGCGCTTTAAAATTTTGTCTCCCTTTATTTTTAGAAGACTTCTTCGATTTTTTACTTCTGCTTTCTTTTTTCGCAGCTTTCTTAGGCGCTTCTTTTCCTTTAGAAGGAGGTTTGTTTTGAGTAATCAAATCTGCATTATCCGCCGCTAAAATAAAATCAATTTCATGCGCTTCTACATCGACTTTAATTAATTTTACTTTAACACGATCTCCAATTCGATAAGACACTCCTGTTCTCTCACCAATTAAGACCATATGACTTTCAATAAAGTTAAAGTAATCTTGATTCATATGCGTAATATGCACTAAACCTTCTACGGTATTTGGCAATTCCACAAACATGCCGAACTTAGTAACGGAACTAACAATTCCTTCAAACTCTTGTCCAATCTTATCTGCCATAAATTCAGCTTTCTTCATCGCATCTACTTCACGTTCTGCTTGAACTGCTAAACGTTCCATTTTGCTCGATTGATCCGCAATTCTCTCTAGTTTAGAAGCATTTAATTCTTCTTGTTGCTTCGATAGGAAACTTCCACTTCCTTCGTATTGACGAATCATACGGTGAACAATTAAGTCTGGATAACGACGAATTGGTGAAGTAAAGTGAGTATAATCTTCTGCAGCTAATCCATAATGCCCAGAAGGTGTAATATCATATTTGGCTTGCTTCATAGAACGTAGCATCATAGTCGATACAACTGCTTCATACGTTTCTCCTTTGACTTCATCTAAGGCTTTTTGCAGTTTTTTCGGACTAATGGTGTCGCTCGTTCCTTTAATATTAATGCCAAATGCTGTAACAAATTCTAAGAAACGTTGCATTTTTTCTTGTTGTGGTTGTTCATGGACACGATAAATAAATGGAACATTTTTTTGTTGATAATGCATCGCAACTGTTTCATTAGCTGCTAACATAAAGGATTCAATTAATCGTTCTGCAACTCCACGTTCACGAATTTGAATGTCAATTGGGGCGCCTTGTTCATCCACAATAATTTTTGCTTCATGTGTTTCAAAATCAATCGCTCCACGTTCTTTTCTTCGTCTTTCTAAAATATGATGTAATTCTTTCATATCCAACAACATTTGCTGAATTTCATCTGGAATTTCGACTTCTTTTTTCTCATACAATTCATTCACTAAACTATACGTTAATCGCATATCTGAGCGAATGACACTTGGGAAAATCTCATATTGATAAATCGTTCCACTTCGGTCAATTTCCATGCGACAAGACATCGTTAGTCGTTCTTCATGTGGATGTAATGAACAAATTCCATTTGATAATCGTTGTGGTAACATTGGAACGACACGGTCTGTTAAATACACACTTGTTCCACGTTCAAATGCTTCCCTATCAATCGCTGAATTTTCCGTTACATAATAGGATACATCTGCAATTGAAACGGTTAATTCAAAGGTTCCATCTTCACGTTTTGTAAGTGCAACAGCATCATCTAAATCTTTAGCATCTGCCCCGTCAATAGTCACGGTTAATTGTTCACGTAAATCTTTACGCCCTTGTCGATCTTCATCTGTGATGACTTCAGAAACAAGATTTGCTTGTTCTATCACTTCTTGTGGAAATTCTGTTGGAATATGTAATTGCTGTAAAACCATTAAAATATCCATTCCAACAGCATCTTTATAACCAATTTCTTTGACAACAATTCCTTCTAATGAAGAACGATTTTTTTCATTCGTGTATTTTGTTAATTCTACAATGACTACAGTACCATCTACTGGATGCAATCCATTTGGGCGAATTAAGCAACGAGTACCTGCTAATTTTTTGTCTTTAACGACTACTTCACCGCAATAACCTGTATCTTCTGCAGTTTCTGAACTGAAACGAGTATAAATTCCTACCACTTGAGTCGTATTGCGTTGGATAATTTGGACAATTTTTCCTGTTGCAGATCGTTGACGATAGCTATCGGCTGGTTCAGTAATCACTAGTTCTACTTCATCCCCATCCATCGCACTCATTGTATCTCCACGAGGAATGAAAATATCTGGTTCCCCTTCGACTACAGTGACAAAGCCAAATCCTTTGTCATTTGCACGATACGTTCCTTTTAATGTTTGATTCAAAGGATTCAATCCAAACTTTCCATTTCGATTTAATTCTAAGACGCCTTCTTCTTCTAAAGCGGCTAATTCTTTGACTAATATTTTAAAATCTTGAGATTGATTCATCCCAAAATGTTCACTAATTTCTTTTACATAAAAACTTTCTGGTGCATATTCTTCAAAAAAGGACACCAAAACTGTTCTCAATGATTCTCTCATTTCTTACCTCCATTCTTGTTGGTTTAAAAATTCTAATACAGATTCTTGAAATTCTGCTTTTTCTTTTCCGACTGTAATGACATGCCCTGATTGTTCAAACCAATGAAAATCAACAGCTGCATTCACTAATGCTTCTTTCATCTCAATAGATACTTCTGGATCGACTAATCGGTCTAATTCCCCTTGCGCAATATAAAAAGGACCTGTCACCTGTTCTAATTTCTCTGCCACTTTAGCGGAAAAATGATGTAAATCTAATAATTGTTGTTTTGCTTTTTTCCCTAATGTAAACATTTCCTCTTCACACATCTCGGAATGAGTAGCAAAAGCCATAAAACTTTTCAACAAATCAGGTAATTGTGCATTTCTTTTTGAAACAGGAGAACAAAATGTTCCCGCAATTTCTACTAATTGATCGGTTGCTAGTGCTGCTGCCATAATACCACCCATAGATAATCCTAGTGCAGCAATCGTTGAATACCCTTGACTTCGAACAAATTGTACCGCTTGTTTTGCATCTTCATACCATTTTTCTGGTGTTTCTTTTAAAATTTCACATGTATTTGAATGTTCATGCCCACTAAAAGTCGGAACATAGACTGCATAATCATAGCGATGCAAAAAGGAAGCTAACATTCTTAGATCTGTTGGTTTCCCAGTATATGCATGAAATAATATAACCGCCCGTTTATTTGTTGTTTCTTCTAGCCAAATTGCTTCCAAATTGTTCACTCCTACCTTTCATGAATATTTACTATAATAGAAAAACACAATGTCTTAGAAATACTCCTTCAACATTGTGCTTAATCATTTTTATTTTGATGAAATGTACGCTAAGGCTACTGCTAAAATCATAAAGATTGCCCCTAATCCAACAGTTACTCGAATTAAGAATGCCTCAAATCCACGTGCTTTTGTTTTCCCAAATAATTGCTCAGCACCGCCTGATAATGAATTTGCTGCATTAGTTTTCGATGGTTGCATAGCTACAATAATAATTAGTAACACACTAATAATAATCATCAATGTTAAAATTGTTTGATACAAAGGATCTTCCTCCTCTATTAATATTCTTTCCAATTCTACCATAAATATAGTGGAATTACTACCAGTTGCCCTTAATTTCTTTATACTAATACGATTTTTTAAGCATCCATCCCCTATTTTTTCCTCTTTCGTGATATAATGAACGTAATGTGAAAAGGAGGTTTTTATGAAAGGTTTAGTATTTTTTGACTTGGATGGAACTCTCTTAAATAAAAAAGGCCAAGTCGACCTTGAAGTCATAGAAGCGATTCAACAATTAAAGGAAAACGGGTATGAACCACTTCTAGCAACAGGAAGATCTCCTAACGAAGTTTCGGAAGTCATTCGCTCTACGAATATTCATTCTGGAGTTTTTATGAATGGACAAGTCGTTATTTTCAAAGGTGAGCAATTAATTCAACATGAAATTCCAAAAGAAACGATTGAAAGACTGCTACAATTTGCAAAAGAAAATGAGCATGGAATCACGTGTTATAATGTCAATGCCTTTAAAATCATCGAAACAGTCCCATTTGACAAAGAAGCCTATGAATATATTCATACACCAATACCCGATGTTATGCCAACATTTTATAAAGAACAAGTGGTGAATATGATGCTCTTACTTTCAAGAGACAATAATGATGAAGCTTATCAACAAGCTTTTCCAGAATTAAGATTTATTCGAAATTTTCCTTATGCATTAGATGTCATTACCGCTGGAAATTCAAAAGCCACAGGCATTCGAGCATTAATTCGCACTTTAAACAACGATTCTATCACTACATACGCCTTTGGAGATGGTGCTAATGATTTAGAAATGTTTCAAGAAGTTAATTTTTCAATTGCCATGGGAAATGCCATTCTCTTGATAAAAGAAAAAGCAGACTATATTAGTACAGACCACGATAAAGGTGGCGTCATTCAAGGATTAAAACATTATCATTTAATATAGGAGGTAGGCATGTTACTTTATGAAATAGAAGTTCCTACATTAGATGGAACAAGTACATTAGAAGAATATAAAGGGCAAGTATTACTTATTGTGAATACCGCTAGTGGATGTGGATTGGCTCCACAGTTTGCCCAATTACAAAGCTTATACGAAACATATCACGAACAAGGATTTAGTGTTCTAGGATTCCCTTGTAATCAATTTGGTAATCAAGAACCATTAAGTGCACTGGATGCTGCTTCAAGTTGTCAATTCAATTATCAAGTCACTTTCCCAATGTTTGGCAAAGTACTCGTTAACGGCCCAGAAACGCACCCATTATTCAAGCTATTAAAAGAAGAAACAAAAGGACTATTAGGCAGTTCTATTAAGTGGAATTTTACAAAATTCCTTGTAGATGCATCCGGAGAAGTCATCGCAAGATTTGCCCCTACTACTTCTCCATTATCCATTGAGAAACAAATAAAACAATTATTAAATAAGGAGTGTTAATATGAATACAGAAGAAATTTTAAGCATTTTAGAGGATTTAGAAGTAGCGATTTTTGCTACAGTGGATAAAGACGGAAAACCTCATTCTCGTCCAATTCACATCGGTGTTGCTAATGAACATGGAGTATTCTTTATGACAAGCCCACAAACTCATTTTTACAAACAATTACAAGAAAATCAAAATGTCGCAATTGCAGCATTTTCACACGATGACTACTTAATTCAAGTGATTCGTATCGAAGGAAAAGTTCGTGAAATCGGAAAAGAAGGATTAGAAGAATTATTAGCAGGAAATCCATTTGTTAAAAATGTATATCCAGATGATTCACAACGTGCTGGAGTACAAGTATTCCAATTATATGAAGGAAAAGGCTTCTACCACAGCTTAACTCAAGGGCATAAATATACATTTAGCATTCAAGCCTAATCATCAAAAACTCACTAAAATAGACGGAGCCTTCCTTTTGAAGGTTCCTTTTTTTCTTTCATTTAATGTGATACAATGAACGTATCGTTTTAAAGGAGAGATATTTTATGAAAAACTATAAAAAATTCCTAATACATACAATCTTTTTTGGAAGTCTGTTTGTGCTAGCTGCCGGATGTCAATCAACGTCAACTACAAATAACACGACTACAACCACCGCAACTACAACTGCTGCAAAAGAAAAATCTACTACTGATTTAATTGGAGAAGCTTTGCCAAACTTTACATTTGAAACAGCAGACGCGCAACAAAAGACTCCTGCAGATTTTAAAGGGAAGAAAATTGTCTATGTCGCTTGGGCTAGCTGGTGTCCGGATTGCCAGCAAGAACTCCCTATTCTAAATGAATTAAGAAAAGACTATCAAGATTCTATTGAATTTGTTTTAGTCAACTTACTCGTAAAAGGAGAAACACCTGAAAAAGCACAAGCCTTCTTAAAAGAGAAAGGACTAGAATTTAACTATTACTCAGATAAAGAAAAAAGCTTCCAAAAAGCTTTAGAAATTCATTCGATTCCAACAATGATTTTTGTCGATCAAGAAGGAAAAATAAAAAATGTTATCGATGAAGTAAAAGATAAAGCAACGATTGACGAAGTGTTAAAAGGATTATAGAAACGCTAAAAGGATGATGGGTACTGCTCATCATCCTTTTGTCATTTAAGAATTCAGTTTTTATTTGTCTTCTTTTTTACCTTTTGGTGCTACTAATCCTAGACCTGCTAAGATTGATAATACAGCTGGAGTGAATACTGTAATTTTTATGGTGATTTTGATTTATTTTAATATTCTTTTTTTCACATACTCAATAATCTTATTTGGTGTATCAATCTCCTCATAAGTCACTTCAGTAGGAGCAACTTCAAGTCCAAATTCTTCTAATCGAACAAGTAATTCAACAAACGCTAATGAATCCATAAGACCTTCTTCTTTTAAATTAATGTCCTTATCTTCATAGACAACTTCATCTTCACAAATTTCTTCTAAAATGTTTAAAATTCTCTCTTCCATATTGTTCTCCGTTCTAATTTTTTAATCGACTTAAAATATAGCTTACTTCTAGTTCTACTCCAATCGGTAATACTGCTTCATCAATATCAAATTTTTCATGATGGTGTCCATATGCTGTTTCTTCTCCAGATTGGCTTCCTAATAACCCATAGACCCCTGGTTTACCTACTAAGTAGTCTGCAAAGTCATCTGCTCCCATTGTCATTTCATAGGATGTGATAATGCTATTGATAGAATCTACTGATTGAGCAACTGTTTGGAATTTCTCTGCTAATTCAGGTGTATTAATAACTGGGGCAGCTGCATCATACCAGTCTAACTCTGCTTCACAACGGTGTGTTGCAGCAATACCTTTCGCAATACGTGTCACTGCTTCTTTTAAGTGCGCTCTTGTTTTATGACTAAAGGCACGAATCGTACCTTCTAATAAAGCATCGTTTGCTACAATATTATAACGTGTTCCTGAATATAGTTTTCCAACTCCTACTACTGCTCTATCTCCTGGATCTACTTCACGGCTGACAATTGTTTGTAGTGCTACAACAATTTCACTTGCTGTCACTAATGCATCTTGACCTAAATGTGGGCGACCAACGTGAGAGCTTTTTCCTGTTACTTTGATTTTGAAAATATCGCAAGAAGCATTTACAGGCCCACCTTGAACCGCAAATGTTCCTACTGGTAATCCTGAATTTACATGAATGGCAAAACTTTCATCAATCGTATCAATTTTCCCTGAAGCTACAAATTGTTTGGCACCTGCTCCGATTTCTTCAGCTGGTTGGAAGGCAATATATACTGTACCAGCAAATGTATCTTTTAATTCATTTAATACTTTAGCAGTTCCTAATCCCATTGCTGTGTGAGCATCATGTCCGCAAGCATGGTTTAGCCCTTCATTTTTAGAAGAATAAGGTTTATTCGTGCAATCTGGTAATTCTAATGCATCAATATCTGCACGAAGTAGAATTGTTTTTCCTTCGCCTTTTCCTCCTTTAATAATCGCTAACGTTCCAGTGTCTGCAATTTTTTCAAATGGAATCTTTAATTTTGTTAATTCCTCTTGAATTTTTTCTGCTGTTTTATATTCTTTTAAGCTTGATTCTGGATTTTCATGAAAATGTCTTCTAAGTGCTACTAACTCTTCTGTTAAAGCTTGTGCTTTTTCTTTAATTTGGCTCATTAAATTTCCTTCTTTCTATTGTAATAAAGAGGCATGACTAGCATGCCTCTTTGGAGATAAATGATGATTAAAATGATTAATTCTTAGAAATTATTTTAAAGAAGCTTTTTCCCAAACTGGTACTGCTGCACCTTTTGTAACTTCTTCGATTTTCTTAGCTGTTTCTGGTGATTGGTAGTATTTTACAACTGTTTTATAAACTTCGTTGTTTTCGTTACCTTCTTTAGTAGCAATGACATTGTAGTATGGTTGTGAAGAATCTGTGATTTCTTCGATAAAGATTGAATCTTTAGTTGGTTGGAATCCTGCTTCAACTGCAAAACCATTGTTGATTAATGAAGCTGCTACATCGTCTAAAGCACGAGCTGTTTGTCCAGCTGGTAATTCTTTAATGTCAATTTTCTTAGGATTTTCTACGATATCATCTTTAGTTGCTAATGTGTTACTTGGATCTTTTAATTTGATAACTCCAGCTGCATGTAGTAAGCGTAATGCACGAGAGTTATTAGAAGTATCTTCTGGAATTGCGATAGTATCTCCATCTTTTAACTCACTAACGTTTTTAATTTTTTTAGAGTACACACCCATTGGAGCAATTACTGTATATCCAATTGGTTTGATGTGAGTGTTTTGTTCTTTATTGAAACGTTCTAAGTAAATAATTGTTTGGAATGAGTTTAAGTCAACATCTCCATTTTCTAATGCTTGGTTTGGTTGAACATAGTCTGTAAATTCTACTAATTCAACATTGATGTTTTCTTTTTCTTTTAAGCGTTTAATAACGTCATTCCATACATCTTGATTTCCTGCGTTAACCCCTACTTTAACTGTTTTTGCTTCTTTTTTAGCATCTGCTGCTTGGTTTGAATTTGAAGAAGTTTGAGCTCCTTGACCACATGCTGCTAATGTTAATCCTGCTAATGCTGTTACAAATAATTTTTTAATATTCATCTATAAATTCCTCTTTTCTTTGTGTTTAATCTGTTTAAATATCCTTTTTATTGTGAGTTCGTCGCTCCAGTGATTCATTTCAGAGCGTTCGGCCTCGTATCTTGTTTTAGTTGAACTCGATTTCGCTGAAACGACGTCCACTTCACGCCATTGCTGTCGCTCCAGTGATTCGTTTCAGAACGCTCAATCTCGTATCCTTTTATTTCGTAGCTCTTTTTTCTAGGAAGTCACCGACTGCTTGGCTGATAAATACGATAATCAACATAATAATCGTTGCAACTACGATTACATCCCCTTGGAATCGATTGTATCCTCTCGAAATCGCTAAGTTTCCGATACCACCAGCTCCAAACGCTCCAGCCATTGTTGTTAAACCAATTAAGCTGATAATTGTTAGAGAAGAAGCACGAATCAAACTTGGCAATCCTTCTTTTAAGTACACTCGGAAAATAATTTCCAACGGTGTACATCCCATGGCGATTGAAGCTTCAATCACACCTTTATCCACTTCTAACAAAGCTAATTGTACTTGTCGTGAGAAGAATGGAACAGTCGCAATAACTAGTGGCACAATCGCACCAGGAATTCCAATTGTAGTTCCGACAATGAATCTTGTTAATGGGATTAATAACATCGCTAAAATGATAAATGGAATCGAACGGAATAAGTTCACCACTTTATCTAAACTAGCGTATAAAATTTTATTTTCTAAAATATTACCTTCACGAGTGACTACTAAAACAACTCCTAATGCAATCCCTAATACTCCGGCAATTAACCCTGTAAGTCCGACCATGATTAAAGTATCAATGGTACTTTTAATAATTTCTTGAGTTACACGAGCATCAATATTTGGAAATAATTGGTGTAAGTTCATCTTATTCAACCTCCTTTGGTTCATCTAGAATTTCTGTTTGAACACCTGATTGGTGAATATATTCGATTGCTTGTTGAATTTTTTCAGCTTCACCAGATAAACCTACTAGCAAAGTTCCAACTGCTGTTTCTTGAATAACTTCCACATTGGCAAATAAAATATTCGCTGCTACTTGGAATTGAGTCGATAATTTCGTAATCAGTGGTTCTCCTGTTGAAGCACCCACAAATGAAATTTTCGCAAGAACATCTCCTGGATTTAAGTTTAGTAAATGTTCATGTTGTAGAACTGTTTCAATTCCTTTATTAATATGTGTTGCTGTATCAATGAAATCTTTTGTTAATGGCTTTTGTGGATTTGTAAAAATTTCTAATACTGATCCTTGTTCAATAATTAATCCTTGTTCCATTACGGCAACTTTATTACAAATCTCTTTTACAACTTGCATTTCGTGAGTAATAATCACGATTGTAATGCCTAATTGTTCGTTTACTTTTTTCAAAAGTTCTAAAATAGATTCGGTTGTTTTAGGGTCTAATGCACTAGTGGCTTCATCACATAGTAGTACGTCTGGATCATTCGCTAATGCTCTAGCAATCGCAACCCTTTGTTTTTGTCCTCCGGATAATTGTCTTGGATAACTTGTAATTTTGTCTTCCAATCCAACTAAATGTAGAAGTGACTCAACTTTTTCCTTAATTTCCACTTTAGATAATCCTGAGCGTTTTAATGGAAAAGCAACATTTTCAAATACCGATAAAGTATTCATCAAGTTGAAATGTTGGAAAATCATTCCGATTTTTTTACGAGCATCTCTTAATTGAGCTTCTTTTAAACTCGTTAACTCCACTCCTGAAACAGTTACTGTTCCATTTGTTGGACGTTGTAATAAATTAATGGTACGTACTAATGTACTTTTCCCAGCACCACTGTAACCAATAATTCCATAAATATCGCCATCTTCAATCGTAATATTTACTTGCTTTACAGCTTCAACGGTTTTACCTGATTGATGAAATGTTACATCAATATTTTTTAATTCAATCATTTGTTTCTCCTTTCAAGCAAATAAAAAGCCCGCTCTTTGGTCTTACTCACCAACCAAAGGACGAGTTCTCTCGTGTTACCACCTTCATTCACAGAATTCTCACAAATTCTGCCTCAATCAGTTATTTCTAACTGATAAGCTATATCGGGCTTTCCCGTAATCGTTTAAAGATTCAACGATTAGCACTCAAAGGCCATCTTCAAAGTTTCAACTATTATCTCTTTTCACCAAACCGAGACTCTCTAAAACAGATTCACTTTTACTCTCCTTGTCACAGTGCGTTTTGAATATGAAACTAGGATACCAACAAAGTTTGTTACAGTCAATTTCTAGATTACTATCACTTGTTATAAATTTTACCTATATACTTTTCCTTGCATATCTTACTTCTTTTTTCTACAATAATCTTACGAGGTGATATACATGAACAATTTAATTTCTTATAAAAAAATGCCCCTATGGACATTGGATACTTTACCAGAACCCTTTAAAAAAATGCATAATACAAAGGTTGGAACTTGGGCACAACTTCATATTGTAAAAGGCGAAATTACATTTGAATTTTTAAATGAAGATGGTAGTGTCATTGATACTATACAATTAAATGCGACTACTCCTATTCCACTAGTTGAACCACAACAGTGGCATCGAATTGCAGAAACAAGTGATGATATCGAATGTTATTTAGAATTTTTCTGCAAAAAAGAGGACTATTTTGCAAAAAAATATGGCTATACAAAGACTCACTCTGAAGTTTTAGCTGCTCAACCACTTATTCCAAAAGGACGTGTACTTGACTTAGGAAGCGGAGAAGGTCGCAATAGTTTATACCTTGCTTCATTAGGGTATGAAGTTACTTCATTGGATTGGAATGTTCCGAGCTTACAAAAATTACAAGAAGTAGCTACTCAAGAAGGGCTTGCTCTGGAAGTTGAACCGTACGACATTGAAAGTGCCGATATTCCTGGAGGTCAATATGATTGGATTATCTCGACTGTCGTACTCATGTTTTTACATGAAGAAGTAATTCCAGATGTCATTGAGAATATGCAATCGCACACTGCTCCTGGTGGGTATAATTTAATTGTCGCTGCTATGTCTACTGAAGATGCACCTTGTCCTGTGAATTTTCCATTTACATTCAAAGAAGGCGAATTACTAGAATATTATGCCGGTTGGGAAATTTTAAAATATAATGAAGACTTCGGTGAACTCCACAAAACAGACGCAAACGGCAATCGTCTTCGATTCAGATTTGCAACATTATTAGCGAAGAAAGGGTAAGGAAAGACGCTATGGTTTTAGAAAACAAACTTCATTTGATCGATTCTGTAGAACTTGCCAGAGTTGAAGAAAAGATTAGTAAGAAAAAAGCGATTGAATTATTTGAAAATCATTTGCTGGATCAATACGAAGTCGGTTCTTACAAAATGCTTTCAGCCATTCATGCTTATTTATTTGAAGATATCTATGATTTTGCTGGAAAAATACGAACAGTCAATATGGCAAAAGGACATTTTCGCTTTGCATCTGTCATGTATTTAGAAGAAGCTTTAAAAAATATTGAAAAAATGCCCCAATCAACCTTTGATGAAATTATTGAAAAATATATTGAGATGAATATTGCTCATCCATTTCGTGAAGGCAATGGTAGAAGTGCTAGAATTTGGTTAGATTTACTATTAAAGAAGGAATTACAACAAGTTATTGATTGGAGCAAGGTAGATAAGGAAAATTATTTACTTGCAATGGAAAGAAGCCCTATTAAAGATATCGAAATTAAGCATCTGTTAAAACAAGCTTTAACAACTGATATTCATAATCGAGTTCTTTATATGAAAGGAATTGATTATAGTTATTATTACGAAGGATATACTATCTATAAAGCTGGAGAGTTATAAAATTATTTTAAAACGTTATTTTATAGTAATAAAATAATGCCAGCAGACCTACGGTCTCATGGCTAAAAATTGAGCCTAAGGTCTCAATTTTCTCTTACATAAAAGCCACAGCAAATCTGTGGCTTTTATGTTTTTTACTACTATCTAAAAATTCCCAACTGAATTAAGATTGCAGCTTTTTGGATAAACGGGATAAATGAAACGATACGATGTACTACTTTCCATCGGTTTGGATATTGTGCCATTGTATAGTCTATTTTCATTATTTTTGCATGCTTTCCAAACAATTCATACAACTCTTCTTGAGAAGATAGTCCCCAATGCATTCGCACTCCCTGCTCTCTAAATTCTTTTTGTTTATTTTTAGTAGCAATCATATGATGTTGTAACGTATCGAAATAACATTCATATTGATGAAATTCTCTCTCTAATTTTGTCGCTAATTCCTTTATATCATTTGTCTTAAAGTACATTAACACGCCTTCAATAATGAATAAGTAATCTCCTCTTGGATATTGTTCTTTTACAATTTGAATCCATTTATCATCTAATATCGAGTCAGCAATCATCTGTGAAGTAGATGTTTCTTCAAAAAACTCTTGTCTTAATGTAATAACATCTAAAAAATCTACACTGAAAAATGGAATATCTTCTGCTCCAATTCTTCCTTGCCTATCATCTAAACCACAGCCTAATTGAATGATAACTGGATGTTCATGAGTCTTTATAAATTTTTTGCAGCAATCATCAAAATATTTTGTTCTTAAACAAACTCCGATTTGATCAAAAAAAGAAATATTTACTATTGATGGAACTTGCTTCATCATTTCTTCGGCTTTTTGATCAATAAACAACCGATTCTTTTGTCTCCCTTCTAACGCTTTTGCTTGTAGTGTCATTAACATCGTTTTAGATACTTTATTTTCAAATAATTCTCCCATTATATCAACTCCTTTATTTTTAGGTTTACCTAAACTTTGTTTTATTCTACTCTTTTCTTTTCCCCTTTTCAATACCTCTATCACACAAAAAAATCCTACTAGTAATTTCTTACTAACAGGATTTATCCTTACATTCTTTTATTGAAGCTTCTAGTAACTATTCTCTTCAACTACTTGATTTTTAATAATTTTTACAATACGGCTTGTACCTAAACGGCTAGCGCCTAATGAGATAAATTTTTCTGCATCTTCTAAGCTAGAAATTCCACCTGCAGCTTTGATTTTCACTGAAGGGCCTACGTGTTCTTTCATTAAAGCTACTGCTTCAAATGTAGCTCCACCTGTTGAAAATCCAGTTGATGTTTTAATATACTCTGCTCCTGCACGAGTCACTACTTTACATAATTCAATCAATTCTTCTGTTGTTAATAAACAAATTTCCACGATTACTTTCAAGATTCTTCCTTGACAAGCTTCATGAATTTGACGAATTTCTTCTTCTACTAAGTCGAAGCGTTTATTTTTTACATCCGTAATATTGATAACCATATCGATTTCACTTGCACCATTTGCTACGGCATCTTTTGTTTCAAAAACTTTTACACTTGTTGTTGAATAGCCATTAGGGAATCCAATAACCGTACAAATCGGTAATTTACCTTCTACATATGCTGTTGCTTGTTTTACATAACTTGCAGGAATACAAGCTGAAGCTGTTCCATAATGAATGGCATCATCTAAAATTTGTTGAATTTCTTCCCACGTAGCATTTTGAGTTAATAAGGTATGATCGACGGTTGCTAAAATTTCTTTTAATTCCATTTGCTTCACCTTTCCTTATGCGTTTTGACGGTCTTGTGCAATTAAGTTACGTAGTGCTTGTACGGCAACTGTAATCGCGGCTTCTGTATCATGAACAATTGGATTTTCTAATCCTGCAGCATTTCTTTCTTGGTTTCCTACTACTAAAAATGTTGAGCCAACTCTTACACCTAAATGACTAGCTACTACAAATAAAGCGGCTGATTCCATTTCTGAAGCTTTTACTCCTAGACGTTTCCAAGCTTCCCATTTTTGTTGTAATTCATAGCTAACTGGCATTACTTCAGGTTCATGTTGTCCATAGAATGAATCTTTACATTGTACAACACCAGCATGAGTTGTATAACCTAATGTTTTCCCTGCTTGTAATAATGCTGTTACAACATCGTAGTTTGCAACTGCTGGAAATTCGATTGGAGCATATTCACGAGTTGTTCCTTCTGTACGAATCGCACCTGTAGCAATCACAATATCGCCACCTTTTACATCGATATCAATTCCTCCACAAGTTCCAACACGAACAAAAGTATCTGCACCACTTCTCACTAATTCTTCTAAGGCGATTGAAGCGGATGGTCCACCAATCCCTGTTGAAGTCACACTAACTTTCTCTCCATCTAAGTATCCTGTATATGTTACATATTCACGGTTATCTGCTACTAATTTTGCATCTTCAAAATGTTCAGCAATTTTCGCACAACGTTTCGGATCTCCTGGTAAAATAACGTATTTACCTACGTCTCCTTTACGAATGTTTAAATGATATTGTAATCCTTCTTCTGAATAATTTTGCATCTCTCTTCCTCCTTATAGGTATCATTTGAATACCTTAACTGTAAAATTATACCATAATTTTATATTTTTTGAAAACGTTCGCTAAAAAGAAAAGACTTCCTATAGTAGTATGCACATGAGACCGAAAATCTACTTGTGTCCTTTACTACTATATCAAGGAAGTCTAATTCTTTCCGTTCTCTCATAAATACACGTCCAACAGAAAAGACTTTCCATAGTAGTAAGGGGAATAGTAGCCGCTCTTCTGGCTACTATTCCTAGGAAACTTCGAGACCTAGGCTCGAAGTTTAGCAATGAGACTCGCTTCGCGAGGCTGCTTGCGTCCTTTACTACTATTTGGAAAGTCAATTTCAAATTTTTAAGCTTCTGTTGTTACTTCCACTGTTCCTTCAGTTACAATTCCTTCCGCTAACTCTTCAGTAGCTTCAACGAATTCTTCTGTTTGAACCGGTGTAGAAGTGCTTGTTTCCATATTACGGTAACGAGCCATACCTGTACCAGCAGGAATAATCTTACCAATGATAACATTTTCCTTAAGTCCAAGTAAGTGGTCTTTCTTACCACGAATAGATGCGTCTGTTAACACACGAGTAGTTTCTTGGAATGAAGCTGCAGATAAGAAACTATTTGTTTCTAATGAAGCTTTTGTAATACCAAGTAATACTGGACGTGCAGTCGCTGGAACTTCACCATTCATAATTGCAGAACGGTTACGTTCAGTAAAGTCTGCGATATCTAATAATGTTCCTGGTAAAATTTCAGTTGAACCTGGATCCATTACACGAACTTTACGTAACATTTGACGAACCATTACCTCAACGTGTTTATCTCCGATTTCTACCCCTTGCATACGGTATACTTTTTGTACTTCACGTAATAAGTAGTTTTCTACTGACAATACATCACGAACACGTAATAATTCTTTTGGATCGATAGAACCAGATGTTAATGGTTCACCACGATGGATTGTTTGTCCTTCTTCAACATTTAAGCGAGCTGTAAATAGAACAGTATACGTACGTGTATCTGTTGCACCTTTAATTGTGATTTCTTTAGTACGGCTTCCCGCATTTTCATCAATCGATACAACTTCACCTGTTACTTCTGTAATCGTTGCTCCCCCTTTAGGATTACGAGCTTCGAAGATTTCTTGGATACGAGGTAAACCTTGAGTAATATCGTCTCCGGCTACCCCACCGGTATGGAAAGTACGCATTGTTAACTGAGTACCAGGTTCCCCGATAGATTGAGCGGCAATTGTACCAACTGCTTCCCCAACTTCTACTTCTGATCCTGTTGCTAAGTTACGTCCATAACAATGTTTACATACACCATGTTTAGTATCACATGTAAATGCAGAACGGATTGTTACTTCTTCAATACCAGCATCAATAATTTTACGAGCAATATCTTCTGTAATTAATTCATTGTGACCAACAAATACTTCACCAGTTACTGGATCTTTTACAGAACGTTGTGCATAACGTCCAATCATACGTTCTTCTAATGTTTCAATCATTTCATTTCCTTCACGGATTGCTGAAATTGTTAAACCACGATCAGAACCACAATCTGTTTCACGGATAATTACGTCTTGAGCTACGTCTACTAAACGACGAGTTAAGTAACCTGAGTCGGCTGTCTTCAAGGCAGTATCCGTCATCCCTTTACGGGCACCGTGTGTTGATAAGAACATCTCCATAACCGTTAACCCTTCACGGAAGTTAGATGTTACCGGTAATTCCATGATTTTACCATTCGGAGCGGCCATCAATCCACGCATCCCCGCTAACTGTGTAAAGTTAGAGATGTTACCACGGGCACCAGAGTCACTCATCATGAAGATTGGGTTACGAGCACCAAGTGTTTTCGTTAATGCGCTTTGGATTTCATCTTTTGCAGCATTCCATGTTTCGATAACACGTTCATATCTTTCGTCATCTGTAATCAAACCACGACGGAATAATTTAGAAATTTCATCAACTTGATTGTGTGCATCTGAAAGAATTTCTTTTTTATTTCCTGCAACAGAAATATCTGCAATCCCTACTGTTAAACCAGCACGAGTTGAATATTTATATCCTAAGTCTTTCATACGGTCTAACATCATTGATGTTTCTGTAATGTGGAAACGTTTGAAGACTTCCGCAATAATTTGACCTAAGTTTTTCTTCTTGAATGGTAAAACGATTGGTCGTTTTTCAATTTCTTCCTTAATATTTGAACCTGGTTCTAAGAAGTATTTATCTGGAGTAGCTACTTCTAAGTTTTCCATTGATGGTTCATTTAAGTAAGGGAATTCGTCAGGCATAATTTCATTGAATAATAATTTACCAACTGTAGTCACTAACATACGTTCTTTTTGCCATTCTGTAAATGGTTTATGAGGAAGCGCACTTGCGTGAATTGCAATACGGCTGTGTAAATGAACATATCCATTTTGGTATGCTAACATTGCTTCGTTCATGTCTTTGAAGTACATTCCTTCTCCAACACGACCTTCTTGTTCTAATGTTAAGTAATAGTTTCCTAAAACCATGTCTTGAGATGGAGTTACTACTGGTTTTCCATCTTTAGGGTTTAAGATATTTTGTGCCGCTAACATTAATAAACGAGCTTCTGCTTGAGCTTCTTGTGAAAGTGGCACGTGAACCGCCATTTGGTCCCCGTCGAAGTCGGCATTGTAGGCCTCACACACTAATGGGTGAAGACGGATTGCACGACCTTCTACTAGAGTTGGTTCGAATGCTTGAATCCCTAATCTGTGAAGAGTAGGTGCTCGGTTTAATAGAACTGGGTGTTCACGAATGACTTCTTCTAAAACTGCCCAAATATCATCGTCTAAACGTTCAATTTTACGTTTTGCACTCTTAATATTTCCAGCAATTTCACGTTCTACTAATTCTTTCATTACAAATGGTTTGAATAATTCAATTGCCATTTCTTTTGGTAAACCACATTGATACATCTTCAAGTTTGGTCCTACTACGATTACTGAACGTCCTGAGTAGTCTACACGTTTACCAAGTAAGTTTTGACGGAAACGACCTTGTTTCCCTTTAAGCATATGACTTAATGATTTCAATGGACGGTTACCTGGTCCTGTTACTGGACGGCCACGACGACCATTATCGATTAAAGCATCTACCGCTTCTTGTAACATACGTTTTTCATTTTGAACGATGATACGTGGAGCATTTAATTCTAATAAACGTTTTAGACGATTATTACGGTTAATTACACGACGGTATAAATCATTTAAGTCACTTGTTGCAAAACGTCCACCTTCTAATTGAACCATTGGACGTAAATCTGGTGGGATAACTGGAATAACATCCATTACCATCCAACCTGGTTTATTTCCTGATTCACGGAAAGCATCTAAAATATCTAAACGACGAATTGCACGAGTACGTTTTTGTCCTTGAGCTGTTTTTAACTCTTCTTTTAATTCTGCAATTTCAGCTTCTAAGTCAACGTTATTTAATAATTCTTGAACAGCTTCAGCACCCATTGCTGCGTGGAAACGAGTTCCGAATTCCATACGTTTTTCACGGTATTCACGTTCACTTAATAATTGTTTTTTCATCAATGTTGTGTCACCAGCATCGATAACAACATAGCTTGCAAAATAAATGATTTCTTCCAACGCACGAGGACTCATGTCTAACACAAGTCCCATACGGCTAGGAATACCTTTAAAGTACCAAACATGTGATACTGGCGCAGCTAATTCAATATGTCCCATACGTTCACGACGAACTTTTGAGCGAGTTACTTCAACGCCACAGCGATCACACACTTTTCCTTTATTGTTAATTTTCTTTAATTTACCACATGAACATTCTAAATCTTTTGTTGGTCCAAAAATCTTTTCACAGTATAGACCATCACGTTCTGGTTTTAAAGTACGGTAGTTGATTGTTTCTGGTTTGGTTACTTCACCATATGACCATTCACGAATCTTATCAGGAGACGCTAAACCAATTTGCATACTTTCAAAATTATTTACATCTATCAAGGGGCCAACCTCCCTCTTCTTTGGAATTGCCCTACGATTCCAATAGTTATTCTTAGTCTAAAGTTTCTTCTGTATCTTCTGAAGCTTCAATTTCTTCAGTTTCTTCTACTGCTGGTTCAACTACTTCTGTTTTTTCTCCAGAAAGTTCAGCAATACGGTCAGAATATTCATTTAACTTACGTGTTTTTTCGCTCATTTTTTCAACATCATTGAAATTCATACGAGCATCATCGTCCATGTCTTCTAACTTAATTTCTTCATCATTTGCGTCTAATACTTTCATATCAAGACCTAATGCTTGTAATTCTTTTACTAATACGCGGAATGATTCAGGTACACCTGGTTTAGAAATTTGTTGACCTTTTACGATTGATTCGTAAGTTTTCACACGACCAACAACGTCATCTGATTTGTATGTCAAGATTTCTTGTAATGTGTATGCAGCACCATATGCTTCTAGCGCCCATACCTCCATCTCTCCGAAACGTTGTCCACCAAACTGAGCTTTACCTCCAAGAGGTTGTTGAGTTACTAATGAGTATGGTCCAATTGAACGAGCATGAAGTTTGTCATCAACCATGTGGGCAAGTTTAATCATGTACATTACCCCTACAGATACACGGTTATCGAATGGTTCACCTGTACGTCCATCATATAAAATTGTTTTCGCATCACGAGCCATACCTGCTTCTGCAACTGTTCCCCAAACATCTTCATCTTGCGCACCATCAAATACTGGTGTTGCGATGTAAATGCCTAATTCACGAGCTGCCATTCCTAAGTGTAACTCTAATACTTGTCCAATGTTCATACGTGATGGTACCCCTAATGGGTTTAACATGATGTCAACTGGTGTTCCATCTGGTAAGAATGGCATATCTTCTTCCGGCATAATACGAGAAACTACCCCTTTATTACCGTGACGTCCGGCCATCTTATCCCCTTCATTAATTTTACGTTTTTGAACAATGTATACACGAACTAATTTGTTTACTCCTGGCGCTAATTCATCACCTGCTGCACGAGTGAATACACGTACATCACGAACGATACCGCCGCCTCCGTGAGGAACACGTAATGAAGTATCACGTACTTCACGAGCTTTTTCACCGAAGATTGCATGTAATAAACGTTCTTCTGGTGATTGTTCTGTTAATCCTTTAGGAGTAACTTTACCAACTAAGATATCCCCATCTTTAACTTCCGCACCGATACGGATAATTCCGTTTTCGTCAAGGTTCTTCAATGCATCTTCCCCAACGTTTGGAATTTCACGGGTAATTTCTTCTGGTCCTAATTTTGTATCACGAGCTTCTGAATCATAGTCATCAATATGAATTGAAGTATATACGTCATCTTTTACAAGACGTTCGCTCATGATAACCGCATCCTCATAGTTATATCCTTCCCAAGTCATGAATGCTACTAAAACGTTTTGTCCTAATGCTAATTCACCTTGTTCCATTGAAGGACCGTCTGCTAAGATTTCACCAACATCTACTTTATCGCCTTTTGAAACGATTGGACGTTGGTTATAACACATACCAGCATTTGAACCATGAAATTTAGTAATATTATATTGGTCTAATGAGCCATCTGCTGTACGTACACGTACTTGATTTGCATCTACAAATTCTACGACACCTTCACGTTTACATAGTAAAGCTACCCCAGAGTCATGCGCTGTTACATATTCCATACCTGTACCAATAAATGGTGCTTTTGGATTTAATAACGGAACTGCTTGACGTTGCATGTTGGCACCCATTAACGCACGGTTTGAGTCGTCGTTTTCTAAGAACGGGATACATGCTGTCGCAACAGCAACTACTTGTTTTGGAGATACGTCCATGTAGTCTACACGTTCTACAGGAACTTCTAAGTTTTCTGATACGTAACGAGCCATTACTACATCGTTTACGAAGCTTCCATCTTCATTCAATGGAGAGTTTGCTTGCGCTACTACATAACGGTCTTCTTCGTCCGCTGTTAAGTAGTCAATCTTATCTGTTACTTTATGAGTTTTCCAGTCTACACGACGATATGGAGTTTCAACGAATCCATATTTATTAATTTTAGCGTATGTTGATAAACTGTTGATCAAACCGATGTTTGGTCCCTCAGGAGTTTCAATCGGACACATACGACCATAGTGAGAATAGTGTACGTCACGAACTTCATATCCGGCACGGTCACGAGTCAAACCACCAGGTCCTAAGGCTGATAGACGACGTTTGTGAGTTAATTCTCCTAATGGGTTTGTTTGGTCCATGAATTGAGATAATTGAGATGAACCAAAGAATTCTTTAATCGCTGCTACTACAGGACGAATATTTACTAATTGTTGTGGTGTTACTGTCGCAACATCTTGGATAGACATACGTTCACGAACCACACGTTCCATACGAGATAAACCGATACGGAATTGATTTTGTAATAATTCACCAACTGAACGAATACGACGGTTTCCTAAGTGGTCGATATCGTCTGTTGAGCCGATTCCTTCATATAAGTTTAAGAAGTAGCTGATTGTAGCTAAAACGTCAGCTGCCGATACACATTTAATTTCATCTGGAATATTCGCATTTCCGATTACTTTAATCACTTTTTCAGGATCTTTTGGTGAATATACTTGAACTGATTGAATTGTTACAGGTTCTTGGATAACCCCTTCACTTGAAGGATATAATGTAAATAAGTTTGCTCCTGCTTCTAATGCTTGAGCCACTTTTTCCATAATTTCTTTTTCAAGAACTGTTCCTGCTTCAACAACAATTTCTCCTGTCTCAGGATGTACGATGTTTTCAGCAATTGTTTGATTTAATAAGCGTGTTTTTAAGTTTAATTTTTTATTTACTTTATAACGACCTACTGCTGCAAAATCATAACGACGTGGATCAAAGAAACGAGCTGTTAATAAGTTACGTGAACTTTCAGCTGTTTTTGGTTCACCTGGGCGTAGACGGTCATAAATGTCTTTTAATGCTTCTTCTGTACGTGATTCATCCATACGTTTATGAACATCTTTATCTAATGTTAAACGTAATGTTTCACTTTCACCGAAGATTTCTAAAATTGTGTCATCTGATTCAAAACCTAATGCACGAACTAATACTGTTAATGGAATTTTACGAGTACGGTCAATACGTACATATGAAATGTCTTTTGAATCTGATTCATATTCTAACCATGCACCACGGTTAGGAATTAAAGTTGCGCCATATAAGGCTTTACCATTTTTATCTGGGCGGTCATGGAAGTATGAACCTGGTGAACGTACTAATTGAGATACAATTACACGTTCTGCACCATTAATGATAAATGTTCCCATTTCTGTCATTAATGGGAAATCTCCAAAGAAGACTTCTTGGTCTTTTACTTCTCCAGTTTCTTTATTCACTAAACGCATTTTTACATAAATTGGTGCTGCATAATTTGCGTCGTGATTTCTTGCTTCTGCAAGATTGTATTTTGGAGCATGTAATTCATAATCTAAGAATTCTAATGATAAATTACCTGTATGGTCTTCAATTGGTGAGATGTCTTTAAACATTTCACGAATCCCTTCATCTAAGAACCATTGGTAAGAATCAGTTTGAATTTCAATTAGATTTGGTAATTCTAATACTTCACTGATTCGTGCATAACTTCTACGCACACGGTGTTTACCGTATTTCACATCATGATGTGCCAACTCTTCCACCCCTATATCATAATTTTATGAATAAATATTACAAATTTATTACATTGTTAAATTTTCGTAACAAATGCCGCCTGAAAGTCGTTTTTGAACAAAAAAAAACCAAAAGAATTTCTTTATCCCTTATTAAAAAGAGCGCTCATTCTTTTGTTTTTCCTAATATTCACGGGATTTCTGGACAATATTTCAGTTTCCCGTAAGACTATAGTTACACTTATTGCGTTACATTATTTTAGCGTGAAATTGGCGATTTGTCAAGGTTTTGAAGGACTTTCTTTGTGCGTTTGCAAGAAAGTGCATACATTTTTTTACGTAGTAAAAGAAAGAAGAAAAATGCTTTTTGTTTGCGAGGCCGCCAGTAGCCTCGCTTGCGAGTCTCTTGGCTAAAAATCGAGCCTCGGTCTCGATTTTTACCTGCAACAGAAGCCATCCCCTGGCTTCTATTGCTTTCGCTACAAAAAGATTTTTCTGCTTTCTTTTATATTCTATTTGCGTTTTTCACTAACCCTAACAGTCTGTTATGTCAATTCTCAAATTGTAGTGAATAGGAGTAGAAAATCCTTTTTCTTTAATTTGGTCCAATATTTCCGGTAAGGATTTTTTTGTAGCCAATAAATATTGAAGGTGGCGTTCTAATCCATTATAGTTTCGTTTTGCTTTTGGCAAGATAATATCCGCATCAAAATCACTTTCTACTTGAATATCCGTTACGATTTCATCTGTGACCATTAAACTCAAAACAGGATCATCTGAAATTAGAAATGTCAGTTTTTGTCCGTTAATTGTATTTGTCATTATTCCATCCTCTTTCGTATGTTACTAATTTTCGTGCTATTAAACTACTATTCTTTTATTATTCTGTCAATTCAAATAAGAATATGTCAACCATTTTTAGAACGTAAAAAAGAAAGCAGATAAATACTTTTTGTTTGCGAGGTCGCCAGTAGCCTCGCTTGCGAGTCTCTTGGCTAAAAATCAAGCCTAAAGTCTCGATTTTTACCTGCAATAGAAGCCACACCTTGGCTTCTATTGCTTTCGTTACAAAAAGATTTTTCTGCTTTCTTTTCTATTATATTTTCGTTTTTCACTGACAATTTTTTGTTTCTGCACCAAGAGTTAGGATTTTCCTGGATTTAGTTTTATCCAACTCGATAAACCTAGGCATTGTTATATAACTTCATAGTTTATTTATTATGATGAACATCGTTCTCCAAAAATGGATTAACCAAATCTATCCACTCAAAAGGCAAATAAGCCGATAGATAACCATGATTATATCCTTTTGCTTCATATAAAGTACAATTAGGATGCATTTTTTGAAATAGCTTAGCCGATTCCTTAATGCAACCCATTTCTTTTTCACCATAAATATATAGAACCTGTGCTTTACTTTCTGTAATAGAATATTTAAGCCTATATTCTCCCATATATGTTTGATACATAGTCACCAATGTTTTAATCGGAATCCTTGGCATATCCTCCATATAATAGCCTTCTATTTCTTGCGAATAAGCCATATTGGGATAAATTTTTTTCATTAAACTCAACTGAATTTTACTTGCATATTTGCTAAACATAAGTTTTCCGAATAATTTTACAATAATTGTACTAACCCTCGCCAGCTTGGGCTGAGGAATACAAATACTACCATCTATTATTGCTTTCTGAGCTATATCACTATTTAGCGATAATAACTCAATGGCAATTTGACCTCCCAAAGAAACACCGCCCACTGCAAATAATTTTCCATCGCAATTATTTTTTATATAGTCCATAATTTGCTGTGCGGAATTTTCAGTTGAAATATACTCTTTTTGATATTCTTCTCCATGACCATTAAGTGTTGGTAATATCACATGATATTTATCGGATAATATACGAGCTTGCCGAAGATAATTCCACCAGGAATTACCTCCTCCGTGTATCAATAATATATGTGGAAATTTTTTATCACCAAATTCATGAAATATCATATTCCAAAACCTCTACAAACTCAAATTTGTTAGCTAATAAGATTATTCGCTAACTTATACACTTAATTTATTTTTTTGTTTTCTAAACACGAGACTAGCTAAAAAAGTCTAATGAAGTACTTTATTGCTTTCATTAACTATATATACATAGTTATTGTTTTTTGAAACCCCTTAAATACCGTCAGTTTAACATATTTTTTTCTTTATTGTAAACATGGATTTTTTTCGATTTACGACCTATTAAACGCCTTTTTCCCTGCTCTCAAGAATACGTCACATCCATTTGAAGAGTGGCTCTCCATAGTTCTAAGATTTCTAGTAAGGTTGCATAAATCTAGAACATTTCAAACTGGTTGAGCGACTTTTGATAGTAGTTTTTTTCATTTCTTCAGTAAACTTTGTTAAAGAACACTTAAAATAGTTACACTACGTTTTAAAATTCAGCTAAAAGATGAAAGAAAAATTTTTGTTGCGAAAGTAATGGAAGCCACGCCTGGCTTCCTTTACAGGGAGACTTTGAGACCAAGGCTCAAAGTTTAGCCATGAGACTCGTAGAGGCTGCTGGCGACCTCGCTAACACAAAATTTTTCTTTCATCTTTTAGCCTATACGTGCATTTTAAAAAATATCGTTTACTATTTCATACGTCTTTTATATATACGAAAAACGTCTAAATCTTTTCATCGATTTAGACGTTTTCCATCAATATATTATGCTGTAAAATCAGACATATTCTTTTTAACAACTTCTCCGCTTGGTAAACGTAGTTCAATAGTTCCATCCATATTAAAGATAACACTATCTAATCCTAATTCGTATCTAGCAGCAAATTTTGCAATTTTTTCTTGCACTGGATCTACTGCTGGTGCTTCTTCCAACATTGGGTCTAGCATTGGATTAACTCCTGCGTTACCTTCTGGATTTAACATTCCATTATCTGTTGAATTTTCTGGCTTCACAGGTTTTTCATTCGGTTTTGGAGGCTCTGGTAAAGAATCTGCTGGTTTATTTTCTGTTAGTTGGTTTTCAACTTTTCCAGTAGGCACTTCTGCATTTCCAGATGGTTTATTTTCAATATTTCCTTGAGGTACTTCTCCTGTAAAATCTGCCATATTCTTTTTAACGACTTTTCCACTTGGTAAACGTAATTCAATTGTTCCATCCATATTGAAAATGACACTATCTAATCCTAATCCGTAACTAGCAGCAAATTTCGCAATCTTTTCTTGTACTGGATCTACTGCTGGTGCTTCTTCTAATCCTGGCTCAGAAATAGAATTCTCATTTGGTTTTTCTGACTCAGGTTTTAATCCTTCGCCTGTTGGTGTTGAACTTCCTTCAACTTTCTCTACAGGTTTTCCAGTTTCTTTTGGTGATTCTTCACCTTTTTCTACAGGCTTAGAAGTTTCTTCTGTTTCATGTCCTTTAAATTGTGATAAAACTCCAGGTTTCTCTGTTTGATTATTTTTCTCTAAAATCGGCACTTCTACAATATAAGATGATTGATTTTCTAAATAAGCATTTGCCATGAAAGTTACCGGAATTTTATTTCCTGCTGTCATCGTAGTTCCTTGATTTAATTTTGGAATAGGAAGTTTAATTTCACCGACTTTGTAGTTATTTTCTAAGTATGCATTTCCATGAAATTCATCAAATACTCTGACTAAAGCATCAGTCCCTTTTGGTACTGCATATTGAGGTTTCACTCTTAAATAAGTATCCCCCGCATGGAATGGATAGAAAATCGTACGGCTTGCCATGTTATAAGCTAATGATGATGGAACTGTAAATGTTCCTTCATAATTTACTTCTGGATAATCTTTTGAAGTAATCGTGTATTTAAATGTTTCTCCTGGTAAATATGGTTTATCTAATTCAAAATTAGCAATATTACCGACACCTTCACCAAATACTTTTCCTGATAATTTTTCAATCGTTTTTCCATCTGGAGTCGTTAGTTTCACCATCATATTTGTTCCTAATTTTTTCTCTAATTCTGGAGGGAAACTGAAGGACACACGTTTATGTCCATTTGCTAATGTAAAGTTTTGGTTGTTAAATGTATTATTTTTCAATAATTTTATAACACTTGCTAATTCTTCACCTGTATAAACTTTATTCCCTTCTTTTTTAGCAACTCCTTCTTCTGGTTTAAAGAGTTCATAATTGCTATGAGAGTGCCCAATTCCAACTGGTTTATGTTCATCAATTGGATCAGCGTGATGGTGATCTCCGTGTGGATAAATAATGGCATTTTTTTCTTTATTGACTACAATACTTTCACGTTTTACACCGTATTGTTTCATAATACCTGCAATTTTTTCTTCGATTTTTTTATCTAACTCACTCATTTCTGCAGGTTTCGTTGTATCATCATGGTGATGTTCCTCTTTAGGTGCCGTTGCAGTCCCATCATAGCGTACTTTAGCTGCTTCTAAATGTTCTTTAGGAATTAAATTTTCCCATTTTGTATGGACTAATTGTTCAAATGGAATCACATGAATATCTTTCATATTCCCATTATGAGCTACTAATAAATTTTCTCCTGATGTTCCAATAATATGATTTCCATCAAATAAAAATCCGTCACTTGTTCTATAATGAATTCCGGCAAATTGTTTTTCTTTTGGCTGTGTAGTTGGAGCTTCAGTGTTTGGTTTTGTTTCAGGAGTCGTAGGTTTTGTTGCACTTCCTCCTGTTAAACCATGTAGTTCCTTTTCTACCCTTTCAACTTTTCCAATCGTTGATGTAACAGTATCAGGCTGTGTGCTTTCAGGATTCACTTGATTTTTATAAATAAAATGGAAGTGGTCTCCATGTCGAACTACATAACCTTCTGCTGTTTCACTTACAATATCTTTCTTGTCAAATACATACCCATCATGGTCATGATCATCGTGTTCACCTTCGTGCTCATGTTTCTCACCCTCATGATCATGGTGTTCACTTTCATGGTCGTGATGTTCAGCAGTTACTACAGGATTTCCTTGTTTATCTTTATAAATATAATGGAAATGGTCTCCATGACGAACGATATACCCTGTTTCAGTTTCGCTAACAACATCTTTTTTATCAAAAACATAGCCATCTTCAACTTCTTCATGATGTTCATGTGCTACCGGATTTGTAGCAAGTGTTGTAGCAAGTGTTTGTTGGGCATTATTTTTATAAATAAAATGGTAATGATCTCCGTGACGAACGACATATCCCATTTCATTTTCTTCTACAATGTCATTTGGATTAAACACATATCCGTCATCTGCAGAACTAATGGCTTTCGTAGTAGAAGTTTTTTGTTCATAGATAGCATCTGCTGGTGGAGCTCCGTATACAAAATGATAGTGATCTCCATGTTTTTTTAAGTATCCATTTTCGAATACTTCTCCCACAATTGTTTTTGGTTTGTTTTCTTTTACTTCTTCAGCAATTTTTTCAAATTTTGCTAAATCAGCTTTTGAAATTTCTGTTGTTGTCGTTTCTGATTCTGTTTGCTGACTTGTATTTTAAGTATTAAACAGTGAACAACCTCCCAATAAAACAAGGCTTGCACTCCCAATTAGTAATGATTTTTTATGAATTTTCATTCTATCTCCCTCTTCTATAAAACGTAATCTTTACGTTTTATAACTTTACACTCCTTTTATCTTTCTGTCAATGTTTTTTGAACACGTAATAAAAGAAAGCAGAAAAATGCTTTTTTGTTTGAGAGGTCGCCAGTAGCCCCTATGGGTCTCTTGGCTAAAAATCGAGCCTTGGTCTCGATTTTTACCTGCAATAGAAACCAACCCTTGGTTTCTATTGCTTTCGCTACAAAAAGATTTTTCTGCTTTCTTTTATATTATTTTTGCGTTTTTTCACTGAAATGTATTAGTTCCTAAAAAATAATTACACTACGTTTTAAAATTTAGCTAAACGATGAAAGAAAAATTTTTGTTGCGAAAGTCATGGAAGTCACACCTGGCTTCCATGACAGGTAAAATTTGAGACCAAGGCTCAAATTTTAGCCATGAGACTCGCTTACGAGGCTGCTGGCGACCTCGCTAACACAAAATTTTTCTTTCATCATTTAGCTCATACGTTCAAACAAAAAAAGACTTCGAAACACTATTACGTTTCGAAGTATATTCATCGTTTTCTATTCAACTACTGTTTTATCTAAAAATCCTTTTAAGAATTTTTCAACAATAAAAGTACCTAAGAAGGCAAATAAAATATTAGACACAGCTACGCCAAATACGCTAGGCCAGAATGGCACTTGTAATGAGTAATACAATGCTGCGGCTACTACAAAACCACACCAAATTCCATATGCAGCACTCTTCACATAAGAATTTTTGAAAATACGGTTAAAAACATATAAACTCACTGACTGAATTAAAAATCCAGATAAAATATCAATCGGTCCAAGAGGGCTTGGAATATTACTAATCATTACACCGATTAAAATCCCTAATGACAATTGCGGTTTATAAAATGGCACACCCATTAATAAAGTTGATAAACGGAATTGAAACATCCCGTAAGAAATAGGATTAATTAATGTTAAAACAACATATAATGCCCCTATTAAAGTATTTTGTGTTAATAATCTAATTTGTTTTTTATTCACTATAAAATCTCCAATCCATTTGCTAAAAAGGCTTTGTTTCGATCAATACAAGTTCCACATTTCCCACATGGAGGATACACGCCATTGTAGCAACTATACGTCAATTCATAAGGAACTCCTAATTCGACTCCTTTAGCGACAATATCTTTCTTTTTCACTTGTCCAAATGGAGCAGTCAATCGAACTTTGCCTCCACTTCCTAATTGAACAGCCTGATTCATTGCTTCAATAAATTCAGGCGAACAGTCTGGATAAATAACTCCAGAATCATCCAAGTGTGCTCCAAAATAAATTTCTGAAGCTCCTTTTTGCATCGCAATTCCTGCTAAAATCGAAATAAAAATTCCATTACGAAATTCCACTTCTGTATTTACTTCTGTTTGAGTTGCATAATCTCCTGTACTGACTTCTATATCATTTCCAGCATTTAAAGAAGATTTGCTTCCAGAAAACACAGAAGTAACCTCTAAAATTTGATGTGGAACTTTGTAATAGGCTGCAATTTTTCTAGCAGCTTCTAATTCCAATTCCTTATGCTTTTGATTATATGAAAATGAAATAGCTTCAACCTGAGAATCTTGACTCAAAGCTAGCGCTAATGCAGTCGAACTATCGACTCCACCACTTAATAATACTAATTTCATCCTGATTCTCCTTAACGGTTATCCACTTTTTCAGGATATAAATCATGATTCATCATACGGTGATCTGCCGCTTGTTCCCATTTAGTACCTGGTTTTCCATAATTACAATATGGATCAATTGAGATTCCTCCACGTGGCGTAAATTTGCCCCAAACTTCAATATATTTTGGATCCATTAATTTTACTAAATCTTTCATAATGATATTCATGCAGTCTTCATGGAAATCTCCACGATTTCTAAAGCTAAATAAGTATAATTTTAAAGACTTACTTTCTACCATACGTTCTCCTGGAACATAGCTAATATAAATTGTCGCAAAGTCAGGTTGACCTGTAATTGGACATAATGAAGTAAATTCTGGACAATTAAATTTTACAAAATAATCATTTTCCGGATGTTTATTTGGGAATGACTCTAGCACTTCTGGTGCATAATCATCACGATAAACTGTTTTACTTCCTAAGTGTGTAATTTCTCCCATTTCTTCGTTTTTTCTCATTGTTATTCCTTCTTTCCGGACTCTTTAGACATAAAAAAATCCCTGAAAAACACCATCGTTTTCCAGGAATTGATTGATCATTTCATGTTCAAATAAGCCCTAGTTTTGTTTATAGACAGGATGGTTACGAACTGTCTGACAAGTAGTTTACCATAAATTATATAGATTGACTAGTCTTGAACTAAATGATGAATCCATTTTTGAGAATAAACACGATAAAGTCCTACGACTACTTTTGTCACTTCTTCCATTCCTGCACAAATGACAACTAAGGTAACTGGTAAATGCCACACTCCCGCTGCTAAAAGAGATAATGGGACACCGACTAACCAGACACAACTCATTTCTAATTTCATTCCATAATGAGTATCGCCACCACCTCTTAATACTCCTACAACAATAATGGAATTAATTGTTTTTAAAATGAAAATAACACCCATTACTTGTAATAGTTGTTGACCAAGAGTATACACTTCTGGACTAATATGTCCAAATAATAATAATGTCCATTGTGGCGTTAAACTTTCAATGGCACCAATAACTACACCCGTTATAATGGATAAAATAATAAATCGATTCGCATCTTTTTTTGCTCGATCAATTTTATTTTTCCCAATACTTTGTCCAAGCATAATACTACAACTACTTCCTAGTCCACGGACGATAACAAAGGCTAAGCCTTGAATCGCAACCGCAATTTGCACCGCTGCAGTCGCTTGCGTTCCAACCATCGCATAAGCTGCATTATAAAATACTTGCCCTAATGCCCAAAAAGTTTCATTGACAATAACTGGCAAAGTTGTCTTCCAATAAACTGTCCAAAACTCTTTTGGAATTTTTTGCAAATGTCGAATCGGAATTTGAAGTGGACCTTGATATCGCTTGATGACAAACACTAACACGCCAATTTCAATCAGTCTCGCTACAACCGTTCCTAATGCTGCTCCGACAACTCCCATTGC
Organism: uncultured Granulicatella sp.; assembly: GCF_963528195.1. GTDB lineage: Bacteria > Bacillota > Bacilli > Lactobacillales > Aerococcaceae > Granulicatella. Next base: position 31,837 of record NZ_CAURVN010000009.1, read on the forward strand.
TGGCAATCCTAATTTCCCAAAAATAAAAATATAATTGAAGAAAGCATTGGCAACAAAACTACTCATCGTTGCTACTAATGGAACTTTTGGATTTCCCGTACTTCTTAAAGCACTCCCTAAAGAAAAACTCCATGCCGTTATAACATATGTTAAGGCAGCTACACGTAAATAGTCCCCACCTGCTTGAACAACAGCTGCGTCCTTCGTAAATAATTCTAAAATTCCATAAGGAAATAACATGGCAACAAACATAAATGCTACAGAAATCGCTGTAGACAACATTAAACTTGCCTGATTAATTTTTCGAACTTGAGGAACATCCCTCACACCCCAATATTGAGCGAATAAAACGGAGGAACCTGTGTTAATCCCAAAACAAATCAATGTAAATAAGAAAAACACCTGATTTGCTAACCCCACACCCGCAATACTCGCATCTCCAAGAGAGGAAATCATCATCGTATCTAATGTGTTCAAAAATGAAGTTAGTAAACTTTGCAACGCAACAGGAATCGCAATCGCAAACATTTGTTGATAAAACGCCTTTGAATTCATCTCATCCTCCTTTTATCATGTATCTATTTCTTCTAAATCATTTTCTCTTAAACTATTCTATACTTTTGATGAATTTCTTTCAAATGATTGTATAACTCCAAACAAAAAAAGGATGAGTGACTCATCCTTTTTTTGTTTGAATTGATTAGATTCCAGGTGCTTCGTTTAGGTGTGCACGTAGCATCCAAATGACTTTTTCAATATCACCTTTGAAGCCGATGCAGATATCTTGTGATACATCATCGCCTTCTTCTCCAGCTGTTTCTATACCTTCTTGGTATAAACCTATTAAGTATTCATATCCTACTAATAAATGTCTTACCCATTCATCAATTGAACGTTCGTAAGATGCAGGAATATCTTGAATTTTAGTGTTATCTGCAAATTCACGTAATGTTGAATATGGTGCTCCCCCAATAATGATTAAGCGTTCTGATACTTCGTCTAATTGAGCGTTAATTTCATCCATTAATTTATCCATTGCTGGGTGTAATGTTATAAATCCACGTCCACGCATATACCAGTGTACTTGGTGAATAATTGCTGCTTGTTGGCTTAAGTCAGCTACTAATTGATTTAATACTAATTTTGTTTTTTCTTTTGACATTTGTCATTCCTCCTTTATGAATAAAGTATATCACAGAATAGAATAATTCTAAACTAGAATGCTCATAATTTTAAAATTTTTATATATTTTTTTGCTATAAAAAACACACTATAATAACAAATACATATACTACTTATACCCCTCGATACAGCAAGATAAAGTCCAATCTTTTCACCGTACCCTCGTAAACCCACGTCCAAAGAAATGGACTTTTCGTAGTAGCGTTAGTACTAGAAGCCACACTGGCTTCTAGTACAGGAAAACTTGAGACCTTAGGCTCAAGTTTTAGCAATAAGACTCGCAATAGCGAGGCTGCTTGCGTGCTTCGCTACAGCTAGACAAAGTCCAATCTCTTTCACCGCACTCTCATACACACACGTCCAAAGAAATGGACTTTTCGTAGTAGTAAACGTAAGAGTAACCAATAGGGTTACTCTTACTCGGGGAAAATCGAGACCTAGGCTCGATTTTTAGCTAAGAGACTCGCAAGGCGAGGCTACTAGCGTCCCTTACTACTACAGACAAAGTCCAATTTACGCCATTACTGGACTGAATAATTAGGCGCTTCTTTGGTAATTTGTATATCATGCGGATGGCTCTCTCTTAATCCAGCACCACTCATACGAATAAATTGCGTATTTTCACGAAGCTCCTCTAAATTATGCGCTCCAACATAACCCATACCAGAACGCAAACCACCAATCATTTGATAAATAATATCACTAGCAGCACCTTTATAAGCTACACGACCTTCAATTCCTTCTGGAACACGCTTATTCGCTTCATTTTTAGATTGGAAATAACGATCACTTGAACCATTTTCCATCGCCGCTAAACTACCCATTCCACGATACGTTTTAAAACGACGTCCTTGATAAATCTCAAATTCACCTGGCGACTCATCAGTTCCTGCTAATAAACTACCTAACATCACAACATGTCCACCAGCAGCAATTGCCTTCACAATATCTCCTGAATATTTAATTCCTCCATCTGCAATAATCGCTTTTCCATATTCTCTTGCAACTGTCGCAGCATCATAGATTGCAGTTACTTGAGGTACACCAACTCCTGCTACCACACGAGTCGTACAAATAGAACCCGGTCCAATCCCTACTTTTACAACATCCACTCCCACTTCGAATAAAGCGCGAGTACCTTCAGCTGTAGCCACATTTCCCGCAATTAATGTTGCATCTGGGAATGTTTCACGAATTTCTTTAATTTTACGGATGACTCCTGCACTATGTCCATGTGCTGTATCAATGACAATCGCATCTACTCCTGCTTCTAATAATGCTTTCGCACGTTCAAAAGTATCAGAAGTAATACCGACTGCTGCCGCTACTAATAATCGTCCATGCTGATCCTTTGCCGAATTTGGGAATTCGATAACTTTCTCAATATCCTTAATAGTAATTAATCCTGATAAATTTCCTTTTTCATCTACTAATGGAAGTTTTTCAATTTTATGTCTTTGTAAAATGCTTTCTGCTTCTTTTAAAGAAGTTCCCACTGGTGCTGTAATTAATGGTTCCTTTGTCATTACTTCTTTAATTTCAATCGAATAGTCTGTAATAAAACGTAAATCACGATTTGTTAAAATACCGACTAGTTTTTGATTATCAAATGATTCCACAATTGGAACCCCACTAATACGATATTTTGCCATTAAGTCTTCTGCTTCTTGCACAGAATGTTTCGGAGTTAAGAAAAATGGATTTAAAATAACGCCACTTTCAGAACGTTTCACTTTATGAACTTCTTCAGCTTGGGCTTCAATCGACATATTTTTATGAATAACGCCTAAGCCACCTTGACGAGCAATTGCAATCGCCATTGTTGAATCGGTAACAGTATCCATACTAGCACTCATCAATGGAATTTTTAACAATAAATTCTTTGCAAGTTGTACTTGTAAATCCACATCATTTGGTAGTACATGACTTTCTGCTGGAATTAAGAGTACATCATCAAACGTATAACCTTCTTTTTGAAACTTCGTTTCCCACATGGACATATTGGAGACCTCCTAGAATCGATAATTTTTTAATAGCTACTATACCATGAACTGAATAAAATTCAAGTAGTTTTTCATTAGAAAACGGTTAATTTATGAACATTATTTGTCATTTGTAATAAAAATATTCTTGTTTTCTTAAATTTCATTTCTACATGTTTTCATTTCGATATCTGTGCTACAATAAATACTATAAATAAAGGGGGATAATGATGAAAAAATTCATTTATATGGTAGCAAGTCTAGCATTTTTAACAGCTTGTCACTCTACTACAACAGAAAACAAAATAGAAAGCACTCAAGCGACTGCTACAACTGAACAAACTACTGTAACGACTCAAAAAAGTAATGGAGAAGCAGATCTATCATTAGGCATTCAAATGGTCGTTAACAAGAAACACAAACTTCCTGCTGATTATAATCCAGGAGAAAATCCAATTGCTGGAGAAAAAGTGAGAGAGCTTATTCAAAAAATGCAAGAGTTAGGTTTCAGTATTAGTAATCAATATAGTGGATTTCGTTCCTACGACTACCAAACTCAGCTTTATCAAAACTATGTGAATAAAGATGGAAAAGAAGCAGCAGATACTTATTCTGCTCGTCCAGGATACAGCGAACATCAAACTGGTCTTGCTTTTGATATTTTAAATGGTTCTGGTGGTTTATTAGGAGAAAATCCTCAAGATGAGAAAGCTATTGAATGGTTGCATAGCCACGCTCATAAATATGGCTTTATTGTAAGATTCCTAGAAGGGAAAGAAGCCATTACTGGTTATCAAGCGGAAGCCTGGCATTTAAGATATGTAGGAGATATTGCAGAAAAAATCTATACTTCAAAACAAACATTAGAAGAATATTTTGGTGTAGAAGGTGGCAATTACGCTGACTGATACTAAAGAAAAAGCCGTTAATCATTAGTGATTAACGGTTATTCTTTATCAATATATTTGACAGTCAGTCACGATTGAATGTTGTTTTTCTTTTAAAGATTCTAATCGTTCTTGATATAAACTTGGGAAAGTTGTCATTCTTGCACGAAGAGGTCTTATTTTTAATGCGGAAACTAAATAATCTACAAATAATAAACAATTATTTCTCCACATTGTATACAATTTAAATTGTGTTTTTCTAAATTTATAAAAAGTTACAGGCATGCATTGTACCATGAAATACGCATACATTTCTTCTTCCTTTTCACTTACAGGATTAAATGAACAAATATCATCTGGAGGTGACCAAGTAAATGATTCCTTCAATACTTTTTCCAAACGATTTTTAATCAATTGTAATTGTTCGTCAGTCACTTCTAAACTATAAATATATAATGTTTTTTGGTAATGTCTCTTACAAAATTTAAAATAATCTTCTCTTGGTGCTTTTAACAATACACCTTCGCCTCTAGCTCCATTTAAAATACAAGCTAATTCATCATAATTTCCATAAGAGTATACATAGCCTTCAATACAAATATCTACATGTCCTAAAACTCCCATGCCGATTTCCATCGCATGAACGATAATTTCTAATTTTGATTTTGCTTCCGGAATTGGTCTAGCTTGACTTGTATCCACTTGGGATAAGTCCATTAACGGTAATAAACGAATTCCTTTTTCTACAATTCTTTCTCCCAATTTTACCATATTGAAAGAGATACACCTCGATTCATTTAACAGTTTCGTTGTCATTATATCATAACAAACCTTAATTCGTTACAAAAATCAAAAAACTCCGGCAATTTTTTGCCGGAGAAAAAAGGATAGAGTTTATTTACTTTTGGGAGGTAAATATTATTCTTTTGGAATGACTAAAGTATAGCCTCTAATTATGAAGATTTTATGACGAAACTATGCTCTTTTCATTTTTTACCAACCTTGTGCTGCATGCAATCCAGCAACATATCCTGTTACAAAGGCTGCTGTAATATTATACCCTCCAGTATATCCATGAATATCTAATAATTCTCCACAGAAATACACTCCTTGAGTGATTTTTGATTCTAATGTTTTTGGATCCACTTCTTTAAGTTGAACTCCTCCACCCGTTACAAAACCTTTTTCAATTGGTAGACTTCCGTTAACTGTAAATCTAAAATCTTGAATAGAGTTTAGTAATTGTTGCACTTCTTGATCGGTCATTTTACCAATCACTTTTTGAGAAGACAACCCAATTTGTTGAAGTAAAAATTCTGCATATCGTTCAGGCATCCATTCTTTTAACGGTGTCTTCACTGTTTTTTGCGGACTATTTTCTTTCCACTCTTGCCATTGTTCTATTAACTCCTGTTTTGTTAAATCAGGTTGTATATTTAATGACATCGTAACTTCTGAGACATTGTCTTTTTGCTGTACTTGGTGAACAAAGCTTGAACAACGTAATACTGCTGGTCCACTAATTCCAAAATGAGTAAAAATCATATCCATTTGATGCGTTACAACGGCTTTCCCTTTTTTATTCAACACACTTAACGCAACATTTCTTAAAGAAAGAGCTCGTAATACACCTTCTTTAATGAAAGTTTCATTACTTGTTAAAGGGACTTCTGTAGCAAATAATGGTGTAATAGTATGTCCTACACTTCGTGCAATTCCGTATCCATCTCCAGTTGACCCTGTTTTCGGATAGGATTTCCCACCAAGTGCTAAAATGACTGCATCTGCTTCGATTCTTTCTCCATTATCTAATTCTACTGCTGAAAACTGTCCTTGTTCTAGTCGAATCGCTTTAACTTTTACATTTGTTCTCACTTGAATGCCTAATCGTTTAATTTCTTCGATAAATGTATTCAAAATGGTTTTAGCAGAATCGGATACTGGAAACATTCTTCCGTGGTCTTCTTCTTTTAATTGAACTCCTCGATTTTGGAAAAATTCGATAATGTCTTGGTTATCAAATTGGGAAAAGGCACTGTGTAAGAAGCGTCCGTTTCCTGGAATGTGTTTAATGATTTCGTCTCTTGAGCGGATGTTTGTTACGTTGCAACGTGTTCCACCTGTTAAGAGTAATTTTCGTCCTAAGCTTGGATTTTTATCTAATAGAATTACTTCTGCGCCTGCTAATGCTGCACTAACGCTCGCCATTAGTCCGCTTGTTCCTCCACCTACTACAATGACTTTCATAATTTCTCCTTTGTATCTTTATTCGTAATTTTACTATAAGGGAAATGATACTTGACCGTCAAACTATAAGGTGAATAAAAAGAAAATACTTTTGGTTAAAGTAACAAAGGACGGTAGCAGCCTTGCTACTGCAAGTCTCATACCTAAAATTCGAGCCTCGGTCTCGAATTTTCCTTACTAGCTTGTTACTATAAAAAGTATTTTCTCTTTATTCATACGCCTTTCATATATATATGCCCAACACCCGAAAAGACTTGCCATAGTAGCATTAGTCCAATAAGTCAGATATGGCTTATTGGACAGGAAAATTTGAGACTCTAGGCTCAAATTTTAGCAATGAGACAGCTCTGCTGGCTGCTTGCGTCTTTCTGCTACTATAGCTAAAGTCCTATTTAATATAATCTACCAAAAATCCATAGCCTTTTTCTTCCATATCTGCTAACGGAATAAAACGAATGGATGCACTATTAATGCAGAAACGTAATCCGCCTTTATCTTGAGGGCCATCATCAAACACATGACCTAAATGAGAATCTGCAATGCGACTGCGAACTTCAATTCGTTTCATATTAAAACTTGTATCTTCCTTATAAGTCACTACTTCTGAAGAAATAGGCTTCGTAAAACTTGGCCAACCACAACCAGAATCAAACTTATCTTTTGAAGAGAAAAGTGGTTCCCCAGTTGCAACATCTACATAAATACCTGCTTCATGATTGTCCCAATACTTATTAGAAAAAGCTATTTCTGTTCGATTTTCTCTAGTAACTGCATATTGTTCTTTTGTCAGAGTCCTTTTCAAAGTTTCATCATCTGGTAATGGGAATAAACTAGGATCAATCACTGGATCATTTGCTTTATTCACATCAATATGACAATAGCCATTTGGATTTTTCTTTAAATAATCTTGATGGTAATCTTCTGCAACAACAAAGTTTCTAAGATTTTCTCTTTCAATGGCTACCTTTTTACCTAACTGTTCTTCTTTTTCTGCTACTACTTGTTCAACAATTTCTTTATCGTCATCATCTTGGTAATAAATTCCTGTTCGATATTGACGACCTACATCATTTCCTTGTTTGTTTACTGATAGAGGATCGATGACTCTAAAGTAATATAATAAAATTTCTCTAAGCGATACGACTTTTGCATCATACGTAATTTTTACTGTTTCTGCATGGTCTGTATCATGAATTAATTGGTAGTTTGTTGTTTCTACTTTTCCATTTGCATACCCACTAACTGCATCTTCTACTCCATTAATTCTTGAGAAATATTCTTCTAATCCCCAAAAACATCCACCTGCTAGATAGATTTCCTTCAACTCTTTTTCTCCCTTATTTTCTGATTTTTTAATCTTTTGTTGGTTAATAATAGAACTAACCTTTTTCTCAATCGGGTTTACGTTCCTTAGAGCAGTTGACGGAGAAGAATAAACGAAATAATAAGAAGCAATCAGCAGTACAATTAACGTTACGACTCCAATCAATATTTTTTTATCCATTATACCCACTCCCTAAATTTTATCGAGATATTTTGAATCTATTTATTTACTAAATATAAGGAGAAAATACTTTTAGGTATAGTAACAAAGGACGGTAGCAGCCTTGCTGTTGCAAGTCTCATACCTAAAATTCGAGCCTTGGTCTCGAATTTTACTTCCACTAGTAACCATCTCCATGGTTACTAGTGGGTTTGTTACTATGAAGAGTATTTTCTCTTTATTCATTACGTCATCTTATATATATGCCCAACACCCGAAAAGACTTACCGTTGTAGCATTAAAATGAAACCTCATTACTGGCTGCTGCCGTCCTCTGCTACTATAGCTAAAGTCTTATTCATAAAAGAACATTTACATTTTATCAAGTTGTTTCTGTATATCCTCATTTCGTAAATGTCCCGGATGTGCTTGGACTAATTCTCCATTTTGATTAATAAAAACAGATGTTGGATATCCAATGACTCCAACTTGTTTAAAGAAGTCTGGAGTTTCCGCCATGAGTACTGGTAAATTTTTATACTCTAATCCTGAAAACCATTCTTTAAAATCTTCCGCTTTTTTCTCACGATTCACTCCAGGAGCTACTACACTTAAAATGACTGTATCATCTGAATGATTTGCTGCTAAAGAATCCACTTCTGGCAATCCTGCTAAACAAGTTGGACACCAAGATGCCCAAACTTTGATGTATACTTTTTTTCCTTTATAATCTGATAAATTCACCGTTTTTCCGTCAAAAGTTTTAAACGAAGCTTCCACCACTTTTTTAGAAGCATTATTTTCTTTTTTATCTTTTGAAGCTACTTCAGTAGAAGGTTTCGTTGCATTTGTTTGTTGATTCCCCATTGGTTGACAAGCTCCTAATAATAAACTAGCTCCAATAAATACATATTTCAATTTCATTTCTCATTCTCCTATCCTTGTAAAAATAATACTTGTAATTGTTGGATAATAATCCAAACACCCATTGCAATAATAATAGCTCCTCCAATTTTCTTTAATAAGAATAATTGTTTCTTTGCAAGATTGAAGGCTTTCATTGCAGCAGTTGAAGCAATCGATAATGCTAAAAATGGAATTGATAATCCTAAAATATAAATTCCTAATAAAAACATCCCGTAAAAAACACTTGCTTGCTGAGTTGCTACTAATGTTAACACTGAACTTAATACAGGCCCTACACATGGTGTCCATCCAAAACTAAAACTCAATCCCAATAAATAACTACTCCACAATGAATGTTCTTTTTTTGTTTCAAATTGCACTGTTTTTTGCTTTTGTAAAGTCGTTAATTGAAATACCTCCATTTGATGTAAGCCTAATAAAACAATAATAGTACCTAATACTAAATGGAAATACGGATTATACAATAATTGACCTAATAAACTAGCAGCAAATCCTAATGCAAAGAAAATGGTAGAGATTCCTGCTACAAATAAAAGTGTTCGAATAACAGGTAATATCGCTATTTCAAACTTTCCAATTTTGATACTGCGATTTCCTCTTTCACTCATTAATACTCCAAAATAAACTGGAAATAGTGGTAGCACACATGGCGAGAAAAAAGATAATAATCCCGCAAAAAAAATGCTTCCCCATAATAAAATATCCATAAATACACCTCTTCTTAATGATAGATAAATCCATTATAACCGTTTACATTCAAAGAAAACATAAATATGCTTACACAAAAAAATGAAGTAGAATCTCTACTTCATCTTTCCATTTATTTTAAACTTCATAAACTTTTTTTCCGTTAATATAAGTCGCTACGACAGTTGTTTTCAAAATTCCTTCTGGACTTTCGTCTAAGAAATTTTTCGATAAAATAACAAAGTCTGCAAAATTTCCTACTTCTAATGTTCCAATATCTAATCGACTAAGTGATTTTGCTGCTCCATTTGTATGAGCCATCAGAGCTTCTTGGGCACTAATTCTTTGCTCAGGCATCAATGCTGGTTCTGGAAGCCCTTCTACTGTTTGACGAGCCACAGCAAAGTACATCGTTTCAAATGGAGTTACATTTAGTACTACAGGAGTATCTGTTCCAAATGCTAAAGTCGCTCCATGAGTAATAAAGGAGTGGAATGGAAACATTTGTTTTGCACGAGTTTCTCCAACTTCTTCATCCAATGTTTCATACCCCACTAATAAGTGACTTGGTTGAACTGAAACAATGAGAGAATTTTGAGCAGTAAGTGGCAAGTCCTTTGGATCCATTACTTCTAAATGCTCAATTGTATTAAATTTATAAGGCTCATCAAATGGATATTTTTCTTGTGCTTGTTTAAAATTCAATAATGTTAATTCAACTGCTCTATCTCCAACCGTATGAATACGCATTGGCCAACCTTCTTGATTGGCTAATAAAGTCAATCGTTCCATTTTTTCTTCCGTTAAAAGTGGTCCTCCCACATCTCCTTCAAAAAATGGCATTGGATATGGTTCCTTTAAGTAAGCTGTATGTGAACTTGTCACTCCGTCATAAAACTGTTTCACGCCACCCATTTGCAACATTGGAGATTGGTACGTTTGATAGAGACGACGGTTTTCTTCAACTTCTTCACGCATCGCTGGGAAAAAGCTTACTCGAACCGTTGCATCATTTTCTACACTAGCATAAAGTTTTGGATAAACAATATCATCAGGGCTTTCTCCTGTTAACGCAACATCACCAACTGCTGTGATTCCCATCTCATTCAAATGTTTCATATAGTCTAATAACGCTACTTTAGACTCAGCATCATAAATTGCCAGCACTTTGGATAAATAATAAATCGCAATTGCTTCTAAAAATACTCCTGTTAGCTCGCCATCTTTTTTAACAGCTTCTCCGCCAATTTCAGAAGGAATGTTTTCACTGGTTAATCCTAATGCTTCTAATGCTTTTGTATTCAGCCAGATTGTGTGTGCATCTCCAGCAATCAAGCAAATTGGAACTTCATTGGAAGCTTTGTCTAAATCTTCTTTCGTTGGTAAAACTTGTTGTCCAAAATCACTCGCATACCAACCAATCCCAATTTTCCAGCCATTATAAACAGGAATTTCTTTTGCTTGAGCAACGACTTCTTCAATTGAAGTCGCTCCGACTGCTTTCATCTTTCCTAAATGAATCAAACTGGATAAATATAAATGCACATGAGCATCAATAAATCCAGGAGTAACCATTTGATCTCCTGTATCAATAATTTCTCCATCTACTTCTTCATGATAAGGAAGAATAGCTGCAATCTTCCCATCTTTTATTTCTAATATTCCTTCAATCGTTTCTTTTGAATCTCCAATAAAGAGATGTTTACTTTTAACAAAATAATGCATATTATAACTCCATTTTAAAATTTAAAAAGGCATCATTGTAGTTAGAAATCCATTCTGTTCCAAGATATTCATAATGCTCTAAACTTTCAATGACTTCTTGTGATGGATAAAAAGTTTCATCTGAAATCACTTCTTCATCTAACAACTCTTTTGCAGCTTCATTTGGTGTAGCATAGCCTACAAATGCTGCATTTCTAGCTGCATTTTCAGGACGAAGCATAAAGTTAATAAAAGCATACGCTCCTTCAATATTTTCCGCATTATAGGATAAAGCAAAGTTATCCGTCCAAACAGCACTTCCATCTTGTGGTAAAATATATTGAACATCTGGATTCGCTTCTGCAACAGCAGCTGCGTCTCCTGAATAACCAATTCCAATTGGTGCTTCTTCTAATTTCATCATTGTTTTAATTTCTTCATTTAATACAGCACGTACATTTGGATTTAATGCTTTAATTTTCAATTCTGCTTCTTTTAATTGCGCTACATCTTTTGAATTGAGTGAGTAACCTAATGACTGTAATGCTAATCCCATTGTTTCACGATTTCCATCTAGTAATAAAATTTTATTACGGAATTCACTCTTCCATAAATCATTCCAAGTTGTAATACTTTCTGGATCGATATATTTTGTATTCACCATAATCCCAACAGTCCCCCAGAAATAAGGAACTGTATATTGATTTCCAGGATCCACTGGACTATTTAATAAAAATGGCGAGATATTTTCTAAACCTTTAATTTTAGAATGATCCAATGGCTGTAATAAGTTTTGATTTACTAATTTCGTAATACTCGATTCACTTGGAAATACGATATCATATCGAGTACCACCTTGTTTTAATTTTGCTTCCATCGCATCATTTGAATCGAATGTTTCATAAACGACTTGAATATTTGTTTCTGCTTCAAATTCTTTAATTAAATCTGGATCGATATAATTTCCCCAGTTAAATAAATAGAGCTGCTGTTTTTCACTAGAAGCAGATTCATCTGCAGAAATTTCTTGTGATTGAATATATTTTTTTACTCCTAATAGTAAAAGTACAACGACCAAAATAGATAAAATTAAAGATACTAATTTTTTCATGAAAAACCTCATTTCTCTCTTGTTAGTTTGCAATAAGTTGATAGTAATAAAATATCGCTTTCACGTCAACTAGTACGTTCTGAAATGGAGAAATTTTTATACTAAAAAAAAGAAATTGAACGAATAAACGCCCAATCTCTTTCCAGTCAAAATCTTACTTAAATACGATTATACCCATTCTCCATTAGCATTTACTTTATATCCATCTGGAGTTGTCGTATTTACTAACAATTCTCCTGAATCATTCACATAATACCATTTGCCATCAACTTCAAACCACTGAGAAGCTTTCATTGCACCTGATGATTCTAAATAGTACCATTTATCTTGATCCAATAACCATCCAGTTTCCATAGCTCCTGAACCATTTAAGAAGTACCATTCACTTTTATCTTTAATCCACCATTTTTGCATAGAACCATTTTGATCAAAGTAATACCAAGTTCCATCTTGATTGAACCAACCTTTTACTTTTTCGTCTCCTCTATACATAACCCAATGATTATTTTCTTGAACCCAACCACCAACTGTAAGTCTTGTATCAGCTGTTACTTCTTTTAAGCTAGAAATATCAACAAAGTTTCCAGTTAATGGAGTTTTATTTTCAATCGCTTTTTCCATTTTTGCTTCAGTGGCCTTCATAATCTTGAAGACTGTTTCAGCTACTTTCATTGATTTTGCAGTATAACTATCCGCCGTTGCTCGAACATAATCATTTGACTGATTACGATATTGGTTGATTAGTTTTGTTTGATAATTGAATAAAACTTCCTCTAATTCTTCCCAATTTGATTTAATCGTTTTGCCAAATAAATCTTTATGTTCCGTTACCATCTTATCAATATGATCTGCAACCCAATACCATGAATCAGGGCTATATTTACTTCCTCTTACTTGGTAAGCTTTAAAAGTATCTTTAATATGTCCAAAGTATGGAACGTATGGAGTGTTACGTGAGCGACTTAAGCCAAACCACATAATTCCTCCTAATTCACTTGGTAAATCATTACGAATTTGATACACATGGGGATCAATAACATTTTCATTACCTGGTGCATATTTATATTTTGCTTGTTCAGCCTCTGGTAAAGCCTTGATATTATCTTTTGGAGTATAGTCATTATAAAAATCATATCCCGGAACTTCATCATCTGGAATAAATCCTTCAGATAATGTTTCAAAACGATTTCTTTGAATTTTAATTGCATCTGCTACTGTATAATCTCTACGTGGAGTGTCTTGTAAAAATTCATAATATTCATCTTGATAAGTTACTGATGATTGAGGATTTAATAATTTAATGCCGGCATATTGTCTTGAACGATTACGCTCATCTAGTTTAGGAGCATAACTTGCTGCTAAATGGAATTTTCCATTTACTTCTTTATAAGATCCTGCTTTTTTAGCTGTTTCAACAATACCTTTTGAAGCAATAACATTGTTCGTATCTGATAAATTCAATGCGCCAAGGAAATAAGTATTTGGCATAATAGAGAATTTATCGTCTGGATATTTATAAGCAACATATTGATGTCCAGAATAAATTTCCATATACCATAACTCATTTTTATCCGCAATCATAATATTATTTCCTTCAGCAGAGCCTTTTTCATCAATGACTTTTGCTAAAAGTTCTACCCCTTCACGTGCAGTTTTAACACGTGGTAAAATTAATGTTGTCGTAGCTGCTTCTGCAATTCCATCTTTAACAAGTGGATCTACTGCTAGAACATCTTCTCTTGGAGTTGTTGTTAATGTGGCTGTTAAAGAAACCCCATATTCATTGAATCCATGTTCATCAAAAATTCCTTCATCTGTATCTCTAGAATCATCTGCTACAGAAGTATATTTAAATTCATGACGTAAATGAGGATAAGTGAATCCTGTAGACACATCTTCTAACATTTCTCCTTCTGCATAATCTTTTGCAGGATTTACAATGAAATTCTTATTATGTGTATGTTGTCCTGGTGTAATTCCATCGCCTTGCTTATATGGATAATCTTCAGTACGACCATATAAAATGGAACCGTCTTTTGTTAATCCCTTTCCAATAATAAAACCTGAACATGCTTCTACAGATTGTAATGATAATACTGTACCAATAATAACGCTTGACAATAATAGTTTTGTAATTTTTTTATCCATCCCTATCTCTCCTTTTGTAAGCTTATTCATTTATATTAATCACACAAACTTCACACACTCTTCTAGTCACTTCCCTCTCGTGTATTTTGTCGCCTATATTATACGCTAAAATGATTGCGCTTTCAATTATTCTTCCTAATTTCTAATGAAATTATTAATCTACACAAAAAACATCCGTTTAAGTAGAGCACAACTTAAACGGATGTTTCATCAAGAACTAGTTTAAATAGAAAAATGTCACAACTAAATATACTAACCCTTAAAATCTCCTTGTTTTGTTTCAATAATTTTCATTGCCGAACGAATGACATGAAATTCATCTATTAATTTTGCAATTAACTCATAATTACGCTCAGTTAATCTACCTGATAATATTTTATGAGAAAATTGATGAAAATTATCTAGATGTTCTTCAATACTCATAAGCATCTCCTTAGCATCTTTATGACGATACTTTTTAGCAATATGTGCTACTTCTTCAGAAAATAATGCCAAATTATTTTCATGAATAGTAATATTTTTTCCTTCTGGTACTAAATCATTCGCTTCATAGCAAGTTAAAAATTTTTGTTCAATTGTATTACAAACAAAAACAACTCCTATTTGCGAAACATATTTCTTCTCTTCTGGACGCTGTTCTTCATTCTTATTATACTCTACTAAACTTCCAAGTTGTCTACCTACCCATTTTGGAAGCTGTTCACTGCTGACTTCAAACCGCTCCAGTGCTCTTTGAGCGAAATGATCCGTCCATGTATAATTTGGTCCAAATGAAAGTCCCATAACATTACTCCTTTATATAAGTTTGTAAAGTAAAAATTCTATCCAATTTTAAAATTCCCATCAATCCTAAATATACCTTCTATTTTTGACAAACCTCATCCATCCCACCTTTCCTAATAATTATTTAAGAAAGAATAGAAAATAAAATTGTGAAATAATTCTCATGAAGATTTTATCAATCCTTTTACAGAGTTTCAACAGAAATTGCTTCTTACAAACAAAAAACTCCCACTTGCCAGGTAAACAAGTGAGAGATAGGATGGCTTTATTAAATGATCTGAAAACTCAAACCATTACATTTCGTCTGGAGATTCTACTCCTAAAATTGCAAGACCTTGTTTTAAGATAACAGCTGTTGCTTCCACTAATGCTAAACGAGCATTTAGTCCTTCATCTTCTTGTAAGATGCGGCTGTTTGCATAATATTTATTGAAGGCTTGCGCTAGAGAAATTACATATTTAGAAATCACAGAAGGTTCAAATTTACTTTCTGCATATTTCACAATATTTGGATAATTTTCAATTTGTTTTAATACTTCCCATGCATAGTCATCTTCTAATGATAATGGTTGAGATAAATCAACTGAAACTCCTGCTTTTCTTAAAATACTCATTGCACGAGCACGAGTATATTGAACATAAGGTCCAGTTTCTCCTTCAAATTGAACAACTTCTTCCAAGTTGAAGTCAAAGTTGTTTGTACGATCGTTTTTCAAATCGTGGAAGATTACCGCACCTACCCCAACTTGTTTTGCAACTTGTTCTTTGTTTGGTAAGTTTGGATTTTTAGCTTCAATTTGTTTTAAGGCTAATTCTTCAGCTTCACGTAAAACTTCTTCTAATAAGACAATTTTACCTTTACGTGTTGATAATTTTTTACCACCTAATGTAATTAAACCAAAGCCAACATGAATCATGTTTTCTTGCCAATCACGACCCATTTCATTTAAAACAGCTTTTAATTGTCTAAAGTGGTTTGCTTGTTCATTCCCTACAACATAAATGTTTTTAGCGAAATCATAAGTTGCTTTACGGTAATGTGCAGCAGCTAAGTCACGTGTAATATATAATGTAGCACCATCTGATTTTTTAATTAATGCAGGTGGTAAGTCATATTTATCTAAGTGAACAACTGTTGCACCACGGTCAATTGTTGTAATTCCATTATTTTCTAAGTATTCAACAATTGGATCCATTTTATCATTATAAAAAGCTTCACCATTATAAGAATCAAATGTAATTCCTAATACATCGTAAATTCGGTTAAATTCTTTTAATGATTCAGATTTGAACCAATTCCATAGTTCTTCTGCTTCTGCATCGCCATCTTCTAATTTCTTGAACCATGCACGACCTTCATCTTCTAAAGAGCTATCGCGTTCTGCTTCATCATGGAATTTTACATATAAACGTAATAATTCTGCGATTGGATCTTGTTCAACGGCTTCTTTTGTTCCCCATTTTTTATAAGCAACGATTAATTTACCGAATTGTGTTCCCCAGTCTCCTAAGTGGTTCACTTTAATTGGGTTATAACCAACTTTTTTCTCTAAGTTAACGATGGCATTCCCAATAACTGTTGAACGTAAGTGACCCATTGACATTGGTTTTGCAATATTAGGGCTTGACATATCAACTATAACATTACGTCCTTGTCCAAAATCAAAGTTACCATATTCTTCTCTTTGTTCTAAAACAGTGTGTAATGTTTCATCTGCAAATTTACCTTTTGAAAGGAAGAAGTTTGCGTAAGGTCCCATTGCTACTGCTTGGCTAATATGTTCATCAGCAACTGCTTCAACAATCTCTTGTGCAATTGCTTGAGGTGCTTTACGTAATACTTTAGCAAGTGAGAATGCTGGGAAAGCTAAGTCCCCTTGTTCTGCATATTTTGGAACCTCAATCATTTTATAAATTTCTTCAAACGATAAATGTTCACTAATTGTTTTATGAATTTGTTCTGCAACTATTTTTTTGTAATCCATCTTGACACTCCTTCTTTTGGTATAAATTATAAATAAAAAAGCCCCTAATCAAGCAACCTTGACTAGAGACGAGATAACCCGTGGTACCACTCTTATTGTTTAAAATCTTAAACCACTTTAAACTTTTTTAACGGTAAGCGACCGGATTACTCTACTACATTCGAATAATCATTTCCAAAGTGCGGTTCATTTACTTCATCATGACTGGCTTCCACCACCCCAGCTCGCTAAAACAGATATCCGTAAACTACTCTCTTCTTCATAAATGTTTATTATTTATACGACGATTATAACAAGCGATAGAATATTTGTCTAGTAATTTTATAATAAACTTTATAAGGCAAAAAACACAAAAAGACTTTGAATAGTAGTATGAGTAATATAATCTGCAAAGTCAGATTATATTACTGGAAATTTCGAGACCGAGGCTCGAAATTTAGCCATGAGACTTGCTTCGCAAGGCTGCTGGTGTCCTAATACTACTATCACGCAAAGTCTAATTCGAAATCATTAGTTGCGGAAAATCTTAGCCTCCAAGAACAGGTCATTATACAAACCTAGCAACTCAGAACCTAGATTCTCATACACTTCCATATGCTCCATCTGCTCATCCTTAGGATAAAAAGTTTCATCACTCGTCACCTCTTCTGGTAACAACTCTAAAGCATCCTTATTAGGAGTTGAGTACCCAACATATTCCGCATTTTTAGCAGCCACATCCGGTCTCAATAAAAACGAAATAAAACGGTACGCACCATCATAGTTTTTAGCAGTTTTAGGAATAACAATATTATCAAACCATAAGTTCGTTCCCTCTTCTGGCAAAACATATACTAAATCTTCATTTTTCTCCAACATCTTCGCAGCTTCTCCAGAGAATGACACACCAATGGAAGCTTCCTCTTGCGCCATATACGTCTTCATCTCATCTGCAATAATCGCTTTAGCATTTGGCATTAATGTTTTCAAAAATTTACCCGCTTCTTTTACAACTTCAGGATCCTTTTCATTCAAAGAATATCCTTGAGTTTGAAGCGCAATTCCCATCATTTCTCTAGCACCATCGATAAATAAAATCGAATCTTTATAGTCCTCTTTCCATAAATCAGACCATTTCGTAATTTCACCTTCAGCAATATTTTTTTTATTATAAATAATTCCTAAAGTTCCCCAGAAATAAGGAATACTATAATGATTATTTGGATCAAAACTCTTATTCAAAAATTTCTCATCTAAATGCTCGATACCTTCAATTTTAGAATAATCAAGTGGTACTAATAAATCTTCTTTTAACATTTTATGAATTGCATATTCACTTGGAATTGCCACATCATAATTCGTTCCACCCTGTTTAATTTTTGTATACATTGCTTCATTGGAATCAAATGTTTCATAAATAACTTTATAACCAGTCTCTTCTTCAAACTGAGTAATTAAACTCGGGTCAATATAGTCTCCCCAGTTGTATACAATAATAGTATCAGGATTTCCTGCGATAGCAGTTTCAAAATTTTTTCTAAAAAGTAATAACCCTAAACTTGCGACTAAAATTGCCCCAACAAACATCATTAATCGCTTCACAGTACTACCCCCTTCGCTAAATCAGTTTCAGCATTTTTCTGATTTAATCGTTTTGTTTGGTATTGTTGAATGAAATAATATCCAATCACTAAAATTAATGAGAATAAGAACATTAATGTACTTAAAGCATTAATTTGCAAACTAATTCCTTGACGAGCTCTTGAATAAATTTCAACCGCAATTGTAGAGAATCCATTTCCTGTTACAAAGAAAGTTACCGCAAAATCATCTAAAGAATACGTAAACGCCATAAAGAATCCACTTAAAATACCAGGTGTAATCGATGGTAAAATAATACGTGTTAACACTTGAGAACTTGTTGCACCTAAGTCACGTGCAGCAGTAATCATTGAACGATTCATTTCTGTTAATTTTGGTAAAACCATTAATACAACAATTGGAATATTAAACGCAATATGCGAAAGTAGTACGGACCAAAATCCTAATTTAAATCCAATAAATGTAAATAAAATTAATAAACTTGCCCCGATAATAACGTCTGGTGAAACTAATAAAATATTATTCATTCCAAGAACAAATTGTTTTCTTCTATTTGAACGAATAAAGTCAATCATTATTGCACCAAGTGTACCAATAATTGTTGCACATAGAGCTGATAACAAAGCTAAAACTAAAGTATCAATTACAATACCAATTAATCTTGTATCGCCAAGAACAGCTTGATAATGTTCTAAAGTAAAGGATTGGAAATCATTCATTCCTCCACCACTATTAAATGAGTAATAAATCAAATAGAAAATTGGAGCATACAGTACTGCAAATACAAATACTAAATAGGCATTTGATAACCAATGATTTTTCTCTAATTTCATTATGCTTCTCCTCCTTTTCTACGATCACGTGTTACAAACATTAAAATAATCATCGCCACAATTAAGATAACCCCAATTGTTGAACCCATTCCCCAGTTTTGTGTTACTAAGAAATGTTGCTCAACGGCAGTCCCTAATGTAATTACACGATTTCCTCCAATTAAACGAGTTAACATGAATAGAGAAAGTGAAGGAATAAATACTGCTTGAACTCCACTTCTTACACCACTCATCGTTAATGGAATGACGACATTTTTTAATGTTTGCCAAGGAGTCGCACCAAGGTCACGGCTTGCCGCAATTAATGAACTTGGTAATTCTTGTACCGCATTGTAAATTGGTAAAATCATAAATGGTAATTCAATATAAGCAGCTACTGTTAAGAAACTAAAATCTGTAAATAAAAACTCTTTTGGCGCTATTCCAAATAATGATAAGAACTGATTCACTGTACCTGTTTGGCTAAAAATACCAATAAATGCATAAGCTTTTAATAATAAATTCACCCATGTTGGCAAAATAATTAATAATAACCATAAATTTTTATGTTTAGTTTTACTTAAAAAGTAAGCTGTTGGATAACTCACGACTAAAGTCACTAATGTTACTAAAAAGGCATACCACACTGAGTTAAATGTCATTTCTAAATAATTACCAGAAGAAAAATAATTCGTATAGTTTCCAATTGTTAATTGATTATTAATATCAAAAAATGATTTATAGAAAATCATTGCCAAAGGCGCTATTACAAATAATGACAACCATAAAAGATATGGAATGGAAAAGAACATGCGAAAATTTTTACTCATTGCTGTCGTCCTCCACTTCCTCATAGCTTTCTAGACGTGCATCAAATTCTTCTTCACTTTCTCCAAAACGCATTACGTGAATATCTTGTGGTTCGAAGTATAAACCAACTTTTGATCCAACTTCTGCTTTTTTCGTTGAGTGAATCATCCACTCATTTTTATTTTCGTCATAACAAATAATTTCATAGTGAACTCCACGGAATAATTGTGTATCCACTTCAACGGTTAATTTCCCTTTATCTACAGTTGTTAGAGATAAATCCTCCGGACGGATTACGATTTCTACTTTCTCATTTGGACGCATACCAGCATCGGCACATTCAAATTCTTTCCCAACAAATTCTACTAAGTAGTCTTCCTTCATCACACCTGCAACAATATTACTTTCCCCGATAAAGTCCGCAACGAAACGGTTGATTGGTTCATCATAAATATCTACTGGAGTACCTGATTGAATAATTTCTCCACCATTTAATACGAAGATTTCATCACTCATCGCAAGAGCTTCTTCTTGATCATGCGTTACGAAAATAAATGTAATTCCTAAACGTTGTTGTAATTCGCGTAATTCATACTGCATGTCCGTTCTTAATTTTAAGTCTAATGCTGATAATGGTTCATCTAATAATAGAACTTCTGGTTCATTCACTAATGCACGAGCAATCGCTACACGCTGTTGTTGTCCACCAGACATTTGAACAATCTCACGTTTTTCATATCCTGATAATTGAACTAATTTTAATGCTTCAGATACTTTTTGTTTAATCACATCTTCAGGTAATTTTTTCAAACGTAAACCGAAGGCGATATTTTCAAACACATTCATATGTGGGAATAATGCATAGTCTTGGAAAACAGTATTTACTTTACGTTTATTCGGTGGTAAATCTGTAACATCTTCTCCATTTAAAGTAACAGAACCAGTTGTTGCATCCGTAAAACCGGCAATAATACGAAGAATAGTAGTTTTACCACAGCCTGAAGGGCCTAATAATGTATAAAATTTTCCTTTTTCAATTTCAAAGTTAATATTTTTTAAAACTTGAGTATCATCATAAGATTTTGTAACATTTTCAAATGTAATAATTGCATTGTTGGACATGTTTTGTACCAATCCTTCCTTTTTATAAATAAGAATTTGTTGCGACAATTAACACCTTACTTGTTTCATTGCCAGCATTTTTAATTTGGTGTTTAGCAGAAGCTTCAAAATAAAAAGATTCTCCTTTAGAGACAACTTCTATTTGTTTTCCTACTTTTACTTGTACTTTACCTTCTAGAACATATCCAAAAGTTTCGGATAATGATGGTTGGAACACTTTGTATTCCCCTTGAGGTTTAAATTCTAATATTACAGGTTCCATTTCATGTTCATTCGAATCTGGATTTAACCAAGTCACTATTGTTTTATGTTTTGGATCCTCCATTACGGTCATATCTTCAGGCCCATAAACGGTTAAAGCTTCTTCCGGTCCATCTTCAAAGAAATCCTTTGGTGCACATCCTAATACTTCTAAAATATCAAAAAATGTGTCCATCGCAGGTGAACTTAGATCGTTTTCTAATTGGGAAATATATCCTTTAGACAAATCCGTCCTCTCGGCTAATTCTTCTTGGGTAAGTCCTTTTTGAACACGCAGAGCTTTCAAATGACTCCCTATTTCCATCTTATCCCTCCATTCTTTAAACTTAAAGTTTAATAACACTATGATTCATTATACTCTAAGTTTAGTAATAGTCAACAAATAAGTTTCAAAAAATAAAAAAAGAACCCTATACAATGTATAGAATTCAGACGAATAGATATAAAAATTAGGATTCAAAGTAGCATTAAAGGCATGAAACCAAAGGTTTACTGCCGTCGATTGCTACTATAAAAGAAGTCAGTTTATAAACGTACCCTCATTACTTCCGTTCAGAAAGAAATGACTTTTTCATAGTAGAATTATTAATATAATCCAAGTTTGGCTTATATTAAAGGGAAATTCGAGACCAAGGCTCGAATTTTAGCCATGAAACCGCAGGTTTGCTGGCGTCCTATTCTACTATTAAAAAGTCAATTTCTTGAATTTATCTATTTTAAAAGAGCCTTCGCCATTGCTAAGCATCCAATTGTTGCTGCATTATTTCCTAATGCTGGAGTTTGTAAATATTCATCCACAGAAGGATATCCAACATAACCATTCATTAATTTCTCGAATTCTTGTTTTACTTTCTTTAATAAATGAGACTGTTGCATAACCCCACCACCTAAAACAATCACTTCAGGGGCTAAAATTAATGTTGTATTATAAATACATTGAGCAGCATAGTAAGCTTCAATATCCCAAATTGGATCAGTTGGTTCTAATTCAAATGCAGGACGTCCAGCTTTTTCTTGTAAAGCTGGTCCAGCTGCTAAACCTTCTAAACAGTCAGAGTGGAAAGGACAAACACATTTTGCATTATCTTCTGGATGACGTTTTACAATCATATGACCCATTTCAGGGAAATTCATTCCACCAACAAATTCACCACGTTGGATAGCACCACCACCAACACCGGTTCCAAATGTATAATACACTAAACTTTCTAAATCTTTTCCATGGCCAAAATAGTATTCTCCATAAGCTGCTGCGTTTACATCAGTTGTCCAATTAATTGGTACATTTAAATGACGTTTCAATTCACCAATAAAATCAAAATTTTGCCATGCTAATTTTGGAGTAGAAGTAATATATCCAAATGTTGCAGATTTTTTATTACTATCAATTGGACCAAACGCGCCCACACCAACTGCTTCTAATTCTTGTTCATACTTTTTAAAAAACTCAAAAACTTTCGGTAAAGTTTCCTCTGGAGTTGTCGTTGGAATTGAGATTCTTTCTAAAACTTCCATATCATGATTTCCAATCGCACAAACAAACTTTGTACCACCAGCTTCGATACTACCTAATACCATATAAAATTCCTCCAAATTATTAATAATTATATTATATACAAAAAAAGACAAGTAAGCTAGCACTTACTTGCCAATAAATCGGG
The DNA here is from genome assembly GCF_963528195.1 of uncultured Granulicatella sp. Lineage (GTDB taxonomy): Bacteria > Bacillota > Bacilli > Lactobacillales > Aerococcaceae > Granulicatella. The sequence goes on from NZ_CAURVN010000009.1 coordinate 55,210, forward strand.
AATACAGGATTCGAACCTACGACCCCTTGGTCCCAAACCAAGTGCTC
>NZ_CAURVN010000010.1:0-54149 GCF_963528195.1 uncultured Granulicatella sp.
TTACCATAGCTAGACTTACTTTTCAAGTCTTTTTTGTAACTTTTTTTATATTTTTAGAAATATTTTCTCTTGTTATTTTCTTCTCTATTTAAAATGTTGATTTTAAAGCTTTTCTCTTGTTTACTTCTGTTTTTAGGAGGAGTATACTAGATTTGTGAAGCCGAAATAGCTCAGTTGGTAGAGCAACGCACTCGTAACGCGTAGGTCGCAAGTTCGAGCCTTGCTTTCGGCACTAGGTAGAGTTGTTTGACTTTCATTATTTTTCAAACTATATCTATTTCATATTTAAAGCCCCCAGATTTTCATCTGAGGGCTATTTTTATTTTACTACGTTTTGAATAATGGTTAGTACTACTTCTTTTGCTTTTTCCATGCTTTCTAATGTAACAAATTCATACTGTCCATGTAAATTCTCCGCTCCTGTAAATAGGTTTGGTGTTGGAATACCTTTAAATGTAATAATACAACCATCTGTTCCCCCTCTAAAAGGTTGGATATCTGGTTCAATTCCACATTGTCGGTATGCTTCTATTGCTACTTCAACTGAAGTCATATCTTCTTTTAACACTTCATACATATTAAAGTACTCATCATAAATGTGACATTCAATTCTTGGAACATCATAAGTTGCATTTTGTTCTTCTACAATTTTTGCGAATTTTTTCTTTCGCTCTTGGAATTTCTCCATTGAATGATCTCGAATAATATATTCCGCTTCTACCATTCCAATATTTCCTGATTGTTTTGCAAGCATATAGAAACCTTCATAGCCACTTGTCTTTTCTGGAACTTCCTGTTCTGGTAATTTTGAAAAAAGTTTTGCAGCTTCTGCAAGTGCATTTACCATGACATCTTTTGCTTGACCCGGGTGTACACTTGTTCCATTAATTTTTACAACAGCTCTTGCGGCATTAAAAGTCTCGTACTCTAATTTCCCAACCACTCCACTATCTAATGTATAAGCAAATTGAGCTGGCATTCTTTCTGCTTTAAAGCGATGTGCACCTTTTCCAATTTCCTCATCTGGTCCAAAAGCTACCCAAATATCTCCATGTGGAATTTCTGGGTTAACTAATAAATCGATGGCTGCTTCTAATATTGAAACTAATCCTGCTTTATCATCTGCACCTAACAATGTGGTACCATCTGTTGTAATAAGAGTTTGGCCGATATAATTTTTCAAATTAGGAAACTCTTCTACTCGCATCATCAATCCTAATTTAGAATTCAACAATACATCTTCACCATCATAATTCAAATGTACTTGAGGCTGAATATTTTCAGCATTAAAATCTGCAGTGTCGACATGTGCTACAAATCCAATCGATGGTGCTGTTTTACCTTCTGGCAAATTACTCGGAATGCAAGCTACTAAATAAGCATCTTCTAAATCTAAAGAAATATTTGAAAAGCCTAACCCCTTCAATTCCTGTTCCAACATTTGTAAAAAATCTAACTGACTCTTTGTTGTTGGAACGGCAGATGAGTTTAAATCACTTCTTGTATTAATCTTTGCATATCGTACAAAACGATCTAACATGCTTTCTCGCATTAGTAAGAGTCATCTTCTTTCACTTGATAGAATTCTAATTCTGCAATCGTTTCACGACCAAACATTTCAATCGTTACTTTAACTTTTTGTTTTTCAACATCAATTTCTGTCACTTTACCACTCATACCATCAAAAGCACCTTCAGTAATAATGACATAATCTCCTACTTTAGCGTGTAAATCTACTGGTGCATGAGTTGGCACTCCTAAGCGACCTAATAATGTATCCACTTCTTCCGGTAATAATGGAGATGGTTTAGAACCTGCTCCGTGAGAACCCACAAACCCTGTTACACCTGGAGTGTTACGTACAACATACCATGCTTGGTCAGACATAATCATTTCAACTAATACATAACCTGGGAAAGTTTTGTTAATCGTAACTTTCTCTTTTCCATCTTTTACTTCTACTTCTTCTTCCTCTGGAACAATTACTCTAAAAATATTTTCTTCCATACCCATTGAACTAATACGTAATTCAATATTTGATTTTACTTTGTTTTCATATCCTGAATAAGTATGTAATACATACCATTCTTTTGCTGCATTACTCATCGTAATTCCTCCTATTATTTGTTCATACAAAAAAACCTTCTTACTTGAAGGTTTTTGCTTGTTTTCATTATACCACTATTTTATAACTCTTGCGAATTATTTAATAATTAATTTAAATGCACTTGCAATGGCAAAATCCACTACTGTGAAAAATCCTAACGCAATTAATACTGCCATTACAACTGTTAATGTATATTTATTAACTTCTTTACCAGTTGGCCATGTTACTCTCTTCATTTCTTTAACAACATTTACTAAAAAACGCATTCGAAACCGCTCCTCTCGATTATTTAGTTTCTCGATGTAGTGTTTGTTTATTGCAAAACTTACAGAATTTTTTTAACTCTAAACGTTCGACACGTTTATTTTGCCCTAAAGTAAGTGTGTAGTTTCTTGAACCACATACACTGCATGCCAACGCTGCTTTCTTTTGTGCCATATTTTCACTACTCTCTTTCTTCTACTATATCATATCTATTCAATCATAAAATTCTCAGTGCCAATTGTCAAGCATTAGCGAAAAAATATCACACTAATGACTAATAATAACATTTGCATGACATGAATCATTAACATATTTTTAATGGCTAATGCAAAAGTTGATCGTTTCTCTTGTTTCTGAATGAAGACTTGAATATTTTTATACACTGGAATTCCCACTACTAGAGTTCCTATCATTAAAATTGGTGCAATTTTAAATACAACTGCTAACACCATAGCTATAAAACTAATCAGATAAAGCCCTTGATATAATTTTAATGCTTTTGATTTTCCAATATAATACACCAATGTATAGCGGTGGTTCGTAATATCTGTTTCTAAATCACATAAATTATTACTTAACATAATATTCGCAATCGTACATACTAACGGTAACGAGAGCAGGACTACTTTGAAGTGATCTAACAACGCTAATCGGACAACCAACATTCCTTCGTCTAATCCCATCCATGCAAAACTGGCTTCTGGAGAATTTAAGAAAATCACAATCCAAAAAATTCCAAATCCCATTGTCACTCCAGACAATACTTCCCCTAATGGCATTCTTGAAATTGGAATTGGACCAAAAGTATAAAAAATTCCAATAACAAAACAAAGCATTCCAACAAATAATAAAATAAGATTTGTTCTCATCACTAAAATGATTCCAATAATTGTTGCAACACCGACTAAACTTCCGAAAATCATCGCAGCTTGTTTTACCGTTAAAGACGAAGTTCCAATAATATTTTCTTCTTGGCGATATGTTTCATTTTTTGCTTTGACATAATCCATTAAATTATTCATAACAGTCGTTGCCATATCAAAGCACACCATTCCAATAAAGAACAATATCATATTCACTGCATTGAAATTCCCAAATGTCCAAATTGAATAGAGTAATCCAACTACAAAAGGAATGACACTCGCAATTTTCGTTCTCAACTCCACTAATTCAATCATATCTTTCATATTAATGCGTCCCTTCCCATGTATATTGATCATTCGTTAGTTTAAACGCATTTTTAATCGAATTTGAAACATAGACTTTCTTATCTCTTGTCATGAAAACTGCATCTACATCATCTTTTTGATTCACATATTTCAACCCTTCTTCTACACCAATCGAGAACATAGACGTCGACAACGCATCTCCTCTTGTAGAACTTGAGACAATAATTGAAACTCCTGCAATATCATTTTCATATGGATATCCTGTTTTTGGATTTAAAATATGATGATAGGTTTTACCATCTACTTCTAAATATCGTTCATAAATTCCAGAAGTAACGATTGTCTTTTCTTTTTCTAAAATCGTTCCTAAAGTTGTACCACGACTTTCTAAAGGATCTTGCAATCCAACATTCCAAGCTACCCCATCTCGTGCTGGAGAACCACCCATTACGACAATATTCCCCCCTAAATCAAGAACCGCTGTTGTCACTCCTTCTTTTTTAAAGAAATTCCATAATTGGTCTGCAATAAACCCTTTCGCAATTCCACCTAAATCTAATAACATGCCTTTTTGAGTTAGATAAACACTTTTTTCTTCATCATTTAAAACGACATTTTTATAATTTACTAAAGGTAGTGCATCATCAATTTCTTTTTGGGATGGTTTTCTAGCATCTGGAAACCCGATTCTCCATAAACTTGTTAAAGGTCCGACCGTAATATCAAAACTACCATCAAATTCTTCGCTATAAGTTAGACCTTGTTTAATGACATCATATACTTCATCGCTGACAGCAACTGCATGATCTCCTGCTGCTTCATTAATCGCATCGACTTCAGATCCACTAGCATTAACAGTAATTCTAGCTTCCAAATCTTTCACCATTGCAAAAGCACGCGCTAATAATTCTTCAGTATTTGGATGATACACAGATAATGCTACTGCAGTACCTAATAAGAAATCTGTCTTCTTAACGGGAGACTTAATAATTTCTCTAGGTGTTTTTACGGAAGCTGAGGAAACAACTTCTGCTTCTTGAACTTTCTTTTGTTGGCAACTCACTAATCCAATTGAACTTAAGGCAAGAGTTGTCACTAACAACCATTTATTGATTTTCATATACCTCTCCTTAATGTATAAATTCCATTCAAATAGTCTACTAAATTTTTCACAATAACTCAAGCTAAACTCCTATTTCAAAAGAAAAAACCGAGCCTAAGCCCGGTTCATCGTCAAATTTAAATTAGCCTTGAGGTGCAGCCACTTTAATTTCTTTAGTGTCGCCTTTTTGAGCTGCTTCAATTAATTTATTTGCATATTCTACAAATGAAGTGTGTGCATTTGTAGCACCAGCTACTACTTCAACATCTGAAGGTTTTTGTTTTTCAACTAATCCAATATTGTATGCTTTGAAGTATTCAGCAGGTCCAACTTTAACTTTATCTTTCATTTGTTTTTCATAAGCTTCATCTTCTGATTTACGTTTACCATCTTTGTTTAAGTTATCATAATCTGAAGAAGTGATTTTTCCACCTTCTACTACGATTGTAAATTCAACATGCCAACCACGTTTATCAGCTTCTGATACTAATTTGTAAGTACCGTCTTTTAATTCTCCTGAAGCAGTAGATTTTGCCGCTTGAGTAGTTTGTGCTGCTTGAGTAGTTTTTTCAGAAGAAGTTGATGAAGTAGTAGATTTTGAACCTCCACCACATGCAGTTAAAACAACTACTGATGATAATAAAACAGCTGCTGTTGCTAATGATTTTTTGAATGTCATTTTATTCATCCTTTTCTCTTTATTTTAGAATTTTTGTAAATTCTTTAGGTATTATTATACCATGTTCCTTTTTCTTTGCAAACTCAAAGCAATGTACGCTTCATCATAGTATAATATCAACAACCTTTTCAACTCAAAACGAGACTTCTCAAAAGAGAATTTCCAAGAATGATGAACACTCTCTTCCCTTCAGAGAATTTATTTCTAAAAAAACTTCAAAGAATATATCCTTTGAAGTCCATCATATAATCACATCGTACGTTCTAATAATTGTTGTGTTAATTGCGTTAACGTTGCCTTCATATCACTTTCAGGCAAACGTTCAATTTGAGACAAAGCTTGTTTCGTATATCGCATTGCTAATTGTTGTGCTTTTTGCAACCCACCAGAATCATGCACTAATTTTCTTAATAACAATCTCTCTTGTTCAGAAATCTCTTGTTTTTTCTCTAGTAATGGAATTATTTTTTGAGGCTCTTTTTCTAGTGCATAAATTAATGGCGCTGTATAAATTCCTTGCGCAACATCTTCTAAAACAGGTTTTCCAAATTCTTGAGGAGTTACTTGATAATCTAAAATATCATCTAAAATTTGAAACGCCATACCAATTTGCTGACCAATTTTCTTTGCTCTAAGCGCATCATCCATTTGTCCTAATGTTGCGCCCATATAACAGCTAACCATGAATAATTGAGCTGTTTTCCCTTCGATTCGTTTCAAATATTCTTGAAGCCCTAAATCATAGCGATAACGATTTCTCATTTGTGCTAATTCGCCTTCTACAACTCTTGCCATTCCATTAGTTGGAAGTGTAATTCCTTCTAAATCAGATAAATGCGTTGAAAGAAGTTGATAGCAACTCGTTAAAACAAAATCTCCAGCATAAATCGCTACACGATTTCCATAACGAGCATTTAGTGTATCTCGACCTCTTCTCATATCTGCTTCATCAATAACATCATCATGGAGCAATGTTGCTACATGTAGTAATTCTAAAGCAGCTGCAACGGCTCTTACTTGTTGCCAGTTCCCATTTTTACTCCAGTTAGCAAATAATGTCAGATAAGCAGGACGAATCATTTTTCCACCTTGCTGTAACATCGCCACAATCGCTTGGTGAATGTCTTCATCTTCCATTTCAACACTGTCTAACATTAACTGACGAATGGCTGATAATTCTTGTTTTAAAAACGGGTATTCATTCCACATTGAATGAATCATTTCCATAATTTTTTCTCCAATCACTATAGACAAAAAGCCGGCGAAGCCGACTTTTATCTCATTTAACGTTCTTGTTTATCTGCACCGAAACCATAAATATGTTTCGAAGTTCCATACCACCATTTACCAGCAGTTTTTTGGAACCATGGAATGAAGTAGTAATCTAAACCAAATGCACGTCCTGAACCGTTCATTAAAGCAATGGCTGCTGGGATAAACCACATATTTACCCAGTAGAACATACCTGACAATACAAATGTTGTTACTAATCCAACTGTTACTGCATTAACAATCCATGTTAAGAATCCAGCCATAATTGCTAAACCAATCGCTAATTCTACAAATGACATAATTGTTTGCATTACATGAGCTACTTCAACGTTTGGAATCATAATTTGCATAATTGAAGCAAACCAGTCTGGCATTTTATCTAATACCATCATTGGTTGTTCCCCATATGAATAGTTAAATCCAAATGAAGTTGCTACTTCTGCTACTGTTTGAGTAGCTGCTCCACTTGCAGCTGCAACTGTTTCAGCTGCACCGCTTGCTGCACTAGTTGGTTCAACTAACCAAGGGAATGGGAATGCTAAGTGCGTTCCATCAATCCAGCTATGTGCACCCCAAAGACCAAAAATTTTTTTCAATCCTTCGATTGTCCACATTCCACCATAGAATAAACGTAATGGTAGTGCCCAAAGAACATTTCCGTAACGAGACAAATGTCCACGGAAGATATTACGACGATCTTTAATATGGAAGAATTCGTGGAATACATATTGAATCGCATAATATAATGAGAAGATTTCTAAGAAGTATTTGATATTTACTAAATGTTTCATCAACATTGCAAAGAAACCACTTAAGTGATATTTGCCCATTAAGAAAGCTACACCATAATGAGATCCAATTGAAACCATGAATCCATCATATTTTCCTTTATAAGCAACTTTTGCATCATTTTCTACATCTGCAATAATATTTTTCGCTGCTGTATGTCCAGTTTGTTCAGCTGCTTGAACAATTTGTGGAGTTGGACGATTTTCTTTATCAGGTTCTTCATAATAAGCTAAGTCCCCGATTGCATAAATGTTTTCTTCTCCATCTACTTGCATAAATTCATTTACGACTAAACGACCTGCACGAGCAGATTTGAATCCAAATACTTCAGATTCAGTATTCGCTTTAACACCAGCTGTCCAGAATAATGAGTAAGTTGGAATGACAGTACCGTCTACTAAACGAATGCTGTTTTCTTTTACTTCTTCAATTCCGTTTCCTTTAATCACTTTAATGCCACGGCTAGTCATGAATTTCTCAGCTTTAGCAGCATCTTTTTCATCTAACATATTTAAAATCGTTGGAACTGCTTCAACAATATATAACGAGAATTCACTTTCATCTAAGTTATATTGTTTTGCTAATACTGGAATCCAGTCCATGATTTCACCGACTAATTCTACCCCAGTAAATCCAGCCCCACATACTGTAAATGTTAATAAAGCACGGCGTTTTGGAGTTACATGCTCTTTAGCTGCACGTTCTACACAGTGAATAATGTGTTCGCGCATTTTAATCGCATCTTCCATTGACCATAATGTAAATCCGTGTTCTTTCACACCTTGTACACCAAAGTCATTTGCTTCTCCACCCATACCGATTACTAAATAATCATATTGGAAAGATTTATAAGTTGTTGTTACAACTTTTTTAGTTTTATCTAAGCTTACTACTTTGTCCGTTACTAATTGAACATTTTTTGAACGTGCAAATAGTTTTTGTAAATCATATTGGATTGCTTCAGGCTCTACACGACCTCCAGCTACTTCATGTAACTCCGTCATGTATGTTAAATATGGATGTTTATCAATTAATGTAATTGTAACATCTTTATCTTTTCTGAAATGACGTGATAATTTCTTCGTTGCTGCTACTCCTGCAAATCCTGCACCGATAACAACAATATTTGTTTTCGTCATTAGAAATCCCCTCTCGTTTTGTAATTTTTTCACTTAAGCATTATAGTATAAAATCAACATTTTGTCTAATCAATTTCTTTTCTTGAAAGTTTTCATAAATTTACATTTCTTGTTTTTCACGATATGCTTTTAATATTTTGACATGATTTAAAGCATAATTTGCAGCAATCCCAATCGCAATACCCGCAAAAATCCCTACAATCGACATTGCAGGTAAATATAAAAGTACTGTCCAAGATTTAGCAATAAAACTCGCAATGACTAATTGCCCAAAATTATGTAAAATTCCTCCAGTAGCACTCACGCCAATTAAACTCACACGCTTCGGTCCTAATTTTTTAACGAGTAACATTCCTAACAAACTAAACGCCGCTCCTGCACTACTGTATAGTAAAGTAGAAAAAGTTCCACCTAACAAAGCAGTCAACAATGTTCTTAATAAAACTACTAATATAACTTCTTGGAGCGACAAGGTATATAAACCGATGACCGTAATAATATTGGCAACTCCTAATTTAGCTCCCGGAGCAAATGCAAAAGGAAAAGGAATCGCTTGTTCTAGTAAACTCAAAATAATTCCTTGAGCTGTTAATAACGAAATAAATAACATTTTTTTCAACGTTAGATTTTGTTTCATTTATCTACCACCTCTCATTAAACTCGTCTTATAATTGTACCATAACTCGTAAAAATCTTAAAAAGATATCTAAAAAACGAACATAAAAAGACCCCAAAAGTAACTTTTATTCTTACTTTTGGGGCAGTACGTCATTTATGAACGGCGCATTAATAATTTTCTCTTCCATTCCATCACTTTTGGTGCAACATCTTGAAACATTGTAAACCAGAAACGATTAATCGGTAAATCAAACTCTCCAATATATTCCACTAAAATTGGATCAAAAGATTGTTTAAACTTAGTAATACCTGTATGATCTTCTGCATTACTTGAAACTCCAAACATATCATAATGACGAATACCTTTTTCATCATACATTTGTTGCATAATCCATGTTTGTAAAGCTTTATTTGCATTTAATCCTGCATCATCTGTAATATTCGCTCCGTATAAATAATATGCCGTTTCTTTATACGTTGCGACAAATGCTCCACTTAAAACTTTTCCATTTGGATATTCTTTACACAGCGCTTCTAACTCAATCATTTCTTGCTCATATTTCCCAATATTTTTCAACAAGCTTTCTCTTTGATTCAATAAATTTGTCTTCTTTTTCTCATTTTGAGTACTTTCAACTTGTGAAGCAATTTTTTCCACCTCAGCTTTTGCTTGGTGAATTCTGTTTTCTGTTGATTCTTTTGCAACATGATAATCAATTTTTGCAAAATATAAATCCATCATATCGTGAGCATGTAATGTTTCATAGATAGTTGTTAAATACTCTTTACTTCTCGCAATATATTGATCACGTTCAGCAGTAATACGATTTAACACTTCATAATCATCAATATCTTCGATAGTTCCTTTATAACAAACAACTCCACGTTTTTGAGCCATTGTAACTTTATATCTTTCTTTAGAAGAGAAAGTATCTAAAATTCCTTTCCCCTTATCTTCTAGTTCTACAATCATTGTCATTCTTGGTTGAATGCCATCAAACCCTAAATCTAGTGGTTGACTTACAAATCCTGATTCTAATAATAATTGGCGAACGGATTCTTGATTGATTCCATCTTCTACAATTGAAAAGTCATTTAATCGTTCTCTCCACATAATTTCAGGGTCAATTTTCAAACCAAATACTCGTTTTTGTTTTAAATAAGCTTTCAAAGCTTCAATCACTTCTTTAAATTGTTCTGCATTATGATAATCCGTCACAATCCCTCTAGGAGCATACGCTAAATATCTTTTCACTACAGGAAGGGCACGGTATAAAATCATCGTCGCTGCAACTGGTTCATCTTGATCATTCATTACAAAGAGAATATCATTACTCCATTCTCCTCTTGTTTTCACTTCTCCCCATTCCGGAGTTTGAAAAAGAGTACAGTTCCCTTGAGTTTGTAAAAACTCATGATATTCTGCTATAGAATTTTTCATATCTTTAATATACATCTCTAACTTCCTCTCACGTGTTGTCATTGAATAGTATGACACTTATATAGTGGATTGTCAAAAAATGTTAGGAAGAATCATATAAAAAAGCCAAGCTTTCGCTCGGCTTCTTGTCTATCTTAAAATAGTTTTAAATATTGATCTAATTCCCATTGTGTGACTTGTGAACGATACGCTGCCCATTCGAATTTCTTCGCTTCCACAAAGTTACTGTAAATATGTCCACCTAATGCATCTTTTACAACTGTATCAGCTTTCAAGCAATCAATCGCTTCTGCTAAACTGCTTGGAAGATCATCTATTCCTACTTCTTTTCTTTCTGCTGTCGACATTGCATAAATATTACGGTCTACTGGAGCAGGAACTGGTAATTTTTCACGAATCCCTTCTAAACCAGCACGTAAAATAACTGCCATTGCTAAATAAGGATTTGCTGCTGGATCCACACTTCTTAATTCGATACGAGTAGAAAGTCCTCTTGCTTCAGGAATACGAATTAATGGAGAACGATTTTGAGCTGACCATGCAATATATACAGGCGCTTCATATCCAGGCACTAAACGTTTATAAGAGTTGACTGTAGGATTACAAATCGCTGTTAAAGCTTTCGCATGTTTCATAACTCCAGCAATGAAATAACGACAAGTATCACTTAGTCCATGTTCATCTGTAGGATCATAGAAGGCATTATTCCCTTCTTTATCAAATAATGATAAGTTAAAGTGCATTCCACTTCCTGCAATCCCAAATACTGGTTTTGGCATAAAGGTTGCATGCAATCCATGTTTACGCGCAATTGTTTTTACCACTAATTTAAAGGTTTGAATATTATCGCACGCTGCTACAGCTGGTGCATATTTCCAGTCAATTTCATGTTGTCCTGGTGCTACTTCATGGTGGCTTGCTTCAATATCAAATCCAATCTTTTCTAATTCTAGTACAATTTCACGACGACATTCTTCCCCTAAATCGACTGGAGCTAAATCGAAGTAACTTCCTTGGTCATTTCCTTCAAGCGTTGGTTCTCCTTTTTCATCTAATTTGAATAAGAAAAACTCTGGCTCTGGTCCTAAGTTAAAATTAGAAAATCCTAAGTCTTCCATTTCTTCTAAAATACGTTTTAAGTTTGAACGTGGATCTCCTGCAAATGGTGTTCCATCTGGTTTATATACATCACAAATTAAGCGCGCGATTGTTCCGTGTTTACTACTCCATGGGAATACAACCCATGTATCTAAGTCAGGGTATAAATACATATCACTTTCTTCAATACGAACAAACCCTTCAATGGATGAACCATCGAACATCATTTTATTCGATAATACTTTTTTTAATTGAGTAATTGGTACTTCCACATTTTTAATCGTTCCTAAAATATCCGTAAAAATCAAACGTAAATAACGAACGTCCATTTCCTCAACTTGTTTTAAAATTTCTTCTTGTGTGATTGTCATTTTTCTCCACCTCTATAATAATTTCTCTTGTCCAGATAATCTTCCAATATGCATAATTTCGTTATACAAAATTCGTCGAACATCTTCATCCGTTAATCCATCATTTGATGAAGTTTTTTCTAACGGATTTTTCTTTTTATTCGAATAAATTTTTTGAATCGCAACAATCGTCAATCCATCCGACAAGTAGTCTTTGATTTCTAATAATCGATCTACATCATTTAGTGAATACATTCTGCGATTAGTGTCGGAACGTTCAGGTGTAATTAAACGTTGTTCTTCATAGTAGCGAATTTGTCTCGCCGTTAAATCAGTCAATTTCATGACTGTTCCTATTGGAAATACTGCTAAAGAACGTCGTAATTCTTTTTCTCCCATTCTCAAACACCTCTCTTATTCTCTATGATAGCTGTATTGTAAAAATAACGCACATAAAAGTCAAGGGTTCCCTTACTTTTTATGTTATATTTTCTAACATGGTTTTCTTTTCAACAAAAAAGACTAGGTTTCCCCAGCCTTTCCATTTTATTATTCGTTTTCAGTTCCCCAAACTTCTTCGGCAACTTCTTTAATTAACGCTAATTTTGCCCATTGTTGCTCTTCTGTTAAAATATTTCCTTCTTCAGTTGATGCAAATCCACATTGAGTACTTAATGATAATCTCTCTAATGGAATATATTGGCTCGCTTCTTTAATACGAGAAATTAATTCTTCCTTGCTTTCTAATTCTCCAAATTTTGAAGTTACTAATCCTAAAACGACTTTTTTATCACCAGAAACTTTTGCTAATGGAGTAAAATCTCCTGCACGATCTGTATCAAATTCTAAGTAATAAGCATTCACTTCTTCTTGCTCGAATAATTCTTCAGCAACTGATGCATAACCACCACTTGCAGCCCAAGTAGAATGGAAGTTTCCACGACATACGTGAGTATTTACAACTAATCCTTCTGGAACATTTTTATACACAGCATTATTTAAACGTAAAAATGTTGCTGCTAATTCACGTCTTACTTCTTCTTTATCACGACCTTGTCCCCAAAGTGTTAAGAAGTTATCATCCACTAAAATACCCCATGTACAATCATCAACTTGTAATGTACGTAATCCCTCATCAAATAATTGTTGAATCACTTCTAAGTATGCTTTTGAAATATCTGCTACCACATCATCAAAGTTTGAATATACACTATTCAATTGTTCCACATGTTCTTCATCACGAATTAATTCAAAATATAATTGAGATGGTGATGGAATTGTAATACGAGCTTCAACTTCATCATTATCTGCGACTAAATCTCTTAAAAATGTGTAGTGAGCTACGAATGGATGGTTACGTCCATGAATCGTTCCTACTACAGTAGCTGAGTCTGGCTTAGTCACTTCATCATGGAATTGGTATCCTGTTTTAGCTTGAACATGTTTAATTCCTCCTAATCCCCAGAAGAAATCTAAATGCCAATAAGCACGACGGAATTCCCCGTCTGTAATTCCTTTATATCCCGCTTCGATTTCTTTTTTTACTAAATCACGAATTGCTGCATCTTCAAAGTTTTTTAATTCTTGGTAACTAAAATTTCCTTTTTCATACTCTTCACGAGCTTGTTTTAAATTTTCTGGTCTTAAAAAACTTCCTACTGTATCAAATTTAAATGGTGCGTGTTTTGTCATCTTGATTACCTCTCTTCTCTAACTAACGTAATTACATTGTAACTGACTACTCCGTTATTGTCACATACTAATTTACTATATTTAAATATAGTTTAAAGCTATATCCATTGACAAAAAAACTCTTATAGAATCGAGTTATTCTATAAGAGTTTCTCTAAATATAAATTTCGTACAATTTAATTTTCTTTATAAATTTTTGGATATTTCAACAATAAAATCGCTACAACAATCGTTACAATTAATGTTTGTAATCCAGCAATTCCATTCACTGTGAATGAATACCAATATGGCGATACTCCTTCTGGTGCATATTTACCCCAGAATAAAAATCCTGCTACAAAATGCCAGAAATAACGAACTCCAACACCGATGATTGAAGAAATAAAAATATAAAAAATTGCTAACGCTTGTTTATCATTACGAATAGCCTTTTGGAATTGATGATGAAGTAAACCAGCGAATCCCATTACTCCAAATGCAATTATATATTCCAAAACCACTTGAGAGAATGATAAATAAACTACTTTCCCAAGCGGGAAATGTAATACTCCCCATACTAAACCTGAAAATAAAGCTGGGTACAATCCTCTTCTCAATGCAAATACTACTAAAACAATTGCTCCAAAAGATGGAGAAAACCATCCCATAAAATCAGGAACAAATGACAACGCCATCGCTAACGCCGCTACAATCGCTCCTTCTACCCACGCAATTCTTTTTACAGACATAAAAAAGCCTCCTTGTTTTTTTACAAAGAGACCCATTGTAGACAATTATTCATACAATCCCTACGCACGTATTAACGTAACAGGTTCTAAGAGTTTGTAAAGACATCTCAGCCAACGGAACCTCTTTGTATCCTTTTTTTAAAACATGAATTTAGTATACGCTCTTACAAGGATAGATTCAACACTTATTTCTCAAATAGTCTTCCATTGTCTTGAAATTTCCGTTATTTCTATTTGTGGGATTAATTCTTCTATCAACTCTCTTGTAGCAATTCCTACTGAAAAAGCTGTCGCACTACCAGATGCTGCCCCTTGCTTCAGACTCATTCTATAATCATTTGTCTCAATAAATTTCGCCATAAAGCCAGCTAACATCGAATCTCCAGCACCTACAGAATTGATTAGCATACCTTTTGGTATATTTGAAGTAAATACTTGTTCTGTTTCATTAACTAGAAATGCTCCTTCACCTCCACAAGAAATCAAGACATTACGAGCCCCTTTTTCTCGTAATTGAAACGCATAGTTCAACATTTCTTCTTGTGTTTCAATTTTTACTCCAAATAATTCTTCTAATTCATGTTGGTTCGGCTTAATCATAAACGGCTGATAAGGTAAACAGGCTAATAATGAATTTTTTGTAGTATCAAGCACTAACTTTACCCCTCTTGCATGACAAAGCTTTGCAATTTCAACATAAGACATCTCATCTAATCCTGGAGCAGCATTTCCTGCTAAAAATACGATATCTCCTTCTTTTAAAACATCTTCGAAATAATTCATTAATTGTTGAAATTGCTCTACACCCACGCTAGGACCAGCTGCATTGATTTCTGTCTCTACTTCTCCTTTAAC
Source organism: uncultured Granulicatella sp. (assembly GCF_963528195.1). Lineage (GTDB taxonomy): Bacteria > Bacillota > Bacilli > Lactobacillales > Aerococcaceae > Granulicatella. The sequence goes on from NZ_CAURVN010000010.1 coordinate 15,304, forward strand.
TTTAACATTAATTCTAGTAGTCCCTTCAACAGAAATAAACTGAGGGGTAATCCCTTCTTTTTCTAGAAACTCTTCAATATAGTTCCCTGAAAAACCTCCAAGAAATCCTGTAGCAATATTATTAATACCTAATCGCTTTAATACAATCGACATATTAATCCCTTTACCACCTGCTATATATTCCTCACCCATAGAGCGATTCAATATTCCTAATTGACAATTCGGAACTTGAATCACTAAATCTACTGCAGGATTAAACGTAATTGTGTAAATCATCTTCTCACCACTTTCAATGTAAAAAATAGGGCTAGCGAAACGCTAGCCCTCTAAAAACATCCTAAAATGTCATTATTTTTTTAAGTTGTAGAATGCTGAAAGACCTTGGTAAACCGCTAAGTCACCTAATTGATCTTCAATACGTAATAATTGGTTGTATTTAGCAATACGGTCTGTACGGCTTAATGAACCAGTTTTGATTTGTCCAGCATTTGTAGCAACTGCGATATCAGCAATTGTTGAATCTTCAGTTTCACCTGAACGGTGTGATACAACTGCAGTGTATCCAGCTTTTTGAGCCATTTCAATTGCGTTGAATGTTTCAGTTAAAGTACCGATTTGGTTAACTTTGATTAAGATTGAGTTTGCAACGCCTTGTGCAATACCACGAGATAAGATTTCTGTGTTAGTTACGAATAAATCGTCACCTACTAATTGAACTTTACCGCCTAAGCGTTCAGTTAATAATTTCCATCCATCCCAGTCGTTTTCGTCACATCCGTCTTCGATTGTGATGATTGGGTATTTCTCAACTAATTCAGCTAAGTATTCTACTTGTTCAGCAGGAGTACGTTTAGCACCTTTTTCACCTTCGAAGATTGTGTAGTCATATACGCCATCTTTGAAGAATTCTGATGAAGCACAGTCAAATCCTAAGAATACATCTTTACCTGGTTCTAAACCAACTTTTTTAATAGCAGCTAAGATTGTTTCTACAGCATCTTCAGTACCTTCAAATGTTGGAGCGAAACCACCTTCGTCACCTACAGCAGTTACTAAACCACGGTCGTGTAAAATAGCTTTTAATGCATGGAATACTTCAGCACCCCAACGTAAAGCTTCTTTGAATGTTGGTGCACCAACTGGTAAAATCATGAACTCTTGGAATGCGATTGGAGCATCTGAGTGAGATCCACCGTTTACGATGTTCATCATTGGTGTTGGTAATACTTTAGTGTTGAATCCACCTAAGTATTGGTATAATGGTTGATCTAAGTAATCAGCAGCCGCACGAGCAACAGCGATAGATACGCCTAAAATTGCGTTAGCTCCTAATTTACCTTTGTTTGGAGTTCCATCTAATTCGATCATTAATTTGTCGATCGCCATTTGTTCGCGAACGTCAAAACCGATGATTGCTTCAGCAATAATGTTGTTTACATTATCAACAGCTTTTTGAACTCCTTTTCCTAAGTAACGAGATTTGTCGCCATCACGTAATTCAACTGCTTCGTATTCACCAGTAGAAGCTCCTGAAGGAACCATACCGCGTCCGAACGCTCCGCTTTCTGTGTAAACTTCAACTTCGATAGTTGGGTTACCACGTGAATCTAATACTTCTCTTGCTAATACATCTGTAATAAATGGCATGATTTATTAACTCCTTTATATTTATTTGTACGTTTCTATTTTAGTCGAAAAATGCTTTATATGCAATCTTTTCCTTAAATTGAAAGCCTTTTTTTTAGATTATTTTTGAATTAAGCTTTCGCCTGTCATTTCTTCAGGTTTTGCTACATTCAATAAGTCTAACATTGTAGGTGCAACGTCTGCTAAACGGCCACCTTCACGTAATGTAACACCTTTTTTCGTTACAATAACTGGTACTGGAACTGTTGTATGTGCAGTATGTGGTGTACCTTCTGGAGTAACCATTGTTTCTGAGTTACCGTGGTCAGCAAAGATAATGGCAGTACCACCTTTAGCTAAAATAGCATCCACTACTTTACCTAAGTTTTCATCTACTGCTTCGATTGCTTTAATCGTTGGCTCTAACATACCAGAGTGTCCAACCATATCTGGATTTGCGAAGTTTAAGATGATTGCATCATTTTCATCATTTTGAATCGAATTATATAATGCATCTCCTACTTCATAACAACTCATTTCAGGTTTTAAGTCATATGTTGCAACTTTTGGAGAAGGAATTAAAATACGGTTTTCTCCTTGGAATTCTTCATTACGTCCACCATTCATAAAGAATGTAACGTGTGGATATTTTTCAGTTTCTGCAATACGTAATTGTGCAAGTCCTGCTTTTGATAAAACTTCTCCTAAAACATTTGTCATAGGAATTGGTGGGAATGCAACTTCTGCATCCACACTTGGATTGTATAATGTCATTGTCACAAATTTAACATTTGCAGCACGTTCACCACGATCAAAGTTTGTCCACTCTTTATCTGTAAATGCATTTGATAATTGAATCGCACGGTCAGGACGGAAGTTAAAGAAGATAACTGCATCATTGTCTTCAATTTTTGCAACTGGTTGTCCGTTTTTAACAATTACTGATGGAATTACAAATTCATCTGTTACATTTTCAGCATAGCTATGTTCAATGACTGCTTGAGCTGATTCGAATTGAGGGCCTTTTGCATGTGCAATTGCATCATAAGCTAATTGAACACGTTCCCAACGTTTGTCACGGTCCATTGCATAATAACGACCTGATACAGTTGCGATTTGACCTACTCCAACTTCTGCAATTTTGTCTTCTAAAGTCTTAATGTAAGATGGACCAGCTTTTGGATCCACGTCACGTCCGTCCATGAATGCATGAACATAAACTTTAGAAATCCCTTTTGCTTTTGCTGTTTCAATTAATGCTAATAAATGATTAATATGGCTGTGTACACCACCATCAGATAATAATCCGAATAAGTGTAATGCAGAACCATTTTCTAATACATGGTTAAATGCACCATTTAATGCTGGGTTTGTTTCGAATTCACCATCTAAAATCGCTTTATCAATACGAGTTAAGCTTTGGTATACAATACGACCTGCACCGATATTTGTATGACCTACTTCTGAGTTCCCCATTTGTCCATCTGGTAAACCTACATCTAAACCTGATGCTTTTAATGTTGTATGAGGAAATTCATTATAATAACGGTCAAAATTTGGTTTCTTTGCTTGTGCTACAGCGTTACCTTCTACTTCTGGTCTCCATCCGAAACCATCTAAGATAATAATCGCTACTGGTGATTTAGACATTATTTTACTGCCTCCAATAAAGCTAAGAATGATTCAGGTTGTAAGCTTGCTCCACCTACTAAAGCTCCATCTACATCTGGACAAGCCATGTATTCTTTAATATTTTCAGGTTTAACAGAACCACCGTATTGTACACGTACTTTATCAGCTACTTCTTGACCAAAGTCTTTCGCTACAACATCACGTACTACTTTACACATTTTTTGAGCATCATCTTGAGAAGCTGATTTACCAGTTCCGATTGCCCAAATTGGTTCATATGCAATCACTAATGATGAAACTTGTTCGTTTGATAATCCTTCTAATGCTGCAGAAACTTGTGCTCCTACAAACTCAGCAGCTTTACCAGCTTCATAAGTTTCTAATGTTTCACCACAACAGATGATTGGTAACATACCATTTGCGAAAATTGCTTTTGCTTTTTTATTAATGTCAGCATCTGTTTCGTGGAAATATTCACGACGTTCTGAGTGTCCAATCACAACATAGTGAACTCCCATTTCAGATAATACTTTTGGAGAAGTTTCTCCAGTATAAGCACCTTCTTGTTCGAAATAGCAGTTTTGAGCAGCTACTTTTAATTCTGAACCTTCAGCTGCAGCTAATAAAGTAGATAAATCAACTGCTGGAGCTGCAACAGCAGACTCAACAACTTCTGATGATGGTAATTTTCCTGCTAAAGCCTCAACAAACGCTTGAGTTTCTTTAGGATTTTTATTCATTTTCCAGTTTCCTGCAATAATTGGTTTACGCATAATTTTGTCCTCCTAAAATTTTGTATGAAGCAGACTCACAAAAATGAACAAATCATTTCAGTGAGTCTTTTTCATTATTTAAATTATTTATCACTAATTGAAGCTACACCAGGTAATTCTTTACCTTCTAAGTATTCTAATGAAGCTCCACCACCAGTTGAGATATGAGTAAATTTATCCGCATATCCTAAAGAAATTGCTGCTGCTGCAGAATCTCCTCCACCGATGATTGTTGTAGCGCCTTGTAAATCTGCAATAGCTTCACAAACACCAATTGTTCCTTTAGCAAAGTTAGGTAATTCGAATACACCCATTGGCCCATTCCATACAACTGTTTTTGCATCTTTTAAGTAGCTAGCAAATAATTCTACAGTCTTAGGACCGATGTCTAAACCTTCTTGGTCAGCAGGGATTGCGTCAGATGCTACAATTGTTGCAACTGCATCATTTGAAAATTCTTTAGCAACAACGTTATCGATTGGTAACACTAATTTGTCGCCAGCTTTTTCCATAATTTGTTTTGCTAATTCAATACGATCTACTTCTAATAATGATAGACCTACTTCACGACCCATAGCTTTGAAGAATGTATAAGCCATTCCTCCTCCGATTAACACTTTATCAGCTTTATCAATTAAGCTTTCGATAACGCCAATTTTATCTGAAACTTTCGCTCCACCTAAAATAGCTACGAATGGACGTTCTGGATTATCTACAGCTCCACCAATGAATTTAATTTCTTTTTCCATTAAGAAACCTGCAGCAGATTCTAATTGACTAGCAATTCCTACGTTTGATGCGTGAGCACGGTGAGCTGTACCAAATGCGTCATTTACGAACAACTCTCCTAAAGATGCCCAATATTTTCCTAACTCAGGATCGTTTTTAGATTCTTTTTTACCATCTAAATCTTCGAAACGAGTATTTTCAAATAATAAAACATCTCCTTCAGCTAAACCATTAATAGCTGTTTCTAATGCTTCTCCACGTGTTTCTGGAACAAATGTTACTTCTTTTTTCAATAATTCTGATAAACGTTCAGCAACTGGACGTAAGCTTAAACGAGCTTTATCTTCTTCAGATTTTACTTTTCCTAAGTGAGAGAAAAGAATTACTTTAGCATGATTATCAATTAAATATTGAATAGTTGGTAATGCTTGTACAATACGGTTATCATCAGTAATAACACCATTTTTTAATGGAACGTTAAAGTCAACACGTACTAATACTTTTTTTCCTCCAACAGATAAATCTGTTACAATTTTTTTAGCCATAGAATAGCCTCCTAAGTTATATATATTTGGAGCGAGTGTAATACCCACATTATGAAAACAGGGCGAGGAAGCGAATGCTCCCATCGCCCTGAAAAATTCGATACGATTAGCTCTATCAAAACTTTAAATTATAAATTTGCAAAGTATTGTAAAGTACGGATTAATTGAGCAGTGTATGACATTTCGTTATCATACCAAGCAACTGTTTTAACTAATTGTTTGTCGCCTACTGTCATAACTTTAGTTTGAGTTGCATCGAATAATGATCCATAAGCGATACCTACGATATCAGTAGATACTAATGGTTCTTCAGTATATCCGTAAGATTCAGTTGCAGCAGCTTTCATAGCAGCGTTAACTTCTTCAGCTGTAACTGGTTTTTCTAATACTGTTACTAATTCTGTTAATGAACCTGTTGGTACAGGAACACGTTGTGCAGCTCCATCTAATTTACCGTTTAATTCTGGAATAACTAAACCGATAGCTTTAGCAGCACCAGTTGTATTAGGAACGATGTTTACTGCTGCAGCACGAGCACGACGTAAGTCACCTTTTGCGTGAGGTGCATCTAATGTGTTTTGGTCACCAGTATAACCGTGAATTGTAGTCATTAATCCTTCAACGATTCCGAAGTTATCGTTTAATGCTTTAGCCATAGGTGCTAAACAGTTTGTAGTACATGAAGCACCAGAGATAACTGTTTCTTTACCTGTTAAAATGTCATGGTTTACGTTGTATACAACTGTTGGTACATCATTACCACCAGGAGCAGAGATAACAACTTTTTTAGCTCCACCTTTTAAGTGTAATTCAGCTTTTTCTTTAGAAGTGAAGAAACCAGTACATTCTAAAACGATATCAACGCCTAGTTCTCCCCATGGTAATTCTTCAGGATTACGGTTAGCTAATACTTTAACTTCTTTACCGTTTACGCGGAATGCGCCTTCTAATACTTCAACTTCTCCGTTGAAACGTCCTTGTGTTGAATCGTATTTTAATAAGTGTGCTAATTGTTTAGCATCTGTTAAGTCGTTGATTGCAACAACTTCTAATCCTTCCACTTCTTGAATACGACGGAATGCTAAACGTCCAATACGTCCGAAACCGTTAATACCAACTTTAACTGTCATAATAGTTTTTCCTCCTAGGAATAATTTTTTTTATTTTTAGCGGGTTTCCCCGTTCAAAACCATATTTGCTAAACTCTCATCAATCACAAACCAAGTTCGATCGATAGGAGCTAATTTAGCATAAGCTATTAAAGCTTCTGCTTTTTGAGCGCCCTCCACGATAGCAATACTATGCGGAATGGACTCTAAATCACTAAGATGCAAACCTACTCGTGGAAGTTTAAAAACAACCTTTCCTTTTGCATCGAAGAAACAACCGAATGCTTCACCTACAGCACGCTTATTCGCAATAAACTGACTTTCTTGAGGTAACAATCCTCTTCTTTCAGCCATAACACTTGCATTCCCAACGCTATATAATAAGCAATTAGCTTGTTTCATCATCGATAATGTTTGAGAAACCAATGGTTCTTGTAATAAAGGTAAATACGTTTCTTTACTAACATGTTCTGGTACATATAGAGAAAAGTGTTCTCCACCAGTCTTCATCGCCATCTTTTCACTAACACTATTTGCTTGGATTAAAGTGGAACCTCCCACTCCTCCTCTAGCAGGAACAAAAGAAATCTCTCTTTGTTGTAAAATTTCTTTTGAAAAGTATTCTGCTACCGTTGCCATCGTTCTACCACCCGTTACTGTAACGATTGATTGATCAACTGGCAACATCCATTTCATCAATTCTTGTACTTGATTGCTTATTTGTTTCCCATTATCAGTGCCACTTTCAGCAACCACTTTACAAAAACGAATTCCCAACTTCTTTGAAATTTCTTTTTCAAAATCAGTCATTTCAATGCATTGTTGGATAATAGAAGTTAATCCAAGATACGTATCTTTGCCTAACTCTGTCACAAACATTCCTTTTGCAGAATACGTAATTAAACCTTGTTCTTTTAGTATATCTGTTTCAGAACGAAGTATACGTTCTGATATTTCCAACTGTTTAGCAAGCCCTCTTCGTCCAATCGGTTGTGTTCGTTGTATCGCTCGCAAAATTTGGAAACGAATTTTTAACAATTGATTGCTTTCTGGGACTAGAAGTTGCATCAATGTCATACAATCCATAATTTCGATTCCCTTCATTTCATTACTGGGCTAAAAACCGTCCCCTAAAAACTAGCTATCTATACATAGAAAACTTTTTTAATTACAAAAATATTGTACCAACAATCTCTATAAAATGCAACTTGAAAGTGTTTAATATTTTTAAAAAAAGAAATTAACAGGGACGTTTTTAGTCCCTAAATTCTTTTTACTTTTTTTAGATATCCCCTTCTATCTTGTCTACTTCTCACGATTTCTAGTCTTTTTTGTAAGGGTTTCTTCTTGTTTTTTCATATGAATTTGGATAAAATATTCTTACATTGTTAGCCATCTTAGTGTAATGGATATCACATAAGATTCCGGTTCTTATAATGGGGGTTCGATTCCCTCAGATGGCGTTATTAAAAGTTATTTAACCGCAAAAAAGCCAGGGCTTAACACCCTGGCTTATTTGCAGTTTTATAGTTCACCATACTATTAGACTGCTAATTATTTTTCTAAACCTTCAATAATTTTAGTTAAGTTCCATTTCATCATGCTTAAGTAGCTATCTCCATCTTTACCTTTATCAGCAATTGAGTCAGTAAAGATTGTTGAGTAAATTGGTTTACCTGATTCTTGTGAAACTGTCTTCATTGGACGGTCGTCAACACTTGATTCAACGAATAATGAAGGAACTTTAGATTTTTTAAGAATTTCTACTAAACGAGTTGTTTGTTCGGGAGTACCTTCTTCTTCAGTATTAATTTCCCAGATGTAAGCTGATGGAACTCCATAAGCTTTAGAGAAGTACTTGAAGCAACCTTCACTAGTTACAATCAATTTTTTCTCTTGAGGAATTTTAGCAAGACGTTCTTTTGCATCTTTGTCTAATTTTTCCAATTCAGCTACATATTTATCAACATTTTTTTGATAAACATCTTTATGTTCTGGGTCTTTAGCAATTAATTGTTTTGCAACGTTTTTAGCATAAATTACACCATTTTCGATGTTTAACCATGCGTGAGGGTCTTCTTTACCTTTTTCGTTTTCACCTTCAAGATAAATCACATCAACGCCATCACTTACTGCAAAATAGTCTTTGTCTGCAACTTTACCTGCATTTTTAACCATTTTTGTAAACCATGCATCTTCAGCATTTTCTAAGTTAATTCCATTATAGAAAATTAAATCTGCATCATGAATTTTTTGAACATCTTGTGGTAATGGTTCATATTCATGCGGATCTTGTCCGATTGGAACAATACTGTGAATGTCCGCTAAATCCCCAGCAACATTTTTAGTAATATCATAAATGATAGAGTTTGTTGCTACTACTTGTACTTTTTTAGGTTCATTACTTTTTGCTGTAGTTGTAGTTGTAGATGTTGTATTTGTTGAACATCCTGCAAAACCTACTAATGATAATAAACCGACTGTTAATAATTTCCCGATTTTCATGCTTTCTTCCTACCTTCCCTTTGTTTTGGTGAGACAATAAAACTAATCACAAAGAATGCTGCAGCAGTTAATACAATCGTAGAACCTACTGCAATATTAAACGTATATCCGATTACTAAACCTACAATCGAAGAAAGCGAACCAAACATTGCTGATAAAGCAAGCATAGTTTTTAAACTCTTCGAATATAAATAAGCTGTCGCTGCTGGTGTAATCAGTAATGCTACAATCATAACTGTTCCGACACTTTGCATCGCTGTAATCGAAACTAATGCTAAAAGAAACATCAATAAGTAATGATAGAATGATACATTCAGCCCTGCTGAACGAGCAAAGACTGGGTCAAAACTCGTTACTTGTAATTCTTTAAAGTAAGAAATAATCGTTACAAAAACGAATATTCCTACAATTGCTGTAATTACTAAATCAAAATCTTGTACCGCTAAAATATTCCCGAATAAAATATGGAATAAGTCTGTTGAACTTTTTGCAACACCGATTAAAATAATCCCTAAAGCTAAAAACGAACTAAAGGTAATTCCTATCGCTGTATCACTTTTCACGACACTATTTCGATTAATAAACGCAATAATAAACGATGCTAATAATCCAAATGCTAGTGCTCCAAAGAAGAAGTTAACGCCGATAATATAAGATAATGCTACCCCCGGTAACACCGCATGAGAAATCGCATCTCCCATCAACGACATTCCACGTAAAATGATAAAACATCCAATCATTCCGGCAACTGCTCCAATTAGAACAGAAGAAATTAAAGCATTTTGCACAAAATGATAGTTCATTAATCCTTGTAAAAAATTATTCATGAGCTGCTCCCCCTTGTGCAATAAAAACTTCTCCACCGTATGTTTTTCTGATTTTTTCAGGAACAAATGTTTCCTCAGTTTTTCCACTATCGACAATTCCACGATTCACTAAAATGACTTGGTCAAAATAATCACGCACTTTCGATAAATCATGATGTACCATTAAAATAGTCTTACCTTCTTCTTTCCATTGACGAATTAAAGTCATAATGACTTTTTCACTCATCATATCAATCCCTACAAATGGTTCATCTAGGAAAATATAATCAGCTTTTTGCACTAAGCAACGTGCTAATAATACCCTTTGGAATTGTCCACCAGATAATGCTCCTATTGGACGATGAGCTAATTCTGTTAAACCAACTTCTTCAATCGCTTCATCTACATCTTTCCAATCTTGAACGTTTAAACGCTGAAATGGTTTCATTTTAACGCTTTTCCCTAGTGCTACGCACTCACGAATCGTAATTGGAAATGTAAAATCAAGATTACTTTTTTGTTCAACATAAGCAATTCTTTCTAATGATTGACTTGCTTCTTTCCCATCGAACGTCACTTTTCCCGTGTGTGAAATTAATCCTAACATTGCTTTTAAAAAGGTAGATTTACCTGCACCATTAGGACCAATAATTCCCAAAATTGTCGGGCCGTTCACTTCTACATGACAGTCTTTCAATACATCTGGCTGCATCGCATATGATACACCAAGATTTTCAACTTTAATCATGAATATCTCCTTTCTTTTTATCATATTTCTTATGCCAATAATTAGGTTACCCTAAATACTTTCTCTCGTCAAGAGTTTTTTAGGTATTCCAAAACATTTTTGAAAAATTCCGATTTATATATAAAGGCTCATCGACAAATTCTGTTGGTGAATCAAATTTAACACCAAATTAAGTCTTTAATTTTAAATGAACAAGGTGGAAGAAAATTAACGATTTAATCGATTTAACAATCAACCACAAACATAACTATGAACGAAATCTAGTTTTAACTTTATAATGAGCAGGGGCATGTTATCCGCGATTAGCGGTTTGGGGGCTGTGAAATTTGATATTATTTTTCGCTTCCCCCAATTCAACATGCCCATGGAGGCTCATTGTCAAGTTAAAACGACTCTATACATACTTTCTTAAATCATAATGACTTTCTATTGACCGGGGTAAAGAAACATCCTTTGATAATCTTGATTCTTAATTTCATATTCTCAAAATTTCGATATCCATATGCCACACGTTTAATCACTTTAATGAGATTATTCGTCCCTTCAATAGCTCCATTGGAATATCCTGTTATAAATGCTTGATAAATCCCATCCTTAAAACGTTTGAATACTTCAAACTTCTTCTTAAATTCATAAGGTAATTGTCTCGGTATCTCTTTTATACATGTCATAAATGCCTCATAATCTTTTTTCTTATAGGCTTTTCTAAGTTCTTGGATGAAATCATATGCAGCTGATAACACTTCGTCATAACTCAATAATTTTTCTACCAATTGTGCTTGAGTAAGATAGGTTTTGAAGTGATAATTGTACCTTAATTTTTCTTCATCTAATTCATCGCTTGCTTTTAACAGCACTTTCCAGTAGCGTTTCAATGTCTTCTGTTGCGTTGATTTCGCTGAGAATTGCTTCATAATCACTACTCGAAGTTGATTAAAATTACGATTCATATGTTGAACGATATGGAATCGATCTACTACGATAACAGCGTTTGGAAATACTGTTTTAATAAGGTTTTGATAAGAAGCATTCATATCCATCACTAAATATTTTACTTTTAAACGTTGTTTATGGGAGAACTTCATAAAGAAAGAAATCAATTCATGAAGTGATCTACCAGGTAAAATATCAATTAATTGGTGATTTTCTCCATCTAAACAAATGAAATTCATTTTCCCTTGTTGTGTTTTAACGCCTCTAAATTCATCTAAACAAAGCACTTTAGGTAAATAGTTATATCTTTGCATTGTCTTTATTTTAAACTTTTTCATCACTCTTTCGACTGTCTTATCAGAAATTGAAAGAAGTTTGGCAATTGTTTTTCTAGAAAAGTTTTCTTTTAAATACAACATGATTTGGCACTCTAAATCATAAGAAATATTACTATTTTTAGGAACAAGAGGGCAATCTGTAACCCAAGTTTTACAACAATCTTTACAGATCAATCGTTGTACTTTAAGGTCTAAAATAGTCTTATGTCCAAATAGGTGTGGAATTCTAATTTTATGTTCCATTGGAGAATGTTTAATCACATTTTCGCTAGAACAATATGGACAAGAAGTACAAGTATTTGTCCAAGCTCCTTTAATATGGTGTACCGTTTCATTGTTTTCTGTTATTGTTTCTAGCCAAATTTTATCTGGAATGAAATTTTTATCTGTTAATCCTAGTAATTTTCGTATACAATAGTCCATGAGAGAAATCCTCCTTTGATTGGTTTTGGTCGACTTAATCATAACCTGGATTTCTCTTTTTTGCATATAAAAAATCCTGTCGGTGATTTCTCACCAACAGGATTTGTCGAACAACCTATATAAAAAAGGGTAAAGAACAAAGCGTTTTCATGTTCTTTACCTTTTATATAACCTATTCTTCTACTTCTTCTTTTGCCCCTAGGGCTGTTAATGTATTCGAAAAAAGATGATGCTTATAATCCTTATCAATTTCTTTATAATAACTATAAAAAATATCTACCATAACTAAAATAGGAAATTGTGGCGAAATGAGCCCACCTTGATCTAAAGCATTCTTCATAGCAATTAATACTAATTCATCACAAGCTTTTTCACTTTCCTCACTTCGTTTTGAAGTAATTAAAACCGTTTTAGCTCCTTGCTTTTTCGCTTGGCGAACTGCTTCTACTACACTTGCATTTGCAGAAACTGTAATACCAATCACCAAACATTGTTCATCTACTAAAACTCGGTTCATTAACATTGTATGTAAATCCGTAATCGCCTCACAAATCATTCCTAATCTCATAAATCGAAATTTCATCTCATGAGCTGCTAAACCCGAACTCCCCTGACCATAAATATAAACTCGTTTAGCATTATTCAACAGCCCACACACTTTAATCACTTGACTTTCATCAATTAACGAAAATGATTTGGACAATAATTCTTCATAATCTGCTAAAACACTTTTTGTCAAATCATTATGAATTACTTGTCCTTCTTTTTTACTTTCTTGAAAATCATAAATAAATTGACGGTATCCCTTATAACCACATTTTTGAGCAAATCGAGTTAATGACGGTATAGATACAAACAATCTCTCAGAAACTGCTTTTGCTGATAATGATTCTTCAGCTGAGTTTTGTTCTAAAAAATATTGAGCAATCGTTTTTTCATTAGGGGTTAATGTGTCATAAATCGATTCAATTAATGGTGTAACTTTTTTTTCAAAAGATATCATACTGTAACTCCCTTACCTTTTTTGGTTAGTGTTAGTGTATCATATTTTTTCTATTTCGTGTTTTGAAAATAAAAAAGCTAGGAGAAATTCATCCCCTAGCTATATTAAGTGTTTATAAAAATTAGTCATCTACACCTAAAATTTCATTGATATTATTTTTATAAAGAATAGCTTTCGCACCATAAATCGCTTGAACGCCGCCTTTAACTTCTAGTACATCTACTGCACCAATTGCTTTTAGCGTTGCTTTATCAACTTTTTCTACAGAACGGACTGCTACACGTAAACGAGTGATACATGCATCTACATCTTCAATATTTTCAGCTCCACCTAAAGCTTCAATAATACGAACGCTATCTTGTTTTAATGTATCTTTTGTTTCTACAACAGGTTTTTCATCATCTAATAACTCTTCATCTAAACGTCCTGGAGTTGCAACGTTAAATTGAACGATAAACCATCTGAATACTACATAGTATAGAACACTCCATACTAAACCAAATGGAATTTGTAATAACCAATTTGTTTTATCATTACCTTGTAATACCCCGAATAATGTAAAGTCGATAACCCCACCTGAGAATGTATTACCAATAGAAATGTTTAAGATATCAGCAATAAAGAAGCTTACACCATCTAAGAATGCATGAACAACATAAAGTACTGGACTTACGAATAAGAACATAAATTCAATTGGTTCTGTAATACCAGTAATGAATGATGTTAAAGCTACCCCAAAGAATAAACCAGCATATTTTTTACGACGATCTTTTGGAACACAGTGATACATTGCTAAGCAGGCTGCTGGAAGACCAAACATCATTGTAGAGAAACGACCTGCGAAGAAACGAGTTCCTTCAGTAAATAGACCAACATGTGTTGGATCTGCTAATTGAGCAAAGAAGATTTTTTGAGCTCCTGCTACAGTTTGACCTGCAACTACTTCAACTCCACCTAATTCTGTATACCAGAATAATGGGTAAATCATATGGTGTAACCCAACCGCACCACATAGACGCATTAAGAATCCATATAAGAATGTTCCAAATGGGCCAGCTTGTGAGATATAACCACCAGTTGATACTAATAATTGTTGGAATGGAGGCCAAATTACAAAGAAAATTCCTCCGACTACAATTGAAGCAAATGAAGTAACGATTGGAACAAAACGACTACCACCAAAGAATCCAAGTACTTGTGGTAATTGAATGTTGCTATAGCGATTATGTAAATAAACTGCTACAGAACCTACTACGATAGCCCCAACTACACCTGTATCAATTGAAGCTCCTTCAGCCATATATAATTTAACAAGTGCTTTGATTGTTGCTGTCATAACAAAGTAACCAGTTACCCCAGCAAGTGCTGCTGTACCTTTATCACGTTTTGCTAAGCCAATACATAAGCCCACACAGAGTAGTAACGCTAAATTCGCAAATACAACTTCCCCTGCTGAACTCATTACTGTGAAAATTGCTTGTAAAAGACTATTATTTAACACTGGATAAGTAGCTACTGTAGTTGGATTTGACAACGCACCACCAATCCCTAATAACAAACCAGCTGCCGGTAAAATAGCAATCGGCAACATAAAGGCCTTACCAATTTTTTGTAATACTTTAAACATATGGTTTCCTCCTAAAAAAATTATTTTCCTTTTATGAATGAATCGCCTCTACAAATTTCCTTGTAATTAATTGAGGTCTTGTAATTGCTGATCCAACAACTACACTATAAGCTCCTAACTCTAATACTCGTTTAACCTTTTCAGGTGTATCAATATTTCCTTCTGCAATGAGTGGACGTTTGATAACCTTTAAGACTTCACGAAGAATTTCAAAATCGTTTGCTTCGATTTTATCCCCTTTACTTTGGTGAGTATATCCTACTAATGTACTTCCAATATAGTCAAAACCTAATTCATCCGCATGAATCATTTCTTCAACTGTTGAACAATCTGCCATTAGTTTTTGAGTTGGATATTTTTGACGAATTTCTTGATAAAATTCATCTAAAGTTTGTCCATTTGGACGGCTAGAAATGGTAGCATCTAATGCAATAATTTCTGGTTTTGCTTCCATTAACTCGTCCACTTCTTTCATACTAGCTGTAATATAAACATCTGCATCATCATAATCTCTTTTAATAATTCCAATTACAGGTAAATCTACTGCTTCTTTTATAGCTTTGATGTCAATTACAGAATTAGCACGAATTCCTTTTGCTCCTCCTTCCTTCGCTGCGACTGCCATACGAGCCATAATAAAATCGCTATGCAACGGTTCATGTGGCAGCGCTTGGCAAGATACGATTAATTGCCCTTGAATACTCATATTCAGCCCCCTTTTCTTTTTTAATATAGCCTTTACACTTATAAGTATAATTGTAGAAGAAAGCATTTTCAATACATCACCTTATTTTAGAAAGTAATTTCAAATTTATGCCCATTCACTCTTCATTATCTACCAAAATTAGAAATTACTTTCACAAATTTTAATTATTTTGAAAAAATTTTATAAAAAAAGTTCTATTAATTTATAGGGTTGATGGAGAAAATCCACCAACCCTATTTGACAAAAAGCCATAAAATAATGAAGGACTTACCGTTCAATCGATAAGTCCTAGGGTATATCTATTCAGTTTCAAAGTTTTGGAAGATTATTTTCCTAAATAATATTCTGAAATAACATGTAAATTTTCATCAAACTCAAACACTAATGGTGGAAAATTTGGAATTTCCACTCCCATAATTTCATCATCTGATAATCCTTTAATATGTTTTACTAGCGCACGAATCGAATTACCATGAGCACCAATAAAAACATTTTTACCAGCTTTTAAATCTGGAGCAATTTTATCTTCCCAAAATGGCAGAACACGTTCCAGAGTCACTTTAAGATTTTCTGCATCTGGAATTACAGAATCATCCAACTTTGCATATCGACGATCGCCATGTGCTGAATACTCATCATCGCGATCCATTTTTGGAGGTAACACATCATAAGAACGACGCCAAATATGTACTTGTTCATCTCCAAATTTTTCAGCAGCTTCTGCTTTATTTTTCCCAGTCAAACCACCATAATGACGTTCATTTAAACGCCATGATTTTTCAACAGGTATCCATAATTGATCACAAGCTTCCAATGCTAAATCGGTTGTTTTAATGGCACGTTTTAGCACTGAAGTATAGGCTTGATCAAATTCAATCCCTGCTTCTTTAATTAATTTTCCGGCATCAATTGCTTGTTGAATCCCCTTTTCAGACAAATCAACATCCGCCCAACCAGTGAAGAGATTGGCCTTATTCCATTCTGACTGGCCGTGGCGCGCAAAAACTAATTTTACCATCATATCGCTCTCCTTTTTCTCCTAAACCTTTTCCCGAGTAATGGTATACCCTATTTCATTATCTATTTAATAATGCTGCAGCAGCTTCATCAACGATAATTGTTACATTTGGATGCTTCTGTAAAATACTAGCAGGCACATCTGTCGTAACATTCCCCTTTACCGTATCTAAAATTGCTTTTGCTTTTTTTTCACCGAATGCAATTAACACAATTTGTTTTGCATCCATAATTGATTGTAGTCCCATTGAATAAGCATATCTTGGTACATCTTCTTCTCGATCAAAGAAACGTTTATTGGCTTCAATCGTTGCTTGTGCTAAAGCTACTTTATGTGTTCTTTGTGTAAAAGGTGTTCCTGGTTCATTAAATCCAATATGGGCATTACTCCCTATCCCCAATAATTGAAAATCGACAGGATTATCTTGTAAAATTTTTTCATAACGTTCCACTTCAGCATCAATATCTTCTGCTAAACCATCTGGTAAATAGCTCTTTAAAAATGGTTTTGCTGCAAATAATTGTTCGTTCATAAAATAATGATAACTGTGTTTATCTTCACTCGATAGACCAGCATATTCATCTAAGTTTACAGAGACTCTATCAGAAAAATCTAATGAACTTTGACGAATTTTTTCATACAAACCAAGAGGACTTGACCCTGTTGCTAACCCAAAAACTTTTGCTCCATTTTCATAAGCTTCTTTAAAAACTTCAAACGCAACTAAAGCTCCTTCTTCTTGATTTTTCACAATTTTAATGTCCATAACGCTTCCTCCCTCAACTTGTCATTACCAGTATTGTAACAGATTTTTTTTGAAATGAATATAGCTATTTAACGATTTTCAATTTTGCCTATAAAAAATTAGGCAACACGAAGTCGCCTAATTCTGTCATCCTTTTTATTCTATAATTTCTTAAACCCATTCACCATTTTCATTAACAGTATAGCCATCAATTGTTGTGTTAACAGCTAATGCTCCTGAAGCATATGAATAGTACCATTTCCCATTTACTTCGTACCAACCTGTTTTCATTGCTCCTGATGAATCAAGATAATACCATGTACCATTGTCTTTAACCCAACCTGTTGCCATTGCTCCTGATGGTTGTAAGAAATACCATTTTCCATTCACTTGAGCCCAACCAGTTACCATTACTCCATTAGTACCTAAATAATACCAATTCCCACCGTCTTTGATCCATCCTTCAGCACTAACTCCTCCATTTCCATACCAAAGTACATAATGCCAACCTTCTTCAGTTTGTTTCCAAATCCCTTTTGGCTGATTTTTTTCTAAATTCTTAATAGCACTACTTCTATATTCTTTCAATTTTTCTGGACTATATCCCAAAGCTTTTTCAAATTTTGAAAGAGGAACTTCCTTTAGCTTTTCTTGAACAGTTACCGTTCTATTTTGATACTCTATAATAGCATCTGGATTATTTTGATTTTTATAAAGAAAAGCATATTCATACAATAGTAATAAATCTTTACGCCCTTCTACATTTTTCTTCATTTCAGCTACATTAAAAATTTCCGCCTGTGCAGATACAGTTGGTAAATTTGATACTGCCAACATTCCAGTTGTAGCTAAAGCAACTCCTAACATTGCAATTTTCTTTTGTAGTTTCATTAGAAACATCTCCTTTTATTTTGATTTCTTACAATTGCAGTATAACGAATTTATTGATAAATCTTTTAAAAACGTAACTATGTTTACCTTGTTAGAATATCTATTCATACTTTTAACCCTAAAAAGAAACTATACATACCTTTTCTTTAAAAACACTTACACAATTGATATAATCAAGAAAACAACGCATACATTTAGGAGGAACAAGTATGAACGATGAAAGTATTTATGGACTAGTTTTCAAAAAAATTCGGGAAGATAGAGGGATTACTCAAAAAGAAGCTGCAGGAACGACTGTTACGCCACATTTTTTGAGACAATTTGAACAAGGAAAATCCCGTATTACAATTCAAAAATTTGAAGAAATCATGGATAATATTGGAATTGATAAAGAGACTTTCGACAAAATTAGAGCTCAAATGTTTCCTACCGAATTTCATAAACGTCAAGTTGAAGTAGCTAATTTAGTTTCCAAACGAGAATATAAAAAGGCTCTAGACCTTCTAAACCAACCCTTAGAGAATTCCGGTATTGCAGAACACTTCATTATTGCCAATCGTGTTGTTAGTAAATTCGGAATTGCCTCTATTGTCGGAGACTCTCTTTTAACACCAAAAGACTATGAAGAATTGGAATATATCAAAGCTTATCTTACTAAAGTTGAATACTGGAACTATGTTGAGGTGAATGTATTTTCTGCTATCATTTCACATTTTTCGATTGAATTTTTAGATTATCGACTTTATCATTTACTAGATGTTTTGAAAACTCAAACGGAATACCATTATACTCGTGCTTCTGAATACTATCTCTCCGCTCTACGAGCAGGAGTCAAAAACTACTCTATCCAAGGACATTATGATAAAGCAGAAAAATTAGCACAAAAAACACTCGAAGTGATGAACGCTTTTCCAGAGCTAAGCATGAAATTGACACAATTTATTGCTCTTTCTATGGAACGCTCCTGTAATTTCCTTCGTCAAAATGATGTCTATGGTTTAGAACTTGCTAAACATATATTCGCAACTCTAGATCATCTTGAAAAGACGTCCCAGAATCAATTACTCATTCGTCTGAGGGAAGATTTCTTTTCAAAAGTCACTCAACTGAATAAAACAGGTCAACCTTTAGAACAATAAAGCAACATAAAAAAACTCTATTAGATTGGGAATCATCCTATCTAATAGAGTTTTATTTTTTAGATTATTTCCAAAAATCATCATAAATGGTAATTGGTAAATGACGTTTATGTTCAGATTTAATATACCAACTTTCAATGGTTTGAGCATCTTTTTCTGCAATTTCTTTTCCTTCAAGATAATCATCAATTGCTTCATACGTCACGCCTAAAGCTACTTCATCTGGAAGTGATGGACGTTCTTCTTCTAAATCTGCCGTTGGTTGTTTTAAATATAAATGTTCCGGAGCGCCTAAATATTCTAATAACTGACGTCCTTGTCGTTTATTTAAGCGCCATAATGGTAAAATATCTGCTCCACCATCACCGAATTTTGTATAAAATCCTGTTACAGATTCTGCTGCATGATCCGTACCAATCACTGCACATCCTGTTTGACCTGCAATCGCATATTGTGCAATCATTCGTTCTCGAGCTTTAATATTTCCTTTATTAAAGTCACTAATTGGTAATCCTAAACTTGTAATACTATTCATAGATGCATCCACTGCAGGCTTAATATCCACTCGCAATATATCTGCTGCTTGCATAAATTCAATGGCATCCATCGCATCTTGTTCATCTGCTTGAATTCCATAAGGCAGACGAACTGCGTAAAAACGATAATCTTTTTCTGGATATTCTTGGTTCAATTCATCAATCGCTAACTGAGCTAATTTACCGGCTAAAGTAGAGTCTTGTCCACCACTAATTCCTAAAACATAACCTTTTAAAAAAGGGTGTTTCACTAAATATTCTTTTAAAAATTGAATCGTTCTTTCAATTTCTTGTTGAACATCAATTTTCGGTTGTACTTTTAACGTTTCAATAATTTTTTGTTGTAATGGTCTCATGATTTTTTCCTTTTCTATCTGATTACCCTAAACGATTTGCTTTTTCTTTCACTTCTGCACGAACGGCTTCAATACTAGCTAATTTTTGTTGATATGTTTCTGTAGATAAGTCAACTGGATATTGTTCTGGATTTAAAATACGTTTATATTCATCCCATAATGCTTCTACTCGTTCATCTTTATACGCTTTAATTTCTTTTAATGAAGGTAATGTATAAACTAATTTACCTTGTTCAAAAATTGATTGTAAAATTGGACGAGCATCAAAATCTGTCACTGTTTTATTAATGTATGTGTAAACAGGATGGAACATATATAACTCTTCTAATTCATCTGGACGTTCATGCCATAGTGCAATATAATCCCCTTCAGATTTTCCATCACTCTTACGAGTAATACGCCACACTTGTTTTTTACCTGGTGTTGAAACTTTTTCTGCATTATTAGAAATTTTTACGGTTGGAACCATTTCGCCATTTTCATCTTCAATCGCTACTAATTTATAAACACAGCCTAACGCTGGTTGATCATAAGCTGTAATTAAACGTGTTCCAATTCCCCAAACATCAATTTTAGCCCCTTGCATTTTTAAGTTCAGAACTGTTTTTTCATCTAAATCACTTGAGGCATAAATTTTAGCTTCCGTATAGCCTGCATCATCCAATTGTTGACGAACTTTTTTCGACATATACGCCATGTCTCCACTATCAATACGAACTCCTAAGAAATTAATTTTATCTCCAAATTCCTTCGCTACTCGAATGGCATTTGGAACACCTGAACGTAAAATATCATACGTATCGACTAAAAATACACAATCACGATGAGTAGAAGCATAAGCTTTAAATGCTTCATAATCGTCACGATACGCTTGAACTAGAGAATGCGCATGAGTTCCAGAAACAGGAATTCCAAACATTTTTCCAGCTCGAACATTACTTGTCGCATTACATCCCCCAATATAAGCTGCTCTTGTTCCCCATAATGCTGCATCTAATTCTTGAGCTCGTCTTGTTCCAAATTCTAATACAGGATCATCTCCTGCTACAGTACGAATACGAGAAGCTTTTGTAGCAATCAATGCTTGAAAATTAATAATATTTAATAAGGCTGTTTCAATTAATTGGCATTCTGCAAGAGTTCCTTCGACTTGAACTAATGGCTCATTTGCAAATACTAATTCTCCTTCAACAGCAGAATGAATATTCCCTTTAAATTTAAAGTTTTTCAAATAGTCTAAAAATTCTTCTGGATAAATGTCTAAACTTCTTAAATAATCTAAGTCTGTTTGGCTAAATGTTAAATCTTCAATATAGTGAACTAAACGTTCTAAACCTGCAAAAATTGCATACCCATTTTCAAAAGGTAACTTTCTAAAATATGCTTCAAAAATTGCTTTTTTCTCATGAAGACCTGTTTCCCAATAAGTCTTCATCATATTAATTTGATACAAATCAGTATGTAGCGTTAAACTATCATCATGATAACGGAATTTCATGGTTCCATAACCCTCTTTTCATTATAATTACATTTATTGTACACCAGTTTTCATAGTTTGTACAAACTTTCTAAACTCTTTTTTTACGGCAAAAGGGGCTAGTCGCCTAGCCCCTCTTTCAACCATCATTTTTACACTTAAATACCTTCAAAATGAATAAACTATTTTATCTAGTCTCTTTATTTATCAATGTATTCTTCCTACTATTAGTTTACTCCTCTTTTCACAAAGTAGCAAGAGTTTTTTGGAAAAATTCCTAAAATTTTCTTTTTTAAGATAAATTGTCCGATAGAGAACAAAAAAGACTTCTCCTTGTAGCATTAATCTTGACTATACAACTACTGTAGTCCTCTGCTACTTCAGAGAAGTCTCATTCTAATTTTTTATATTAAATATAGGCATCCAAGTCTTTTTGGAATTTTGCTAATTTTTCTTCTGCTTCCTCTTGAGTAGCAGCTTTCACACCCATATAGAATTTAATTTTTGGTTCTGTTCCACTTGGTCTTACCGCAATCCATGAACCATCTTCTAAAATATATTTTAATACATTTGAAGTTGGTAAGCCAATTTCAGAAACAATACCTTCTGCATCTACTTGTTGGTTCACCGAAAAGTCTTGCGCCAATGCTACTTTAATGCCACCAAAGTTAGAAGGAACTTCTTTACGTAATCCATCTAATAAAGCTTTGATTTTAGCAGGGCCTTCTAATCCTTGAACTGTTACAGAAATTGTTTTTTCTAAGAAATAACCATATTTTTCATATAAAGCTTGAAGACCATCATATAAAGTTTTCCCTTCGCTCTTGAAGTGTGCTGCTACTTCTGTTAATAACAATACTGCTTGAATCGCATCTTTATCACGAACAAATGGTTGAACTAAATATCCATAACTTTCTTCAAAGCCAAACATAAATGTATGAGCATTTGTTTCTTCATAATTTTTAATTTGTTCTGCAATAAATTTGAAACCAGTTAATACATTGACCATTTTCGCACCATAATGTTCTGCAATGACTGTTGGTAATTCACTAGATACAATTGATTTTACTGCAGCTGCATTTGCTGGTAACGTTCCTGCTTTTTGATGAGCAAATAATAAATAATCTAATAAAATCGCTGCAATTTGGTTTCCAGTAATCACTTGGTAAGTTCCATCTGGTTGGCGAACGGCAGCACCCATTCTATCTGCATCTGGGTCTGTTGCTAATAACACATCTGCTTTTGTCTCATCTCCTAAACGAATCGCATATTCAAATGCACCTGCTTCTTCAGGATTTGGAGATTTTACAGTTGTGAAGTCTCCATCTGGAGTTGCTTGCTCAGATACAATTTGTAATCCTGTAAATCCTGCTTGATCTAATGCTCGTTTTGTTAACATTAACCCCGTTCCATGTAATGGAGTATAAACAACAGATAAGTCTTTTGTATTAGATAATAGGGCTGGATTTACTGAAACTGATTTAATTTCTTCTAAATAAGCAGCATCTACTGCTTCACCAATCCATTCAAATAATGCTGATTGTTCTAATTCTTCTTTTGTCACGACGTCTACTGCTAATGGATTTTCAACTTGGCGAACAAATTCTGTTAAAGCATCTGCATCTTTTGGAGGCATTTGTCCTCCATCTTCACCATATACTTTATATCCATTATACGCAGCTGGATTATGACTAGCTGTAATCATAATTCCTGCAAATGTATGCAAGTGACGTACCGCATAAGACAATTCAGGTGTTGGTCTTAAATCTTCAAATACATAAGCTTTAATGCCATGTTTTACTAAAACTTTTGCAGATTCTAATGCAAATTCAGGAGAGAAATGACGAGAATCATGAGCAATTGCTACCCCACGTTTTTTCGCTTCTTCTCCATATGTTTCAATTAATCGCGCTAACCCTTCTGTTGCTTGACGAACTGTATAAATATTCATACGGTTAATCCCTGGACCAACAATTCCACGCATTCCTGCTGTTCCAAATTCTAATGGAGCATAGAACGCTTCCTCTTTTTCTTTTTCAGAAAAGTTTTCTAATTGTGTTTTTAAATAATCTTCTAACCCTTCAAACTTTTCCCATTTTAATGCAACATCTTGCCAATTCATATCATCATTCTCCTTTGTTTTAATCTAATACTGTCGCAACTTCAAAGCCATAGCCTCTAATATGCGTAATTAATAATTCTAAAAAGATATGTGCCACAGGTGATAATTCCATTTGATGATGTTTTAAATATCCAATTTCTAATTCATCTTCAATCGCTAATGGAATTGCCACAATTTTATCATCATTTAATTCACTACTAATAATTCCCGAACTAATCGTATACCCATTTAACCCGACCATTAAATTAAAAATCGTCGCACGGTCACTTACCTTAATACTCTTCTTATGTTCCATTGTACTTAAAATCTCTTCAGCAAAATAGAAGGAGTTTTCTTCTCCTTGTTCATAAGATAAATAAGGATAGTCTTCTAATTCTTCTAGTGTAATACTAGATTGAGAAGCTAATGGATTTTCTCTACTAATAAACACGTGAGGTTTTGCTGTGAAAAGTGGCTTAAACTCTAAGTTTTTTTCTTTAAATAATTTCTTCATAACTTGGCGATTAAAATTATTTAAATATAAAATTCCTAACTCACTTTTGAATTTCATTAAGTCCTCTAAAATATTTTGAGTTTCTGTTTCTCTTAACGTAAATTGGTATTCATCACCAGCTTCTTGTCGAATTAATGCTACGAAAGCATGAACAACAAACGCATAATGTTGAGCTGAAACTGAGAAATCCCGTTTCCGTTTTGTTTTACGTTTATACTTTTCTTCCATCAAGTTTACTTGATCCAATATTTGTCTAGCATAGACTAAAAACTCTCGACCTTCTTCGGTTAGAGAAACTCCATTTTTATGCCGAACTAAGAGTTGAATATTCATTTCTTGCTCTAAATCTTTCATGGCATTTGACAGACTTGGTTGCGTTAAAAATAAATCTTTTGCGGCTTCATTAATGGATCCTTTTTCTGCAATTTTTTCTAAATAAACTAATTGTTGAATACGCATATTTTTTCTCCTTTTGCCATCTTATCTTTATTATAAATGACTTTTTAATTTCATGCTACCCTATAGTTTTCGCAAATAAAAAAAACTGAGCTTAAAGCCCAGTTCTTTTCAATGATTTATTTTATTGTTGGAATTTAAATACAACATTAGAATCGTATAATTTCAACATTTTTTCATAAACAAATTTAGTTACTAATGCTGCAACAACTGGTACAACTAACCAAGCAACAACTGCTAGAGCAATATTTAATCCTGCATCAATAGAAGCTAATGGCCCTACTAAACCTACTAAACCAAAACCTGCAGATTGAGGAGTACCACTGACTTCAAATAATGCCACTGGAATCGCAGAAATCACTGCTGTTGTTAAAGTTGGCACTAAAATAATTGGATATTTGAATAAGTTTGGCATCATTAATTTCATAGCTCCTAAAGCAATCGCTAAAGTTACTCCTGAATTATTCACTTTCCATGAATGAACGACTAATACTACAGCTGTTACAGCTACCCCCATCGCAGCAGCACCAGCAGACACACCGTTTAATTGAATCGCTAAACCAATCGCAACGGTTGAAATTGGTGAAATAATTAAGAATGCAAATGAACATACAATTAAAATAGACATTAAAATTGGTTGTAAATGAGTGAATTCGTTAATAACTGCTCCAATTGCAGCTGTTAATTTCGCAACGAATGGTAATAATTGTAAACCGATAAATGCAGCACCAACACCAACAACGATTGGCATTGCAACTACGGCTGTAGAACCGAATTTATCTTTAATCCACATTAATGCTAATACTGCAATCGCAGCTGTTAACATTGTATTAATTAAGTCTCCAGTACCGGCTCCAACATATTTTCCTAGTTCTGGATTAAATTTTACAACACCTGACGCCACAAAACTTGCTCCGGCTGTCACCATCATTGGCATTGGTTTAAAACCAAATTGTAAAGCAATTAATGCACCAATAATTAAAGGTGTTGCTAATTGGAAAATTACAGCGATTTGTGTAATTTGAACTGCTAGTGGATATTGACTAAAATATTTTAAAATTGCAGATAATACAGCGTTTGGAATTAAACCAATAATTACCCCTAATGCAGTTCCTTGTAAGATTTTGTTCATAAAGACTTTTGCAGTCATTTTTTCTTGAGCTTCCATATAACCCCTTCTTTCTTTTTGTCTACTCCTTTATAAAAGTTATTGAAACTTTCTAGAAACACTTCACAAATTAATTTCTACACTTTCTCCACCTTTTATTAGTGAGCTTTCAAAATTTGCTCTTTACAATGAATCAATGATGTTAAAAAGGCACAATAAGGTGTTGGAACTCCGTATTTCTTACCTTTTCTAACCACTGCTCCATTAATATAATCAATCTCCGTCAAACGATTATTCAAGATTAAATCTTGATACATCGATGGATGATGAAGACCGATTGTGTCACGATTATAACAATTCATTTCAATGTAATCAACAATTTCTTTCACGTTTATTTCAACATTTTCATATTTTGCAACTAATGAAAATTCTGTAACAATAGCTTCAACTATTTCATGAGCAGTCGTTGTTTCTCCAAAA
The DNA here is from genome assembly GCF_963528195.1 of uncultured Granulicatella sp. Taxonomy (GTDB): domain Bacteria; phylum Bacillota; class Bacilli; order Lactobacillales; family Aerococcaceae; genus Granulicatella. The sequence goes on from NZ_CAURVN010000010.1 coordinate 41,628, forward strand.
TCTGCCATATTGGAATCTAAAATGGTACAAAGCCCATTCATTGTTCCATTGACACAAGCTTTCTTATAAATGGCAAATAAAATATTTTCAGAATAAGTCGCATTAAGTCCACCTGAATTTAATACGTCTACTACTTCTTTAGCATCCTCTACTCCCTCTGGTGCTAAATTTTTCAAAGCAACTGTTCCATTTCCAAATAACGTTACTTTTCCAGGTCCATTCATTCCGGCTGTCCACATTGTATTACCTAATAAAATATGAGTAGGTGCAACATATTTTTCAATAATTTCTTCATGTCCAATACCATTTAATAAGCATAATATTTTTGTATCCGAATGAATTAACGATTGAATATCTTGCAACATTTGATCTAACTGCATCGCTTTTGTAAATAAAATAATTAAATCTGCTTGTGTATCCTCTTTTGCTTTAGATTGTAACACTGCTGGAATACGAAATATCTTTTCTTCTCCATTATCATTTACTTGAAGTCCTTGTTCATTGATTGCTTGAACATGACTTTCCCAACCATCTACAAATAACACCTCGTGTCCAGCTTGATGTAACATCACTCCGAAACGACTTCCCATTGCGCCTGCTCCTGCAATTACAATTTTCATAATAATTCCTCCTAATTTTTACTATTCTCCATTGAAGTTCAGAAGTTTGCTTGTTAAAATGATAACAAACAACTAGAACGGAGAATGATTATGGACATTAAACAACTCATGTACTTTATTAGCATCGTTGAACATCATAGCTTTTCCGATGCTGCTAAAAGTCTCTTTATAACACAGCCTACCCTTTCTCAAACAGTTAAAAAACTAGAACAAGAATTTAATACACATTTATTTGTGTATGATTCTAGTAAAAAGCAACTAACTGCTAGTGGACAATTATTGTACGAAGAAGGGAAAGCTTTAGTACAACAATTTGAACAATTAACTCAAAAAATGCAACAGCTTCAAATAAATTCTAGACAATCCATTCGAATTGGTCTCCCAACATTATTCGCAATGGAATTCATGCCCCTATTTTCCAATTTTATGTTTTCACATCCTAATATTGAAATTACAATGGTTCAAGGGGGATCTTATGAATTACAACAAAAATTAGCTGAAAACGAAATTGATTTAGGAATTTTATCCTTCCCTAATTATGAACCGACCATTACACTAGAAGCTTTTTCAAATCCGAAACTAGGCTACGATGTCAGTGTTGTTGTTTCAAAAAATCATTCCCTTGCAAAACAATCATTTGTTACTTTTGAAGAGTTAGCGACACAATCTTTTTCCACCTTAACAACTCAGTATATTATTGGGCAGTTTTTACATTCCCAAGCAAAAAAATTTAATGTTCATCCTCATATTTTATATACAGATGATAATTGGGAAGTCGTTTTAGCTAGTGTTAAAACATTGAATACTGTTTGTTTAATGGCTACGCAATACCAACATTACTATACCGATGAAGAATTAATATGGATTCCATTAAAAGATAAACATTCCTTCTTTCCAATCGGCTTAGCTACTAAAACTACTTCTAAAACGTCTCCTATTGTAACTGAATTGATTCAATTATTGAGACAACTGTAAAATGAGTTCATCAGCATTTTATGCTCAATGATTCACTAACAAAATTGTACATCTCTTTCAGAATAATTACCAATTAGATTTTTTTATGAAGTGATTATTATTTCTTATAACAAAATAAGGAGGCGTCCTAAAAACGTCCTCCTTATTTGTTATTTTTCTTCAAATTCTTGTTTAACTACTTCTAACGCTGCTGCAATTACTTGGTGCATATCATAATAACGATATTGCCCTAAGCGCCCTCCGAAGATTACTTGAGGGACTATTTGAGCTAGCTTTTTATATTTAGAATATAAATCATTATTTTGTTGATTATTGACCGGATAATAAGGCTCTTGACCTTTTTCCCAATCTGATGGATATTCTTTTGTAATAACTGTCTTTTCTTGTGTTCCAAATTCAAAATGTTTATGTTCAATAATACGAGTATAGGGAGTTTCACGATCTGTGTAATTCACAACTGCATTTCCTTGGAAGTTTTCTGTGTCTAACACTTCTGTTTCAAAACGCAAACTACGATATTCTAACGTTCCCAATTCATAATTGAAAAACTCATCAATCATTCCTGTGAAAATAATTTTAGCGCCGCTTTGTAAATACTCTTCTTTTTTCTCAAAGAAATCAACATTTAATTCCACTTCAATATTTTCATGATTGAACATATTTTCAACCATTTGAGTATATCCACCAATTGGAATCCCTTGATACGTATCGTTGAAATAATTATTATCATACGTATATCGAACAGGTAATCGGCGAATAATAAAGGCTGGTAATTCTGTTGCAGAACGTCCCCATTGCTTTTCAGTATAACCTTTAATTAACTTGTAATAGACATCTTCCCCTACTAAAGAAATAGCTTGTTCTTCCAAGTTTTCAGGAGTTTTTCCATTTAATACTGCTCGCTGTTCTTCAATTTTGGCTGCTGCTTCTTGCGGAGTCACAACTCCCCATAATTTATTAAAAGTATTCATGTTAAATGGTAAATTATAGATTTCACCATTAAAATTCGCAACAGGCGTATTTGTATAACGATTAAATATGGCAAACTGATGCACATAATCCCAAATTCTTTTATCACTTGTATGGAAAATATGTGCTCCATATTCATGAACTTGAATCCCTTCAACTTCTTTTGTATAAATATTTCCTGCAATATGTGAACGTTTTTCAATTACTTTTACTTTATATCCTCGATTAGCAGCTTCACGTGCAAAAACTGCTCCAAACAATCCTGCCCCTACTACTAAATAATCATATGCCATTTATTTATTCTCCTTATATATTTATAACATTATTGTAACATAGATGTATTCAGATAGCACCTTGACACATCTTCCTAATGTATATAAAATATTAAATGAAGAAAAAGGAGGAAATTATGATAAAAAAATTATTATTATCAGCAATATTTCTAACAACAGTATTATTTAGCGGTTTAAATCATTCAATTTATGCACAAGTAGCTAATACTGTTGAATTAGAAACATTAAATCAAGGGCAAGTAAAAAACATTATCCGAGTAAATTCAGAAGATGAATTACCAACAGATGGTACTACCTATACTCTTGTGTATTCAAAGCAACACTGTAAATTGACGGATGAAATAGAAAAAACAAGTGAAGCTACACAAAAGAAAACAATTGAAAGTGCCCCACAAACAACAACACTTACAACTGTTTTAAAAGCTCAAGCAAAACAATCATTGCCACAAACTGGAACACAACAATCCTTAACGATTGTTTTAACTGCAGGAGTATTAGTTGCTTTAGCATTTCTTATGATTAAATACCATAAGAAAAAAGTATGGATGGTATTATTGATTACAGCTTCTGTGACATCTCTTTATAATTTAAGAAATGTGATGGCAGAAAATGAAACAAAAATAACAACCATTCCAGTTACTACATTTGTACCAACTTCAGACCACTGTCTATATGGTTATATCATTATTCCAAATACAAGTGAAACTACTAAGTTTGAAACTACTAAAGGTGAATCTTTGGTATACGAAAAACCTGAATTCAAAGGCGAAGTTCCTAGAATGCCTGAAGCGCATAAAAAAGCTGAAGTTTTGTCAGAAAAAGGTGAACCTCTGGTACAACCTGAATTACCAGAATATGAAGTACCTACTACTACTACTGCAGGAACTTCAACTGAAGCTACGGTAACTACTGCAACAACTACAACTTCAACTGAGCCTACGACAACTACAGCTTCTGCTGTAACTATTGCAGAATCAAATGTTGAAGCTTCCTCAGATAACGCGAAACCAACTACTGAAGCTATCAGTAATACAAATACTTCAAATAACGAATAAATAACAACAATTCAAAATCCCCAACGATTGAGACTTTTCTCCAATCGTTGGGGATTTTCTAATTAAATCCAACTATTTTTTGAGTCACGGTATAAATCAAATTCGACATTTGTCTAGCAGGTGCATTATCGTTCATCGCAATTTTACTAATTACATTTTTACGAATTTCTTTATAAACTGGCGTATTGGTTTCTTTTAATTTTTCTAATAAAGCTTTCTTTTTCTCTTGGTGTTCCTGTGTACCTGCTTTATTTAATAAGGCACAAGAAATCAATGTTGTAATTTCTAAATGATTTAATAAATAGTCATTTAAAACTTTTGGAAATTCCCAATCACTATGATAAGCTTCCATCAATAATTGATTCACTCTAATTTGTTGATCAATTCTGCGAATCATCACTTGTTCATTAACCGATTGATCTTCTCGTCCGATAAAATAACGGTAGAAATCGACATTGATATAATACAATTTTTGACAATACTGAAGTGGAATAAATACAAATAAATTATCCACATAAAAAGTATGTTCTGGCAATTGTAATTTTGATTGTTTTAAAATATCTAGTCGATACATTAAGGAATGCATCATCATATACTTTCCTTTTCGAAGCGGCTTTGCATCCTGCCAAGTAAACACTGTGTTTTCAGGGAAAGAAGACTGATATCTCATAATTTTCTTTCTTCTAGCTTGTTCTTTTTCATAAACAAAGTTTGTAATGACTACATCAACTTCTTCTTGTGCATCTTCTAATTGTTGCAGATGCTCTAAAATTTTTAAATAAGCACGGACATCGACCCAATCATCGCTATCTACTACTTTAAAATATTTCCCAGTTGCATGTTGCATGCCTGTATTAACAGCACCACCATGCCCTTTATTTTCTTGAGAAATCGCACGGACAATACCTGGATATTGTTGTTCAAACTTTTCTGCTATATTTTGTGTATTATCACTTGAACCATCATTAATAATTAAGACCTCTACTAGATTTCCACCGGTCACTAATGATTGGATACAGTAATGCATATATTCTTGTGAATTATAACAAGGAACTGCTATGGTTAGTAATTTCATTTCTAAGTCCTTTCGGGTTCTATTTCTTTTATCTATTCTACCATTTTTTATATGCTTTTTGTCAATAAAATATACATTTTATTTCTAATCTATACTTTTCTCTTTATCAAAACACAAAAAACTCTTCCTTTCCTACTTTCATAGAAAAGAAAGAGTCTCATTTTTATAATAATGCTTCAATCATCGGAAGATAATCTTTTTCTTCTAATTTTTGAATCATAATAATGCCATCTCCTAATGGAACTAGAGTGGATTTCAACGCTTCATCTTTTTGAACAAAGTCTAAAAATAAGTTTAGACGGCGATGAATTTTTCGAACTTTTCGTGGTATTTCACTCTCATCTTGTAAAATTGTTCCACCTTGGAAAATATCATCTACCACAAGTACTCCACCAGTTTTTAATACTCGCATACAATGAGGGAAAAATTCAATGTATTTCGCTTTTGCACTATCCATAAAAATAAAGTCATATTGTTGTTCTAAAGTTGGCAACACATGTGCTGCATCCCCTTCAATTTGAGTTACAACGTCATCAATGCCTAATTTTTTAAAATTCTCTTTTGCTCTTGAATACATTAATTCATATCGATCAATTGTTGTTACAGAACCGCCTTTAGGTACATATTGCGCCATTAAGCTAGCAGAAAAACCAATAGCAGTTCCAATTTCTAAAATGTGAGTTGGACGATATAGTCCTAATAAGAAATCTAAATATACCGCTGTTTCATGAGGAATAATTGGAATTCCTAAATCATTCGCCATTTGTTCTAGCTCTCCTAATTTACCAGGAAAGGAACGTTGACTTTTTCTCATATATTCGACCACTTCAGGTTTAACGACTGGTCGAAACATCATTTCATTTAACATACTTGCTCCTTTTATCGATTTATCATGAGGAAATTAGAAACCTCCACCGCCGGATCCTCCACCAGATCCAAACGAACTACCGCCACTAAATCCTCCTCCAAATCCACCGCTATTCGATGAATCGGAACTTGAACTAACTTCATCCACTGCTGAAAGATAACTATCAGTGAATGAATCCTGTAGAATCTCATTATAGACAGCCATTTGCCAACCATAGGTTGGTGAATAGAATACACTTTCTTGAATCCAATCAGGGAATTTTTCTTCTAATACTTCAATGACTTGTTCAGCAACTCCTAAAGAAATGGCATAAACTAATAAATGATCCCAGATTTGAATACTTGGTAAATCAGCTCTATCTAAACTAGAAATATCAACTAACATTTGACGGAATGCTTCCCAACGACGATATTCATATTCACCTTTTAAGCTTCTTTGTAGAGCATTTGATTTACTAAAACGAACTGTTACAAGATAAATAATAAAACTAATAATCCCTGCAATAATAGTCGGGAACAGATTCTTAGTAGCCCAAAATACACCGCCAACAAACAGAAGAAGCCCTGCTATCCCTAAAAGAATTGCTCCATTTGCCTTTGGAGCAGTTTCTCCCTCCTCGAAACGATAAACACTATATTCATCAGCAGCATCATCTACTCCTTCATACCAATTATCTAGCATATCTGTATATCTTTCTGGGCAATTCTCTGCAAATTCAGAAACTAAATCTAATTCTAAACTATTTCCTTTAGCAATTTTTTTGAATAAAATATCTAAAGCTAATTGTTCATGAGGTAGTAAATGATACGAATGTTGTTTCAACTCTAAAATATAAGGTTCTTCACTCGTCATCGTTAGAACTTTTTTACGTACTAAATCCATTATCGTTGCACTAAAATCATCAATCGTTACACCATCATAAATAGCTGCTGACATAATGGCTGGTGTCAAATCTTCTGGCAATTCATATAAATGTTCTGGTACAAACGGTACTTTTTCAAGACGCTTTTTATCAGCTAAATTCCCTTTAAAATATGCCCAAACTAAAGCGACTAAACTAAGTAGTCCTCCAAAACCTGCTACACCCCATTTTACAGAACGTTCCTCTTGATCTCTTTTCACTAATCGTTCTTCTATATCTACAATTCCAGCAAAAGCGTTAAAATCGTTTGTCACAGGATTATCTTTTGTTAATTCTACAGGAAATACCATATGCGTTTCTACAAAACTCTTTGGTTCATTTTTCTTAACGGTAAATGTAACCCCTTTGTAATCCGGATCAATTTCTACCTTACCACCAATTCCTCCATGTCCCCAAGCTCTTAATGTTTCTTTTGTTGCTGCACCTGGTAAACTAACATGAACATGAATATTTTTTTGCGTAACTTCCCACTCTTGTCCAACTACTCGTCTGTTTAATTCCGCTGTATCTTTATAATTTTTAATCAACTGTGGAATTGTATAATTAAAAACAACGGTTCTCGAACTATCTGCGAAAGGTAAGAACACCTTAAATTTTAATAAAGATCCAAGAGTTTCTGTTGAATAAGTGCTATTATGCCCTGTATCACTTTTTAATAGTGTAACAACTTCTCCATCGCTTGTTTTAAAATCAACGGTTACATCTTTTGGTTCTTTTTCTCCAAAATAATCTAAATTATAAAAAATACCATTATAACTTCCATCAGCAGTAAAGGTCATTTCTTCTTTAAAACGAACATCCCCATTTGGTCTTACATCAACATCGATATTATATTTTGTTACTTCTAAACTTTTAGCTTCAATTGTTGAAGTAAAAATGAATAGAGGTAGCATTAAAAACATCAGCATTACTATTATTTTTCGTAATGGTTTCATTTTATTCCCTCCGATACACTGAAAGTGGGATGAAATAACAGATTTCTACTCCCACTTCCATTATCCTAATCAAGTCTTATTAACCTTAAATCATCAAAAATTTGCTTATAAAATACCGCCTCGAATATCCAATGTTTTTTTCAAATACCATTTTAAAACAAGTGCGCCCGATCCAATAAATAAGTACACGATGGCTGGGAAGACATAATTAATGCTTGTTGGAATCAACAATTGTGTTCCCATTACAAGGACTAACCATGCGAGCATCACTAATGAGCTAACCACTAAATAACGAATATAGCCACGTTTTCCTTTTGGTTGATTAATATCTGGAGTTACTTTAGAAAGAGCTAATAATGCTAAACCACCTACTACAAAGTTCATGAGTAAGGAAATAACTCCCATTGCTTCTGATTGTTCTGGATTTAAGAATAATGTAATTCCAGCAATTAATGCGAAGAATCCTCCGACCATTAATCCACCATCTACAGCAATTTGCCAATCTGGTGATTTCACCGTTGGATCTTTTTTAGGCCCTTCCAATACAGATTGTGTTTGTTGTGTCACAGTACCAAATAATTGGCGAGCTGTTAAACCTTTTTTCTGTTTTTCTACTAAAACTGGAAGCATTTCTTCTAAAGTTGAAGTGATTTTTGCTTTAGAAACTTGAGCTTCTTTTAGAGAACGTTCTAGTTGTAATACATATTGTTCGTTTTTTTTCGTTAATTGACTACGTAATGTAGTAACATCTACTTTTTTTACTTCAGTTTGATTTTCTGTCATGATTCAATCCCCCACAAGATATGATGATTACACGTTAAATCTGAAAAGCATAACATCGCCATCTTGTACGATATACTCTTTTCCTTCTTGACGTACTTTTCCATTTTCTTTTGCAACACCCATACTACCAAATTCTAATAAGTCTGCATAAGCTACTGTTTCAGCTCGAATAAATCCTCTTTCAAAGTCAGAGTGAATAATTCCAGCACATTGTGGAGCTTTCATTCCTCTGCGGAAAGTCCACGCACGAACTTCTTGTTCTCCAGCAGTGAAGTAAGTGGCTAATCCTAATAAATGGTAAGCTTTTTGAATTAAAATATCTAAACCTGAAGTTTCAATTCCCATTTCTTCTAAGAAAACTTGTTTTTCTTCTTCTTCTAATTCAGCAACTTCTTCTTCTACACGTGCACAAATAACGACTACTTCTGCATCTTCTTTTGCAGCATATTCTTCTACTAATTGAACATATTGATTATGTCCACCTTCTGCTACATCATCTTCTGAAATATTAGCAATATATAACATCGGTTTTGTTGTTAATAAGAATAAACCTTTCACGATTGGTAATTCTTCATCTGTAAATTCAATCGTACGTGCTAATTGACCATCTTCTAATACTGGTTTGATTTTTTCTAAAACTGCTAATTCTGCTACTGCATCTTTATCTTTTGTTTTGGCAATTTTAGCAACACGAGCAATTCGTTTATCAACTGATTCTAAATCTGCTAATACTAATTCTAAATTAATTGTTTCAATATCGGCAATTGGATCTACTTTACCAGCAACGTGTGTAATATTTTCATCTTCGAAACAACGCACGACTTGGCAAATTGCATCTACTTGACGAATGTGGCTTAAGAATTTATTTCCTAAACCTTCCCCACGGCTAGCACCTTTTACAATCCCTGCAATATCAGTAAATTCAAATGTTGTTGGAACTGTCTTTTTCGGTTTTACTAATTCTGTTAATTTTTGAAGTCTTTCATCTGGAACTTCTACTACCCCAACGTTTGGGTCAATCGTCGCAAACGGATAGTTTGCTGCCTCTACTCCTGCTTTTGTAATTGCATTAAATAATGTTGATTTCCCAACGTTTGGTAATCCAACGATTCCTGCTGTTAACGCCATGTATATTTCACACTCTTTCTATTCATTATTTTCTTTCTTCAAAGTTACTTTTTTCATTTTGCGTTCAAATTCTCGTCTTGGCATTAAGACCATTTGCCCACAATGATTACATTTGATACGAATATCCATTCCCATTCGAATGATCGTCCATGAATTGGTTTGACATGCATGAGGTTTTTTCATTTCGACACAATCCCCAAGAGCATATTCCACTACAGCCATTCTATTCACTCCTAATCATCTAATTCAATTTCTAATACATCTAAAATACGAGTTAAATCTTTTTGAGAAAGGTATTCAATCTCGATTTTTCCACGTTCTCCTTTCGGAGTGATTTGGACAGATGTTCCAAATTTATCCATTAATCTTTCTTCAGATTCAACAATATAAGCTGGTTTTGGTTGAATCTTTTTGAGTTTCTTCACTTTTTCAATAGGCTCATTCATTGTCTGAATCAATTCTTCTAGCGCTCGAACCGTCATTCCTTCTTCAATCACTTTTTTAGATAAAGGAATTATTTTGTCCGCTTTTTTCAAACCTAATAAAGCACGAGCATGCCCCACTGATAATTGACCTTCTTGTAATTGTGTTTGAACTTCTAATGGTAGTGATAATAGTCGAAGGAAGTTCGCAATATAAGGACGACTTTTCCCAATTTTCTTTGCGACTTCTTCTTGGTTTAGTTTTAATGCATCCATTAAAGATTTATACGCTAATGCTTCATCAATTGGTCGTAAATCTTCCCTTTGTAAATTTTCTACAACGGCTACTTGAATCATAATTTCTTCGCTATATTCACGAATAATAGCTGGAATAGTTTCTTTTCCAGCAAGTTTAGAAGCTCGTAATCTTCTTTCTCCTGCTACTAATTCATAGCCTTTAATACTTGATTTTCGCACGATAATCGGTTGAAAAACTCCTTGTTCACGAATCGAATCCGCTAATTCTTGTAAAGCTTCTTCATTAAAATCTTTTCGAGGTTGATAAGGGTTTGGACGAATTTCACTAATGGAAATTTCTTCAACCTTTTCATTTGTTGTATCTACCTTTTCTAAATTTTCGATACTATCAAAATTTCCACCAAAAAGTGCATCAATTCCACGACCTAGGCCTTTTGATTTTTGATTTTTAACCATTTGATAACACTTCCTTTGCTAATTCAAGATAAACTTCTGCTCCTCTTGAACGAGGATCATAGTCTACAATGGCTTGTCCATAACTTGGTGCTTCTGATAAACGAACATTTCTCGGAATAATGGTGCGGTATACTTTTTCTCTGAAATATTTGATGACATCATCTTTTACTTCATTACCTAAGTTTGTTCGTGCATCAAACATTGTTAGTAAAACACCTTCAATTTTTAATTGTGGATTGAAGTGCTTACGAACCATCGTAATAGTATTCATCAATTGAGATAAACCTTCTAATGCATAATATTCGCATTGCACGGGAATTAAAACAGTATCACTAGCAGTAAAGGCGTTCATTGTCAAATGTCCTAAAGAAGGAGGACAATCTATAAAAATATAATCATATTCATCACGAATCGTTGTTAATGCTTGTTTTAATCTTTGTTCACGATGTGTCTGATTTGTTAATTCAATTTCAGCTCCTGCCAACTGAATAGTTGAAGGTACTATCATTAAATTTTCACGTGTCGTAGGTACAATTACTTCATGAACATTCACTTCATTTACAATAACATCATAAACATCATAAGCTAACTCAGCTTTTTGCACCCCTAATCCACTAGTGGCATTACCTTGAGGGTCACTATCGATAATTAAAACTTTTTGACCAAGTTTTGCTAGGGAAGCTGCTAAACTGACAGTTGTTGTTGTCTTACCAACTCCACCTTTTTGATTCGCAACTGAAATAATTCTTCCCATTGTCTTACCTCCAATCTTCATAAAAAAAGGAGAATGCAAGCATTCTCCCTCTCGCATGTCTACAAAATGTTTTCCATTTCTCGCAATTCTTTAAATTTATCCATTCCTATTGTAACAAAAAAACAGGAATATGAGTAGTCTTTTCCTAGGAAATCCATTGAAACATGAAATATCTTTTTAACTAATTTATCGCAACTTGAAACTAACTAAAGTGGTAATTCTTTCTTATGCTGTTGATTCATTCCATTAAAAATCACTTCATAAGTTTTTTGAATCGTTTCGTCTTCTTCATTTAAAATTAATGAGAAACTTTGAATGATGTTTGTCTTAACATCAGCTTTCATCTTCACCATAATTTTCGTATTCTCGTGAACTTGAATATTCATTGAAGCTAATGCTAATCGTACAACAGAATCACTCCCTTGATAGTCAAAACTTCCATCTGATTGCCAAGTAGCAACATTCGACAAATCTTGAGCTAGTTGTAATACACTGTGATACGTAAATCCTATAACATTTTGTAAGCTTGATTGAGCAGAAATAGTTGGCTCCCATTTATCTTGATAATAACGAATAGCTCCTTTACTGCCTTCACTTATTACTTCAATTTGATTTGTAGCTTTACCGTCTGTCTTATCAATACGAGTTCCAAATCCTGTACCATCACTCCAAACAGAGGCATTCGCAATGACTTGAGTCGAACTTGTTACGTCTTTTTTCTTTACTTCATTTTGCTTTAATGTTAAATGATAGTTTTTAACTTGTGTTTCTTGTTGTACTAATTTATCTTGTAAACCTTTATCTTCAACTACTTCGCTACAGCCTACTAGAAAAACTCCTAGTAAACAAATTATCCAAAAATTTACTTTTTTCATGTCATATTCTCCAATATCGTTTATAAAAATAGTATACAAAAAAAGAGAATTTCCTTCCAGAAATTCTCCTTCTAATCAGAAGCGTGGCAACGTCCTACCCTCACAGGGGGAAACCCCCAACTACTATCGGCGCT
>NZ_CAURVN010000011.1:0-51979 GCF_963528195.1 uncultured Granulicatella sp.
TCCCACAAGTTGTATTGACACTGGTTCGTGTCACAAATGTTTGTGTTTCTTAGAACTTTCTTTAGCATACTGTGTGGACTAATATTTATTATTAAGTCATTGTATGATATACTATACAAGGTATATAGAGTGCCTTATTAGGCACAAAAAGGAGGGCCGTTTGTGGTTGCATTAAGTTTAAGAGCACAAAATATTGGTATTGATTTAGGAACTGCCAATACGATTGTTTATCTTGAAAATGAAGGTATTGTGACACGTGAACCATCAGTTGTCGCAAAAAATACAATTACGGAAGAAATTATAGCTGTCGGTCAAAATGCATTTGATATGATTGGACGAACACCAGAAAATATTGTGGCAGTTAGACCGATGAAAGACGGTGTGATTGCAGATTATAATACAACAACAGCAATGTTAAAATATTTTGTACAATCAATTGTAGGTCGTTCTTTCTTTAAACCGATTGTAATGATTTGTGTTCCAAGTGGAATTACGGATGTTGAAAAAAGAGCTGTATTAGATGCTACAAAATATGCTGGTGCTAAGGAAGCTTATGTTGTAGAAGAACCATTTGCAGCAGCTGTTGGAGCAGGATTACCTGTACAAGACCCAACTGGTAGTATGATTGTCGATATTGGTGGAGGAACGACTGATGTAGCAACAATTTCTTTGGGTGGAATTGTAAATAGCCAATCTATCCGCATTGGTGGAGATGAATTAAATGAAGCAATTGTATTACATGTTCGAAAAAAATATAATTTATTGATTGGTGAAAGAACTGCCGAAGACTTAAAAATTCAATTAGGATCAGCTTCCGTTGAAAAAGCTTCTGCTTATGGAAGTATGCAAGTTCGTGGACGTGATATGGTTTCTGGATTACCAAGGATTATTGAAGTAGAAGCTGTAGAAATTGCAGAAGCAATGAGTGAAATTATTACGCAAATTATTGACGCAGTAAAAGATGTTCTCGAACAAGCACCACCAGAAATTGCCTCTGATGTGATTGATCACGGCATTGTATTAACAGGTGGTGGGGCATTGTTAAGGAATTTAGCAGAAGTAATTTCTGACCATACACAAGTTCCTGCTTTTGTAGCAAATGATCCTTTGGATTGTGTTGCGTTAGGAACTGGAATAATTTTAGCAAATCCATTATTAATGAAAAAATAATAAAAAGGAGACTGAACAGTGAATCCAATATTTTCGAACAAGAAATTAATTGGTTGGGTTTTAGGTGGAATTGTAACACTATTATTAATTACCTTTTCACTCACTGTTGGTAGTAATATCGTTTCGCAAGGTGTCAATGATGTGACAAACATTTTAGGAAGAATGCTTGCTTATCCTGCCAATAGTGTCAATGATTTTATGGAGAGTATTTCAAATTTAACAAATACTTATCAAGAAAATCAGACGTTAAAACAAAAAGTAGAGACAATCTATCAATTAGAAGTTAAATTAAATGACTTAAAAAAACATAATTAAAAAATGAAGGAACCGTTGAAGTTAAAAGATACTTTAAACGACTATTCTTTAATTAATGCAACTGTAATTGCTAGAAATCCAGATACTTGGAGAGATATTGTTACGATTAATAAAGGGGCAAATGATGGATTAACTCCTCAAATGTCTGTAATGAGTGACAATGGATTAGTAGGTAAAGTATTAGATGTGAATCCTACGAGTGCTAGAGTTGCTTTATTATCGAATAATGATAATACATTAGTTCGTGTTGCAGCGATGATTCAAGGAGAAAAAGAATCTATTTATGGAACATTAACCGGATTTGATCATGAAAAAAATATTTTAATTATGAGTCAAATTCAAGCAACTCAAGAAATTAAAGTAGGCGATAAAGTTGTTACTTCGGGTTTAGGAGGAGTTTCTCCAAGTTCTTTATATATTGGAACGGTAGAAGAAGTAGCGATGGATCGTTTTGGACTTTATAAAGAAGTTCGTATTAAACCGGCAGCTGATACAAATGATGTTCGTTATGTAACTGTAGTGAAGCGAACAAGTGAAAGTAGGACTGAATAATGCATACTTCAAAACGTATTTATTGGTTACCCATTTTGATGATTATTGCTTTTTTAATGGATGGAGTAATGATGAATCATTTTTCAGTATTTCTAATTGAATCTGGATATACTCTTGTCCCAAGAATTGTTGTCATAACATTAGTATTATTGACCTTTATTATTGACCATTCAAGTATGTTTTGGTTTGCAGTAATGGTTGGATTTATGTATGACAGCTACTATTCAGGAATTTTAGGAGTTTATATGGCGATTTTTGCTGTAATCGTTCGAGTAATTGGACATATTAGAGGGAAAATTAGTATTAATCCTTTTACGTTAGGATTGGCTTTAATTTTTCTATTAACAATAACTGAGACGGGTGTTTACATCATTTATACTTTAATTGGAATTCAGCATCTAACAGTTCAACAATTTTTAGTTCAACGATTAGGATCTAGTTTAATATTAAATATTGTATTGTATTACTTGTTGTATATTCCATTGAAAAATTTTGCATTATGGGTGCAATCAGGAATTTCTCATGAAAAGATTTCTTTACGAGCAGCTCGTAGAAATCAAGGGAATTCATATCATTATCGTTAAAATGAAGCCGGTGATTATGCCGGCTTTTTGTGTACGAACATATGTGCGAAAAAAGTAGAAGAAATCATAAAAGTTATGCTATAATAAAAGAAAAGAAGGAGGTATAATGATGAGCAATTTATACGATACAGCGAATCAATTAGAACGTGAACTTCGTCAATCAGAAGAGTTTGCTGCAGTGAAATCAGCTTTTGAAGCAGTACAACAATCTGAAGAAGCAAAAGCTTTATTTGAAGAGTTCCGTGATATGAATGCGAAATTCTTACAAAAACAAGTGAATGGTGAAGAATTGACTGAAGAAGATTCGACTTATGCAAATGATTTATATCAAAAAGCAAGTTCGAATGAAGCGATTCAAACATTAATGCAAGCAGAACAACGTTTAAATACAGTAATGCAAGATATTAACCGTATTTTAACGACTTCATTACAAGAATTATATCAATAATAATATTGATCGAAACGGTCTTATTGATTTTTAGTCTAGTGAATAAAATTCATAATGGACTAGAAGTGAATAGATCGTTTTATTTTTTTACAGATAAGGAGTTTTTATGATTCGCTTTATTCATTGTGCCGATATACATTTAGGAAGTCCTTTCACTGGACTTCAACAAAAAAATAGTACGATTGCATTTCGAGCAATTGAAGCTACTAAAACAGCCTTTTTAACGTTGATTGATACTGCCATTGAATATCATGTTGATTTTGTGCTAATTTCAGGAGATATTTTTGATTCTAGTCATCAACATATTCAAGAAAAAATTTTTTTAAAAGAACAATTTCAAAGATTAGCTCAAGCAGGTATTTATACTTTTTTAATTCATGGGAATCATGATTATGGAGGATTTACTGAAGATTGGAATAATGACTGGGTAAAAGTATTTAAAGAAGAGGTTTCAACAGAAATCTTGAAAACTTCTTCCGGTGAAAGTATTGCTATTAGTGGATTTAGTTATGATGCAAGATGGATAGCAGAGTCAATGGCAATGCATTTTCCAATGAGAAATTCCTTAGTGGATTTTCATATTGGGATGTATCATGGTCAAACACGAACGGCATCCGATTCATCTGCAGCATATGCTCCCTTTAAAATCAGTGATTTAGAAAAGCTTCATTATGATTATTGGGCATTAGGACATATTCATCGAGCGATGGATTTAGATTCTAATGGTAGAATTGCATACTCTGGAACGATTCAAGGTCGAAATTTTAAAGAGATAGGCGAAAAAGGTTTTTATCTAATTACTTTAACTAAAAACTTACCGATGAATAGACAATTTGTTTCTTGTAATCCAATTGAATGGGTGGAAATAGAATTTTTAGTGGAAGAAGTTCATTCTATAGAACAAATCGTATCACAGATGTATAGAGAAATTTTAATCCAAAAATGGAATGGTGATAAAATTTATTTGTTAAAATTTAATCTAATAGTAGAGAGAGGCTTTAATCAATCATGGTTGAAATTGATAGAAGAAATTTTACAAAAGGAAATTTCCACGAAATACGAAAAATTATATTTGATAGAAATGGATATCGAATTTAGGAAGTTAAAAAGAAATAATCAACTAAGCATTGAATTATTGGAGGATGAGGAAAGTCATCTAAACCGACTGCAAGATATTCAAAATATTGCTATGCAACATACTCTATTGGCAAAATATTTTTCCAAAGAAATGAGTAGTGAAGCATTTCAACATAAAATGATTCAAAGAGCGAAAGTTTTAATTGAAACAAATATGGAAGTAGGTGATGAAAATGTACATTAATAGAGTTGAAATTTTTGGGTATGGAAAATGGTCAAAAGTACGAATGGATTTTCATCATCAATTACAAATATTTCAAGGGAAAAATGAATCAGGGAAATCGACTTTACGTTCTTTTATTCAACATGTCTTATTTGGTTTTCCAAAGAAAGTTTCTGGTAAATACTCTTATGAGCCTCAAAATGGGGGGATTATGGGAGGACGAATTTGGTTAGATGAAACATTAGAAGGATCCCTTTTCATAGAAAGATATATTAAAAATGGTAAGCAATGTTTTAAATGTGAAACGACTTCAGGAAAAAGTTTATCCGAAGATAGATGGCAACAATTGCTTTTTCAAATTGATGAAAAACAATATGCACAAGTTTTTGGATTTAATAAAGAACAATTAGACCAATTTCAATTTTCTTCAATGGAGGAAATGGATCAATTTCTCTATAGTGTTAGTTTAACTGGTAGCGAAGAATGGATGAAATTATCAACAAGATTACAAAAACAAGCGGACTCAATCTTTACTCCTAAAGCTGTTAAAAGAGTCATTAATCAGCAATTACATCAATTAGATTTACAAATGGTTAAAATAGAAGAATTAGCAAAAAATAATGATGTTTATGAAGAGACACTTCAAAAATCTGAAGAGATTAAGCAAGAAATTCAAAGAAATTCGCTGATGATTCAAAAAAATCAGGAAGAAGAAAGAAAACTTCAATTATTACAGTCTCATTGGAATAGCTATGAAAGATGGAAACTAATCAGCAAAAAAATTAATTTTAATCAGGAAAAAAATTGGAATCCAGAGTGGAAATATGAATTAGAAAGAAATCATTTAGATGATGAATGGAATGAACAACAAATTCATGAATTACAACAGGAGTATCATTTATGGAAGAAGAGACATCAAAGTGAACAGCTACTAAAAGAAGATCCAAGATGGTCTCAGTTACTAAATATTTCTTTAATGGAAGATGAAATAGAAGAAAAAATTTTGCTTAGAAAAAAAATGAAAATAGAATTAGATGAATTACAAGAAAATATTCAAAAGGAAGAAGAAATATGGAATATTCATCATGAAAATATGCCTTTAGAAATCCCAAAATATGAAATTGAACAGTTAAAAGAAAAAATTAATCAGCAAAAAACTTTACAATTTGAAGAAATAGAATTAGATACTAAAATGAATCGACTAAAAGAGGAAAAAGAAAAAATCAATCACCATTCTAAAAATCAAAGTCCCACTAATCATCGATTTAATATTACGGGAGTTTTGATTTTTAGTGCAGTAGTGACTAGTCTTGCATCTATTTTACTACTATCAAATCCAGTATTTAGAGCTATTGGAGTAGTCATTGGAGTCATGATTAGTTTACCTAGTTGGATGTATGAAAAAAAATCTGTTTATACGAGTCAAATTCAGGAGTATTTTTCAGCAAGATTAGAAGAAATCAGTGATGAATTAGAAAAGGATGCTTTACAAAGAAAAAATAATAAAGAAAAACTTGAAAAAATTTCTCTGGAATTATTTAGTTGGAAAAATAAATATGGATATGCTGATTCAAATATTACAGTTGAACAACTTTACCAAGGAGATGTTTTAAAATCTCTTCGATATTTTATTGAACAAAGACAAATAAAAGAAGGAATACTTCAAAAAATTGAAAAAGAATTAACTCAATTACAAATGACCTGGCAGTGGGTTTTTGAAGTGAAGAAGGAAGCTATTCCAAATGCAATTGAATTAGAATGGAAACTGTTGAAAAAAATAATTCAAGAAGTTCAAAATTTTTATCAGAAAGAAATTCTTCAAATGAATGAAGGGTTAAAATTACAAGAGCAAATTCAACAGCTGTATAGTGATAAACAATTTTTAGAAAGTCAAAAGATGTCAATGTTTAAGAAAGCTAATGTTCAAAATGTTGAAGAATTTTATCAAAAAGATGAAGCATTTGAAAGGAATCGTCTACTAATTCAAGAATATACTCAGATAAAGCAACAATTACAGAATTATTTAGAAGAATTAGAAGCAATTAAAAGTAAAGAAGAACTAGAACAAAAAATGGAGAGTTCACATCACTCATTATTAAATCTTCTTCAAAAAAATCAGTCGTTAATAGAAGAACAAGCACAAAAACTACAACAGATTCAACAACTAGCAACAGATGGAACATATCATGAACAGCTAATTCAATTTGAATTATGGAAGGCAGAAGTAGAAGAACAATTAGTAGAATGGGCAAGTTATTTATATGCTTCAAAATGGATTTTAGAAAGTTTACAAAAACAGTTACCTTCTCAAACAAATGATGTGATAAAGGTAGCGGGTCATTATTTTAATCGATTAACTCAAGGTAGATATCAAGGAATACAAATGGAAAACTTGAAAATAGTGGTGCAAAAGAATGATGAAAACTGGTTATTTGCTAGTGAATTGTCTAGAGGTACATTAGATCAATTATTAGTCAGTATTCGTTTAGCATTTATTGAAAATCTTTCTTCAAAAATAGCATTACCTATTTTAATTGATGATGGTTTTGTTAATTTTGATAGTGAACGTAAACAGATTATGTTACAATTAATTAAAGAGCTTTCAAGTAAAGTACAAGTAATCTATTTTTCATTAGATGATGAGCCTTTTACGATTGCTGAAACACCTGCTAGCCTCATTAGGCTACAAAGATAGAAAGAAGAGGAATTCATGGTAAAAAAATTATATGATTATGCAGTAGATGAATCTTTAGAATTGTTTTTATTAATTAAAACAGCTGATGTGAGATTAGCAAAAAATGGAAAACCGTTTTTAGCTTTTACATTCCAAGATAAGTCCGGACAAATGGATGGAAAATATTGGTCAGCGACTCCTGAAGAAATTGAACGATTTTCATCAGGAAGTATTGTTTATTTAGTTGGAAAAAGAGAAATTTTTAATGGAATGCCTCAAATAAAAATAACTGGCTTACGTCTTTCTAGACCAGAAATGGGCGAACCAAATGAAGTTTCAGATTTCTTAGAACATGCTCCAATGAAAAGAGAAGAGATGGAAGAAGAGCTGAATTCTATTCTTTTTGAAATTATTAATCCAACAATGAGAAGAATTGTGCATAAAATTTTAGGGAAATATCAACAAGATTTCTTTGAATATCCTGCAGCTAAACGTCACCATCATGCGTTTGCAGGAGGATTAAGTTATCATACTTTATCGATGTTGCGTTTAGCAAAAGCAATTGCAGAACAATATCCAGAAGTGAATCGTTCATTATTATTATCGGGTGTTCTACTACATGATATTGGTAAGATTATTGAATTATCAGGAGCAATTGGCACTGAATATACTTTAAAAGGTAAATTAATGGGACATATTGTGTTAATGGATGAAGAAATTACAAAAGCCTGTGAAGAATTAGATATTGATCAAAGTCATGAAGATGTTGTTTTATTAAAACATCTAGTATTAGCTCATCATGGCAAATTAGAATATGGTTCTCCAGTTCGTCCATTATTATTAGAAGCAGAAATTTTACATCATGTGGACTTAATGGATGCGAGTGTCACAATGATTACATCAGCTTTACAAAAGACAGAACCAGGACAATTTAGTGAACGAATTTTTGGATTAGACAATCGAACATTTTATAAACCACATACTGTAGAGTAGAAAATAAAAGTCTGTTTTATCAGACTTTTATTTTTTTTAAGCAAAACTATTTACAAAATAAAAAAAGAGGTTTATGATATTAAATGTAATCAAAAATATTACATTTAAAGAAAGGTGATTCATATGTCAAAAAACGTAAAAAATATTATTATCGGGTTTGGTAAAGCAGGTAAAACAATTGCTGCTTACTTAGGAACACAAGGAGAAGAAACAGTTTTAATTGAAAAATCTCCTGTAATGTACGGTGGTACATGTATTAATGTTGGATGTATCCCAACTAAAAAAATTGCAACTGCAGCAGCTCGTAAAAAATATAGTCAAGAAGATGCAGCTAGTTATTATAAAAAATCAATTCAAGAGAAAAAAGCTTTAATCGCTGCTTTAAATCAAGCAAATTATCAAAAAGTTAATTCGGCTCCTAATGTAACAATTGTAGATGGATTTGGACGTTTTGTAGATGAACATACAGTTGCTGTAGATACAGCTAATGGAGTAGAAGAATATGTAGCAGAAAGAATCTTTATTAATACAGGTGGTACTCCATTCATCCCACCAATTGAAGGATTGAAAGTTGGAGGACCAATTCATACAAATGAAACAATTATGGATTTAGAAGAATTCCCAGAATCAGTTGTTATTGTTGGTAGTGGATTTATCGGATTAGAATTTGCAGCAACATATGCACAATTTGGATCAAAAGTAACAGTAGTAGATGTATTTGATGCATTTATTCCTCGTGAAGATGATGATGTTTCTGCTGCAGTTAAAGAACGTTTAGAAGAAATGGGCGTTACTTTTGAATTAGGAATTTCTGTTAAAAAAGTTGAAACAGAAGGTAACAAAGCAACAGTTTACTATGCTAAAAATGATGAAGAAAAAGTACTTGAAGCAGATGCTGTTTTAGTAGCAACTGGTAGAAAACCAAATATCCAAGGCTTAGACTTAGAAAAAGCTGGTGTTGAATTATCTGAACGTGGTGCAATTAAAGTAAATGAATTTTTACAAACAAATAAACCACATATCTTTGCATTAGGAGATGTAAATGGAGGCCCTCAATTTACATTTATCTCATTAGATGACTTCAGAATCGTGAAAAACTTCTTAGCAGGAAATAAAGAATACTCAACTAAAGAACGTTCATTAATTCCTACTTCAACATTTATTAGCCCTACATTATCAAGTGTTGGTTTAAATGAAAAAGCAGCGCAAGCAGCAGGAATTCCTGTGAAAGTTGCAAAATTACCAATGGCTGCTGTTCCAAAAGCAAAAATTTTAGGTAACCAAGTTGGATTCTACAAAGTTTTAGTACATGAACAAACAAATGAAATTGTTGGTGCAACATTATTTGCGGAAGAATCTCATGAAGTAATTAATATCATTGCAACTGCTATTAAAGCAAAATTACCTTATACAGCTTTACGTGATCAAATCTTTACTCACCCAACAATGGCAGAAGCATTAAATGATGTTTTTGGATTAATTAAATAGAGGAATCGAAATGGGAAACGACTTTATAGTGATTATTCATTGTTTAACCTATTTATCTGTACATCATGATAGAAGATTTTCAAGCCAACAATTAGCACATAATGCATGTAGCAATCCTGTTATTGTTAGAAAAGTGATGAGTTTAGCTTCTTCTAAAGGTTATGTTGATGTTGTTAATGGAGTTAATGGAGGATATAAGATTCAAGTAGATCCAAAAGATATTTCATTAGGAGATTTATTTATTCTAGTTGGAGAAGATAAACGATTAAAGAAACAATATCAATCTTCATTAGATGAAGTTTGTCTAGTTGCGAATCATATTTGTGGAGTGTTTACAGACTTACAAGAAGAACAAATTCAAAATCAAGTAGATTTTTATGAAAAACAGAGTATACTAGATGTTGTAAAAAGATTACAAGAAAAATCAAAAAATAAAGCCTAGTTTTTAATATAAGGAGTGAGTTGAATGGAATTTGTAAAAGAAGAAAATGCCTTTAGACATTATAATGCAGTAGGTGAAGTGGATGCTGAAATTACATTTCAAGTTGAAGAAGATGTATTGATTGCTGATCATACTTTTGTAGATCCAACTTATAGAGGTCAAGGAATTGGAAAATTACTAGTCGATAAATTAGCGAATTATGCTAGGGAAAATCAGAAGAAAATCCATCCAACATGTTCATATGTCGTTAATTTATTTAAAAAATATGACGAATATAGTGATGTGAAAATATAAAAAAAGTTAAAATTCACAAAAGTGTTACAAAAAATTCATAAAAAATTCACATTTTACCTTTATGATACAGCCATACCCAATAAAACACCTAAGGTTTACTTCTCCCAAATAAAAAATGAACTCCCAACATTTTTTATTAGTAAACCCTCCTAACCTTTTCCCGTTGTTAGAAATAGCAACGGGTTTTTTGGTTGTAAAAATCGTCAGTGAATGATTAAATTTTAATCATAAGTGTTGGAAGTTTGAAAAAGAAATAGTATAGTTAATTATTATAGAGTATAAAGGAGAATTTATGACAAATCATTATTATACAAAAAATCCAGATAGTAAAAGTCAACAAAAACATTGGACGTATCGCTTGAAAGGAAACACTCTTTCTTTTACAAGTGATAATGGAGTATTCTCAAAACATACTGTTGATTTTGGTAGTGAATTATTAGTTGAGTCTTATGATATTCCTGAGCAGTTTCAAAAGGCAAGTTTATTGGATATTGGCTGCGGTTATGGTACGATGGGACTTGCTTATGGAAAAGCATACCCTGAATTATCCATTGAAATGATTGATGTCAATGAACGAGCATTAGTTTTAGCATCGGAAAATGCACAAAAAAATGGCATTAAAAATGTAGATATACATGAAAGTAATTTGTATGATGCTGTTAAGAAAACTCAGTATGAAATTATTATTAGTAATCCACCGATTCGTGCAGGAAAAACAGTTGTACATACCATTTTAGAAAAAGCATATGATTATTTAACTGAAAATGGTCAATTAGTTATTGTGATTCAAAAAAAACAAGGAGCACCAAGTGCTCAAAAGAAAATGGAAGAAGTATTTGGTAACTGTGAAAGAATTCAATGGGATAAAGGATATTGGATTTTAGTAAGTACAAAAGTTTAAAGGAGAATATTATGACGAGAAAAGATGAGATGAAAAAGAAAAAAAGAAAGTCTAATTGGAGATTGTGGGTTGCGGGACTATTGTTTATTATTGCGGGATTATTATTTGCTGCTGGTCCGATTCGTTCGTATATGCTAGCACAATTCCAACAAGAGCATACGCAACAATTAAGTAAAGTTACCGCAGCCGAAGTAAAAGAAAATGAAACTCAAGAAGCAGAATTTGATTTTTCAACGGTTGAACCTTTAGATTTACAATCAGTTGTAAAAGCTAAAATGGATACTTCTAAGTTTTTAACTTTAGGAGCAATTGCTGTCCCAAGTGTAAAGTTAAATTTACCAATTTATAAAGGAATTTCTAACCCAGTATTATTAGCTGGAGCTGGAACAATGAAGCCTACACAAAAAATGGGGGAAGGTAATTACGCATTAGCAAGTCATCACTATTTCTCAGATGAACGTTTATTATTTTCTCCATTAATTAAATTAAAAGTTGGCGATAAAATCTATTTAACAGATATGGAATATGTATATGAATATGAAACAACTAGTATTGATTTAGTGGAAGCTTATCAAGTAGAAGTTATTTATGATGTACCAGGAAAAACAGAAATCACTTTAATTACATGTGATGATTTACAAGCTTCTCATCGTTACAGTTTTAAAGGAAAATTTGTTTCAAAAACTCCAATTAGTGATGTAACAGAAGATGTAAAACAAGCATTTAATATCGATTTTACAACATTATAAAGGTAGGTGGAGTGATTGGCGACTATTCAAGATATTGCGAAAATGGCTGGTGTAACAAAAAGTACCGTTTCAAGATATTTAAATGGTGGTTCGATTAGTTTAAAAACAGCGCAAAAGATTGAAAAAGTTATAAAAGAAGAAAATTATACGCCAAGCCCATTTGCTCGTAGTTTAAAAGCAAAATCAAGTTCGATGATTGGTGTTATTGTTCCAAGAATCGATTCAGCAGCAACAGCTCTAACATTAATGGGAAGTGATGAGGTTGTTGAAGAGTTAAATTATGATTTGTTAATAAATAATGCTAGACAAGATAGTAAAAGGGAAATAAAAGCGATTGAAGGTTTTGCTAGAAATAAAGTTGCGGGCATTATTTTAATAGCAACAGAGATAACTTCAGCACATATTACAGCAATTAAAAATTGTCCAGTCCCGGTTGTAATTGTAGGGCAAGAGCATGATGAAATTCATAGTGTAATTCATGATGATTACCAAGCTGGTTTTGAATTAGTTCAAAATCTTGCAGAATTAGGTTACCATGAATTAACTTATGTGGGTGTTTCTAAACGAGATCATGCTGTGGGAATTATTCGAAAAGAAGGGATTTTTTCTGGAGCAAGAGCGAACGATTTCGATAAAATTGAGCAGCTAGAAGGAGATTTTTCTACTCAAAAAGCAATGGAAATTGGATTAGAATTATTTGAGAATCCAACTTCATCATTAGTTATTGCAGCAACTGATAATATTGCAGTAGCTTTAATGAAAGCAGCTCAAAAATGTGGAAGAAAAATACCAGATGAAATTGCAATTGCAGGATTTGGTGGATATGAAATTGGTCAATTTATGAATCCAACATTAACGACAGTGGAATATCAGTTTAAAGAAGCTGGAAGAGTTTCGATGGGTGTTTTGGATAAATTAATCCATAAAGTTCCTTGTGAGATGAAAACGACGATTCCAGTTCATGTAAAACTAGGAGAAAGTACAAAAAAAGCTAGAAATTAGGGAAATACCTAATTTCTAGCTTTTTTATAAGGTTCAACATGAATATCGATGAAATTGATTCCGAAGTGGTCAGCAAGTTCTATTTCGATTTCTTCTGTTATTTCATGACTTCTCCAAACTGTTAAATTAGGATCCATACAAACCGTTAAATCTAAATAAATATTAGAACCATATCGTCTAGCTTTTAATTCTTCAATACTTTTAACTTCTGGGTGGGAAAGTATGAGAGGTTTATATTCTTTCATTTCTTCTGGTTCAAATCCATCGGTTAATTGGAAGGTACTTTCGCTGAAAACATCATATGCGGTTTTTAAAATCATAATGCCAACAATAAAAGCCATTACTCCATCTAACCATGAGATTCCTAAACTTGCTGCAAAAATAGCAATGGAAGTAGAAATACTTGTTAAAGCATCACTGTAATTATCTTTTGCTGCAGCTTTTAACCCGATGGAATTTATTTTTTTAGCTAGCGAATGGTTAAATCGATAAACTCCATACATCATTATACCAGAAATAAATCCTACTATAGCAGTAATAAGTGATGGAAGTTCGGGATTTGGATTCATGATAATATGCCAAGCATTTCTAATAACTTCTATCCCGATAATACACATAATGAAAGAAGTCATTAAACTCGCAATAGTTTCAAATTTCCAATGTCCATAGGGGTGATTTTTATCAGCAGGTTTTTGTGAAATTTTTAATCCGACAAATACTAAAACGGAAGATAAAACATCTGTTAAATTATTTAAACCATCTGCAAAGAGTGCTTGAGAGAAAAATAATTTTCCAAATACTAACTTACTAGTGGAAAGTAGGATATAGGTGATGATGCTAAGGATAGCTCCTCTTTCTGCCTGCTTTAATCGTTGTGTAGCGTTCATGTTATTTCCTCAATTCTGTAAAAAGTTATTATAAAATTATAACAAAAAAAGAGTGAAAATAAAAAGAAAATGCTATAGAAGGTAGTTTTATCTGAAAAGATGTATGAAAATGACATAAGAAATCTTTTCTTATGACTATCTCTTGAGGAATTCTTTTGGTATAATAAAATCAATTGAAACGAAAGAGAGTGAAGTAAATGGCAACAGCATTAATTGTATATGCTAGTTTAACAGGAAACACAGAAGAAATTGCAGATATTTTAGCAGAATCATTAGAAGAACAAGGAGTAGAAGTAGATATTAAAGAATGTACTTCCGCTACAGCTGATGAATTTCATGACTATGATATTTGTGTAGTCGCAACTTACACTTATGGTACAGACGGTGATTTACCAGATGAAATCGTTGATTTTTATGAAGAATTAGAAGAAGAAGATTTAAGTGGAAAAATCTATGGAGCATTAGGTTCTGGAGATACATTCTATGATAAATTCTGTCAATCAGTATTAGATTTTGATGAACAATTTGCTAAAACAGGTGCAACAAAAGGTGCAGAAAATGTATTAGTAGATTTAAATGCGGAAGAAGAAGATGTGAAAAATATTGAAGCTTTTGCAAAAAGTTTAGTAGAAAAATTAGGATAGAAGAGAAGGTAACAGTTTGAAAAAGAACTGTTACTTTTATTTATGGAGAAAAAAAGATGTATCAAACAATTGAAGGTATTGCGGAATATTTAGAAGTAGATATTGCGTATGTATTATATTTAATTCGTGAAAAACAAATTTCTACGATTACAGTCGATGATGAAGTCCTCATTAATCGATCTCAATTTGATTTCTTTATAAAGCAACGTCAAAAAATGATTGAAGAATACCAAAAATACTTAGATGAACCGATTCCGGAAGATATTGATATTAAGGATGAGGATTAAAAAAGGTTGCCAATATAGGCAACCTTTTTTGATATTTTCATTATTTTACGTAAGCAGCAGCTTGTGCTCCAGCTTGACGTCCAAAGATGATGATGTCAGCTACAGCGTTACCACCGATACGGTTAGCACCGTGAACTCCACCAGTTACTTCACCAGCAGCGTATAATCCATTGATAACTGAACCGTCTTCTTTTAATACTTGAGCGTTTGTATTAATTTTCAAACCACCCATTGTATGGTGAATACCAGGTGCGATTTTGATTGCGTGGAATGGACCAGTTGTTAAGTCGTGATCCATAGCAGTTGAACGACCAAATTCGCTATCTTTTTTATCAGCAACAGCTTTGTTCCAAGCTTCTAAAGTTGCTTTTAAGTTTTCAGCAGGTACACCAATTTCTTTTGCTAAACCTTCTACAGTATCAGAAGTTTTTACTAAACCACGTTTTTGATAGAATTTAACAGCTTTAGCGCGATCAGTTAATGCATTATCTAAAATTAAGTATGCATATTTTTCTGGTAATCCGATAATTGCTTGAGATACTTTATCACGAGTTTCCATTTCATTGAAGAAACGTTTACCGTCTTGGTTAACAAGGATTGCACCTTCACCACGAACTGATTCAGAAATTAATGTTGAAGTTGATTGTTCAACAGTAGGGTGAATTTGGATTTCTCCCATATCTACAGTTGCAGCACCGATTTCTTTGGCTAATACGATACCGTCACCAGTTGAACCTTTTTGGTTTGTTGTTACAAATCCGTTTAATTCGGGTTTGTATTCAGTCACCATTTGCATATTTGCACCGAAACCACCAGTTGTTAAAACAACAGCGTTTGAAGCAATTGTTTTTTCTTTTCCGTCGATTGTTACGTTAACGCCAGTAACTTTTCCATCTTTTTCATTCACTTTGTTTACAACAGCATTTACGAATAATGGGATTTCACGTTCTGAAGCATTACGTAATAATCCAGCTACTAAGTATTCACCAACAGCTGAACCATCAGCAGGACGGTGAGTACGTTTTTCGCTCATACCACCAGTTGTTGTTAAGTTACTTAATGTAATGCCCATAGAATCTAACCAATCAATCGCTGAAGCAGAGTTGTCTACTAAGTAGTGTAATAAATCAGGATTGTTTGTTCCATGTCCACCTTTTAAAGATTCTTCGTAGAATTTATCGTTTGAATCTTTAATACCTTCAGCTTCTTGGAATTTAGTTTGAGATGCATTCATCCCTGCAGAAGATTTTGTTGTATTTCCTCCTGCTGTTGCCATTTTTTCTAAGATAACTGGGTTTTTACCAGCTTCTTTAGCTTGGATAGCAGCTGATAAACCAGCACCACCAGAACCAACGATGATAACATCATAGCTGTCTTTTAATGTTGAAGGATCTGCATATTTTTGAGCAGATGCACTTGCAACAGCTTCTGTTTTAGTCGTTTCCTTTGTTGTTTTTGTAGTACTACTACTTCCGCAAGCGGATAATAATAGAACTGATGCGAAAGCTAAACTAGCCATAAGACTTTTTTTCATTTCTATTCTCCTTTTTGTGAAAAAATTATTTTTACCTTTAATATCCTATCATATTTTTCATTTATTTTCAATATGTTACAAAATTGTTACAGAATTGGGGATAAAAAAATATAAAAAGTTGTTGACAATTGATTTGAATCAGTGCATAATAACGACATCAAGCGAAAAGGAGTTAGGAACATGAACCAAGTATTAGTATTACAATTAAATACTCGTTGGCAAAGCCACTAGATACAGGTTGTTCTTAACGTACATTTTGTACATATAGATACAACCTTCATTGACGTGAAATTGTATCTATGTGGAAATTTAAACATGAATGAACTCGACCACGTAGATTCTCATAAAAATGAACCTACGTGGTCTTTTTGTATTAAGAGACCAGAAATGGTCTCTTTTTCTTTATCGAGTTCATTCGAAAAAGATTTATTTATATTGGAGGAATTTATTATGAAAAAAAATAAAGGAATTTTAGGATTTTCACTAGTATTATTAGTAGTATTATTAGGGTCATTGATTTACAATACTGTTCAAAAATCATCACAAAAAACAACGAATACACAACAAGTAGCACAAACAACTCAAGATAAAAAAGTGAAATTAGGCGTATTACAATTATTAAGCCACCCAGCTTTAGATGCAATCTATCAAGGGATTCAAGATGAATTAGTTAAAGAAGGATATGAGGTAGGTAAAAACTTAGAAATTGATTTCCAAAATGCACAAGGGGACCAAAGTAACTTAGCATCAATGAGTGAAAAATTAGTTTCTAATAAAAATGATGTTATTGTTGGGATTACAACACCTGCAACATTATCTTTAGCAAATGTAACTAAAGATATTCCAATCGTAATGGGTGGGATTACTTATCCAGTAGAAGCAGGATTAATTAAAGATGAGAAAAAACCAGGAAACAATATTACTGGGGTTAGTGACCGTACACCAATTAAACAACAATTAGAAATTATGAAACAAGTGGTTCCAACATTAAAAACAGTTGGTATTTTATATACATCAAGTGAAGATAACTCAGTAAAACAAGCTAAACAAGCAGAAGAAGATGCTAAAGCTTTAGGATTTGAAGTAAAAGTAGCAACAATTGCAAATACAAATGATATTCAACAAGTAACAGAAAGCTTAGCAAGCCAAGTAGAAGCAATTTTTATTCCAATTGACAATACAATTGCTAGCGCAATGGCAACAGTTGTAAAAGCAACAGATGCTAAAAAAATTCCAGTATTCCCATCAGCAGATACAATGGTTGCTGACGGTGGAGTATTAGGTTTAGGGGTTGACCAATACCAAATTGGTGTGGAAACAGCTAAAATGGTAGTAGAAGTATTAAAAGGTGCTAAACCAGCTGATACACCAATTAAATTAGCAAATGAAGGTGTCATCTACTTAAATGAAGAAAAAGCGAAAGAATTAGGAATTACAATTCCATCAGATATTGCTCAAAAAGCACAAAAAGTTACTGCTAAAAAATAATTAAAACAAATGTCTAGAGAGTTAAACATTATTGTTGAGGGAGAGGATAGAAAGTTCTCTTCCCTCAATGATTTATAAAATAAATGACATATAATGATAGCTAATACTGTTTAGATAAGGTATAGTTATCTAAGGGATTTTGATACATATAGATTTGACAGAAAAGGAAGGAAAATATGGATTTAGTTATTTCAGCGATTTCTCAAGGGATACTTTGGGGGATTTTATCATTAGGTTTATTTATTAGTTTTAGAATTTTAAATATTGCAGATATGACAACAGAAGGGAGCTTCCCATTAGGAGCAGCAACTTGTGTCATGTGTATTCAACATGGTGTACATCCCCTTTTGGCGACATTTATTGCGATGTTTGTAGGCGCCTTAGCAGGATATGTTACAGGATTTTTAATTACTGTATGTAAATTACCTAGCTTATTAGCCGGAATTTTAACAATGACAGGCTTATTATCTGTGAATTTAAGAATTATGGGTCGTCCAAATTTATCCTTATTAAATTATAAAACGATTTTTAGTTTTTTAGAGGGAATGGAATTACCGAAGTATTTTGATATTATTTTAATTGGAATTGTATTTGTTGGAATTCTAATCGTAGCGATGTATGTCTTTTTCGCAACTGAAATTGGTCAAGCATTAATTGCTACAGGGGATAATGAAAAAATGGCTATTTCACTTGGAATTAACACGAATCAAATGACAGTATTTGGATTAATGTTATCCAATGCGTTAATTGCAATGGCTGGAGCTGTATTAGCTCAAAATAATGGTTATGCAGATGTGAACTCTGGTTTAGGAACAATTGTTATTGCCTTAGCAGCGATTATTATTGGGGAAGTTATTTTTGCAGATGAATCATTTGTCGGAAGATTAGTATGTATTATTTTTGGTTCGATTATTTATCGTTTATTACAAGCATCTATTTTACGATTAAATATTTTTGATCCAAATGATTTCAAATTATTATCTGCAGCATTAATCGCCATTTGCTTAACAATTCCACAAATTAAACAAGCGATTTATAAAATTAGTCATCGTAAAAGTGTACAATAGGAGGTAGAAGATGGATATTAGAATTGAAAATGTTCATAAAACATTTTACCCAAATACAAATAGAAGTCATGATGCATTAATCGATATTAACTTAACAATTCATAAAGGGGATTTTATTACAATTGTTGGGGGAAATGGTGCAGGGAAATCAACCTTTTTAAATGCCATTTCAGGAAGTTTTCCATTAGATAAAGGACATATTTACATGGGAGAAGCAGCAGTTGAACATACAGCTGAATACGAAAGAGCAAAATATATTAGTCGTGTTTACCAAAATCCTTTACAAGGAACAGCACCTCGTATGACAGTTGCTGAAAATCTTTCTTTAGCTTTAAGAAGAGGACTAAAACGTGGATTGAAAAAAGGATATACTGCTGAAGAATTAGAACAATTTAAAGCATTATTAACTCCTTTACAATTAGGATTAGAAGAACGATTAGATGCAGAAATTGGATTATTATCTGGTGGACAAAGACAGGCAGTTTCATTATTAATGGCTACATTACGAACTCCTGAATTATTATTACTAGATGAACATACTGCTGCACTAGATCCAAAAACACAACGCAAAATTATGCAATTAACAAAGGAAATTATTGAAGAAAAAGAATTAACAGCTTTAATGATTACGCATAATTTATCAGATGCCTTAAGATATGGAAATCGTTTAATGATGATGCACCGTGGAAAAATTATTCGAGTGTTCGAAAAAGATGAAAAAGATGCATTAACAGAAGAAAAATTATATCAATTAATGGCAGAATTAGACGAAGCAGATTTCAATCAAGAAGCTTAATAATGGAAAGGCAGACATTTGTAATAAGTGTCTGCTTTTTTTATACAGAAATTTATAGTCATTTCAGATTTACAGTTTTTATTCTAATGGAATTTGGTATAATAGAAATAATTAGAAATTGAAAGGATGTTTTAAAGTGGGATTGTTTAATAGTAAACAATTTGGAAAGAGTAGTTATATTGCAATAGGGGCTATTATAGGAATACTAGTTGGAACAACGGTAAGTTTATTCCGCTTATTTCTTGGGAAAACATTAGAAGGTGTTGTTACGGTTTATTCATATTTACAAGAATTTCCTCAATGGATTCCGGTATGGTTCCTATTTTCTATGGTGATGGCTGTGATTTTAGGTCAAATTGTTAAAAGTGATCCAGATATTAAAGGGAGTGGGATACCACAAGTAGAATTACAATTACAAGGCAAGATGGACATGAATTGGTGGTCTGTCTGTTGGAAAAAATTTGTGGCAGGATCCATTTCGATTGGATCAGGATTATTACTAGGTAGAGAAGGCCCTTCTATTCAGTTAGGAGCTTCTGTGGCTCAAGGAGTAGCTGAAGGGTTGAAGAGTAATCGAGTTCAAAAAAATATATTTATTTCCAGTGGTGCAGGGGCTGGTTTAGCAGCTGCTTTTAATGCTCCAATAGCTGGTTTAATGTTTGTATTAGAAGAAGTTCATCATACATTTAGTCCATTAGTGGCTTTGACTACGCTAACAGCTGCTATCGTTTCGAATTTTGTATCGTTAAATATTTTTGGAGCACGTCCTTCATTAAATTTAGGAAATGATCAATTATTTCCAATGACGCATTATGGATATGTGATTGTATTAGGAATTGTTTTAGGATTATTTGGCTGGGTATATCATCATTATACATTGCAATTACCAGCGATTTATGGGAAATTATTTCCGTTTATTCCAAATTATTACTACTGTATGGTTGCTTTTATAGCGATTATTCCACTAGGTTTATGGAATCCTCATGTCTTAGGTGGGGGTGGGGAAATGATTTTAGAGTTGCTTCAAGAAAATCATACCGTTCAATTTTTAGCGTTCTTATTTATTCTTCGTTTATTTTATTCAATGATTTCATATGGAACAGGATTGCCAGGTGGGATATTCCTTCCAATTCTTTCTTTAGGTGCATTATTAGGGTTAGTCTATGCAGAAGTTTTGATTCAATTCTTTGGAGTAGATCCTAGTTTACGAGTAAGTTTTGTATTCTTTGCAATGGCGGGGTATTTTTCAGCAATTGGTAAAGCTCCTTTAACAGCTTTATTATTAGTAACAGAAATGGTTGGAGGATTAAACCAATTAATGCCATTAGGAATTTGTACATTAACAGCGTATATTGTAGCAGATTTCTTAAAAATGGGTCCTATTTATGAAATTTTAGCGGAACGCTTGGATTCTGAACATCCACATGAAAGAAAAGGAAAACGAACTACATTTGAAGTGCCGATTATGGTAGAAAGTCCATTGGTTGGAAAAATGATTCGTGATATTCCTTGGCCAAAAGATATTGTTATTGCAACAGTAAGAAGGGGAGCAAAAGAAGAAATTACTCGTGGTGATACAATTATACGACCTGGAGATATCCTTATTGTCGTCTGTGATGAAGGTTTAGTTGGCGAAAGATTTGAAACAATGACACAATTATCCAAGGAATTACCGTTTTCTTAAACTTTATGGTATACTTCCTATGACAAATGGAAATGAAGGGGGATAGAAGGAAATGACTAAACATAACCTAAGTCCACAAAATGGTGAATTGAAAGAATTAGGTGATTCATTTGCAAAATATTCACGTAAAAATACAAGTTGGCTTTATTTATTATTTATCATTATTGTTTTATTTGGAGTCGTTTATTTATTTAATACGGTATCTAAACGTACAAAAATACCGATTGAGGCTTATAGAGAAGAGTTTATTCAATTGAAAGAACAAATGCAACAGCAAGAGTTGAAAATTGAACAATTAGAGCAACAAATTAAACAATTATCTGAAAAACCATAACATTTTCAATGAAAAGGGTGAAAATTTTTCGTATTTTTTCACTCTTTTCATTATTTTATTAAGGAATCATTTGAGAGCTTTTCTAAATTTGTTCGGAAATAGACTTGTAAAAGGCTTTCAAATGTGCTATACTGACTATAGTGTTTTTGTTAGGGAAAGAAATGGATATTTAAGAACTCCTTTTTGAACCACAAGCAGAAATATGAATAACCGTGCTTTTGGCACAAGGAGGAAAATGTTCATGGAACAAGGTAAAGTAAAATGGTTTAACGCGGAAAAAGGTTTTGGATTTATTGAACGCGAAGACGGAAGTGACGTATTCGTACACTTCTCAGCTATCCAATCAGAAGGATACAAATCATTAGACGAAGGCCAAGCTGTTGAATTCGAAGTTGAAGAAGGCGCACGTGGTCCTCAAGCTGCTAACGTAGTAAAACTATAATTTTATCAATTAAGAAAGAGGCTAGGAATTTCCTAGCCTCGATTTTTTTTAGAGAAAGTGATTTGGAAAATAATTTTGACAGGTTTTCTAATTCGGTCTAAAATAGGACTATTCTATAAAGAGGTGGTAACATGAAAGAAAGAACAGAAGTTCCAGTAGAACAAACATGGGATTTATCATTATTATTTAAAACAGAAGAGGATTATAAAAAGTCTATCGAATTCTATAAGCAATTGGTAGAAAATTTTTATAAAAATTTTGAAAATCAATTGAGCACAGTAGAAGCTATTCATCAAAGTTTAGCAGATTATCGTGAAATTTTAGAATTACGTGGGAAAATTGTTCAATATGTAAGTTTAGCAGTCAATGCAAATACAAAGGACAGAGAAACACAAAATCGTTTAGCACAAACGAGAAAACTAGTCGCAGAATGCGATGCAACATTAAGTTTCTTCTCTCCAGAATTAAGCCAATTAGAGGAAGAGTTATTAGCAGAAGCTTCAAAAAATCCAGAAAATAGTATTTATCTGGAAAGATTACTAGAAGATAAACAACATTTATTATCAAAAGAGGTAGAATCTGTATTAGCAGCACTAGGAAATACATTAGATTTCCCTTATCAAAACTACAATGATATAAAATTCAAAGATATTCAATTCCCTAATTTTGAAGTAGACGGAAAAGAATTTGAAATGACATATAATAGTTTTGAAAAACGTTTAGAGTCAGATGAAGATACAAGTGTCAGAAGAAAAGCTTTCGAAGTATTTTCAAATACATTACGTAAATATGAACATAGTACAGCTTCTGCTTATAATGCTCAAGTTCAAAAAGAAAAAACAATGGCTACTTTAAGAGGATTTGATTCAGTTATTGATTATTTACTAGATCGCCAAAAAGTTTCTAGAGAATTATATAATCGTCAAATTGATTTAATTATGGAACATTTAGCGCCTATTATGAGAAGCTATGCTGGGTTAATTGGAAAAATTTATCAGTTAGATGAAGTAAGATATGAAGATTTAAAATTAGAAGTAGATCCTCATTTTGTACCAAAAGTGAGTTATGAAGAAGCAAAGGCTTATATTTTAGATGGGTTAAAACCATTAGGTGAATCTTATTTAGCTATTATGAAGAGAGCCTTTGATGAAAGATGGATTGATTATGCGGAAACAATTGGAAAACGTACAGGAGCATTTTGTGCGTCCCCTTATGGAGCAAATTCATTTATTTTAATGTTCTTTACAGAAAGTATGAATGATGTGATGACATTAGCACATGAATTAGGACATGCTGGACATTTCCAATTAGCACATCAAAATCAAAATATTCAATTATCTAGACCATCAATGTATTTTGTTGAAGCACCATCTACTGCTAATGAGTTACTAGTAGAAAATTATTTATTGCAACAGGCAACAGATGCTAGAATGAAACGTTGGATTATTTCGCAAATTATTGGTAAAACTTATTACCATAATTTTGTGACGCATTTATTAGAAGCGCACTATCAAAGAGAGGTGTATCGATTAGTCGATGAAGGTAAAAATTTAGATGCGGAAACATTGAACCAAATTTATCGTCAAACATTGGAACAATTCTGGGGAGATTCTGTGGTGTTAACAGAGGGTGCAGAATTAACTTGGATGAGACAGCCGCATTATTATATGGGATTATATTCTTATACTTATTCTGCTGGATTAACAATCGGAACTCAAGTTGCTAAAATGATTCAAGAGAATCCTGATAAAGCAGAGGATTGGGTTGAAGTTCTTAAAATGGGTGGTTCTAAAACTGCAGAAGAGCTTGCTAAGGCTGCAGGAGTAGATGTTTCTACAGATGAGCCATTGAGAAATACAATTGAAACAATTGGGGACTATGTACAAGAATTAATTTGTTTAACGAATAGACTTGACTAGGGTAGTACTAGGACGGCAGCAGCCCTGTGGTCTCATGCTCGTACTACAGCGTTATATTAGTTCAATTAAAAAAGAGTTAGGGGAAATCCTCTAACTCTTTTTGTTATGTCTATTTTTGTACCCAACAACGTCCGTCTTGAGCTAATAAGTCAAAACTTTCTTGTGGTCCAGATGAACCTGCAGGATAATTAGGGAATTGTACAGATGACTCATTATCCCATGCTTGACGAATACGATCCACAAATTTCCATGATGCAGCAACTTCTTCCCAATGCGTGAAGTTAGTCATATCGCCTTCCATACAGTCTAAAATTAAACGCTCATAAGCTTCTGGACTATTAATTCCAAAACTCTTATCAAAGATTTTTTCTAAATGGCTTGTTTGAAGTCCATAAGTATTTCCTACTGATTTTGAATTGATGATAAAGCAAAATCCTTCTTTTGGAGTAATATGAATAGAAATTCTATTAGAAGCACATTTCCCTTTTGTTTCATGTTCAAATAAAGGTGAATCAGCTTCTTTAAAGATAACATCGATGACCGTTGTTTTAGAATCTAAGTTTTTACCAGTACGAACATAAAATGGAACATCTTTCCAACGTTCATTATCGATAAAGACTTTACCAGCCACATAAGTTTCCATATTAGAATCGTCCGAAACATTTTGGTCTTGACGGTAACCAGGTAAGCTACCATCTAAAGAAGGGCCATATTGACCACGTACAAAATTTTTAGAAACTTCTTCAGGAGAATAGTGACGCAATTGTTCTAATACATTAATTTTATTTTGACGAACTGCTTCAAATGATTGAGGTGGCTCCATAGCGACTAATGCTAAAATTTGTAAAATATGGTTTTGAACCATATCTCGTAAAGCACCACTTGTTTCATAATATCCACCACGCTCTTCAACACCTACTTGTTCAGCTAGTGTAATTTGAACATTATCGATATGATCACGATTCCACATTGTTTCAAATACACGGTTCGCAAATCGAACAGCAGTAATATTTTGAATCATTTCTTTTCCTAAATAGTGGTCGATACGATAAATTTGATTTTCATCAAAAGAATGGCGTAATTGTTCGTTTAAAATTTGAGCAGATTCATAATCTTTCCCAAATGGTTTTTCAATAATTAAACGATTATATCCGTTTTCTGTTAATAAAGCTTCGTCTTTTAAATGTTGAGTAATGGTTCCGAAAAATGAAGGAGCCATTGCTAAGTAGAAAATTCTATTTCCTTCAATACCATATTGTTGGTCTAATTTTTTAGATAATTCTTTTAATACCACATAATGATGAGTATCCGTTACATTATGCGCTTGATAGTAGAAGTGACTAGCGAATTCTTCTGCTTGAGTTAAATCTTCTGTTAAACTTTGGACAGATTTTATAACAACTTCGCGAAAATATTCGTCAGTCCATTCGCGTCGAGCTGTACCAATGACCGCAAAATGATTGCGAATAAATCCTTTTTGAAATAAACGAAATAGTGCTGGGTATAATTTACGACTTGCTAAATCACCTGTTGCACCAAAAAAAGTAATTAATACTTTTTGTTCTTGCATAATGAATGCCTCCTAGTTCAGATTTCTTTTCCAGTGTAAAATATAACGGAAAAAAAGTCTAATAATTAAACTGAAAATGAAATTAAATTTTGAATAGGAAAGATAGTGTTGAAATAAAGGGCATTTCTTGCATGTATGAAGTGAAATGTGTTAGATTATACACAACAGTTCAATTTGTAGGAGTGTATCAAATGACGATAAAAGAATTTTTGAGGATAGCAATTTTTAATCCAACACAATTATGGAAAATTATTGCAAAACCAATGAAATCCTCAAAGCGTGTATTTTTCTTATTAACTTTAATATTAATGTTACCAGGTATGATTCAAATGGCTGGATTATTTCACTCATTAGGGCAGGATTTAGTAGAGATTAGTCAACAAATACCAGAATTTGAAGTGAAAAATCAGCAATTAATTACTCAAGAAAAGAACAAAGGCTTTGTTTATAAAACAGATAGTTTGATATTTGTCTTTGATGAAAGTGGAAAGACAACAAGTGAAGATTTGTTAAATGAAACATCTTCCACAATCCCTGTATTTGCTTTATTAAAAGATGGATTTTATTTAGAAACGAATATCAATCATCAAAAAATTGAGTTGAGTCAGTTAGAAAATATGAATAAATCATTTTTCAAAGATATTGCTAGTACTTTCCAAAAAAATATTTGGTTAAGTTTATTGATTGTTTTTGTGATGTATTTTCTTTTTAATACGGTTTACTTATTCATAATTCTATGGGTTGTTTCTTTCATAGTGAAAGCAATAGCTGTATTATTTATGAAAGTATTTATTCGATTCCCAAAACCGATTGGTTGGCAAGTAGTTCTAGGTGCAGCTGTTTTACCTGTATTAATTTATACATTCATTGATTTATTAGGAATTCGTTTTATTGGACCAGGGGAGTTCATCTTTTTAGCAACTTCCTTTAATTGGGTTTTAGGTATTCGAGAATTTTTAAAAAATAATCGACCATCATAAAAGAGCTAGAGAATTTTTCTCCAGCTCTTTTTCTTATTATTTACTGTTTTTCTTTCTTGCAGATTGACGATTTTGTTTTTTTCGTTCCATTCTTTGTTTTTGTTTAATTTCATGAGTTAGTTTTTTCTTATATCCAGGTTTAACATGTTTTTTCGCTTTTTTAATCATACCTTTTAAGCGAGGATCTAAGTCAGAACTTTGGGTATTTTTTCTTTTTTCACGGCGAGAACGGTCATAACTTTCCACTAATTCGCCATTTTTTAATTCCATTGTTTCAAAAGAGATTCCTTTTGCTTCAAGCGTTTGGATGGCTTGTTCTTGGTTAGGTGTGTAGAAAGTGATGGCTTGTCCTGCTAAACCATTTCTACCCGTACGACCGACACGGTGAATGAAAAATTCTAATTCACTAGGAATTTCTAAATTAATAACATGAGAAACTCCTTCAATATCAATCCCTCGAGCAGCTAAATCTGTTGCTACTACATATTGATATTCCATTTGTTGAATTTGCTTCATCACACGACGACGTTCACGAGCAGGAATATCTCCATGAATGGTTGCAACTTTTAAACTTTTCTCACGTAAAAATGCTGTAACTTCATCCGCTTTTTGTTTTGTATTTACGAAAATTAACATTAAATATGGATGTCCTAGTGTAATCAATTCAAATAATACTTCTAATGGATTTTGTGTTTTCGTTACTAATAATTGATTTGTAATCGTTGGAGAAACTAGCTGTTTATTTTCTACATGAATAATTTTTGGATTTCCAAGATATTTTTTAAGGAATGGTTTAATTTTATCTGGAATTGTTGCAGAAAATACTGACATTTGTAAATCTTTCGGCATTCTAGAAGCAATTTCATCGACGGTTTCTAAAAATCCTAAGTCAAAAGTCATATCAGCTTCATCAACAACCATCATCGTTGCCGTTTGAACAAGTAGAGCATTTTCTCGCATTAAATCGAAAATTCGTCCTGGAGTTCCAATGACAATATGAGGAGCAGTTTGTTGTAATTTTTGAACTTGACGGAGCTTGTCTGTTCCCCCAACACATTTTTCTAAAAGAATAGGAGTAGGAGCTTCTTCAATTAATTGAGAAGTTACTCGTACTAATTGTTCGGCTAGTTCACGACTTGGAACAGTAATAACTAATTGTAACTCTTGTTTATCTGGGTTGATTTTATGAATCAGTGGTAATAAGAAACTGTGACTTTTTCCACTTCCTGTTTGGGATTGACCAATTACAGATTCTCCTTTTAATAATAGAGGAATAATTTTTTCTTGAATTTTAGTTGGAGTAGAAAATGATAATTTTTCTAATGCCTGTTGTAAAAATGGTTGTAATTGATAATCTGTAAATTTCATGTTTTCATCTCTTTTCTATAATCTAATTTGAAGCGTTGTTATTATACCATAGTTTTTAAGGATTTTAAAAAGAGAACCGTTAAATAATAGAAAAATCATAAAAAAGTAAGCAAAAAAATTGCGTTTACATATCAAAGAGTGTTATTCTTTAAATATCAAACAGTACGTATAACTGTACTATATAGGAGGAATTAATTATGACTTATGAATTACCAAAATTAGCGTATGAGTTCTCTGCATTAGAACCTCACGTGGATGCTTTAACAATGGAAATCCACCATGATAAGCACCACAATGCTTATGTAACAAACTTAAACGCAGCTGTAGAAAAACACCCAGCTTTATTTGAAAAAAGCGTGGAAGAATTAGTAGCAGACTTAGCATCTGTACCAGAAGATATTCGTGGAGCTGTTCGTAACAATGGTGGTGGACATGCAAACCACAGCTTATTCTGGACAGTAATTTCACCAAATGGTGGGGATCAACCTACTGGTGAATTAGCAGCAGCGATCGATAAAAAATTCGGTGGTTTTGATGCGTTCAAACAAGCATTTGCTCAAGCAGCAGCAACTCGTTTTGGTTCAGGTTGGGCTTGGTTAGTTGTTTCAAATGGTGAATTAGAAGTAGTTTCTACTCCAAACCAAGATAACCCATTAACAGATGGTAAAACTCCAATTTTAGGATTAGATGTTTGGGAACATGCTTATTACTTAAACTACCAAAACCGTCGTCCTGATTACATTGCAGCATTTTGGAATGTAGTTGATTGGAATGAAGTAGCTCGTCGTTATGAAGCTGCAAAATAATTTTTAAGAAATATTGATTTGTTAACTCTTTGAGATTCCAGTGGGGATGCTTGAAGAGTTTTTTTAGTATTTTTAATTTTTTTAGACTTCCCTGGGGATAGTAGCTAGGGACGGCAGCAGCCCTTCCGGTCTCATGCCTAAAATTCGAGCCTATGGTCTCAAATTTTCCCGTAATAAAAACCAAATCGGCTTTTATTACTAGAGCTACTATGGGAAGTCTTTGGTTTTGTATCATATGAGATTCGAGGTTTCATGATATTTCGTTGTAGAGAAGGTTAGAAACAATATTTTTGTATTATTAATTATCGTTTTTGAAGTTTTTAATAGACTTCCCTGGGAATAGTAGCTGGGGACGCCAGCAAACCTGCGGTTTCATGGCTAAAATTTGAGCCTTGGTCTCAAATTTTCCAATAATAAAAGCCAGTTTGGCTTTTATTATTAGAGCTACTATGGGAAGTCTGTTTTTGTATCATAGAAATGCGAGTTCTGATGATTTTTCGTAGCTTAATATATTATCAAAATCGTGGAGAGTTACTATTGGTTAATATTCTTTTGTGGTAAAATAAACATATAGATTTACACTTAATTTGGATAGAATAAGAGGAGGAAATATGGAAAGTAGTAAAATTGAATATAAAATTGATATTCCAGATAAGCATAGTAAGTTAAAAGCAGAAATAGTTTCTTTCTTAAATAGTGAAGGAGGAGAAATATATTTAGGTGTAAATGATGATGGCTCTCTAAATAAAACTTTAATAGCTAACAAAAAACAAGAATGGGAACAATTAATATCAAATTGGGTTTTTAATGCTTTTAATCCAGATGTTTCTAACTTAATTCAAGTGTTTCCAAATCAAGTGCCATTTAAAATTAAAATCTTAGAAGGAAAAGATAAACCATATTTTTATAAAGATGGAGAAGGATTTAATTCTAAAGGTGTTTATATAAGAATAGGTAGAACAAAAAGAATAGCTAGCTTTGAAGAAATACAAAGGATGATTCGACAACACTCTTCAAATGATTTTGAATCAATAAGTATTGATGCAAATGATTTGACTTTTAAATATATTGAAAATAGATTCCAAGAAAAAGGAATTAAATTTGATGTATATGCTTTATCATTAATTGGAAAAGATAATAGATATAATAATGCAGCTTTACTTTTAAGTGATCAAAATCCTACAATTAGTAAATTTGCAGTGTTTCAAGGAACAGATGTTAGTGTATTTCTTGATAAAAAAGAATTTACAGGATCACTTATAAAACAATTAGATGAAATAGTCTATTTTTCAAATTTATCGAATAGAAAAAGAATTACAATTTCTGGAAAAACGGATAGAGAAGAATATTTAGATATTCCGGAGAGAGCATTAAGAGAAGCTATCGTAAATTGTTATTGCCACCGAGATTATACGTTAAGTGGAGATATTAAGGTTGAATTTTATGATGATAGAGTTCAAATTTTTTCTCCTGGTAGTTTACCTGATGGATTAACGCTTGAAAACATTAAAATGGGAATGGTGGCAAAAAGAAATAAAATAATTGTAAATACATTAGATAAAATTGAGGTTATAGAAAATTATGCTTCAGGAGTTAGAAGAATCTTTGAGGACTATGCTGATTTTAATAAGAATCCAGAGTACTATATTTCTAATAATGGAGTAATTGTTACTTTATTTAATCGAAATTATGATGGTCAAAATGATGGTCAAAATGATGGTCAAAATGATGGTCAAAATATAAAATTGAGCATTTCAGAAAGAAGAAATAAAATTTTGGTATTGATAGCTGAAAATAATCATGTAACTTCAAGTATGCTAAAAGATATTATAGGAGTATCTAAAGCAACAATTGAGAGAGATATTTCTAAATTAAGAGAAGAAAATAAAATAGAATATATCGGAAGTTCAAAAAATGGTTTTTGGAAACTGAAAAATTAAAAATGAATATTTTAATAGACTCTGTATAGAAATGTAGATATTGCTATGGAGAGTCTTTTTGTGTTTAATTGAGACATTATCACTTGTGTTTGACAAAATTCAAGAGAAATGAGAAAACATAATTGACAAAGTGTCAGTTGAGTGATACTCTTTCAAATAGGAGGGATAAAATGCGAGATGTGAAAGAACCGGAAATACGACGTGCTGAAATTATGGATGCTGCAATGCAACTATTTATAGAGCAAGGATATACTAATACAACAACTCAGGATATTGTTGACAAAGTAAATATATCAAGAGGCTTGCTGTACTATCACTTTAAGAATAAAGAAGATATCTTATATTGTCTTGTAGAACAATATTCAGATAAATTATTGAAAGATATTTATGTTATTGTCTATGATGAAGATAAAACCGCCATTGAAAAAATTAGAGCTTTTATAGATACCACAATTATATCTTCGGAAAATATTTCAGCAGAGGGAACAGCGTTACAAAAAACAGTTGATCTTGAAGAAAATCGATATATGATAGATAAGTTATCTCATAAGATTATTGAAAAACTGACAATATATTTTGAAAGGATAATAAACCAAGGAATATCAGAAAAAACACTTTTTGTAAAATATCCGTCTGAAACAGCGGAATTTCTTATGACAGCTTATGTTTTTGTTTCAAATAACATAAGTATAAGATATTCAAAAAAAGAGTCTGTCAATGACTATTTAAACGCATTTAAGATAATGCTTGAACAAAGCTTAAATGCAAAAAAACTCTTTAGCAATTGAAAAAGAATAGAATATTTGTAAAAACAATAATGTTCCGATAGCTAATGCTAAAAAAGCTATCGGTATTATTTCAAAGAATAACTGACAAATTGTCAATGGAGGTAAAAGTATGTTAGAGATAAATCATTTTAGTAAATTTTATGGAGACAAAAAAGTTATTGATAACCTATCCATTTCAGTACAGTCTGGAGATATTTATGGATTCATTGGTGCAAATGGAGCCGGAAAAACTACAACAATAAAAGCCGTACTTGGGATTCATGATTTTGAGAATGGAAGTATAACGATTGATGGGCATTCCATTAAAAAGGAGCCTGTTATTTGTAAAAAAATGATGGCATATATTCCGGATAATCCAGACTTATATGAACATATGACGGGATTTCAGTACATCAATTTTATTGCAGATTTATTTGAAGTTTCTACTGAAATACGCAGAGAAAGAATTCAAAAATATAGTGATTTATTTGAAATGACTAAGCATCTTTCGGGGATGATATCTTCGTATTCACATGGTATGAAGCAACGAACAGCGATTATTTCTGCACTGGTTCATTCTCCAAAGTTACTAATTTTAGATGAACCTTTTGTAGGACTTGATCCAAAAGCAGCTTTTCTACTAAAGAAAGTAATGCACGAATGCGTGTCAGATGGAGGAGCTATTTTCTTTTCAACACATGTTTTGGATGTTGCAGAAAAACTATGTAATAAAATTGCAATTATAAAAAATGGAAAGTTAATCGCAAGCGGAAATACAGAAGAAGTTAAAGGTGATAAAA
The DNA here is from genome assembly GCF_963528195.1 of uncultured Granulicatella sp. Lineage (GTDB taxonomy): Bacteria > Bacillota > Bacilli > Lactobacillales > Aerococcaceae > Granulicatella. Next base: position 32,226 of record NZ_CAURVN010000011.1, read on the forward strand.
CTTTGGAAACTTTTTTCATGGAGGTACAAGATAATGAGCAAAATTTGGATACTAATTAGAGCCCAATTGATAAATTTTTTTCTAATCAACGAAATTAGAGAGCCGAGAAATAAAAAGCAAAGCTCTGTTGTTATTGCAAGTTTTGGAATAATAACTCTTGCTATATTTTGCTGTGTCTATAATATTATGACAGCCAAAACACTGGTACAAGTTGGACAGCAGGAATTGATACCGGCTTATATGGTTGCGATATCAAGTTTTTCAATATTATTTTTGACAATATTTTATTCTAATGGAATTTTATTTGGTAGTCGTGATATAGAAATGCTTTTATCGCTACCTTTAAAAAGCTCAGACATTATAAGTAGCAAGTTTATGTTTATGTATTTATTGAACTTTTTAATAGGATTCATATTTATGCTTCCGGGGGGCATTGTTTGGGTGTTAAACGGAAGCTTAAATGTATTACAGATTATATTGTATTTTACCTCCATAATTCTTGTTCCATTGATACCTATGTGCATTGCAGCATGTATGGGAATGATTGTTGTTGTTGTTTCATCTTATTTTAAGAGGAAAAATGTTATTGCTCTAATCTTTTCATTTGCAATGATAGGCATAATTGGATATATTGCAGTGTCAGCTATGAAATCAGGTAATGAAGACAGCATTGAGATCATGCTTTCTAAGCAAATTACAGAACTGTACCCAATATCCGGGTTATTCGTGCAACACACAAATTTTCCAATGTATATTGGAATGGGATTATTTATTGCTTTTTCAACAGCAGTTTTTTATATATTTGTAAAAATTGTTGCGATGAAGTATGGATTGCTTAATACTCTTGCTAAAAAAACATCAAGATATTCTGATAACAAAAAATCTTATAATAGAAAATCGATATTTCTTGCCTTGTATAAAAAAGAAATGGGACGCTTTTTAAGCTCGTACATGGCGGTCTTGAATGCAGGCCTCGGTGTAATACTTTTATGTGTTTTTAGTATATTTTTACTTTTTAATTCTGTAGAACAAATAGGAGAGTCTTCAGGAATAGAAAATATAAATGAATATCTCTCAAATTTTGCTCCATTATTTATTGCATCTATGTTCTCGCTCAGCTGCCCGGCAGCTTCAGCGATATCTTTAGAAGGAAAAAACATTTGGATTTTGCAAAGCTCTCCTGTTAAGGTAAAAATGATTTTAAATTCCAAGATAGCTGTAAACCTTACACTTCATTTGATTGGGTATATGATTTCCATATTTGCATTTACGCTAAAACTTGATATGAACTTTATTCAAGTTATTAACCTAATATTTGTTCCTATATGTTATTCGATTTTTATAACAGTGATAGGAATTTCCTTAAATAAAAAGTATCCAAATTATGAATGGGAAAGCGAGATGATGGTTGTAAAGCAGAGCATGCCTGTTATTGTATCTGGACTTGTCGGGATAATTGCACTCATTACACCAATTCTTCTCAATTGGTTTTTAAATCTTTCGATAATACCAGTTTTGCAGATAATATCAGTTACTTTACTTGTTATTTCAAGCAAAGTTTATATAAAAGTTAGCAAGTTAAATTTTATTTAGTTCAAGGAGGGAAAATGTTATGAAAGATGGACTGTTAAAAGATATCTTGGTGTTGACATTAATGATTGTTGTAATATTTATTATTTGCATATTTCTTCCAGAGAAAATTCCTGTTCATTTCAATGCAAAAGGAGTTGCAGATATGTTTGCTAATAAATATTATCTTCTGTTTGGTACGGTTATTCCGTATTCTGCTTATTGGAAATTTATACGAGGAAGGAAAAATAAAAAGTTTAAGTGAATATGTATCCATATTTATAAATAGTATCTGTGATAAGAGCAACTGTTTTAAGAGGTAAGTATGTACTGGGCAACAGATGCCTCCCATAAGGACTTTAGTAGAGAGGAAAGAATATAATCCTGCAACCGTCCAAAAAGCATTAAAAGTTCTTGAGAAACAGGGGCTGATTGTTAGTCGTGGAAGTAAAGGATTTTTTGTTATTGAAACTGAGAAGAAAATAATTGAGTTAAGAAATCAGAATTTAACAGGCTAACAAAAATATTGTTTGAAAAACTATATGCCTTAGGATTTTCGGATTCTGAGATTATCAAACTATTTGATAGAATAGAAACTTAAAAAATGAATAAAAATCAATTATATGTGAAGAAGATAAAGATACTGACTATTTAGATTATTGATAAAAAGGAGGACTTCGTATGCCTAAGTGTAGAAGTCCTCCTTTTTTTACTTGTGTTTAATTGAGACATTATCACTTGTGTTTGACACCGATTTTTTTGTAGTCCGTGACAGATATTGGACTATCGTATATAATAGGGATACGTGTAAAATAAAATAGAACGAATAAAAAGACAAAGAGAGATATTTAAGGAGGAAGTTATGCGAGTAGGGATTTTTACAGACACCTATTTCCCTCAAGTCAGTGGTGTTGCTACTTCTGTTCGAGTATTGAAAGAAGAATTAGAACGCCTTGGACATACGGTTATTATTTTTACAACAACCGATCCAAATGCTACGATGCCTGAGTGGAATATCGTTCGCTTGGGAAGTATTCCATTGTTTTCATTTAAAGAAAGAAGAATTGCTGTTCAAGGTTTTATTGAAGCTTATAAAGTTTCTCAAGAATACGAATTAGATATTATTCATACGCAAACAGAATTTAGTTTAGGACTACTTGGGAAAATTTTAGGAGCAATGCTTGGGATTCCAACAATCCATACATACCATACAATGTATGAAAAATATTTACACTATATTGCGAATGGAAAAATTTTAAGACCAAGTCATGTGGCATATATTTCTAAAAACTTTTGTAATCAAACTCGTGGAGTGATTGCACCAAGTCAAATGACCAAAGATAAGTTATTATCTTATGAAGTTACTAAAGAAGTTCGAGTAATTCCAACAGGTGTTGAAATTCCAGAAATGAATCCACAAATTTCAGCAGACTTACGTGAAAAATTAGGATACACAAAAGACGATAAAGTCTTATTATCATTAAGCCGTTTATCGAAAGAAAAAAATATTGCTGCGATATTAGATGCAATGCCTACAATTTTAGAAAATGATTCAACTGTGAAATGTTGTATTGTTGGTGGAGGGCCGGAAAAAGAAGAACTTGAAAAACAAGTGGAACGTTTAGGGATTACACCTTATGTACAGTTCGCAGGTGAAGTGGAGCATCATCAAGTGTCTAAATATTATCAAATGGCAGATTTATACGTGAATGCTTCTGAGTCTGAAAGTCAAGGGTTAACTTATTTAGAAGCTTTAGTGAATAGAATTCCAGTTATTGCGAAGAAAAATGATTATTTACAACAATTTATTACAAAACCAGAATTAGGAATGTTGTTTGAAAAAGATGAAGATATTGCTTCTAGCGTGTTAACTTATTTAGAATGTCGCAATCAAACTTCTCATCAAGTCGAAGAATTACAAAATCAATTATTAGAAGAAATTTCTTCTGTAACTTTTGCTAAAAAAGTAGAAGCATTTTATCAAGATGCGATTAGTAATTATCAACATGATAAAGAAAATACAAAAACATGGTTAGAAAAAATGAATTTCTTCAAAATCTATGATGATGATAAGGAGACTGAAGAATGAAGAAAATAGGATTTATTGGAACAGGCGTAATGGGATCTTCTATGGTGAAGCACTTATTAAACGCTGGTTATCCAGTTACAGTTTATAATCGTACAAAAGAAAAAGCAGAAATAGCTATCAATGCTGGAGCTACATGGGCAAATACTCCAAAAGAAGTAGCAGCTCAGTCTGATGTCGTGTTAACGATTGTAGGATATCCAACAGATGTAGAGGAAGTTTATTTTGGGGAAGACGGAATTTTTGAAGGGCTAGAAAAAGGTAAGATACTCATTGATTTAACAACAAGTACGCCTTCTTTAGCGAAGAAAATTGCAGAAGAAGCTGAAAAATCTTCTTGTGAGGCATTAGATGCTCCAGTTTCTGGTGGCGATTTAGGAGCTAAGAACGGAACATTGTCAACTATGGTTGGTGGTAAGGAGTCTGTATTAGAAGAAGTACGTCCAATTTTAGAGACTTTTTCAAAAACAATTACGTTACAAGGAACAAATGGAGCTGGTCAACATACTAAAATGGCGAATCAAATTATGATTGCTGGAACAATGACAGGCTTAGTTGAAATGTTAGTTTATGCAAAAGCTGCGGAATTAGATTTAGAAAAAGTACTACAAACAGTTGGAGCGGGAAGTGCAGCGAACTGGTCATTATCGAATTATGGGCCAAGGATTTTGAAGAAAGATTATAGTCCGGGATTTTTTGCAAAGCATTTCTTAAAAGATTTAAGAATTGCAGTGGAAGAATCTGAAAGAATGGGATTATTTTTACCAGCCACCTTACAAGCAAGAAAATTATATGAAACAGTTTGTGATGATGGTTATGGCGATTTAGGAACTCAAGCTCTTATTCATTTATATTGGACACTTCCTGAATAAATTTATAAAAAAGTATGTTTTTTAAAGGGATTTTCATATAATCTAAAAAAGTTTTATGGTAGAATAGAAATTAAGAAAGCTGAAAGGGGTAAAGCAACATGAAACCTTCACAACTAGTTGCGATTGTGCAACGTCTACAAACAATGGCGGATCAAAGCACGGATATTGAAATTCGTCGTTTTGAAAAAGATGGTGTTGAAAAATGTGTTGTGACATTTAATCAAGAAGCAGATAGCTTTGAGTTAGAAGATTGTGAGACAAAACAAACATTCCAATTTGATGATATCGATTTAGTCGCAATTGAAATTTTTGAACTATTACAAGATTAATGACTTTGTGATAAACCACGGCGCCTATAAAATGTGTGCTGTGGTTTTTCAATATTTATACATAAAGAAAAAGTGGGGATTACGATGAAAGTAGAAAAAATTGGTTTATTAGGATTTGGGACAGTTGGTAGTGGTGTTTATCATATTTTGACAAAAAATCAAATGTCTATTGAAAAGAAAACAGGAGTTTCATTGCGAATTGAAAAAGCTCTTGTAAAAGAACCAGAACTATTTGCCGATAAAATTTCAGGCATTACATTTACTTCGGATGTAGACTATATTTTAAATGATGAAGAAATCTCTATTATTGTAGAAGTTTTAGGTGGAGTGGATTTTGCTTATAACTGTGTGAAGAAAGCTTTAGAATCAGGTAAACATGTAGTAACAGCGAATAAAGATTTATTAGCAAAACATGGTGTTGAATTATCTCAAATTGCTAGAGAAAATAATGTGTATTTATATTATGAAGCAAGTGTTGGGGGCGGAATTCCTGTATTACGACCTTTAGTAGAACATGTTTCAAGTAATGAAGTAGAAGCGATTTACGGAATTGTAAATGGAACAACAAACTTTATTTTAACTTCTATGAGCCAACAAGGATTATCTTATGAAGAAGTGTTAAAAACAGCTCAAGAAAAAGGATTTGCTGAAGCAGATCCAACAAGTGATGTAGAAGGTTATGATGCTACTTATAAATTAATCATTTTAACAAGATTAGCATTTGGAACAAATGTTTCATTCGATGCGATTCCTAAAAAAGGTATTACACAAGTGACTAAAACAGATTTACAATTAGCTAAACTTTCAGGCTATACGATTAAATTATTGGCAAGTGTTGTCGCAAATGGTGAAGAAGTATACTTAGAAGTACGTCCTTATTTTGTAAGTTTAAACCACTTGTTAGCTCAAGTTGCTTATGAAAATAATGCCATTTCTGTAACAGGTGATGCTTTAGGAGAAATTTTACTATACGGAAAAGGTGCAGGCTCACATCCAACTGCAACAAGTGTGGTAGCTGATGTCATGATGATTGCAACGCAACAAAATCGTAACGCTCAAGTAGTTCCGTTTGAACCATTGACAGAAGCGACTAAAGTTCATACAACAACAGCTCCATTAAAAGATTATGCTGTTGTAATTGAAACAAGTAAACCAGAAGAGTTTGACGGAGTTGTGTTACCAAATCAAGCAGTATTAACAAGATTTACTCAAATTTCAGAAGCTGAGTTAGAAGAAAAAGTTTCCGCATATCAACAAGTAGACGGTGTAGAAGCAGTTAGAATCTATCCTGTGTTGGAGGCATAAAAATGAAAATTATTGTACCCGCAACAACTGCTAATATTGGATTAGGATTCGATTCCATTGGGATTGCAGTTGATTTATATTTAACATTAACGGTTGTAGAACCTAGTAATGAATGGAAAATTGAACATCAATTTGGAGAAGCTGTACCAACTAATCAAGAAAATTTAATTATTGAGACAGCTTTAGCAGTTTGTCCAACCTTACAACCTCACTATTTAGTGTGTGAAAGTGATATTCCAATGACAAGAGGATTAGGAAGTAGCTCTAGTGCGATTGTTGCAGGAATTGAATTAGCAAATCAATTAGGGAATTTAAACTTAACTCCACAACAAAAAGTTGAATGGGCAACAAAATTAGAAGGGCATCCAGATAATGTAGCTCCAGCTATTTTAGGTGGATTAGTCGTTGCGACTTATGATGCAAAAAGTCAAGAAGTAGATTATTTACAAAAAGAAATCCAATCTGATATTCAAGGGATTGCGTTAATTCCAGATTTTGAATTATCTACAAAAGCAAGTAGACAAGTTCTTCCTAGTGAATTTGTATATTCAAAAGCGGTACAAGCAAGTAGTCGTTCGAATGTATTAGTTGCAGCACTATGGCAAGAAGATTGGGAAAATGTTTCTAGAATTGTAGAAAAAGATTTATTCCATGAGCCACATCGTGAAACATTAATTCCGTTTTTAACACCGGTACGTAAGCTTGCAAAAGAAAAAGAAGCGATTGGTACGTACTTAAGTGGAGCGGGACCAACTGTGATGGTGTTATCTTCAAAAGAAAATACACCAAGTATTGTTGACTATTTAAAAGAGCAATTACCAAGTGAATTAGGAAACTATAACATTCGAGTATTAACCGTCGATCAAGTAGGCGTTCGAGTTGAGAAAAGATTATAAAGATAGAGGAGAAATATGTCCATTAAACTAACACCAACGTGGTTTATTAAAGAGTACTCATCCATTTCCATTGAGTTTTTAAAAAAACAATCGATTCAAACAATTTTTGCAGATATTGATAATACATTAGTGGATTGGGATGAATTAGATACAAATGATACATTACAAACATGGGTTCAACAATTAAAAGAAAATCAGATTGAAATTATTTTAGTGTCTAATAATCGTAAAAATCGTATTGAAAGAGTGGCTGAACAATTAGGCGTACCGTACGTTTTTCCAGGACTAAAACCACTGCATAAAGGATTTAAAGAAGCACTGAGTCAAACGACTGCAACAAAAGATGAAATTGTGATGATTGGAGATCAGTTATTGACAGATATTTTAGGGGCTGGAACTTTTGGAATTAAAACGATCCTTGTTAAACCTTTAAAATTATCAGATGCTAAGAAAACAAGAATCAATCGATTTTTTGAAAATTTAATCCTAACGATATTATATGGAAAAAATTACTCAGAGAAATGGGAGGAGAAAATCCATGACTGAAAACCACTACTTTTGTATGGGATGTGGCGCCACGATTCAAACAGAGAATCATGAAGAAATCGGCTATACTCCTACAAGTGTATTGACGAAAATGTTAGAAAAAGAAGAACCCGTTTATTGTCAACGTTGTTTTAGACTTAGAAATTATAATGAATTACAACCTGCTTCTTTAAGTGATGATGATTTCTTAAAAATGTTATCTTCGATTGCAGAAGAAGATGCTTTAGTTGTTTATGTTGTCGATTTATTTGACTTATATGGCAGTATGATTTCAGGGTTGAAACGTTTTATTGGAAATAATCCGGTATTATTCGTTGCAAATAAAGTGGATTTATATCCAAAATCAGTGAATCGTAATCGTTTGAAAAACTGGATTGAACGTTTTGCAAAAGAATATGGAATTCGTCCAGTTGATACCATTTTAGTAAGTGCGAATAAACGTATTCAAATTGACGAATTATTGGATAAAATAAATGAATACCGTCAGGGAAAAGATGCTTATGTAGTAGGGGTAACAAATGTAGGGAAATCTACTTTGATTAATAAATTAATTCAAAGCATTGGTGGAACAAAAGATGTGATTACGACTTCTCAATTCCCAGGAACTACATTAGGACAAATTGATATTCCATTTGATGAAGAATCAAGCTTAATTGATACTCCGGGGATTATTCACCGTCATCAAATTGCACACTATTTAGCGGAAAAAGAAGTGAAAAAAGTATTGCCTCAAAAGGAATTACAACCAAAAACTTTCCAATTAAATGCAGAACAAACAATTTTTATTGGTGGACTTGTACGAGTGGATTATACAAAAGGGGAAAGAAATTCCTTAACATTTTATACTCCACAAACGATTGAATTACATCGTACAAAATTAGAAAAAGCAGATGAGTTTTATGCAAGACATAATGGAACAATTTTAACACCTCCTACAGGCGATAATGTGAAACAATATCCAGCTCTACAAAAGACAGTCTTTTCAATAAAAGAAAAATCAGATATTGTCATTGCAGGTCTAGGGTGGATAACCATTCAAAAACCAGGGACGATTGAAGTTTGGAGTCCGAAAGAAGTAGACGTCATTAAACGTCCATCAATAATATAAGAAGGAGGGATTGGATTGGAATTAAAGGGAAAAGAAAGACAATTTTTCAAAAAAGAAGCACACAGCATTAAACCGATTTTTCAAATTGGAAAAGGCGGTTTAAGTGAAGAAATGATTCAACAAATCCAATTTGCGATTGAAAAACGTGAATTAATTAAAGTTAGTTTATTACAAAATACAATGGAAGAACCTCAGGAAGCTGCTGAAGTATTAGCAGAACAAACAGGAAGCACGATTGTTCAAGTCATTGGACATACGATTGTATTGTATAAACAAGCTAGAAATCCAAAAAATCGTGATATTTCGATTCGATTTGCAGAATTTGTAAAAAGAGGGCGATAATTATGATGCAATCCATCAAGCTTTGTCCAAAAGTAAAACAAAATGATTTTAGTGGGAAACAAAAGCGTGTTGGAATTTTAGGAGGAAGTTTTAATCCTCCTCATGTGGCACATTTAATTATGGCAGAGCAAGCTAGAGTGCAGTTGAATTTGGACAAAATCTATTTTATGCCGAGCCATATTCCACCTCATGTTGATGAAAAGAAAACGATTGATGCTAATTATCGAGTAGAAATGACCCAATTAGCCATTCGAGATAATTATCATTTTGATCTTGAAACGATTGAATTAGAACGTACAGAAAAAAGTTACAGCTTTGATACGATTCAACTATTAAAAGAAAAAAATCCTGATGTAGATTATTACTTTATTATCGGTGGCGATATGGTGGATTATTTACCAACTTGGCATCGAATTGATGAATTAGTTCATGAAGTTCAATTTGTGGGAGTTTGTCGTCCAGGATATCCAAAAGAAACTCCATATCCAGTATTATGGATTGAAGCGCCTCAAATGGAAATTAGTTCAACACAAATTCGAAAAAATGTGTTATGGGGACAAAGTATTCGTTACCTTGTTCCAGAAAGTGTAGAAGAATATATTTTTGAGAAAGGACTGTATCAAGAATGACAGTTTTAGATTTTTCTCCGTATTCTTCTTTGAGTCGTGAAAAAATTTTACATCAAGTTCGCTCTCAAATGAGTCAAAGAAGATTTGACCATTGTTTAAGAGTGGAAAAGAAAATCATGGAATTAGCAACATTATATGGAGCAGATGTTATAAAAGCTTCTTTAGCAGCGTTAATTCATGATTATGCAAAAGAAAGACCCTTAGAAGAATTACAAGAATTAGTGGTCAAAAAACAGTTGTCAGAACAACTACAAAATCAATCTTCTGAAATTTTACATGGACCAGTAGGTGCAGAAATTTTAAAAGATGAATTAGATATTCAAGATGAAGAAATTTTAGACGCTATTCGTGAACATACGATTGGTGGAACAAAAATGACTCTGTTATCCAAATGTTTATTTGTAGCAGATGCCATTGAAGATGGAAGAAATTATCCAGGAGTAGAAGAAGCTAGACAAATTGCTAGTCATAATATTGATGAAGCAGTTCGATATTTAGTGAGACATACTTTGCAGTATTTAATTGAAAAAGAAGTATATATTTATCCTGGAACATTAGAAGTTTATAATTATTTAGTAATAGAAAGAGGAAACGTATGACAGAAAATCGTAGTAAACAATTATTAGATGTAGTATTAAAAGCAGCAGATGATAAATTAGCGCAAGAAATCGTTGCGCTAGAAGTGGGACACTTAACACCTGTAGCAGATTACTTTGTTATTACTCATGGGAAAAATGAAAAACAAGTACAAGCCATTGTCGATGCAATTGAAGAAGAAGTACATAAAGAAGGCTTTGAAGTGAAAAGCATCGAAGGAAAAGACAACGCACGTTGGATTTTAATGGACTTAAATGATGTCATTGTACATGTATTCTACTATGAAGACCGTGAATATTATAATTTAGAAAAATTATGGAATGACGCACCAATCGTTAATATTGCGAGTGAAAAAGAATGACCTATCAAACCTTTGCACATGTATATGACGAAGTAATGGATCATGAACAATACCAATTATGGGTGAATTTTACAAAAGATTCTTTTAAAACGTATACGAGTAGAAATATTCAAAAAGTTATGGAATTGGCTTGTGGAACGGGTGAAGTTTCGACATTACTAACAGAAGCAGGTTACAAAGTGACTGGAGTTGATTTATCGAACGAAATGTTAGATATTGCCAAAGAAAAATATCAACAAGATTATCCTTCGATTGATTGGGTTCAAAAAGATATGCGTGATTTAAAAGGATTAGAGAATTTTGACGCGATTACATTATATTCTGATTCACTTTGTTATTTAACGGAGTTTGAAGATACAATCAAAGTATTTAAAACTGTTTACGAGCATTTAGAAGAGAATGGATTATTTTTATTTGATGTGCATTCTCTGTATCAAATGCAAGAAGTATTTCCAGGATATCAATATCATTATACAAGTGAAAATTTAGCGTTTTTATGGCAAAGTTATGAATTAGAGGAACCTGGAAGTGTAGAACATGTCATTGATATGTTTGTTCGTGATGAATCTCAAACGAGTAAAGCATTATTTGAGCATTTTCAAGAAGTACATGTGGAGCAAACTTTCCCTATGGAATGGTATCAAGAAGGACTTGAAATGGTAGGATTTAAAAAAGTATGGATAAGAGCCAATTTTGGTGAATCAGAAGTGGAAGAAACTTCTCCACGTTGGTTTTTTATTGCATTGAAATGAGGAATTACATGAAAGCTTGTGGAATTATTGCAGAATATAATCCATTTCATAAAGGTCATCATTATCAAATCGAACAAATTAGAAAGCAAACAGATGCAGATGTCATTGTTGTTGTGATGAGCGGGAATTTCGTTCAAAGAGGAGAACCAGCTATTGAGAACAAATGGCATCGTGCAAAAATGGCTCTAGAAAATGGAGCAGATCTAATATTAGAATTACCAACACTTTCAAGCGCACAAGCCACAGATTGGTTTGCAGCTGGGGGCGTTGGTATTTTGCATGCTGCTAAATGTCAAGAAATTGCTTTTGGTGTAGAAAATATAAGAATTGATTATCAAATAGCATTTGATGAATGGACTGCCTTACAAACAAGAATAAAAGAAGACGTCACAAATGATGAAATGAAATCTCTCACTTATGCAAGTCGACTTTCACTCATTGCAAAAGAGAATTTTGGAGAAAATAGTCCACTCTATCGATTAATGCAACAGCCAAATCAACAATTAGGATTTGCCTATGTAAAAGAAATTTTTTCGAGAAATGTACCAATGAAATTCTTAACTATTGAACGAATGGGAAATGGACATTTGGATGAGATTTTGCTAGAAGGACAGTTTGCTAGCGGAACTGCATTACGGAAGCAACTATTAAAGTCTGAAAGAAATCCAAAATTATATGCTCAATTACCTTATTTAGAAGAAATTTCTTCAGACAAATATCGTAATCATTGGGAACCATATTGGTTGTTATTGAAGTATCAATTAGAGCGAAGTAGTGTGGAAGAATTGAGAAATATCTATCAAATGGATGAAGGGATTGAATATCGATTAAAAAAAATCTTACCTCAAGCAAATTCATTTCATGATTTTATTCAATTATTGAAAAATAAACGTTGGACTTGGGCAAGATTACAACGCTTATGCTTATATGTGTTATTAGGAATTACAAAGAAACAAGTGGAAAAGCATTTTGAAAGTATACGAAAACCGAATAAAGTGACTGTTTTAGGATTTAATGAAAGAGGAAGAGAATATTTAAAAACTTTAAGAGAAGAAGAAACAGAATTTATTACAAATTATGCGGATTCATCCATAGAAACACAAAAGAACTTTGATAACATATATGATATAATGAACCCGTCTAATTATAAATCTGCTCAGCAGTTTAAGCCGGAGATAAAATAGAAAAAAGGAAAGGGTAGAAGTTTCGATGAAGGGGATAATGAACTAGGTGGACTATTTATGGTAGTAGAAAAAGTTGCTACTAAAAAATGATTGCAATCTTTGTCAGAAATCTGTAGAATCAGTTTATAAAATAAAATGATGGAGAAATATACAATTGTCAAGTAGAAAACATTGACAAACAAGAGATTCCTTAGTATAATTCTCTATGTTGCTTTAGGGGTGAAAAATGTGAAAATATCATTAAAACAACTTGAAAATTCTCAAGGAATGCCTGTTTATTTTGAAGAGGAAATGCAAGTAGAGGACAACTTAAAGAGTCGTGATGATACGATAATAGCTGTTTCTCCTGCTGTAGCAAAAGGTTTTCTTGTTTATCAAAATGAAACAGTCATTGCGCAATTTACTTGTGCTGTCGATATCACACTTCCTTCATCCAGGTCTCTAGAGCCAGTGGTTGTGCCATTGTCAATAGAAATTGTTGAACGATATATTCCAAAAGGAACTTCATTTGAAGAACAGGAATTAACAGAAATTGTAATTCCGTTAGAAACTGATTGGATAGATTTACAACCTGCTGTGGAAGATCATATTTTACTTTCAATTCCTTTACAAGTCTTATCGCCAGAGGAATTGAGTGAAGACCGAATGCCAAGTGGTCAAGATTGGGAAGTCATTTCTCAAGAAGAGTTGTCTTTAAGACGAACAGTTGCAAAAGAACAACAAATTGATCCAAGGTTAGCGGCTCTACAGTCTTTCTTCGATTCCGATGAGACTGAAAAGTAAAAAGCATTTTATGTAAAGAAGATTGATTAGGAGGTGTACAAAATGGCAGTACCAAAACGTAAAACATCAAAAGCTAGAAAAGCTAAACGTCGTACTCACTTCAAATTAGAAGTACCAGGGTTAAACACATGCCCTAACTGTGGTTCATTAAGAAAAAGCCACCATGTTTGCCCATCATGTGGACAATACGATGGAAAAGAAGTTGTTTCTCAAGAAGCATAATTTTAACAATCAAGCCTACACTTTATGTGTAGGTTTATTTTTTTGGCTCTTTGTCAAATAGGATTGATGAAACAATCGGTTTTATAATTTATAGGGGTGATGGAGAAAATCCATTAATTCTATTTAATTCTATACAAAAAGGCTTCATTACTTATGTTGAAAGTATCTAAACTATTTAAGAGAAGATGGAACTTAGATTATAAATATACAAAAAGTGTATTTTCTTTGTTTTTGAGTAGTTACAATATTGAATAGCTAACTCACATTTTTTAGTTAAAATAGTAGTCGAACTTTTCGTATTATCCTTAATAAGATTTCGGATTTGAATCAAGAATATAATATTTTATTTATCTTAAATGTTGAATCACTGAGTATTTAAAAGTTTATATAGTGTAGTGAAAACTTATACAAGATATATTAGTAGTGGGAATAATTAAGCTAGATGTGTATTATAATTTAAAATTCCAAACCAAATAGTAAACCAGTACTTGTTACAATTAGATTAATGTGTATCGGTTAATACATTGATTTGTGTACAAATCAACACAAGTTATAAAAAACTGGTTTATATCACAAATGTTTATGTTTCTGTAAGTTGTTCTGTTCTTTGGAATATATAAATTTTTGGAAATTAAAATGTAGTATGATATAATATGTTGAAAAAAATTATTATATTGAGAGGAAGGGATATATTTGAAAAACAAGAATAATTTTAATAGAATCCAGAGGTTTTCTATTCGCAAGTATAGTTTTGGTGCAGCATCTGTAGCAATTGCATCATACTTATTATTTATGGGGAATGGAGCGGTATTTGCTAATGAAGCGGGCGTTTCTGAACCAGTAGATAAAAACGATGTAGTTGTTCAGCCAAAAGAAGAGTTGAATAAATTAGGAAAAGTAATTAATAAAAATACTGCTGTTCCACATGTTGAAAATACTGATTTAAAAGAAGAACTAGATAAAACAGCATTAATCCAATATATTGCTGAAATTGAATTAAAGATTTCTAGTGGGGCCTATAATAATAAAACAGAAGAAAGTTTATCAGAATTACAAAGAGTAGTTGATTCAGTAAAATCAACAGTTGTTAATGCAAAAAGTCAAAAAGAACTAACGGCAGCTTACAATAAACTTGTAATGGCTGTTAACTCAAAATTAAGAAACAAACCAGTTGAGAAAAAAGATATACCAACAGTAGATACTACAGATGGTAAAGAAACTGTAGGTAAGAAAGCAGAGAATACGGAGAAAAAATCTGATTCTAACTCAATTGAAAATACAGGTTCTAATGATTTACGTAATGGAAAAGCGTTAGATAGAGATAATGCTTTCCGTACAGAAGCTGTTACGAATAAGAAACCAGTTGGGAACATTCCGTTCTCTAATGCGACTGACAAAGATATTTATGTTTATAAAGGTGAAGAAACGAATATTGAATTATCAGTAACAGATGATTCTGGGAAAATTAAGGATATTCGTATAGGAGAAGGATCAAGGGGTATTAATGCTCCAGGTGCTGCTGGTTCGAAAATAAAAAATGAGTATGGACTAACGTTCTCATCTCAGAGAAATGAAACTGACGGAATTGTAGCAACACAAGATAATCCTGCTAAGGTAACTATTACGGGGAATATATCGGTGCCAAATAAACCAACTTATACAGGTAAGTTAGTGACACGTTATCTAGTCGCTGAAGATTTAGATGGGGCAGTGTTCTCAGAACCTACCGGCAATACGGAAACTGCGAATCCACTACCAGAAGGATATTTTAAGTTATGGGTTCGTGAACAAACTCAAAAATATGATATTCAAGCACAAACTAATGAAGCTGGTAAGATTGCTGTTGCTGATGTAAACAATCTTTCTCAAGCTGATTTTGAGAAAATTAAAAATAATATAAAAATTACTTATAATACAGCAAACGATGCAAGATTGCTTGATAAAAACGGTAAATTAGTAGAAAATGCTTCAAACTACATTGACACTGTAACTAAACAAGGAGATCAGATTGTTGTTACTTATAAAGACGGCTCAACAGATTCTGTTGCTTTAACGAGTGTTTTACGCAACAATCCTCTACCTACAGTAAAAGTGCCATATTCAAACCAAGCAGAGAAACAAGTTTATGTTTATACGGGTGAAAATACGGATTTAACATTCACAGCGAATGACGATACTACTGTAAAAGATATGTACTTGCGTGGACCTGGAGATGTTAACTGGAATAATACTGAAGCTTTTGGATTCACAACAGGTAAGATTGATAATGGTGTTGTTACTGGTAAGGGTACAATTTCTGATAACAAACAGGAAGCAACTATCAAGATGACTGGTGTAACCAATCTGGATGCGGGTAAACAATGGACAAGTTATGTTGTTGCTAATGACAATGATAACTTTAGTTCAATGCCAGCAGATCGTAACTTTAACGCTTTAGATATTGATCCTGATGCAAAATCTAAACCAGGATATATTCGTTTTGTCGTTAAAGATCAAACATCTAAGTATGATATTGTAGCACCAACAGAAAAAGTTGCAGTAGCAGACCCAGACAACGTAACTAAAGAAGACTTAGCGAAGATTGAAGGAAAACTAAAACTTGAGTATTCTAACAACAATGATGATGCTAACTTAGCTGATAAAAAAGGTAAGAATGTAGATGATAAAGATTCTAGAATCCAATCAGTAACAAAAGATGACCAAGGAAATCTTGTTGTAACGTATAAAGATGGTTCTACAGATAAACGTAAATTATCAGAATTTGTACGTAAAAATCCTGCTCCAACAGTAGAACTTCCGTACTCGAATTTAGCTGAGAAACAAATTTATGTTTATACTGGTGAAAATACAGACTTGACATTCAAAGCAAAAGACGATACTACAGTTAAAGATATGTACTTGCGTGGACCTGGAGATGTTAACTGGAATAATACTACAGATTTTGGATTCTCTATGGGTGTAGTAAATAATGGTGTTGTTACTGGTGGGGGTACAATTTCTGATAACAAACAGGAAGCAACCATTAAAATGACAGGTGTCACTAAACTTAAAGCGTCAGACCGTTGGACAAGTTTTGTTGTTGCTAATGACAATGATAACTTTAGCTCAATGCCAGCAGAGCGTAACTTTAACGCTTTAGATAAGGACCCTGATGCAAAATCTAAACCTGGATATATTCAGTTTATCGTTAAAGATCAAACATCTAAATACGATATTACTGCACCAACAGAAAAAGTTGCAGTAGCAGACCCAGACAACGTAACTAAAGAAGACTTAGCGAAGATTGAAGGAAAACTAAAACTTGAGTATTCTAACAACAATGATGATGCTAACTTAGCTGATAAAAAAGGTAAGAATGTAGATGATAAAGATTCTAGAATCCAATCAGTAACAAAAGATGACCAAGGAAATCTTGTTGTAACGTATAAAGATGGTTCTACAGATAAACGTAAATTATCAGAATTTGTAAGTTTAGATAAACAGCCAGCAATTAATGCAGTTAACAAAGCAGCAGAAGATAAGATTGCTGAGATTAACAAAACTCCAAACGCTACTGACGAAGAAAAAGCAGCAGCAATCGCCAAAGTAAATGCAGATAAAGAAAAAGCAGTAGCAGCGATTAACGATGCTAATGTAACGACAAAAGATGCTATTGATAAGGCCCAAAATGCTGGCACTACAGCAATCGCAGGGGACAATCCAGTAGTAGCTAAAAAGGCTGCTGCTAAAGCAGATGTTGAAGCAGCGCGCCAAGTGAAAGCCAGTGCAATTAATGCTGATAAAAATCTAACACAAGCAGAAAAAGATGCGGCTCTTGCTAAAGTTACTAAAGCAGCAGAAGATGCAACAAAAGCAATCGATGCAGCAACAACAGATGCAGCTGTAGATACAGCAAAAGGTACTGGAATTACAGAAATTGGTAAGGTTAATCCAGTTGCAAAAGAAAATGCAAAAGAAGCTATTGGGAATGCATTAACAGCTAAGAATAATGAAATCGATGGTCGTAAAGATTTAACACAAGCAGAAAAAGATGCGGCTAAGGCTGAAGCTAAGAAATTAGCAGATGCAGAACTTACAAAAGTTAATGCTCAACCTGATAATGCAGAAACGGCTGAAGCAGCGGCAGCAGCACAAAAACTTGTAAACGATGCAGAAGATAAAGGTGTTGCAGATGTAACATCTGTATACCCAATCGCTAAAGAACAAGCGAAAAAAGCAGTAGCAGATGAATTAACCAAGAAAGAAAAAGAACTGGATGAACGTAAAGATTTAACAACAGAAGAAAAAGCAGCAGCTAAGAAAGAAGCGCAAGACTTAGCTAAAAAGGCTACAGATGCCATCAACGCTCAACCAGCGATTGCAGATACTTCAGATAAAGCAACAGCGGCGCAAAAAAGCAGTAGACACAGCTAAAACTACGGGTGTTGCGGAAGTTAAAGCAGTAAATCCAGAAGCGGTTAAGAAAAATGTGGCTAAGAAAGCAATTGAAGATGCATTAACAGCTAAAAACAACGCAATTGACGCTCGTGATGATTTAACACCTGAGCAAAAAACAGCAGCAAAAGAAGCAGCGAAAGCAAAAGCAGATGCAGCTAAAGATGCTATTGATAAAGCAACAACAGATGCGGATGTAGATCAAGCTAAAACAGATGGTGAAACAGCAGTTGCAAATGTAACTCCAGTAGCAAAAGAACCAGCTAAACAAGCAATCGCGAAAGCATTAGAAGATAAAAATGCCGAAATCGACAAACGTACGGACTTAACAGAAGAAGAAAAAGCTACAGCTAAGAAAGAAGCGAAAGATAAAGCTGATGCACAATTAGCAGTAATCGCTAAACAACCAGATGTAGCAGATACACCAGAAGCTGCACAAACAGCACAAACAGCAGTAGATGCAGCGAAAAATACTGGAGTATCAGATGTTAAAGCAATTAACCCAGAAGCGAAAGTAAAACCAGCTGCTAAAAAAGCAATTGATGATAAATTAGCAAAACAATTAGAAGACATTGCTAATACTCCAGATGCTACAGATGATGAGAAGAAAGTTGCAGCAGATGCAGCTAAAGCTCTAGCAGATGAAGCTAAGGAAGAAATCGACAAAGCTAAATCAGATGCAGATGTTAAAGCTTTAGAAGACGAAGCAAAAGCTGAAATCGAAAAATCTTTACCATTAGTTGAGGATAAACCAAATGCTCGTAAAGCAATTGACGAAGAAGCAACAGCTAAAAAAGCAGCAATTGATGCACGTCCAGATTTAACTCCTAAAGCAAAAGAAGATCTTAAAGCTCAAGTAGATAAGATTGTAGAACAAGCTAAAAAATCTGTAGATGCCGCTAAAACAGCAGAAGCTGTTGATGGAATTGAAGAGTCAGATAAAGCGGCTATTAAAGCTGTAGGTGAAGTGAATATTCCGGCTGATAAAGTTCTTGTAAATGACCCAAGTGCTTTAACAGATGATGAAAAAGCTAAGGTCTTAGAAGCTGTTAAGAAAGTAAATCCAGATGCTCAAGAAATTACTCAAGATGCAGATGGAAATGTTACAGTTACAACTCCAGATGGGCACCAAGAAACCATCACTCCTGAACAAGTTGTGAAAACGTCTGATACAGCAAATGAACCAAAAGCAGGAAATGATGTAGTTAAACCAGCGAATAAAGTGGTTGTAGCAGATCCAGCTAAATTAACAGATGCTGAAAAAGAAAAAATTAAAGCAGCTGTAGAAGCAGTAAATCCAAATTCTGTAGTAACAGTAGATGAAAAAGGAAATGCTAAAGTATCAACTCCAGATGGACAAACCCAAGTGATTCCTGTAGATGAATTAGTACGTACTGCTGAAGATACTAAGAAACCAAACGCAGGAAACGACATCAACACACCATCAGATAAAACAGTCGTAGCAAATCCAGATAGCTTAACTCCAGAAGAGAAGAAAGCAATTGAGGATAAGGTTAAAGAAGTTAACCCAGGTGCTACGGTAGTAGTGGATGATAAGGGTAACGCAACTGTTACAACACCGTCAGGTAAGACAGCAGTTATTCCAGCATCAGCATTAACGAAGACAGCAGAAGCAGCTGCTAAACCAAATGCAGGCGACGATGTAGTTACACCAGCATCTAAGACAGTCGTAGCAAATCCAGATAGCTTAACTCCAGAAGAGAAGAAAGCAATTGAGG
>NZ_CAURVN010000012.1:0-41967 GCF_963528195.1 uncultured Granulicatella sp.
TTTATCTTCATAAGTTAATTTCATTAAAAAACACCCCAAAAGTTAGATTTTTCATATCTAACTTTTGGGGTGCAGTACACAATGAAGAAAAGTCTTTTTACTCTCTCATAGACTAACGGTTATACAAATAGACTGATTAAAATAAATTTTTTAATGTAGCGTACATGAGATTCGCTTTTGCGAAGCCGCTGGCGTCCTTCGCTATATTACGGAAATCATCCTTGTATACATCCCTCATCAAAAAAGTAGAAAACAGAAAAATTATTTTCTGTTTTCATACGGCAACACTAGGTTCAAAATAACCCCTGCTAATGCACATAATGCTGTACCTGATAATGTCACAGGACCTAATTCTAAAATTGCTCCACCTAATCCTAACACTAACATCGAACTCGCAATAATCAAATTACGCACTTCTCTAAAATCTACTTGCTTTTCAATTAACACTTTCAAACCATTACTTGCAATAACTCCATATAGTAAGATAGCCATCCCACCAAGTACTGCATTTGGAATAGTTGAAATTAACGCTGTGAATTTTCCAAGGAAACTCAACCCAATCGCAAATAATGCTGCATTACGAATTACTGAAACACTTGCAATTCTTGTCATCCCTACAACCCCAGTATTCTCACCATAAGTTGTATTCGCAGGCCCACCCATAAACGCTGAAACTGCAGTCGCAACACCATCTCCAATTAATGTACGATGTAAGCCTGGAGTTTTCAAAAATTGTCTTCCACAAATTTGACTTAAAACTGTATGGTCACCAATATGTTCTGCAATTGTTACAACGGCTACTGGTAAAATTGCCCAAGTTTCAGGTCCAAAATACCAATGATATTCTTTGAAAAATCCATTTGTTGAAAATGGTAAATATAATTGCGGAATCGCAATCCAATCTGCTTCTAATACTGGAGTGAAATCAACTAATCCAAACAGTACAGCTACAATATATCCTCCAATAATTCCGAATAAGAATGGAATAATTTTAAAAAATCCTTTAGCTTTTGTATTAATAAATGCTGTAATCAAGAAAGTTACAATCGCTACTGTTATTTGTTGAACTGTACCATCTTTAATAAATCCTGCATTTGTCACTGCAGAATTTGCTAATCCTAAACCAATTACCATAATCATCGGTCCAATAACAATCGGTGGTAATAAACGATCAATCCATTTTGTTCCAATTAATTTAACCGCTAATGCTACTACTACATAAACAAGACCTACAAGAACAACCCCTGACTGTGCTGCTGAAACATCTCCATTCATTTGTTTCATTGCAAATGCCATTGCTGAAATAAAGGCAAATGAAGAACCTAAGTACACTGGCACTTTAAATTGAGTTGCTACCATATAAATTAAAGTTCCTAAACCTGAAGCAAATAATGCTACAGAAACAGGCATTCCTAAAATTAATGGCACTAAAATTGTTGCCCCAAACATTGCAAATACATGTTGCAAGCTTAGTAATAAGCCTTTGGCTAAAGGTGGATTTTGATCCACATCAAGTAATAAGTTGACTTTTGAAGTTTGTAACTCCATCATTCCCTCTTTTCCGGGCCTTTTTGTGCATACAAAAAAGCAACCCTATCAAAATTTGTTTGCAAAAGGGCTGCTTTCATACAGAAGAATTCTCCCTATGCATAAAAAATTCTCCTAGAAATATAAACTTGAACTATGATCGCCTTTTTCACCTCACGGGATGAATTTAAAAGCCCTCGCTATGCGAAAGTATACTAGACTTTTCATGAAATAACAAGTGATTTTTTTCGTTTGTTTGAAAATTTGTCAAATTTTATACCACGAGTATATCTGTCTCTTAGGTTTAATATTCATTGTATTTTGCTTAAAAATTAATTATAATACAAGTATAAAAAAAGCGATTTCTTGTCAGCTCTTTTATGTATAACTGTATAAGTTATATTCTGCAAACTTTTCTAATCACAGAAATATAATAGTAAGTGTTAAAGATAAACATATTGAATTAGGGGGTGAATATATGAAAAAGAGATTATTGACTAGCTTAATAACGTTTTTAGGAATAGCCTTATTTTCTTTTCTAAAAAATTATATGAATGTATCACTAGTAATGAGCGCAGTAATTTCCTGTATTTTTATAGTTTTAGGTGTATTTATGATAGAATTTCGATGTAATAAATAATTCTGAAAAAACGTGTATCTCATCGTAAAATGAGAAAGTTATATAGTGATCCTCTCTTGGCTCTTAAATCAAGAAAGTTATCAGTAATTTTTTGCTGCTTAAAGTGTGTATATAACAACAGGGACAAAATACTTGTCCCTATTGTTTATCTTTCTATACCTTCTAATTCAAAAATTTTCTGTTGTCCATAAATGCTATTATTTCCATTCACGACAAATGCGACAATACATACAATTGCTGCATATGGCATCATACTATATCCAAAAACTTCACCGATAATAAAAATAGGGGCTAGCCAAGTATTTGTGGCACTACCAAATACAGCTCCGTAACCTAATGCCGCTGCTACCAATGGAGAAATTCCTAACCACGAACTCATCACAATTCCCAAAGAAGAACCAATTGAAAAGAGAGGCGTTACTTCCCCACCTAAAAATCCTGCACTAAGGGAAAATACTGTTAATCCTAATTTTAACAACCAATCTTGTACATAAATCGTCTCACTATAAAAACTAGCATGAATTAAATTCGTCCCTAATCCTGCATAACGACCACTGCCAAAAGCTGCAATTAAAATACTGACAACCATTCCTAATAAAAATATTCTTAAAGTTGGACTTGGAATTTTACTACTCCAATATTTTTTCAAACACGCTAAACTCACACTAAATAGTCTTCCTGTTAATCCAAAAGCAATTCCTAAACTTACCATCTTAAATAAAGTTTCATCGAACTGAATTTCTACAGGAATGCCCACCATAAATTTCTCTAATCCTAAACTTTGGGCTACATTCATCGAAATAAAACTGGACAACAATGCATAAAATAATGCGTCAATTTGTAATTGCCCGACAATCATTACTTCAATCGCAAAGAACGTCGCTGCTAGAGGAGTTCCAAATAATCCAGCAAAACCGCTCGCCATCCCAATCATTAATAAAATTTGACGATTTCTCTTAGAAGAAAACCATTGTTGAAACTGATTCGCAACCGTTGCACCTAATTGCACCGCAACTCCTTCACGACCCACACTTGCTCCAAATAAATGAGCTAGCCATGTTCCAATCATCATAAAAGGAATTAACCATTTTGAAATGCGATTGTCCTCTCCTTGTCCAATTCGAAAGACAATATTCATTCCTTCAACCGCATTTTTCCCGTATTTTAAATAAACTGTATGAAATAAAAATCCTACTACTGCTAAAAACGGAATGAAATACCAAAAATACTCTACTCGCAATTCGGATACTTTTAATAATACTTGTCCAAAGAAGGACGTTAAAACTCCAGTAATTAGTCCGACGATGATACTAACTATTCCTAGTAAAACTTTTTCCTTGATTTTACACGAATTCACCAAATAACCTCCTCAAATAAAAAAGACTGGAGAAATTTCTACAGCCTCCGAATTATGCTTCAAATTTTAATCTAAAATTGTGAACTTTTCAATAAACAATGGACTTACTGAACGGTTTTCATGAATACGTTTAATCGCTTCAGCCATTAATTGATCCACACTAACTTGAACAATTTTTCCACCTGTTTTTTCTTCAGGAACTTGAATGGAGTCAGTTACTACAACTTCTTTAATAACAGACGCATTTAAACGATCTAATGCTGGACCTGATAATACAGGGTGAGTACAACAAGCATAAACTTCCAATGCACCCGCATCTTGTAAAGCTTGAGCTGCTAATGTAATAGTTCCAGCAGTATCAATCATATCGTCGATTAATACAGCAACTTTTCCTTTGACATCTCCAATAATATTCATCACTTCTGCAACATTTGCTTTTGGACGACGTTTGTCAATAATTGCAATTGGAGCATGTAAGAATTCTGCTAATTTACGTGCACGAGTTACTCCACCATGGTCTGGTGATACAACTACGATATCTTTATCTTTGAAATTATTTTCTAAGAAATAATTGGCTAATAATGGAGCTCCTAATAAGTGATCCACTGGAATATCAAAGAATCCTTGAATTTGAGCAGCATGTAAGTCTAATGTTAACACACGGTCTGCACCTGCTTGTGTAATCATATTTGCCACTAATTTTGCTGTAATTGGTTCACGTGATTGAGCTTTACGATCTTGGCGTGCGTATCCATAGTATGGTAATACAATATTAATTGTTTTTGCACTTGCACGACGTAATGCATCAATCATAATTAATAACTCCATTAAGTTATCATTTACTGGATACGATGTTGATTGAACAATATAAACATGGTCTCCACGAATACTTTCATCAATGTTAATTTTAATCTCTCCATCACTAAATTGAGTAACGGATACTTTTCCTAATTCTACCCCGACTTGATCTGCAATTTTTTGAGCTAATGGACGATTTGAGCTTAATGCAAAAATCTTTAAATTTGGATCGGAATAATGTTCCACAATGATAACCCCCGAAGAATTTTATTTTTGTTTTTACACTACTATAATAATAAACGTTTTTCGTTCGTTTTTAAAGAACTAAATACATTTTTCTATGAATTTTTTTGAGCTGAAGGTAATTTTTCAGCATAGTTTTCTTTATTTTCTTGACGAGAACGAGCAATGGCTAACGCTCCATTTGGAACGTCTCTTGTGATTGTAGAACCTGCAGCAATAAAGACATCATCTCCAATTGTAACAGGTGCTACTAAATTCGCATTACAACCCACAAATACACGATCACCTACAGTGGCTCTATGTTTATTTTTACCGTCATAGTTTACGAAAATTGTTCCACAACCAACATTGATTTCTTTTCCTAAATCAGCGTCTCCTACATATGTTAAGTGACCGACTTTTGTTCCAGATCCTAAGGTTGCATTTTTCACTTCTACGAAGTTTCCAATATGAACAGAATTTCCAATGACAGATTTTGGACGAAGATGCGCAAATGGACCAGCATTACTATAAGCCTTCATTAATGATTCTTCAATATTTGAACTTGTCACTGTTACATAGTCTTCTAATACAGAATCACGAATCACACTTCCTGAAGTAATATGGCAGTGTTGACCAATCATTGTATTCCCTTTTAAATAAACCCCTGGTTCAATCACCGTATCTGAACCAATGACTACTTCTGAGTCAATGTATGTTTGTTCAGGGTCGATTAATGTGACACCATTTCTCATATGTTGTTCATTAATACGTTGACGCATTGCTTTTTCTGCTTTTGATAAAGCAACTCGGTCATTAACGCCCATTCCTTCATCCACATTTGGCATTTGATACGCAGAAATAATTTCTCCACGTTTTTTCAAAATTTCTAATACGTCCGGTAAGTAATATTCCCCTTGGGCATTATCATTTCCCACTTCGCTTAATGCGCTGAATAGAGATTGATTATCAAAGCAATAAGTTCCTGTATTAATTTCTTGAATGGTTGCTTCTTCAGGTGTAGCATCTTTATGTTCTACATTTTTTAAAACTGTTCCATCTTCCTCACGAACTACATGTCCATATCCAGTCGGGTCGTCTACCCAAGCTGTTAGAATAGTCGCTTTTGCTTTTGTATCTTCATGAACTTTCATTAATTGTTCAAAAGTTTCAGCTGTTAATAGCGGAGTATCTCCACAAACAACTAAAGTTGTTCCTTCTTTATCTTTTAATAATTCTTCTGCTTGTAAAACAGCATGACCTGTTCCTAATTGTTCTGCTTGTAGAGCATAAGAAACACGTTCTCCTAATTGTTGTTGTACCATTTCTGCACCATGTCCAACAATAGCTACAATCGTTTCTGCTCCTGCACGTTCTACTTGATCTACCACATGCTCTACCATTGGTTTTCCACAAACTGGATGCATCACTTTATAAAGTTCCGATTTCATTCGTGTGCCTTTTCCAGCTGCTAAAATAATTCCGTATTTTTGATTCATATTATCCCTCGCAAGTTCTATTTTTACTTCTTTATAATAGTAAACTATGATGTTTTTTGCAAGAAAGTGTCTTGAATATGGGTGAATTTATAAAAAAAGGTTCGAATGACATATTTCTATCATTCGAACCTTTAATATTTTATCGTTGTTTATACAACTGAATTAATTCTTTGGAAAATAATTGAACCATTTCAGTCATAGCCATTTGGTCTTCAGCATGAATAAAGAGTAGAGACAGTTCAGTCTTTTCTCCAGCAGCTTCTTTTTGAATTAAATCTGCATGAATTTTATGCGCTTGAACAAAGCATTCTTCTGCTTCAGTTACTTTTTCATCAGCGGCTTTGAAATCTCCTTTTTTCGCCAATTCAACTGCTTCCATATAAGAAGATTTTGCTGCTCCACTATTCGCAATCAACTGAAAACATACTAATTCCATATCTTCAGACATATTATCCCTCCACTAATGCCAAAGCTTGATCTAAAACTTTTGGTCCATTCATCATGCCATAATCTCTCATATCAATTGCAGCAACTGGAACATCTCCTGCCAATGATTTTACATTTTCAAGTTCATATCGAATTTGAGGACCAATTAAAATAACATCCGCCTCTTGTAAATTTTTCTTAGCTTCTGTTAGTGACTTGGCTTCAATATGTGCTTCAATAGAACGTTCCTCGGCACTTGATTGCATTTTTTTTACTAACATACTTGTAGACATTCCTGCATTACAAACTAATAATATCTTTTTCATATTAATCACTAACCTTCGTATTGATTTTCCATGACACGATCATGAACTTTGATAAATGGAATATAAATTAGAACTCCTAAAACTAGGATAATCGCTTGAACAACTACTGCTCTCCAGTCACCACCAGTTGATAAGAATGAACTAGCAAAAATTGGTGTAGTCCATGGAACTTGTACCACACTAGGGCTCATTAATCCAAGGCTTGTAGCAATATAACTAATTAAAATACCTAGAGCAGGAACTCCGATAAATGGAATTGCCATAGATACGTTATAAACGATTGGATAACCAAATAATACTGGTTCATTAATGTTAAATAATCCTGGAGCAAATGCTAATTTTGCAACATTTCTACTTGCAGCATTTTTACTTACTAAGAATGTAGCAATTAATAAACAGATTGTTGAACCACTACCACCCATTAATGCATATGTTTGTACTTGTGATACATTAATAATATGTGGAATTGCTTCTCCAGCGTTATAAGCTGCTGTATTTTCAAGAATGTTGATAATTAATAATGGCTCTAAAATAGAACTATAAATAACGGCTTGGTGAACACCAAATAACCATAACATATTTCCTAATGAGTAAAGAATGATTGCTCCCCAAAGACCTGTACTTACGTGACGTAATGGCTCTTGAATAAATGTAGTAATCAATGTAATTAAGTTAGTTCCCCAAATATTGAATAATAATGTTGATACTAAACCAAAGACTGCAACTACTAAAATAACTGGTACTAAAACGTTAAATGATTTTTCAACTGCAGGTGGAACATTATCCCCTAAATGAATTTTTAATGCTTTAACACGTGTGATTTTAATAAATAATTCTGAAGCTAATAAAGCAACAATAACCCCAGCAAACATTGCCCCTGTACCTAAGTTAGAAAATGTTAATACTCCAGATACTGAAACAGGGTCTTTTGCTCCGTTTGCCACTACTTGAACGGCATTTGGCATCATTGCAATTAATGAAACTGCTGAAATCATAGATGCTGCTAAAGGATTTTCATATTCACGGTTTTGTGCTAAATAATAACCAACCATTACTGCAATTAAAAGACTTGAAATATTCAATGTTCCATTTGCTACAGTAATTCCCCAATATTGAACATTTGATAGTGTAGCTGGATCTGTAATAATCCATTTAAATACAGTATTATTTAATAAAACAACCAACCCTGCAAGAATATAAAGTGGCATTACTGTTGCAAATGCATCTCTTAATGTTTTTAGATGAATTTGGTTTCCTAGTTTCCCAGCAAACACAACAAATTTATCTACAAATTTTGAATTTTCCATGTTTATTCCTCCATTATAAATATTTATCTACGTCAATCGTAAATCCATTTTTATCACTTACTTCTTTATACCAATATCCCGATTTTTTTATTGTTCTTTTTTGTGTTGCTAAATCTACCGAAATAAATCCATAACGATTTTTGTAAGCATTATTCCAAGACCAACAATCAAAAGCTGTCCATGTATGATAACCAAAACAGTTACTTCCTTCTTCGATTGCTTTATGCAACCACAATAAATGCTCTTCATAGAACTCAATACGATAATCATCTTGAATCATTCCTTGACTATCAATAAAACGTTCTTCACCTTCAACACCCATTCCATTTTCACTAATAAACCATGGAATATTGTGATAATTATTTTGAATATTTTTAGCAATATCATAGATAGCTTTAGGATAAATTTCCCATCCTCGATAAGGATTTACTCTACGTTCTTTCCACTCATAGTCTGAGAAATATTTATCTGGCATCCATTTTCCATTAAAGGCTTCAGAAGATTCAGGAGCTTGAACTCTTTTTGGATGATAGTAATTCACTCCTAGAAAATCTACCGTATTCTCTTTTAAAATATTGAGTTCATCTTCTGTATGTTCCCAAAGTACTCCATCCTGTTCTAATATTTCTACTAAACTTTCTGGAAATACTCCATTCACAGCTGGTTCTAAAAATGAACGGTTGAAAAAATCATCAGCAAAATAACCTGCTTCAACATCCTCTTTTGATGAGCTTCTTGGATAAGCAGGCGTTAAATTTAAAATAATTCCAATTTTTCCATTTAAATTTAAGCTACGATATAATTGAATCACTTTCGCACTAGCTAAATTTAAATTATAAATAATTTGCACTGCTTCTTTTCCATAATATTTTTTATTTGGATAATGAAATGCATATAAATATCCTGCTTCTGGGATTACCATCGGTTCATTAAAAGTAGTCCAATACTCTACTACATCTCCGAATTGTTCAAAACAAGTTCGAGCAAATTTTACAAACAAATTGACTACATGCTTACTTTCCCAACCGCCATATTTTTTCAATAAATCAATTGGCATATCAAAATGATGTAAGTTTAGTACCAATGTAATTCCACGCTCCTTAGCTTCTTGGATTACATTACGATAAAACTCTACTGCTCTTCCATCCGCTTCTCCCGTTTCGAAGTCTTTAATCAATCGACTCCATTGAATTGAAGTTCTAAAAGAATTAAATCCTATTTGCGTCATTCTCTCAAAATCTTCTTGATAGTGATGATAAAAGTCACTTGCTACTCCTGGACCAACTTGATTAAAAAATACTTCTGGAGATTTTCTATACCAATAATCCATTACATTTTCATTAATTTTATCTGTACTACCTTCTGTTTGAGGTCCACTAGTAGCAGCTCCCCACCAAAAATTTTCTGGAAATACAATATTTTTATCCATATTTATCCTCCTTCCTCAAATATTTACACCATTAGTATATCACTTTATTTTTATTTGTCTAGACATATTTTACAAAAGTTATAGTCAAATTCTTTTGTTTGTTGATTGTTGTGTATCTGTTTGTTATAATTTTCTTATTAAGAATGAAGGAAAATGAACATGAGTACAAAATATTTAAAAATATATCAACAACTACGTGAAGAGATATTACATCAAGATACTTCTTCTAATACGCAATTGCCTGATGAAATTTCATTAACAAAAAAATTTCATTGTAGTCGTATGACTGTAAAAAAAGCTTTAGACATGTTAGTGGATGAAGGTTTAATTTATCGAAAACGTGGGCAGGGCACTTTTATCATGCCTCAAGTTGAACAAAAACATAAAATTATTGTCCCTGAAAGAGATATTCAAGGTTTAACAAAAATTTCTAAACAATCGCATGCACAAGTGCATTCAGAAATTATTCATTTTAAATTAGAATTCGCTACAAAAAGCATCGCTGAAAAATTACAGATTTCTGTATCTTCTCCTATATACAATATATTTCGATTAAGAATTATTGATGATAAGCCGTACGTTTTAGAACAAACTTATATGAGTACTGCTTTGATAAGTGGTATTACTGAAGAAATTCTTCACCATTCTATTTATTCTTATATCGAAGGTACTTTAAAGCTACGTATCGCAAGTGCTATGAAAATTTTAAGAGCCTCCATTAGTACGGAAACAGATCAAAAATATTTACACTTATCCCCTACTGAACCTATTTTTGAAGTAGAACAAATCGCCTATTTAGATAATGGAACACCTTTTGAGTATTCTATCTCAAGACATAGATACGATTTATTTGAATTTAGTTCATATGGATTAAAAAAATCATAAAGGAGCCACAACATGCAACCTATCTTTTTAAAGCCAGTCCTACAAGAAAAAATTTGGGGTGGAAAAAAATTACAAACAGAATTTAACTTAACATTGCCAAGTGATAAAGTTGGTGAATCTTGGTCAATTAGCGCTCATCCAAATGGACATTCAACTATTATTTCTCCTTCTGAATATCAAGGAATGACATTAGCAGAACTATATGCTGGGCACGCAGATTTATTTCATCAACAAACATTGCCAACTTTTCCTCTATTAATCAAAATTTTAGACGCAAGCGACGACTTATCTATTCAAGTTCACCCAGATGATGCTTATGGATTAGAACATGAACACGAATTAGGGAAAAACGAATGTTGGTATGTTATTTCTGCTGAACCAGGTGCAAAAATTATTTACGGACATACCGCACAAACAAAAGAAGAATTTGTTCAATTAATTCAAGAAGAAAAATGGAATGAATTATTTACCGAAGTTCCTGTTAAAGCAGGAGATTTCTTCAATGTTCCAAGTGGAACCATTCACGCTATCGGGAAAGGGATTGTCATTTTAGAAACACAGCAAAACTCTGACACTACTTACCGTGTCTATGATTATGACCGAAAAGATGATGCAGGAAATCCTCGTCCATTACATATTCCACAAACGATTGATGTCACTACAATTCCGCATCAGTTACCAAGTTTTGAACAAATAGTTGAAAATTTGGATGATGCAACGATTACTCATTTCATTACAAATCATTATTTTTCTGTTTGGAAGTGGGAAATTGATGGTACTTACGCTACTACACTAGATGACAACTACTACTTAGCAACTGTTATCGAAGGTGAAGGAACACTAGAAGTAAATGGCGAATCATTCGCTCTTAAAAAGGCAGATTCCTTTATTTTACCAACACCGATTCATGATGTAACTGTAAAAGGAAATCTAACACTAATCGTTTCTCGTTCTGAAGAATAAGACAAAACAAAAGAGTAAAATCAACTTTCATCGATTTCACTCTTTTTTACTTTACCCTAATAAATACAAAATCACTGCAACAATAGTACTTGTTAAACCTACTAATGCTTCGTAAGGAATTAATTTCATACGATCTTCAATACTCATAAAGACTGAGCCTCCTGTAGCATGGAAGAATGAACCATGAGGAAGAGAATCTAACACTGTTGCCCCAGCATGAATCATTGCTGCAGCTGCCACTGCAGGAACTCCAGAAGAAACTAAAGGAGCTGCAAACGTTTGAGAAGCTATCGTAGACCCAGCTGTTGTAGAAGCTGTAGCTGCTCCCATTAAAATACCTGATAATGGTGCTAAAACAAAGGATGGCATATTCAAAGCTTCCAACACATGAATCATATCTACTTGTAGAGAAGAAGCTTTAATAATTCCCGCAATCGTTCCTGTTCCAATTAATAAAATCGATACACCGATTACTTTACTCAATCCAAATTCAGTATATTCTACGGTATGTTTTGAATGCCCTGTTACTAAAATGGTTACTAATCCACCAATTGGTAATGCAATTAAAGGATCCACGCTTACTCCGACTAATGAACGTAAAGCTAATAGCGCAATGACCACAACCGGTCCAAGAATCGCTTGGAAAAATGGTACAGAAGTGTGATGTTCAGCATCTTCTTCCATATCGTCAAACGCATGATCGACTTTTTTTGCTAAAAATCCTGCTAATAAAATGCTAACAACTAATGCTACTAATGCTGGAATAATATTTTTAGCCATTAATGCTGTTAAATCTAATTGAAATGCTTCTGAAGCAGCAATCGTATTTGGATTTGGAGAAATAATATTTCCTGCTTTTCCTCCACCAATCATCGCTAATAAAATACCTGCTTTTGATAAATTTGCTTTTTTTGCAATCGCAATAGCAATCGGTGCTACTGTAATAACAGCAATATCAATAAATACTCCAACTGCACAAATAATCATTGTAGCAATCGCAATTGCTGCAACAGCTCTTTTCTCCCCTAACTTCTTCACAATTGTTTCAGCAATCGTTTCAGCAGAACCTGTTTTAATTAAAGCGCCTGCTAAAATACCTGAAGTCATAATTCTTAATACTGGAGACATCATTCCTTGTGCTCCAGTCACCATCGCACTAACAGAACCTGCTAACCCTGCTCCGCCAATTACTCCCCCTACTAAAGCTCCTAAAATTAAACTATAAGCTGGATGAACTTTTTTAATAATCAGTATAATTGCGAGAATTAATCCAACTAAAGCTCCTAATGTACTAATTTGACTAACCATTTTATTTCCCTTCTTTCATCATTTCTACTACTCTAAAAACTTGTTCTACTGTATCCACCATATTTTGATGAGCAACTTCTTTATTCATCGCTTCTTTAAGTGTTACAACTCCTCTTAAAATTGGGAAAAATGCATCAATTCCATGTTGATTACATTCTTTTGCATCTGGTGTAACAGCTCCTGCAAAAGCTAACACTTTCTTTTGATACTTTTTAGCTAAGGCTGCTACTCCTATTGGAGCTTTGCCTAATGCCGTTTGACCGTCAAGTCTTCCCTCACCTGTTACAACAACATCAGCAGTTGCGATTAATTCTTCTAATTTCGTTTCTGTTATTACAATTTGAATACCAGACTCTAATGTGGCATTAGTATAAGTTAAAAATGCAAATCCCATACCACCAGCTGCCCCTGTTCCAGGATAAAATCGATCTGCATAAGAATTAATGCTCTTAGACAATTCAGCATAGTGTAATAATAATTGATCCAATTCTTGAACCATTTCAGGAGTTGCTCCTTTTTGTGGACCAAAAATAGCACTAGAGCCATTTTCTCCGCATAATGGATTCGTTACATCACAAGCTACTTTGAAGGTACATTCTTTTAATTTTGGATGTACATTGGTCTCTTTAATACTCGCTAATTCTCTAAGTCCATTTCCTCCATAAGAGATAGGCTTTCCTTCTCGTGTTACGAAATCATATCCTAATGCTTGTAACATCCCAACTCCACCATCATTTGTCGCACTTCCACCAATTCCAACAATAAAATGTCGACAACCTCTTTCGATGGCATCCAGAATTAATTCACCAACTCCAAAAGTAGTCGTATTCATCGGATTGCGGCTTTCTTCAGGCACTAATGTAATTGCTGCTGCAGCTGACATTTCAATAATGGCTGTCTTACTCAAATCATCCTTCAATTCAATAATTCCGTAGGTTGCTTCCACTTTTTTTCCTAATGGTCCTGTTACTTCTTTAGTAACAAAGATTCCTCCCATTCCTTCGACTAATGCTTCAACCGTTCCTTCCCCACCATCTGCTAATGGCCGAACCACTACCTCTGCATTTTGATAAACACATTTCACGCCTTCTTCTATCGCTTGACCAGCTTCCATAGACGATAAACTTCCTTTGAACGAGTCAATGGCAACAACAACTTTCATATTTAAACCTCCCTTTTCATAGTTTGATACACTATTATAGCAAACGCTTACATATTTTCATAGTACTTTTAGAATATTTCTTAAAAATTCTCCTAAATTTCTTTTTTAAAACAAAAAAGACGACCGAAGTCGTCTAAAAATTAAAAAAATTCAGCAAAACACAGAAAAAAATGCTGAAAAAAAAGATTAAAAAGATAGTGATAAGAAAATAAACTTGAAAGGAAAAGTAAAAAACTTATCACACTTGTATGATATCATTAAGTTCTATCAATTTCAAGCACAAAAAACCACCTAATACATAGGTGGTTTTTTCTTTTTCATACCTATCTTTTCCGGAGATAGTTCTATGAAAAAATCTTATGCTTGTATGATATCACTAAGTTCTATTAATTTCAAGCACAAAAAAAACACCAGGAGATTAGGTGGTTTTCAAAACTATCCCCTGAACGGACAGCCAAATAAAAAAATAAAAAAAAGAAAAAAAGTGATAAGAAAATGAAAAAAACTTATCACATTGGAATAATAACATAGATTACCATAAATTTCAACAAAAAAAGGATGAGAACCCTCATCCTTCATCAAATTTCATTTTATTATTTGTTTGCTAATAAATCACGGATTTCACGTAAGTAATCTTCAGCTTTTGGTTCTGGAGCTACTTCTTTAACTTCTTCTTTTCCACCTTTAGCTAAATCTTGAACAGCGTTCATACCTTTAACTACCATGAAAAGTACGAAACCTACAATTACAAAGTTAATAATTGCAGCAGCAAAAGCACCTACACCTAATGTAGCTGAACCGATTTGAACTGATACGCCAGCGATTGAATCTGCTTTAAATACCATTGCAATAATTGGTTCGAAAATGTCTTTTACTAATGAATCAACGATAGCTTTGAAAGCTGCCCCGATGATTACCGCAACAGCTAAATCAACAACATTCCCACGCATTAAGAACTCTTTAAACTCTTTTAACATTATGATTCCTCCTAAATTTATAATATTTACCGTAAATATTTTATAAGATTTTTTCTTTTAATTCAATAAATATGATTTCTGTTATATTAATTTTTGGATATAATTTTTAGGATGATAAGAATCAACATCAAATAAAGGTGTATCACCAACTGACAACTGTGCTAATAATGCACCAATCCATACTCCTGAAGTTAAACCTGAAGATCCTAGACCACTAGCAACAAATATCGAGTTTTCTTCTGGAATACTACCGAAAAATGGTAAGAAGTCAGAAGTATATGCTCTTGTTCCAATTCGACTACCAAGCCATTTTGCTTGTTTTAATGCTGGGAATACTTCACATACTTCTTCATACATTTTTTGTTGTAATTCTTGGCTATCTTTTAAATCAAATCCTTGATCATTCTCATGAGTTGCACCTACAATAATTTTCCCATCTGCAAATGGTAATATATCAATCTCCCCATGTAACATACAAACGGGCCATTTTCCTGTTTCTTCAGTTGTCTCTAATTCTAATTCAATTAATTGTCCCTTTTGTGGGCGAACGTCTACATAATATCCTAGTGGTTCAATTAATTCTTTCACCCACGCTCCACTTGCTACGATAATTTTGTCGAACTGTTCTGATCCGCTATTTGTCTGAACGACTACTTTTCCTTCTTCATCTCGTGTTAAACTCACTTTTTCTTGTTGAACACTAGTCCCATTTTGTTTGGCTAAAAACAATTGCTGTTCAACTAATTGTTTCCCATCAACTCTTCCTCCACCTGAACAATGGATCGCTCCATGCGTTCCATCCCATCCCGGAACATAAGACGAGATGTTCTCGGCTTCGATTTTGGTTAAAGTTCCAATTCTCTCTTCTTCTTTTCTTCGTTCAGTAGCAATTTTTTCTAACTTTTCTAATAATTCAGGAGTCTTTTTAAATACTAGAGCTCCTACTTGCTCATAAGGTAATTGAGTCACACCATCTTCTTGTAATTCAGCCATTAATTCTGGATAATAAGAAGCTCCTCTTGCAGTCAATCGATACCATTCTTTATTTCTTCTTTGAGACAACCATGGGCAAATAATTCCTGCTGCAGCTTTCGTAGCTTGCCCAACTCCATCATCATAGACAACTAATTCTACTTCTTTATTTTTTGATAATTGATAAGCAGCCGTTGCTCCCACAATTCCTGCTCCGATAATTGCAATTTTCATCCTAACTCCTCCTTAATCTTTTCGATTCCATTGATGTTCTTGTTCAAAAATTTCTGCAATTTGTAATAATAAATCTTCTCGCCCTTTTGCAGCCATCAGTTGCACCCCAACTGGTAGTCCTTCTTGTGTACAATAAATTGGAAGACTAATCGCTGGTTGTCCAGTAATGTTGGCTAATTGAGTAAATGGAGTTAACTCCAATGTTTTTTCAAACATTTTCCAAATAATTTCTTGCTGTTCATTTACTGAATATTGTTCGATGGATTCTAGTGCAACTCGAATGGATTCTTTCATTGGATACTGATCATGTTTTGGAGCGACATCATTCACACATGGAGTTAAAATCACATCATAGTCTTCATGACACTCTTGCATTTGTTTTGTCCAATAATCCCACTGGTTCAATGCTGCACTGTAATCTTTCGCTAAAATCTGTTGTCCCGATTGATAAATACCCCATGTCATTAATTCCATATCTTCTTTTGTAAGTGGACGTTGTATCATTTTTTCAATTCCATCCATCATCGCAGCTGTTTCCACACTATTCATTATATAGTAATTTTTCATCACTTCGATGCCATCAACTGGCCATTGAATTTTTTCAATAGAATATCCTTTTTCTTGTAAAAATCTTACAGCTCGTTTCAAAGCTTTTTTTGCGGAATCTTCGACCTTGTTTCCAATCGGTGAATCTTCTATGACGGCAATTTTTAGTGGTCGTTCAATAGATGCATAAAGTTGCTGTTTGGATAATTTTGGCAGTATAAACGGACTTTCCATTTGTTCCACTTGCAGCACTTCTAATAAGCTTCTTGTATCACGTACGGTTTTTGTTAATGCAAAATTTACTGATGCTCCTTGCCAACCACGATAGCCATTTGGACCAACAGGTATTCTACCTCGACTTGGTTTTAATCCAATTAATCCTGTAAAACTAGCCGGAATACGAATCGATCCTCCACCATCACTTGCCATCGCAATTGGAACCATTCCACTCGCCACTGCACTTGCAGCGCCACCGCTCGATCCCCCTGCATTACGACTGAGGTCATATGGATTCGAAGTGACTCCCCATAAACTTGGTTCTGTCATATTTTTAAATCCAAATTCAGGTGTGTTGGTTCGTCCAATAATGACAAATCCTGCTTCTTCTAATTTAGTGACTAATGTATCTTGACGCTGTTGAAGGAGATTTTTGAACAAACGTGAACCAGCAGTAGAAGGTTCTCCCTTTTGACATTGTCCTAAATCCTTCAACAACAAAGGAACACCTGCAAATGGCTTATCACTAAAGTTGCTTGACTGCGCTTCTTTTATTGCTCTTTCTTCTTGCAAATGAACAACTGCATTTAAAGTTGGATTCAATTGCTTTACTTTAAACAGAGCATCCTGAACTAATTCAACAGAAGAAACTTCGCCTTTTCGAACTGCTTGTGCCATCGCTGTTGCATCTTTAAACTCTTGCAAATTTATTCCTCTCCTTCCATTCACTCTACTTTATTGTACACGCCTGTTTTCTATTCGTAAACTATTTCTCGAACAACCTAAAAAAAGCTAGGCTTTCGCCTAGCTTTTTTCATTTCAATAATTAGCCCCAGAATTTAACTCCTAAAACATGTCCTACAAATGCTAATCCAATACCTAAAACTAATAATAGTCCGATACAGAATAATGGAGTACGTTTTTTCTTAGCTAATAAATAGTATAAGAATAAAGTAATTGCTAATGGAATTAATTTTGGTAATACACCATCTAAGATTGTTTGAATCACGATTGGTTTTTCACCATTTGCAATTTCAATACCTAATTTAGTTCCACCGTATAAGCTTGTTAATGCCCCTACAACAAATACTCCTAAAATAGAGGCTGCACGAGTGAATTCTTTAGCATTTGCTGTAAAAATTCCAATCGCATCAGTTCCTAAATTATAAGACCAGTGCATTAACCAATAACGAATCGCAAATTGAGCTGCATTAAATACTGCTAGGAATAATAATGGACCTGCAATACTACCTTTTAACGCAAAGTCAGAAGAAATACCAGCAACGATTGGTACTAAAGTGAACCAGAATAATGCATCCCCGATACCACCTAAAGGTCCCATCGCAGCAACACGTACTGCACGAATTGTTTGGATATCTGCTTTATTTTGTTCTAGTGATAATACAATCCCCATAACAAATGTTACTAAAAATGGGTGAGTATTAAAGAATTCTAAGTTATGTGACATAGATGCTGCTAAGTCATCTTTATCAGTATGGATTTTTTCTAAACCTGGTAAAATACCATATAACCAACCCGCTGCTTGCATACGTTCATAGTTGAAAGAAGATTGTAAAAAGATTGAACGCCATGCCATTTTGTTTAGTGTTGCTTCATCTAACTTAGGAGCAGGTGTTTGCACTTTATAAGAATCTGGAATATTATATGCCATCTTCTTCACCTCCATCATAATTTACAACTGTTGCACCAGCAGATTTGAATTTTGTTTGGATTTGGAAATCCCAGTACGCAATTGCAAAACCGATGAATGCTAATAATACTAATGCAGAACCTGCTAAGCTTGCACTTGCAGAAACGATGTTAGCTAATGCAAAACCTAAGAAATAGAATCCCCATAGTTCTTTAGAAACCATTACTTTAAGTAAGATTGCAAACCCTACAAAACGCATCATTCCACCAGCAGCACTTAAACCACCCATGAACCATTCAGGAATTGATTTTGTAACTGCATCCCCGATACTTTGTCCACCGATAAAGAATAATACTACTACAAGACCGAATACAGCCCCTAAAGCTGCCATTGCTAAATAGTTTAATCGTTCAATACCTTTTGGATTTGCATCATGTGCATATCCATCTGCAACAGCCATCATTGGTGACATTAATGCAAATATTAATGTTACTCCATATTGACCTAATAAAGCGAATGGTACAGCAGCAGCAACTGCAGCTGTTGGTTCTAATTTCAAGCTTACTGCTAATACAGTAGCCATAATTCCTCCGATAACTGCATTAGGTGGTTGAGCTCCCCCAACTGGCATGTTACCGATTGTCATTAATTGATAAGTACCCCCAACGATCAAACCAGTTTGCAAATCACCTAAAATAGCTCCGATAACAGGTCCCATTACGATTGGTTGGTAAAGAGATTCTAAGAAGCTAAATTGGTCAATCGCAGCTACAAACGTTACTAGGAATACTAATAAAATTTGAATAAAACTTGCTTGCATTTTCATTGACTCCTTTATAATAAATTAATTAAATAATTTCGAAATATCTTCTTTGCCTTCAGTTGGAACTTTTTGAATTTCAAGTTCAACTCCTAGCTCTTGCAATTTCTTAAATGCAGCTACATCTGCATCATCCACTGCAATCACACCAGCAACTTGACGTTTACCTTCCGCCATATGCATGTTACCGATGTTAACTTTCTTAATTGGTACTCCTCCTTCCACTAGTCTTAAAACGTCTTGAGGATTTTCACAAATAATGAAAATCAACTGACGGTCAGCTGCTTTACCGATGATATTAATCGTTTTTTCAATCGTGAAATAACGAGTTTGAGCACCAGATGGAGCAGCCATGTCCATTAGGCCTTGACGCATCGGATCTCCTGCAACTTTATCATTAGCAACTAATAATAAATTTGCCCCAATAAAAGATGTCCACTGTGTTGCCACTTGTCCATGGATCAATCGATTGTCAATTCTAGTTAACAAAATATTTGGCATCCTTTTTTCCCCTTTCTATAAGATGTCAGCATCATTATAACTCATTACCCTTCAAATTGAAAAGGTTTTCTTGCTTATTTTTGTCATTTTTTTGTTCTGTCCAAAAATAATATAATAGTTTTATATTTCTTTTTTGCCTATATCATTTAATACATAAAAAAACACTTCTATAAAACTATAATAGTCTTATAGAAATGTTCTTGCTTTTTACTGAATTTATAACCTATTTACTTCCTAGCAAATACGGAATACGTACCACTGATTGTTACAACAATCCCAAACAAGATAACAATTACCCTATTCAAAAGATCATTTCCAATGAAAAAACTACAAATAATAATTCCAATCCCAATCGTACTAATCCATAAAAATTTCATACTTGAAGAAACTTCTCTAACAGAAACTTTCGATTCAATTTCCTCGATTGATATTTGTTTTCTTACGAAATATTTTGGTAAAACACTTTTAAAATAAGCAATCGTAGATAATCCATAAAATAATACTGCTGAAAAACAACTTAATATAACATTTTCAGGAAAAAAACTATATACGATAGCTCCCAAAGCAATAGCGATTACTAACCGTTGTCTAAATGCATTAAAACGGGCCAAATCTTCTTTTGGAATATGATAAATAGACTTTAACATTGGTAGATAAAAATATTCTTTATGATCTGAATCTTGATAAAACTCTCCAAATATTTTCTTCATTTTTTCACCACTTATAAAATCTCAGAAATACTATATCGAGAAACCGTAATCACTAATCCTTTAGCAATTTCTAGTTCAATTTGATCGTTCTCAATCTTTTTCACTGTTCCATAAATTCCATTTGCTGCCAGTACACGTTTTCCCACTTGCAATTCAGCGTGCAATCTTTCAAAATACTGTTGCTGATGTTTCATATTTTTTCTTGAAAAGAAATAATAGATTCCTAAAATAGCCCCTATAAAAACAATAAATGTAATTGAACTTCCTAAAATAATTTGACCTGTTTCCATTCTTAAATTCCATCCTCATCATCTTCAATTATTTGTTCTACTTTTGCTGGAAATACCACATGTTGAATGCCTTCTTTACCCGCATTTAAACTTTGTGTTACAACCGCTTTTGCATCACTTGCAAATTCACGGAACATCGCAATTTCAATTAACATTGGTAAATTAGTTCCTACAACTACTTCAACATCTTTAAAATCTACTGAGGCTACCATTGCTGCTTTAAACGGACTACCTCCCAATAAATCTGCATACACAACAATTCCTTCTGTACTTCCTTGCAATTCTTCCATAGCTAATCTTAAGTTATTTTCCAATGTTTCCATTGGTTCACTTTCACGAAATGGTACTACTTTAAATGCTTCTTGCTTTCCTGCAATCATTTCTAATGCGTGACCTACACCAACTGCATACTCCCCATGTCCTGTTAAAATTAATCCTATCATAATTTTACCTCCTAATATTTGTATACTTATATACTAGTCTAGGTTTTAAGAAAATACAAGAGAAAGTTTAACCGTTTTCAAAATCTATTCTAAACTTTCTTTTGTTCCTGATTCTCCACAATATCAAAACTTTAAGGATCCTTCTCAAATTGAAAGAGATTGTTTATGGGGGGCCATCAATTTACTGAACAAGTTGAACCTTTCTACTACAAAATTGATGAATAACTACAAACACATGATAAAATCCCGTCAGACTCAAAATCTGACGGGATTTTTGTGTACTAAAAAATGCCCCTATAAAGGGACATTAAAATTTAAAACTTATTAATCATTAGAATAATTCTTTATAGAAAGCAATTGTTTCTTCTAATGTTGGCATGAATGGGTTACCAGGTGCACAAGCATCGATTAACGCATTCTTAGATAGATATTCGAAATCAAAGTCTTTTTCTTCAATTCCTAATTCAGTTAATTTCTTAGGAATACCTACAGTTTCAGATAATGTTTCAATTTCTTTAATAGCATAAGCTGCACATTCTTCATCTGATTTACCTGCTGGATCTAATCCTAAAGCTTTAGCTACATCACGGAATGCTGCAGGAACACGTTTTGCATTTTCACGTTCAATAACTGGTAATAACATTGCACAACATACACCATGTGGTAATTTGTAAACAGCTCCTAATTGGTGAGCCATTGAGTGAACATAACCTAAACCTGCGTTGTTGAATGACATACCACCTAAGAAGATAGCATTTACCATTCCTTCACGAGCTTCGATATCGTGACCATCTTTTACAGCACGTGGTAAGTATTCTTTAATTAATTCAATTGCACCAATTGATAATTTTTTAGTTACTCCATAAGCACCTGGTGTTACTAATGCTTCAACAGCGTGAGTTAAAGCATCCATACCTGTTGCTGCAGTTAATGGAGCTGGTTTAGAAACCATTAATTCTGGGTCGTTAACTGAGATTAATGCTAAACTATTTTTATCAACCATTACCATTTTAACTTTACGTTCTTCGTCAGTGATAACGTAGTTAATTGTAATTTCTGCTGAAGTACCTGCTGTAGTGTTAATAGCTACTACTGGTAAACCTTTTTTAGCTGATTTGTGTAATCCTTCATAATCTTGAGGTTTTCCACCATTTGTTGCGATAACTGAAATACAGCTTGCAGCATCTTGTGGAGATCCACCACCTAAACTAATAATGAAGTCACAGTTGTTTTCTTTTAATGCGCTAACACCATCTGTTACGTTTTTACAAGTTGGGTTAGGTTCTACATCTGAGAATACAACATATTCAATTCCTGCTTCATCTAAAGGTTTTGTAACTTTAGGAAGAATTTCACTTGATTCGATAAATTTATCCGTTACTAATAAAGCTTTATTATACCCTAGATCTTTTACATAAGAACCAATTTCGTTTACTACTCCTCTTCCGATTAAGTTAATTGCTGGTACATAAAATGTTGACATAATGTTTCTCCCCTTAAATTTGTTTCATTAATTTTTTGTAGTTTATTTAGTGTTTATAAAACACCTTTTTTAAGAATGATATTGCCATATAAGGCACTTTCTCCCGTTTGAATGACTAGATAAGCTTTTTCAGCTTGATCATAAAATTCAAAACGTTCAAATTCTTTAATTGCTGCACCTGGATGACTTTCTTCTAATATTTTTTTATATTCGTCCCAAATTACTGGAACTGTTGTATCTCCCGGTACTACTTGCATAAGTCCTGCTTGGTATGAACTATATGTGTCTAATGGTAATAATTTTAGAATTGCTTCTAATGCTACTGGAACTCCATGTCCGTCCATGCGCACAACACGTTGTCCAATGCGGTGAGCTGGAAAATTCGCATCCGCGATTACCAGCTCATCACCATGACCCATTTCCATTAAATATGCCACTAAATCAGGACTCAAAATTTTAGGAATTTGTTTTAACATGATGAAATTCCTTTCTTAATTTGTTTGAATTTTTGTTGAATGTTAACAAACTGTTCAACCGGTTGTGGCTCATATCGAGTCACAACTTCTGAAGCTTTAATAAGATTTTGTGCTTCTTGACGTGAATGAATCACTTCTAGTGTCAATAATTGTGAAAGGATATTTCCTAACGCACTAGCTTCTACCGGTCCTGTAATAACAAGACGATTTGTGAAGTTAGCAGTAATTTGACACAATAGTTTATTTTGGATTCCTCCACCTACCATTTGTACGGTTGTCATTTTTTGTTTTGTTAAGTCTTCTAATTGTTCAATTGTTTCTAGATAAGTTAATGCTAAACTTTCAATTACAATTCTTACAATATGTCCTTTTGTTTTAGGAACAGCTTGTCCTGTTACTTTACAAAACTCTTTAATTTTACTTTCCATATCTCCTGGTGAAGCAAATACTGGATCGTTTGGATAAATCCATGTTTGATTATCCGTTACTTTTTCAGCTAATTGTACCATTTCCGCAAAGCTTACTTCTTCACCTTGACTTCTCCAGTCACGTTGTAATTCTTGGATAATCCACATGCCAGTTGTATTTTGAAGTAATCTATATTTACCATCAAAGCATCCTTCATTTGTTAAACCTGATTC
Source organism: uncultured Granulicatella sp. (assembly GCF_963528195.1). Classification (GTDB taxonomy): domain Bacteria; phylum Bacillota; class Bacilli; order Lactobacillales; family Aerococcaceae; genus Granulicatella. Next base: position 23,810 of record NZ_CAURVN010000012.1, read on the forward strand.
AAATGCTTCATCTGTAATAACAGGTTTATCAGATTCAATTCCTACTAAAGACCAAGTACCACATGAAATAAATACAGTACCTTTTTCGTTTTCATAAGGAATTGCTAAAACTGCTGCTGCTGTATCATGTCCAGCTCCTGCAATTACTTTAAATGGTTCAACTTTTAACTCTTGAACAATTCTTGGCGATAAATCTCTTAATACAGATCCATTTTTAACTGGTGATGAGAACCATTTGGTTGGAATTCCTAGCTTTTCAAAAATTTCTTCTGAAAATTCTTGTGTGAATACATCTAACAACCCACTCGTACTTGCAATTGTATATTCATTTGCAAGAACACCCGCTAATAAGTAATTAATTAAATCTGGGATAAACAAAACTCTTTGTACGACTTCTTTTAGCTGTGGTTTTTCTTGTAAATCTGAATAAATTTGCAAGATTGTATTATACGTTGCAGGTTGAACACCTGTTTTCTTAAACAATTCATTTTTAGAAATTAATTGATAAAACGATTCCTCATAGCGCCCCATTCGATTATCTCTGTAACAATGTGGTTGATAGAGCAAATCTCCATTGTGATCTAAATATGCATAGTCCACTCCCCATGTATCAACAGAAATGGAACGAATCGGAATAGAATCATTTGAAGCTTTTTTAATTCCTTGTTTGATTTCACCAAATAAGTGTAACAAATTCCAATACAATCCATCGTTAAGATTCACCGGCTCATTTTTGAACCGATGAACCTCTGATAACTGGAGGGAGCTACCATTATAAACGGCTTGCATGACACGCCCTGAACTTGCACCTAAATCAATGGCTAACACTTTCATTAAGCTCATGCTTTTTCCTCCATACTCTTTTTAAATTTTATTCATATAATAATGCTTTGATATCTTCTTTATCGATATTTGAAGCATCATACCATTTAGAACCTGTATCTACGTCTTTAACTGTTTCACCTTTAGCTGAAGCAATTGCTAATTTAACAGCTTGGTAACCAATTTGAACTGGGTCTTGAGTAACTGAACCTACAAAGACACCTTTACGGATAGCATCTTGTTGTAAAGCACCTGAGTCAAAACCAACAGCTAAGATTTTATCTTTACCTAATTTAGATTCTTTGAAACCACCGTTTGCGTTGATGATTGCTTTAGCAGCAAATTCATTTGAACCATAAATTGCAATAGTATCTTCTTTTTCTAATACTGTTGAAGCTTCTGTTTTACCAGCAGCATCGTCTACTTGTGCAGGAACACGAACTTCAATAACTACTTTAGCGTCTGCTTCTGCAACATTGTTTTTGAATTTGTCATGTCCAACTACAGCTGTTTTAATACCTTTTTTCTCTAATAATTCAACCATTTTATCAATGAAACCACTTGTTCTTTGAGTGATTGATAGAGAGTTTACTTCTTGAGATACAACCCCAATACGAGCTTTTTTATCTCCAACTTTGCTTTCTAATAATTTGAATAAGTTTTCTGCAGCATTTCCCCCAGCAGCGTGGTTGTCAGTTGAAGCTGTTGCTTTAATAGCTCCTTCTGGTGCACCAGGTACCCCTGAGTCAAACCCGATAATTGGAATATTTTTGCTTTGAGCTTGTTTAATTGCATCTAATTCTGCTTCTGTATCTAAAGCTGCTAATGCAATAGCTTTTGGATTTTTGTTGATTGCGTTGTTTAATTGTTCTAATTGTTCAGCAATCGCTGTTTCGTTTTGAGGTCCTACGAATGTAATTTTAGCACCTAATTCATCTGCTGCTTTTGAAGCACCTTTATTAACTGCTTTCCAAAAGTCATGTTGGAAACCTTTCGCAATTACTTCTACTTTAAAATCTCCACCTTTAGAGCCTCCGCTACCTCCATCACTTGATTTTGATGAACAGCCTGCTAAGATTGCAGATGCACAAGCAAAAGTGGCAATTGCAAATTTCAATGATTTTTTCATAAGATTTCTCTCCTTTTAATTATCCTAATTTTGGATTATTACTAAAATTTTAAAACATTCACTACATTTGACTCTTTAAAACTTATTTCTTTTTGTTTTGACGGATTAAGATATCAGAGTAAACCGCAACAATTACTACAAATCCTGTGATGAATAATTGATAGTGTGGTTGTAAGTCGATATATGGTAAACCAATCTTCAATACTGACATGATGAATACCCCAATAATTGTACCAATTACTGAACCAACACCACCGGCTAATGAAGTACCACCAACTACTACCCCTGCGATTGCATCAAGTTCCATACCGTTACCAGTACCAGGAAGAATTGTTGAGTATGTTGCTGCATATGCGATACCAGCTAAACCTGCTAATAATCCACTGATAACATAAGCTGTTCCTTCCCATTTGATAACATTAACACCAGAAAGTCTTGTTGCTTCTTTGTTAGAACCAATTGCGAAAATATAACGACCAACTTTTGTTTTATTTAATACAACTGCTGCTAAAAGTGCTACAACAATCAGTACAATCAACCCTGTTGGAAGATTATCTTGCGTTCTGAATAAATCTTTATACCAACCTTCACCTGTTCCACGTAATGGGAAAGTAATACTTTGTACATTAGATACGATTGAACTTAAACCACGTGAAATCATCATTGTACCAAGTGTTGCAATGAATGGTGGTAAACCAAATTTCGCAATTAATACTCCGTTGAATAATCCGAATACACCTCCAATCACTAAAATTGCTAAAAGTGCTAACCATAAAGGCCAACCCATTTTTGTATGGAGCACACCACCAGTAATAGCAGCACACATCATTACAGTACCGATAGATAAGTCAATACCACCAGTAATAATAACGAATGTTACCCCAATAGCTAAAAACCCAATGTAATAAGATGCATCTAAGATGCTCACTGCTGTATCAAATGAACGGAATGATTCACTTGAGATTGCAAAAAATGCGAAAATAACAATCAATGCGATTATTGCGATTAATTTTTGTAGCCCAACTGTTTTTACTAGTTTAGTCCAGATGGAGTTTCTCTCTTCCATATTTATACCCCTCTTCAATTATCGATCTGTAGCTAATGCTAAGATACGTTCTTGTGTTGCTTGACTAATGTCAAGTTCTCCTGTTTTACGTCCTTCACACATAACAACAATACGGTCACTCATACGTAGTATTTCTGTTAATTCTGAAGAAATCATAATGATTGATTTTCCTTGAGCAACTAGCTCATTCATTAATGTATAAATTTCACTTTTCGCACCTACGTCGATTCCTCGAGTTGGTTCATCAAAGATTAAAATATCACTATTTTGTTCTAACCATTTTGCAATAACCACTTTTTGTTGGTTACCACCTGACAAGTTACGAACTAGTTGTTTTGAGGATGGTGTTTTTGTTCTTAGTGATTTTACAAATACATCACTTGCTGAAACAATTTCCGCATCATTAATTAAACCACCATGTATATACTTATCTAAGTTTGTCATTACTGTATTGTTTGCAATTGTCATATCAACAACACATCCATAACGTTTACGGTCTTCTGATAAGTATCCAATTCCTTCTCGGATAGCATCTTGAGGAGATTTAATATCAACCTCTTTACCATTAATTTTAATGGTACCGCTATCTTTTTTATCCGCACCGAATAATAAACGAGCTACTTCTGTACGACCAGCCCCCATTAAACCAGAGAAGCCTAAGATTTCGCCTTTTTTCAATACAAAACTTACATCTTTTACTGTGCTTCCTGCATTTAAATGTTCAACTTCTAAGACTACTGGTGCATCTTCTGGCACTGCTGATGCTGCTTTTGGATCTTCATAAATTGTACGTCCTACCATCATCGCAATAATTTCGTCTTTAGTTGTTTCTTTTGTATTTACTGTACCAACATATTCACCGTCACGCATAACCGTTACGCGGTCAGTAATACGAGCGATTTCATCCATACGGTGAGAAATATAAGTGATTCCAACACCTTTTTGACGTAAATCATCAATAATTACGAATAATTCATTGATTTCTGATTCTGTTAAAGCTGCTGTTGGTTCATCGAATACGATAACTTTAGCATCCATCGATAACGCTTTTGCAATTTCAACCATTTGTTGTTTCCCAACTGTTAAATGACCCACTTTTTCTTGTGGATTAATATCCAGTTTTAACAAGTTGAATAATTCTTTTGCCTTTTTATTCGCAGCATTATCATCAATAAATAAACCTTGACTAATTTCTTCACGACCAATGAAAATATTTTGTGCTACCGTTAAGTCATTCATCATATTTAATTCTTGGTGAACGATAACAATACCATCATCCATCGCTTCTTTTGGTTTTGAATATTCCACTTGTTTTCCATTATAGTGAATCGTACCTTCGTTTGGTTTATGAATCCCTGTTAGTACTTTCATTAATGTGGATTTCCCTGCACCGTTTTCACCCATTAGGGCGTGTACTTCTCCAGCTCTTAAATCAAAGTCTACACCTTTTAAGGCTTTTACGGGTCCGAAACTTTTAACGATTCCCTTCATTTCAAGAATAACTGGATTACTCATGCGTTTCACCTACCTGTTCCAGTTTTATAACGCGCTCTTGGAGCGCTTTCATTTGTGTTTGTTGTTCAACGACGATGCCTACCATTTCTAAGAGTAAGTGACTATTCATAAAATGATCTTGTGCATGCACTGCAAGCAATGTTGGAGAACTTGCTTCTCCTTTAATTTCTAATTGAATCATTTCAGTTTGAATATTGTGAGCTTCTACTCCTTTAGTTTTTGCTTCATCGAGTAATTCTCTTGCAGATGATAAATCACCTGCAAGAGCACTCTTCATTGATTGCATCGCTAAAGATGTTACTTTACTACTTTTTACTATGAGTTGCATCAACCGTTGTGTATCTGCTTTTTTAGTATCACTCATAAGCTTATCCTAATAATTCAATACCTTGTTTAAGAACTTCTTCTCCGCGCATATTTTCAAAATCTTCATCTGAAATAACTGCAACTGGAATATCAAGATTAGCTTTAGCTTTTTTTTCAAGATACGCTAATTGTGGTGATAATAGTAAAACATCTACATTTTTTAAATTATCAACCCCTGTAATTCCTACAGAGTAGAATGAATAATCTAATTTGTCACGATAAATTACTTCATTAATTCTTTCTACTAACATACTTGTTGTTAATCCGCCAACGCAGGCTAAAATAATTGTCTTTGCCATTCTAGTTACCTCTTTTATTTATGAATTGGACCTAATAATTGACAAGCACGGTAATCAGCTGATTCTAAATCTTCTGTTCCGAATAGTGACCAATTTTTCGGTCTGAAAATATCTTCTTCATCCACATTGTGCATATTTACTGGAATACGTAACATAGAAGCTAATGTAATTAAATCTGCTCCGATATGTCCGTAAGAAATTGCACCGTGGTTTGCACCCCAGTTGTTCATTACATCGTATACAGACTTGAATGCGCCTTTTCCTGTTAAGCGAGGAGCAAACCATGTTGTTGGCCAACCTGGATCTGTACGATTGTCTAATGTATGGTGAACTTCTTCTGGTAATTCTAATGTGTAACCTTCAGCAATTTGTAATACTGGCCCTACACCTTTTAGTAAGTTTAAGCGAACCATTGTTACAGGCATATTTCCTTTTGTTAAGAAGCGAGTTGAGTACCCACCACCACGGAAGTATTCTCTGTTTGCTGCTGGGAAATCAGTATTTTCAAGCATTGCATCTACTTCATCTTGTGTTAATTCCCAGAATGGTTTCATAACAGCTTCTCCATCACGAGTAGCTTGTCCTGTTCCATCTAAAGTACAAGAACCTGAGTTAATTAAGTGTAAGAATCCATTTTCTGCATGACCTTCTAATTTATGTCCTGTTACACGTTCAACTGCATCTGGACTCCAGTAAGTACGAACGTCTGCAAAAATTTGTGGTGTATTTGTTAATAAGTAGTTGAATAACATTGATACACCATTTAAAGCGTCATTTTCTGTAGCGAAAATGTAAGGACGACGGATACCATTCCAGTCAAATTGAGTATTTAAGAATGTTTCCATAAAGTCCCCATTAGGGAAGTGGTCTGTCCATTGACGTTGACCTTGGAATCCACCAACTAAAGCATAGTGACCAACAGCTTCTTCCTCGAAACCTAGTTCAGCTAAGCGAGGGTTACCAACCATTAAGTCACGTCCAATCATGAACATTTTGATAACAAATTCCCATTGTTTATCTTTTTCTTCACGACTTAATACTAAATCTTCACGGTTACGGTCAAAACCTTCTTTAACATTTTCTTTTACCCAAGCTAGAGCACGTTCAAATTCTTCATGGTCATAAATACCACGGTCGATACGACGAGTAAATTCTGTCATATCCACTGATTCATTACGCATTCCTAAATATTCTTGGAAGAAATCAGGATTTACGATTGAACCACCAATACCCATTGAAACACTACCCATTGATAAGTAAGCTGTGTCTCTCATTAATCCAGTTGCTAATGCTGCTCTTGCATAACGTAAAAGTTTTTCTTTTACATCTTCTGGAATTTCTGTAGAAGATGCTTCTTGAACATCTTTACCATAAATACCAAATGCTGGAATTCCTTTTTGAGCATGAGAAGCAAGAACTGCTGCTAAATATACAGCTCCTGGTCTTTCAGTTCCATTGAATCCCCAAATAGCATGTGGAATATCTGGTGACATATCCATTGTTTCACTACCATAACACCAACATGGAGTTACTGTAATAGTTGCGCATACATTCGATTTTTTGAATAATTCGTGTGATGCTGCTGCTTCTGGTACACGTCCAATTGTTGATGGTGAAATCACACATTCAACTGGTTGTCCGTCTGGATATTTCAATGTTGACTCTAGCAAAGCTGCTACACTTTTGGCCATATTCATTGTTTGAACTTCTAAAGATTCGCGTACCCCTTGACGACGGCCATCGATCGTAGGACGAATCCCAATACGTGGATGTTGTATCATTTTTCCTTCCTCCTTGTTTTTACCTTTTCTCAGTACCTTTCTAGAAAAATTTAGAAAAGTACAGACTTTAATAACTTCCTATCATTTAAAACATTTGTTTCAAGTATTTCCCCCTTTTTGTTTTTATTGATACCTGTTGGCGTTACGATGATGGTATTCTCATCAAATCGAATAGAATATTTCCAATCTGTTGTACAACTCTTTTTCGTTATACTCCTTATCTCAAATATCACACATTCGTTTAAAAACTACTTGGTCATCAAATGTCATAATAGTATCATCTATTTCTTGATTTCATCATACCAATAATAGAAAGCGTATACAATACATGAAAGCGCTATTGAAATTTCGCCAAACTTTGTGCTATAATTTGTTCATAATTGTTCATAATTGTTCAAGGTGTATTATATCAGGAGGGTGAATTATGGTTTCTTACGAAAGGATGACCAAAATTTTAGATATTTTATCGAAAAGAAAAATGATATCTACGGTACAATTAGAAGCTCTAATGTATTGTTCTACTTCTACATTAAGAAGAGATTTAATTCAATTAGAAAAAGATGGAAAAATTATTCGAACTCATGGAGAAGTACGACTAGTTACAACCAATAATGTGGAATACACATATGAAAGTCGCAAACAGGAAGAAACTTCTGGTAAAAAACATATTGCTGAAACAGCTTCAACTTTTTTAACAGATAATCAGTCCATTTTTATTGATAGCTCTTCAACAGCAGCTATGCTTATTCCTTATTTAGCAAATTTACAAAATTTACGTGTCATTACAAATGGTCTTGAAATAGCACGGCAACTAAATAATTATGATAATATTACTTTATTTTTCTGTGGGGGCCATATTGATTATGGAACAAATTCGGCACTGGGAGATTTTGCTATCCATTTTATCAATAATTTCCATGCAGATATTTGCTTTATGAGTTGTAGAGGACTTGATCGTTTTGGTTCATACGAAGCAAACTATAATCAAGCTTTACTAAAACAGCAAATGATTGCGAATGCAGATCTTACTGTATTATTAGCAGATTCCTCAAAGTTTAATACGAGTCACTATTTTAAATTAGCTAATTACAATGTGATTGACTATATTATTACAAATGAAGCACCTGTTGATTCATTTCAAGACACTGTTACTAAGGAATGCGAAATTCTTTGGTAACATTTAATAAATAGTTCTAAAACTCTTAGACCTTTTTTGTATTTGATTTTTTCAATGCAAAAAAGGATTTTTTAGTTACAAAAAAACTTCCCACAGTAGCTTAGGGATGAAACACCAAAGATAGTTTCTGCCATCAACCTGCTACTATAACGGGAAGTCTATTCGTTTTTGTTCTCTAAATTATATCTATTCAAGTAAAAAAGACTATCTCTTGCTCCACATCCCATCGAAATGCAATTTCTTTTTCTCATGAACGCAATAAATAAAACAGATTAACACTGCACAGTTGAAAATGAAGCCTCCTCGGATTCTATAATAACAACAATAGCGAAAAGTAACCGATGTGAATTAGAGGGCGCCAGGAATTTATTCCCAGCGCCCTCTTTGAAGCTCGGTAGGATTGAGACCTTGGCTCAATCCGGTACAGCTATTGTCGTCACTATGAAGATATCCGAGGAAACGCGAGTTTCAAGTCCTCACTATCTTACAATATTATTTTGTTTCATTTATAATTACAGCTCTCTTCGTCCTTCAATGGCTTTGAATAAAGTCATTTCATCTGCATATTCAATATCACTACCAACTGCAAGACCATGAGCTAAACGCGTCACTTTAATTCCAGCTGGTTTAATTAAACGAGATAAATACATCGCAGTTGCTTCACCTTCTGCAGTTGCATTAGTAGCAATAATCACTTCTTCTACAGTAGGATCCTGAAGACGCTGAATGAGAGAAGCCACATTAATATCATCAGGTCCTGTTCCTTCCATTGGAGACAGAACACCATGAAGAACATGGTACAAACCTTTATATTCCTTCATTCTCTCTAAACTCATCACATCTCGACTATCTTCAACAACTAGTATTTTTGTTCTATCTCTAGAAGCATCTTGGCAAATCTCACAAGGATCTTCTTGCGTAATATTTCCACAAACAGAACACATTGTTAAATCTCGTTTACAACTAATAAGTGCATTGGCAAAATTCATCACTTCTTCTTCCGGCATTTCCATACTGAAAAAAGCAAGACGAGCTGCTGTTTTTGCCCCGATTCCAGGCAGTTTCATATAACTATCCATTAATCGAGCAATTGGTTCTGGATATTGCATCCTCTCACCTCAACTCATTAAAATCCAGGGATATTTAATCCTCTAGTAAATTGTCCCATTGTTTGTTCATTTGCTTTTTCAGCTTGCTCTAAGGCACGATTTGTTGCCATTAATACTAAGTCTTGTAATAATTCAACATCATCTCCATCAACCGCTTCTGGTTTAATCGATACAGAAAGTACTTGACGTTTTCCATTCACTGTCACTTGTACTAAGTCACTTTGAGAGCTTCCCACATATTCTGTTTGATTTAACTCCTCTTGAGCTTGTGCCATTTGTTTTTGTAATTTTTGCATTTGTTTCATCATGCCTTGCATATTTCCCATTCCACGCATGTTGATTCCTCCTTAATTGTTTTCTGTTTCTTCTGAAATATGAACAATTTCTTCTCCAAACAAATCAATCGTATTTTGAACTAATTGTTCTACTTCATTTTTTTCTTCTTCATCAGTCGGTTGCTCTTCCATTTCTGTTGCATGAGTCACACCTTCTGATTCTTGTTTTTCTTTCTTATCTCGTAAATAATCTTGTCGAATTTGTACCCATTGTTCTCCTGTCACGCTGACAAAATTCCCTGGATACTGCGCTAATGTTTGACAATGACGAGCAATATCTTCATGAAGTTCTACACTTTCCTGCGCTCTTTGGCATAAAATTTCATAATCGAATTTTAACACAAATCCATTTGGACTAGCTGCTACAGGTTCGCTTGCTTTCAATAGAGCTCTTTGAGTGGTCGAAAGCATTTGTAATAAATCGCCCCACAATTCTCGAATAAAAATTAAATCTTTACGAGTTGCAGCATCTAGCACTTTATAAACTTCACCAATATTTGGCTTATATGTACTTGCTTTTGCTTGTGGAGTTGATACTCTTTTAGGAGCTTCTACTCCTTGTCCTTGTAATAATTGAGACATCTGTTGTTGTAAACTTTGTAACTGTTGTTCCAATTGTGAGACATATTCCTGATTCGCTGGTACTGCTTGCTGAGCTACTGCTACTACTGGTTGAGCCATTTTAATCGTAAAGACTTCCAAACTAATAGTTGGTTTTGTTGTAAATCGCATTTCTTGTTGCGTTTGATTTAAAGCATCCATAAAGCGATATAAAAAGGCTTCTTCGACTTCTTTTGCAAACTCCACAAAAGCTTCACTTCTACCAATCATATCTCCGGTTTGTTTTGCCACTAATAAATCTCTAGAAAATTCTAGCCATTCTTCAATTAAACGAGATGCTTCTTTTCCTAGCAATAATAAATCTTGCAATTGTAATAATGCTGCTTGCGCTTGTTGCTGAGTCAATAAGCGAACAAATTCAATCATTAAATCATCCGTTAAACTTCCAGAAACTTGAATGGCTTGTTCAAAACTCACTTTGTCATCACTAAATGAAATGACTTGATCTAATAAACTTAATGCATCACGCATTCCACCATTAGCACAACGAGCAATAACACTTAGCGCTTCTTCTTCATACGCAATCTCTTCTTGTTCTAAAATATAACGAAGTCTTTGAATAATTTCATCATTCGTTATTCTCCTAAAATCAAATCGCTGTGTTCGTGAAATAATCGTTGCTGGAATTTTATGCGGTTCAGTCGTTGCTAGTATAAAGATGACATTTTTGGGAGGTTCTTCCAATGTTTTTAATAAAGCATTGAATGCTCCTGTCGATAACATATGTACTTCATCGATAATATAAACTTTATACGTTGCTTGAGTTGGAGCATAACGAGCTTTATCTCGAATATCACGAATTTCTTCTACCCCATTATTACTCGCCGCATCAATTTCAATAACGTCCCCAATCGTTCCTTCTGTAATGCCTTTACATAATAAACATTCATTACAAGGTTCTCCATCTTGAGGATTTAAACAGTTAATTGCTTTAGCAAAAATTTTCGCAGCACTTGTCTTCCCAGTTCCTCTTGGACCTGTAAATAAGTACGCGTGACTTGTTTTGTGATGGATAATCGCATTTTTCAATGTTTTCGTAACTGCAGTTTGCCCCACCATATCTTCAAATTTTTGCGGTCGCCATTTTCGGTATAACGCTTGATAAGCCATCGGTCTTCTCCTTTTGACTTTATACTAAGAAAACACAACGCTACGATTGTAGGTTATGTTTTCTATTCTTTACTATTTTACATTTTTTTATGAGATTTGACTACCGGAATGTTCCAAAAACAGACATTGGTGCTTTAGAGTTTGCAATAAAACTTGTCACCTCTGGAGTCGTAAAAATATTCAAGCGATGTTTTGCACGAGTACAAGTTGTATAGAACATAAATCGTTCTTTCATCGTTGCATAGCGATCTTTTGTTGCTTGCCAAATAAAGACTTGGTCAAATTCTAGCCCTTTAGCAACTTCAATCGTTGTCACTACTAATCGACTACCTAATGATTCACTTGTATCTTCTAATAATTCAGCATCATACTCCACTAACTCTTTTTGTAAAGCTTTTGCTTCATCCATTGTACGGCAGAAAATAGCATTTGTATGATAACATTCAGGTGTATCTTCGACTAATTTCTTCAATCGTTCAATTGAAGGTTCTTCATCAACAAATACTCCTACTTCTTCACCTGTACGTGGGAATACATTTTTATCTAATTCCCACCCTAAAATACCATTGGCAAAACGAGTAATTTGCGCAGTACAACGGTAACTAATTTCTAATGAACGATGTTCTAATACACGTTCTTTGAAAAAGGCTGCTACTAATTCTGGATGACGTTCTTCTAAAGAGAAAATCGTTGTAGCTGTTGAGAATGATTGGAATGTATCTCCAACTACTGTAAATTTCGCACGGAAATAATAATTGGATAATGCTGCCATAAATAATAATGATACATCTTGAACTTCATCAATAAATAAGTGAGTATATCCTTGATAATCACGAATTGGAGCAATCATTGTTGCTACGTAAAGTAACACTCTGACTCCTTCTGCTGTTACTTGAAGACGTCCTTCACCCGTATCTTTTAAAGGTAATTGAGCATTATCTACTTTCCCTAATTCTTCTCTACGTTGTTTAGCTAGTGGCATCCAGTCTTGTAAATGTTTTGCAAAATTTACAAATGCAAACATTTCTACTTGTTGCTCTGCTTCTAATGATTGTTTTTCAAATACTCGTTGTCCTAGCATTTGATAATATTCTGTTTCACTATTAAATTCTTCATTTTTCATCAATACTTCAATTTGCATCGATGACATTTCTTCATATACACGTTTAGCAACTTCAGAAACATAGAAACGATTCAAACGACGTTTTAAGTTCTTTTCTAAGACTTCCTGAATTTGTACCAATTGTTGATATAATGTTAATTTAGGATTTACTTGTTCAATAATTTTTTGATAATCTTTTTCACCAAAAATTCTAAATCCTTTAATTGAAATCGGACGGAAATGCAAATTCGCTACCGATAAAGCAGGCAATTGTTCAGCAATAAGAGCTGCCCACTCACTATCTGTTAAATACGCTCTTCTCGTTTTAGTTGGTACTAACATACTTGTTTTATTTAAGAAAAATTTCTTAAATAATTCTACTGTATGTTGCGCTAATGTTTGTTGATATAATTCACTACCAGTTAAATTAGGAATAACGTGTGAAATATATTTGGCAAATAATTGATTTCGTGATAACAACAACATATCATTATGACTTTGATCTTTTGATTGATACATCAAATACGCAATTCGTTGTAATAAAATGGTTGTTTTACCACTACCTGCGCAACCATTAACAATTAACCAATCTTTTTGTTTATGACGAATAATTTCATTTTGTTCCTTTTGAATCGTAGCTGTAATTCCTTCTAAATGTCCATCACGATTCGTAGGTGCACTTAATGTTTCCATTAATAATGATTCTTCATTTTCTACATCATAGACCGATTGAATTTTACCTTTTTTAATGACAATATCTCTTTTTAAAGAGGCTTGCCCATGTTGAATTCCTGAAGGTGTTTGGTACGTTAAATCCCCTAATGTTCCTTCATAAAATAAGCTGGCAATTGGCGCACGCCAATCATATACTAGCACTTGCTTTTCTTCATCAAAAAATGTTGATGAACCAATATACATTTTTTCAACTTCCGGTTCACCTTCAAATTGAACATCAATTCTTCCAAAATAAGGAGATTCTTTTTGATTTTCTAATTGGTGAATTGAAAAATCAATAAAATCTTGACGTTGTTGATCCAAATTTTCATCTTTTAATCTTAGTTTTTCAGATTGTATTTTTTCTTCAAATTTTGATTGAACTTCTACTAAGTGCTTTTCTTCTTCTTTGAACCCTTTATTTTTCACTAGAGAGCTCCTCCATCTATCTCAAAATACTTACTTATAAAAACAGGCTGGAACGCTAGCCCCAGCCTGTAATTACTTCTATGTACATACAGCACATAACGAACGATACTTATAGCTGCTTCCTTCCGGACCTGACTCGATTCATATGTTCGCTATTGCCATATGGCCTAACGGCAGATATTATTATACTCTATTTCCCTGTATTTTGCAATAGTTCAAAAAAATTTGTTTTCCATGCTATCAAACGTAAGTGATAATGTCTCAATTAAACACAAGTAAAAATGACTTCAATCATAGAAGTAACAACACATTACATTTATAAGTGGTTAGATACCAAGAACAAAAGTTAAAGCTAACCCTACTCCGACAAAAAAGCCCCTAGGGAACTGACATTCCTTAGAGACTTTGCTGTGCTAGAGCACTACATTTTCGTAAAATATTATATCACGTAAAAATTAAGCTGTCTAACTCTTGAAAAATTAGCAGTTTTATCTTATTAAACACAAGTAAAAATGTCCCATTAAAATCAATATTCTATTTAATGTACTATAAACAACTAACATTCATACCCAATCTCAAAAAATGCTAATTCTAAAGCTACCGCATGATTCCAACGTTCTTGAAGTGCTGAAATCGTTGCTTTATCCTTACAAACTCGATTTAACTCATCAACGAGAAACTGAACCCATTCTTTAAAAAATTCTCCTCGGTGAAGATGAATCCACTCCAGGTGAACATATCGATCTGGAAGAGGTAATTCCTTAGAGCCCCAATCTAAATATAAACCTTCTGCAATGACTAACATCACTAAAAGCTGAGCATACTCAGATGAATCTACTGCTGAATACATTAGCTTTTGAAACTCTTTTGTCACAGGATGTAACGTAACTCCTAAATATTCTTTTTCTGTCACTCCTAATTCTTTAAATGCTTTTTGAAAATAGCCATCTTCATCTGCTTCTAAAAAGCCTAATTGTTTTGCAAATCGTAATTTTGCTTCTAGCGTATCAGCATGAGCGACACAAGCTCCTAACATCGATAAAAAAGCATCAAAAAAATGATAATCTTGAATCAGATATTTTATTAAGACTTGATTATCCATTGTTCCTTCAAAAAGCTCCTGTACAAAACGATGATTGACTGCCGCATTCCAATCTCGCTGACTGTTTTTAAGTAATTCTCCCACAGCATCTCCTGTTTTAAAAGCATATGTTTCCATATATGACCATACCTTTCCTATTCCATATTTTGTCTAGAGGACAAAAAATCCTCTTTCATTTGCTAAATGATAAGGCAAACAAAAGAGGATATTAGATGATTATTCAAATATAAGTCTTTTCCCTTAATCTATCCTATGGATTAGACATAATTAGCGAATCATTTCCCTTCGACAGTACGAACTGCATCAGGTTCAATGGGTATCATCTCAGCCATAAAGGCACCCCAAATGTTCTCTGATTTCATTCGAAAACAGTATAACAATACAGAGATTTAATGTAAAGTTTTTGATTTTTGAATTTGTAAAACCTTTATAATACTTCTTCATAATTCTACTCCCACTTGAAATTCTCCAAATAAAAAGTTGTCATTTGTCAAATCGTTCAATGAGCTAAAATATACAATTTTACTCATTACATTTATAATAATGAATAAGTAAATGATTTTAGGAGACCATTATGGAAGAAAAAAGACCTGATTTTAAAGATATCCATTCATTTGAAGAATTTAATCTCTATTATTGGTACCGAGAAGAACTATCACAAATTTGCAAATCCCTTGGATTAGAGTATAGAGGTACGAAGAAAGAATTGAATAATATCATTCATCAATATTTTTTAGGAAATAAAATCGAAAAAAAGGTGATCAAAAGAAACAAAAAACAAGTCGAAGATATTACTTTGAATACTCCATTACTTCATTGTGGTTTTTCTTTCAACCAAAAATTTCGTGATTATTTTTCAGCTGTAACAGGTATTAGTCCGTTTAAATTTAGTGCTAATATGGCAACAGCATGGAGAAAAGTAAAAAGAGATAAAGACATATCATTCACGATTCAAGATATGATTAAAATATATTATGGTGAATCAGATTATGCAAAATATGATAACTCAGCTTGTCAATGGAATCAGTTTCTAAAAGACTTTTGCTCAGATGAATGTAGCAAATTTTATTCAAATAAGTTAAAAGTTGCATCGATTCTTTGGAAAGAAGTTAGAAATTCGACAAATGAAAAAATTTATTCCAGAGAACTTTTAAACGAATATGAACATAAAGTAATGGAATACCGTAAAGAAACAGATTCCAGTTCACTATAATAGAATCATTCATTACAAGAGAGAGGTAACAAAAAACGATGAATATCCTAAAGGCATTCATCGTTTTCTAATTTCTTTTGTTCTTTTCGTCTTTTATTTCGTTCTCTTAATCCTTTAAAGAAGTCTTTTAAAATTTGCTGACACTCTTCTTCTAACACGCCATGTTCCACTTCTACTTGATGATTAAATCGTTCATCTTGTAATAAATTCATAAATGTTCCTGCTGTTCCTGCCTTTGGATCAAAAGCTCCAAATGTTACTTTTTTCAAACGTGACAAAATCATGGCTCCACTACACATCGGGCATGGTTCTAATGTTACAAATAATTCGCAATCTTCTAATCGCCAACTTCCTAGAACTTGATTCGCTTGCCGAATTGCTTTGATTTCAGCATGCAAAGTTGCATCTTGTTCTTTTTCTCGTAAATTATGTCCACGTCCAATAATTTCATCATTTAGCACTACAACTGCACCAATAGGAACTTCTTCTTTATCGTATGCTTTTTGCGCTTCCTTTAAAGCTTCCTTCATGAACATTTCTTTTTCCTTTTGTTCGATGATTCTCACCTCATTTATCCAAAAGTTTCAACGTTTCTTCTCGTTTAATGACTAATTCTTTTACAAGATGATAGATGACTGCACACAATGGTGTAAAGAAAATTAATCCTAGAATTCCAAATAAATTTCCACCAATCAATGCCGCTGCTAATGTTAACACAGTTGGTAATCCAATCGAATTTCCTACCACACGAGGATAAATAAAATTTCCCTCAATTAATTGTAATCCATAGAAGACACCAATCGAAATTAACGCTTGAATTGGGCTTACTGTAAAAATGAAAATAGCTCCTAACATACAAGCTGAAAATGGACCAATATATGGAATAAACGATAAAACACCAGCCAATACACCTGTTATTGCTGCATAAGGTAATTGAAATATACTGTAAGTAATGAACACTAATGAACCAATAATCATCGATTCGATTAATTGTCCCATTAAAAATTTATCATATGTTTCTAACGTAATTTCCCCAATATATCGAACCAGTTTAAACCTTTTTTCAGATAGACATACTTTTAACAATCGAGTGATTAAATATTGTAATTGCTCTTTACTTCCTAAAATATTTAACATTAAAAATACTGCCATTAAAATCGTAAATACATTAGAGAATATTCCTGTAATATTAGAAGTAAATCCACCTAAGAGCGATACAACACTAGAAACAATATTACTTTGATTAATAAATCCTGTAATTCGTTCTACATCAGCTGCTTGTAACCATCCAGAATTTTGTATCCAATTCACACCAAAATCCATTAAATAATTAAAACTTTCTCCTAATTGAACAACTGTTTTCGCTAAGGTTGGAACAATAATCCATGAAATAGCTACCACAATCGCAATAAAAATGAATAGTACTCCTAAAATAGCAATACTCCGTCTTAAAGAAGAAGGAACTTTAATCTTCTTTAATTGTTTTTCCATATGTTTCATTGGAACATTAAAGATGAATGCCATTAATAATCCTAACACAATAGGAGACATCATTCGTAAAAAAGCATTCACTCCTGTATATAAATGGCTAATATTTAATACGAAAAATAAACACGTCGCCGCAACTGCAATTAATATTAATTGTTGTTTAAAATTTTTCTCCATTATTCTCTCCATTTTTCTGTAATTTCTCTTGAATTTCTTTCATAAAAGCTTCACACCCTAAACAAACATCTTGATACGTTTGTTCAAAATCTCCTGTATACCATGGATCTGCAATATCTCGATTGCTTCCTACAAAACTTAATAAAGAAGCAATTTTTGCACCAGTCTTTCCTTGCATCATTCGTTTAATATTCATCATATTTTCCGAATCCATTCCAATAATATAATCTGCATCGGCATCTACTGAAGATAATTGTCTAGAATACATCCCCTCAGTAGAGATTCCTACTTTGGCTAATTGTTTTCTAGTACCAGAGTGAACAGGATTGCCTTGTTCCCAAGAACTTGTTGCTGCAGAATCAATAATGACTTGTTGTTCCAAACCTTTCTCTTTCACCATTTGTCTAAAAACTGCTTCTGCCATCGGTGAACGACAAATATTGCCTAAACATACAAATACAACTTTCATCTGCAACTCTCCTTTTCTCTTTCTGACAGTATATCATATTTTACAAAAATCGTCCTTTTCAATTCTATAACAAAAGCACGAGGCTGGGCAAAAAGTCTCAAAAATAGAAGAAAGCACGTCCTGATTTTGACTAA
>NZ_CAURVN010000013.1:0-38145 GCF_963528195.1 uncultured Granulicatella sp.
GAAGGTAAAATGTAATTTTATTTTCATGCTCTAAGCATAATCGAGTTTTCTCATGGCCCCTGTTCATCCAGTTTCCCCGACAGGAACGACAATTCCCTAATAAATCGAACGGATTAGTATTGTTCTCTAACATAAGTATAATACCAACTTTTGTTTCTGTCATGAGTAAGACGGTGAAACCGTCTTGGCGTTTCCCCGAGTAAGAGTAGCCAACGTGGCTACTCTTACCCTTGCTACCTCGAAAAGTCTTTTTAATTTGGCGTGATTTAACGAGAGCCCGTTATTAAATAGACTTTGTCTGATGTAGCATAGGACGCCAGTAGCCAGCAAAACTGTTTTGTGCCAATGCTATATCCAAAGTTCCTCTTTTCACCTTAAAAAATGAAATTTGGTCATTGACAAATAGATTTTTTTCCTATATACTGTTGACAATTTGAATAACTCATCTTTAATGTGATCCAGAGAGGTCAGCAAAGATTTAATGATAGAAAACGAAGTTTTTTATGGCTGAACCTACTTATATAAGTAGGCTATTTTTTTATAAAAAACAGTATTCTTTTGATGAGCAACTCATTTTAAATTGTTGGATGTCTTTGAAATGAAAGCATTCGAACGAAAGGAATTGATGTCGCAAAAAGATTTCAGCAGTCAGTAGTAGTTCGTAACAAAATGGAATAAACACTATCTTTTTAAAATAGTCCAGAGAGGCTAACAAGGGATTGAATTTAACGTTACAAGCTTATTTGAGTATAGAGTTTTTGCATCACCATTCAAATAATAACTTAAATTTAACATACCTTGTAGTCTATGGATTACAAGGTATTTTTTTATAATTAGGAGGAAGTTGTATGAAAAATATTGTAAAAATGGGAGATTTAACAAATGAGGAAGTTTTCCAATTAATTCATCGTGGATTGGAATTAAAAAACGGAAAGCATGTTGAAAGTAGAGATGATTTATATGTTGCTAATCTGTTTTTTGAAAATTCTACTCGTACAAAACATAGTTTTGAAATTGCAGAGCATAAACATAAATTAAAAGTAATTAATTTTGAAGTGGCGACTTCTTCTGTGAATAAAGGTGAAACATTATACGATACTTGTAAAACTTTAGAAATGTTAGGTTGTAATATGTTGGTTATCCGTCACAGTCAAAATGCTTACTATGATGATTTAAAAAATTTAAACATTCCAATTCTTAATGGTGGAGATGGTAGTGGAGAACATCCAAGTCAATGTTTATTAGATTTAATGACAATGTATGAAAAATTTGGAACATTTGAAAACTTAAATATCATTATTGCAGGAGATATTAAAAATTCTCGAGTTGCTAAAAGTAATTATCGTATGTTAACAAGATTGGGAGCAAAAGTTCGATTTGTATGCCCAGATATTTACAAAGATGAAACTCTTGGAGAAGTCGTTGATTTTGACGATGTCATTGGTGAAGTAGATGTATGTATGCTATTAAGAGTACAACATGAAAGACATGCAGAAAAAATGGGCTTAACGAAAGAAGAATACCATGAACAATATGGACTAACACCACAAAGATATGAAAAATTAAAAGAAACAGCCATTGTCATGCATCCAGCTCCTGTCAATCGTGATGTAGAAATTGCATCTGAATTAGTAGAAGCACCAAAATCAGTTATTTTTGAACAAATGAAAAATGGAATGTTTATGAGACAAGCAATGATTGAAAAAATCATTAAAGATAATCAATTATAAAAAAGGAGAAACTAATGTTACTTTTAAAAAATGGTCAAATCTTAGAACAGGGGATTTTGGTTGATAAAGATATTTTAATTGAAAATGATAGAATCCTTAAAATAGCTGATTCAATTGAAAATACTGAGGCAAAAGTTTTAGATTTAAAAGGAAAATTTATTTCTCCTGGATTTATCGATGTTCATGTTCATTGGAGAGAACCGGGCTTTGAATATAAGGAAACAATTTATCATGCATCAAGAGCTGCAGCACGTGGTGGATTTACGACTGCAATGCCAATGCCGAACTTAAATCCTGTTCCAGATTGTTATGAAAATTTAAAATTGCAATTAGATATTATTGAACGTGATTCAGTGATTCGTGCTATTCCTTTTGGAGCAATTACAAAAGGAGAGCAAGGAAAAGAATATGCCGATTTTAAAGAACTAGCAAATTTCGTTTTTGCCTTTAGTGATGATGGTCGTGGCGTTCAAGATGCGAATATGATGTTTGAATCAATGAAAGTTGCTGCAAGTCTTGATAAAGCGATTGTGGCTCATTGTGAAGATAATTCACTCATTCGCGGTGGTTGTATGCACTGTGGAAGAAGAAGTAGAGAATTGCAATTGCCAGGTATTCCATCTGTTTGCGAAAGTGTTCAAATTGCTCGAGATGTGTTGTTAGCAGAAGCAACAGGTTGTCATTACCACGTTTGTCATGTTTCTACAAAAGAATCTGTCAGAGTCGTAAGAGATGCAAAAGCTGCTGGGATTAAAGTGACGTGTGAGGTATGTCCTCATCATTTATTAAGTAATGAAATGGATATTCCAGAAGACAATGGAATGTGGAAAATGAATCCACCATTAAGATCAGCTGAAGATCGCAATGCTCTAATTGCGGGACTATTAGATGGAACCATTGATGTAATTGCTACAGACCATGCACCTCATGCACCTCATGAAAAGGAATTAACAATGACAAAAGCAGCATTTGGAATAGTCGGTAGTGAAACAGCTTTTAGTCAACTTTATACAAAATTCGTTAAACCAGGAGTCTTTTCATTAGATTTTCTAGTGAAGAAGATGAGTGAAAATGTAGCAGATACCTTTGGATTGCCATATGGTCGATTAAAAGAAAATGGATTCGCAGATTTAGTCGTTATTGATTTAGAAAAATCAATGGAGATTGATCCAAATCAATTTTTATCAAAAGGACGTAATACTCCTTATATTGGTGAGAAGATATATGGGATTCCAGTGTTAACTTTATGTGAAGGAAACATTGCTTATCAAGATAAGGAAGTATTTTCAGACTTATAGTTATGAATGATTTTGACAGTTAATAAGCAAATGAAAAAATGGCAAAGGAGTATTTGTATGGATACTTATATGACAAGGGTTATCAGTAATGAAAAAATTGCGGATAAAATATTTCGAATGGAATTACAGGGGGACATCGTTCAAGAAATGACGACACCTGGGCAATTTGTCAATATTAAAGTGAATAATAGTTATGAATTTCTATTAAGAAGACCGATTTCCATTTGCGAAATTAATCATGAAAAAAAATCATTTGTCATCGTCTATCGAGCAGATGGAGCTGGAACGAAGATTATCTCTGAATTAAAAGAAGGAGAAATAGTAGATATTTTAGGACCACTTGGAAAAGGATATGATTTAGAAGTTTTAGAAGAAGGACAAACAGCTCTGATTGTTGGTGGTGGAATTGGTGTACCTCCATTGTATGAATTAGCGAAGCAATTTCAGAAAAAAGGAATCCAAACCATTCATATATTAGGATTTAATAATATTAAAGATGTCTTTTATGAAGATGAATTTGCACAACTTGGAACAACGTATATTGCAACTGCTGATGGTAGTTATGGTGAAAAAGGTTTTGTAACAGATGTTATAAAAAAATATGCAGTAGACTACCATAAATATTTTAGTTGCGGACCATTTGCCATGTTAAAAGCCTTAACTCAAATGGATGAGGAAAAAATGGGGTATGTATCGTTAGAAGAGCGAATGGCTTGTGGAGTAGGAGCTTGTTATGCCTGTGTTTGCGAGAAAAAGGACGGCACAATTTCAAGAGTTTGTTATGATGGGCCTGTATATGACACAAGAGAGTTAGCACTATAGGAGGAAATGATGAGCGAGAGATTAAGAGTGAAATTACCAGGTTTAGATTTGAAGAATCCTATTATGCCAGCCTCTGGTTGCTTTGCATTTGGCTTAGAATATGCTCATTTTTATGATTTAAGTAAATTAGGCGCCATTATGATTAAAGCAGCAACAAAGGAACCACGATTTGGGAATCCAACTCCTCGGGTGGCAGAAACTTCTAGTGGAATGTTGAATGCGATTGGGTTACAAAATCCAGGGGTGCATGAAATAATGGAGACTAAATTAAAAGCTTTAGAAAAATATGATGTACCAATTATTGCGAATGTTGCTGGAAGTGAAATTGAAGACTATGTTTATGTTGCAGAACATATTAGTAAAACTCCCAATGTTCATGCATTAGAATTAAATATTTCTTGTCCAAATGTAAAACATGGAGGAATTCAATTTGGAACAGATCCATGTGTTGCCAGAACATTAACAGAAAAAGTAAAAGCGGCTTCTAGCGTACCTGTCTATGTAAAACTATCTCCCAATGTAACAGATATTGTTTCAATGGCAAAATCCGTTGAAGAAGGCGGGGCAGACGGAATCACGATGATCAATACATTAGTAGGGATTCGTTTAGATAGAAAAACAGGGAAGCCCATTATTGCGAACGTAACGGGTGGATTATCTGGACCAGCAATTAAACCTGTAGCCATTCGAATGGTCTATTTAGTGTCGCAAGCAGTCAATATCCCTATTATTGGAATGGGCGGTATTATGGATGAATGGGATGTCATTGATTTTATTTCAGCAGGAGCAAGTGCGGTGGCAGTTGGAACAGCAAACTTTACAGATCCGTATGTTTGTCCAAAAATTATTGATCGATTAGAAGGTGCTCTTGATGAATTAGGAGTGCATCATCTACTAGAGTTGCGTGGACGAGCTTATCAATAAAGAAGGAGTGGTAGGATGAAAAAAGAAGTCATTGTTGCATTAGATTTTCCAACAGTGGAGGAATCATTAGAATTTTTAGAAAAATTTGGTGATGAAAAATTATTTGTAAAAATAGGGCTCGAATTATATTTACAAAATGGACAAGTAGTCGTTGAAAAAATTAAAACATTAGGACATAAAATCTTTTTGGACTTGAAATTACATGATATTCCAAATACAGTTTATGGTGCATCTAAAGGATTGGCACAGTTCCATGTCGATATTTTAACCGTACATGCTGCAGGTGGCTATGAAATGCTAAAAGCAGCTAAACAAGGGATGGTAGATGGTGGAAGTTTTGACACAAATGTTATTGCCATTACTCAATTAACTTCTACTTCAGAACAAGATATGAGAGAGTATCAATGTATCCCTCTTTCTTTAGAGGAAAGTGTCATTCATTATGCGAAGTTAGCAAAACAAGCAGGTTTAGATGGAGTTGTTTCATCTGTTTGGGAAGCTGGAAAAATTACTGAAAATTGTGGAGAAGACTTCTTAAAAGTGACTCCCGGAATTCGACTTGAAACAGATGAAGTAGGCGATCAAAAACGTGTGGCAACTCCTAAAGTTGCAAGTCTTGAAGGAAGTACGCATATCGTTGTAGGTCGTTCTATTACAAAGGCAGAAAATCCAGTAGAAGTATATCATTTTATTAAAGAACAATTTACAAAATAAAGGAGAAGAATATGACAATACAACATAAACTTGCCAAAGAATTATTAGCGATTGAAGCTGTAGCATTAAGACCAAATGATTATTTTACATGGACATCAGGCATTAAATCACCAATTTATTGTGATAATCGAATTACAATGTCTTATCCAAGTATTCGTAAAGAAATTGCTGCAGGAATGGTAGAAGTCATAAAAGAAAAATATCCAGTAGTAGAAGTTATAGCTGGAACTGCAACAGCAGGTATTCCTCATGCTGCTTGGGTCAGTGAAGTGTTAGATTTACCGATGATTTATGTTCGAGATACTGCAAAAAAACATGGAAAAACAAATCAAATTGAAGGAAGAGTATTAGAAGGACAAAAAGTAGTTATTATTGAAGATTTAATTTCTACTGGTTTATCATCTTTAAAAGTCGCAAAAGCTCTAAGAGAAGCTGGAGCTGAAGTATTAGGAGTTGTAGCAATTTTTAGTTATGAGTTAACTAAAGCTCATGAAGCTTTTTCGCAAGAAGAAGTGGAATATACTACACTAACCAATTATCCTGTTTTGATAGAAGAAGCAGTAGCATCAGGAACTATTCACCAAGATGATGTGGAAAAATTATTAGAGTGGCGAAATCAATTATCTTAAAATTAAAAGTAAAAACGAGATTGAACAAATTCAATCTCGTTTTTTTTAA
The DNA here is from genome assembly GCF_963528195.1 of uncultured Granulicatella sp. GTDB lineage: Bacteria > Bacillota > Bacilli > Lactobacillales > Aerococcaceae > Granulicatella. Next base: position 6,167 of record NZ_CAURVN010000013.1, read on the forward strand.
TTCTACATTGTGACAGTACAGGTGTCCTTAAGAACATTCTAAGAAAAATGTATTTTTGGTTTCTCTACTGGAATACTAATTTCAACAAAGTTATCAGCATAAATGATATCTAAACCTTCGCAGTTTGTATGAAGTAAACGATGAACAACAAATTCAATTTCATTATCTTTCACACGACGTTTACGATTGATAATAACAATATCTTTATGAGTAGCAGCATCTTCATAAATAACGGTTGTTTGACCTAATGAATACACTTTTACGAAAAATGCATCCGTATTGGCTAATTGTTCTTTAACAAGTTTTAAATGACTATTCGTAATATCAATTAACTTCATTTTCATACACCCTTTACTGTAATCTCTTTCTACTATTGTACTCTTTTTTTCTGAAAAATTCATTATTTAAATTCAAAAAAATAAAAAAAGCTTTTTTAGAAATAGAGGAAGTAATTTATGATAAAAAATTTATTAAAATATGGATAGAAATAGTTGTTAAAATTATAAAAACATGGTAACCTAACTTAATGAGAGGAGTGTATACGTTTGCTAGTCATACTAGTAATTGTTACAATCCTTAATAAAAATTTATTTTCAAAGGAGTTTTTTTCATGGAAAAGAAAGAATATCACGTAATTGCAGAAACAGGAATTCACGCTCGTCCAGCGACATTATTAGTTCAAACAGCTAGCAAATTTGCTTCAGATATTCAATTAGAATACAAAGGTAAATCTGTTAACTTAAAATCAATCATGGGGGTTATGTCATTAGGTGTTGGTCAAGGTGCTGACGTAGTGATTACAGCTGATGGTGAAGATGCAGCAGAAGCTCTTGCTGGAATCGAAGAAACAATGAAAAAAGAAGGATTAGCTGAGTAATATGAAACCAACTTTACAAGGTATTGCAGCCAGCGATGGTATTGCAATTGCAAAAGTTTATACATTAACTGAGCCAGATTTAAGCTTTACAAAAATTAGTGTAGAAAACACAGATAAAGAAATCTCTCGTTTAGAAGAAGCTTTAGCAGTTTCTACAAAAGAAATTGAATTAATTAAAGAAACAGCATTAAAAAATTTAGGAGAAGAAGAAGCTCAAGTATTTGAAGCTCACTTAATGGTATTAAGTGATCCTGAATTAGTGGGTCAAGTAAAAGATGCAATTACTTCTCAAAAAGTAAATGCTGAACATGCTTTAAAAGAAGTTTCAGATATGTTTATTAGCATTTTTGCTGGTATGGAAGATAATCCATATATGCAAGAACGTGCAGCGGATATCCGTGACGTATCAAAACGTATTTTAGCGAATTTATTAGGTGTTAAAATCCCTAGCCCTGCTACAATCAAAGATGAAGTGGTGGTTGTTGCTGGAGACTTAACTCCAAGTGATACAGCTCAATTAAATCGTCAATATGTTAAGGCATTCGTAACAGATATCGGTGGACGTACTTCTCACTCAGCGATTATGGCTCGTTCATTAGAAATTCCTGCAATTGTAGGTACAAAAGAAATTACATCATTAGCTAAAGATGGTGATTTAATCATTATCGATGGTTTATCAGGAGATGTATTCTTAAACCCTTCTGAAGATGTAGTTGCTGAATACCGTGCGAAAGCAGAAGCATTTGCAGCGCAACAAGCTGAATGGGAAAAATTAAAAGATGCTGATACATTTACAAAAGATGGTCATCAAGTGGAATTAGCAGCAAACATTGGAACTCCAAAAGATTTAGAAGGAGTAATCAATAATGGTGCTGAAGGTGTTGGATTATATCGTACTGAATTCTTATATATGGATTCTCATGATATGCCAACTGAAGAAGACCAATTTGAAGCGTATAAAGCTGTATTAGAAGGAATGAATGGTAAACCTGTTGTTGTTCGTACAATGGACATTGGTGGGGATAAAGAATTACCATACTTACCATTACCACACGAAATGAATCCATTCTTAGGATACCGTGCGATTCGTATTTCATTAAACGAACCTGAAATGTTCCGTACTCAATTACGTGCATTATTACGTGCATCAGTTTACGGTAAATTACGTATCATGTTCCCAATGATTGCGACATTAAACGATTTCCGTGGAGCAAAAGCATTATTATTAGAAGAAAAAGCTAAATTAGTTGCAGAAGGTGTTGCAGTTAGCGACGACATTCAAGTAGGGATTATGATTGAAATTCCTGCAGCAGCAGTATTAGCACATCAATTTGCAAAAGAAGTTGATTTCTTCAGTATTGGAACAAATGACTTAATTCAATATACAATGGCTGCTGACCGTATGAACGAACGCGTTTCATACTTATACCAACCATATAATCCATCAATCTTAACATTAATTAAACATGTGATTGATTCAGCTCATAAAGAAGGTAAATGGGCTGGAATGTGTGGAGAAATGGCTGGAGATCAAACAGCTGTACCATTACTTGTTGGTTTAGGCTTAGATGAGTTCTCAATGTCTGCATCAAGTGTATTAAAAACACGTAGCTTAATTTCTAAATTAACATTAGAAGATATGAAAGCATTAGCAGATAAAGCAATCAATGAATGTGCAACAGTACAAGAAGTTGAAGCATTAGTTGAAGAAGCAGTTTCAAAATTATAATTTGAAATGATTTAGAGTGAGATAAATCTCACTCTTTTTTTGTTTCTAACGATGTATATGTCGATAAGCAAAAAAATCGACTAAGATTCTTAAATTTGAGACAATTGTTTTGATATTGAAGAATAAAGGAGAAGTCTCATGATTGAATTAGGAATTAGTACTTTTGGTGAAACAACTGAAATTGAAGAAACAGGCATTACTCCTACACATGATGAACGCATTCGTGAATTAATAGAAGAGATGAAGTTAGCAGATGAAGTGGGTTTGGATATTTATGCGATTGGTGAGCATCATCGTAAAGATTTTGCGGTTTCAGCGCCAGAAATTATATTGGCAGCAGGAGCGGCTGTTACAAAGAATATTAAATTAAGTTCAGCAGTAACAGTATTATCTTCTTCTGATCCAATACGGGTGTATCAACAATATGCAACTATTGATGCCATTTCAAATGGACGAAGTGAAATTATGGTAGGACGTGGTTCTTTTACAGAATCATTCCCACTGTTTGGTTATAGTTTATCCAACTATGAAGAATTATTTGATGAAAAATTGGAGATGCTTGAAAAAATTAAGGAAGAAGAAATATTAGATTGGCAAGGGAAGTTGACTCAAACAGTTAATCATAAAGGAGTATATCCACGTGCTGTTCAAGAAGATTTTCCGATTTGGGTAGCAACTGGTGGAAATGCAGAATCTACCGTTAAAATTGCACGAAAAGGGTTGCCGATTGCATATGCCATTATTGGTGGAAAGTATGAGAATTTTAAAGGATTAATCAATTATTATAAAAAAATTGGAATTGCCTCAGGATACTCTGAAAAACAATTAAAAGTAGCATCTCATTCTTGGGGATTTATTGCTGAAACAGATGAAGAAGCGATTCAAAAATATTTCCATCCAACTAAACAAGTTGTCGATGCTATTTCAAAAGACCGTCCATTTTGGCAACCATTAACATTTGAACAATATTTATCAAGTGTTAGTCCAGAAGGAGCAATGCTAGTTGGTAGCCCTGATACAGTAGCCAATAAATTAATTAAAATGATTGAAGTATTGGGGCTAGATCGCTTCATGTTACATTTACCATTAGGTTCTATGCAACATGAAGATATTTTAAAAGCGATTGAATTATTTGGATGTGAGGTTGCTCCAAAAGTACGAGCGTATTTTGAAAATAAATAAAAAATGCTAATCGTATGAGAAATCAACCGCTTTTAGTGCTCAATTGAAGGAAAAAAGTTAAAGAAAGATACTAGGAAGTGATTTTTCATTGCATGTAACAAAATCAAAGAGTATAATGATGGAAAAATGTAAATAGGGGTGTTTATATGAAAAAAGATAAAATTTTTCAATTGGTTTTCACAGCCATTTTAATTTCAATTATTATTTTACAAAGTTTTATTCCATTTTTAGGGAATTTACCATTAGTAGTCATTGATATTACGATTATTCATATTACAGTGATTATTGGTGCTTGTATAATGGGGTGGCAAACGGGATTATTACTAGGAACGGTTTGGGGTGTATGCTCTTTTATTCGAGCATTTACTTCAGGAAGTGCCATTAGTTTATTAGTGTTTACAAATCCTTTAATTTCAATTGTTCCTCGAGCACTAGTTGGATTACTTTCCGGACTACTTTTCGTAGCTTTACAAAAAGTTATTTCATCTAATCATTTGAGAATGAGTATTGTAGGAGCATTCGGAAGTTTATTAAACACAACTCTAGTATTATCTTTAATTTATTTCCTTATAGGAAATCAATATGCTGAAAAATTACAAAAAACTCTTGGTGAATTGCCAGTATTTTTAATGACGATTGTTGGAACAAATGGAGTTCCAGAAGCAATTGCTTCTGCTATTATTGTACCAGTTGTGGGTGGAGTTCTTTTAAAATTAATGGAAAAACGGAGAATGAAGAATGCTTAATCAAAAGAAAGTAGCAGTATATGTTACAGGAGGAATTGCAGCATATAAAGCTCTTTTATTTGTAAGATTATTAATTAAAGAAGGTGCACAAGTAAAAGTTGCAATGACTCAAGCAGCTTGTCAATTTGTTTCACCTTTGACGTTTCAAGTATTAACGAAAGAAAAAGTAATGGTGGATACTTTTGATGAAAATGACCCATCAGTTGTTCAACATATTCATTTTGCAGACTGGAGTGAATTAGCGATTGTCATCCCAGCAACAGCCAATACAATTGCAAAGATGGCAAATGGAATTGCAGATAATTTTGTGACAAGTGCATTACTTGCTACAACTGCTCCTAAAGTGATTGTTCCTGCTATGAATGAACATATGTGGGAAAATCCAGCTACAGTAAGAAATTGTACCCAATTACAAAAAGAGGGTGTTCATTTCATTGAACCAACGGTGGGTTTCTTAGCAGAAGGATATTCAGGAAAAGGAAGATTACCTGAACCTGAGGAAGTTCTGCAACAAATAAAAGAAATGAATTTGTTTGAGCAAGAAGAACAGCCATTATTAGGGAAAAAAGTTTTAATTACGGCAGGTGGAACGAAAGAAAGAATTGATCCAGTTCGCTATATTTCGAATGATTCTTCTGGGAAAATGGGGTATGCATTAGCAGAAGATGCTGTCAAAAAAGGTGCAGAAGTTATTTTAATTTCTGCGACAACTACTTTACCTGTTCCTAATGGATTGAAAATTGAGTATGTTGAATCTGCTAGAGACATGCAAGAAAAAGTATTGAATCATTTTTCATCAGTAGACATTGCCATTATGGTAGCTGCAGTATCAGATTATCGAGTAAAAGAACCAGCAACTCAAAAAATGAAAAAAACAGATGATAAAGATGAAATTACTTTAACTCTAGTCAAAAATCCAGATATTTTAAAACAATTAGGAAGTTTGAAAAAAGAAGGGCAAACAGTTATCGGATTTGCAGCAGAAACGCATCAAGTCATTGAGTTTGCTAAACAAAAGCTAGTTAAGAAAAATGCAGATTTTATTATTGCAAATGATGTTTCAGATCAGTCTATTGGTTTTGGTGCCGATATGCATCAAGTAACTATTCTATCAAAAACTGGTCAAGAAATTTTATTGCCGAAAGTTTCTAAACATTTATTAGCAAAAGAAATTTGGAAGAATTTAATTCAGCATTTATAAAAATTAAATAAAATTGACTTTTCTAATCTAGCATAGTTTAACTCTATGACTATATGAAAAGTCTTTTTTGTTGCAATTAAGGAAAACAAAAGGAAGATTATCAAAAATATTAAGAAAAACTCAGAAAACTTTCCTTGTTTTATTAAAAAACTATTGGAAAGCTATTCCAGTGATGGAATTTGTGCTATAATGATGAAGGTTTATTAGGCATGAGAGGAGTAGATATGAAAACAGAACATCAAATGCCAGAATTTATGAGAAATCATTATACTTTAAAAGCAATGGAAGTACTGAAAAAGAAAAAAACGACGTTGGTTTTCAAACGTCTTTTTGACATCTGTTTGTCATTAATTCTTTTAGTACTATTATCGCCAGTATTTTTAGTTTTAAGTATTTGTATTAAGCTAGAAGATGGCGGCCCAGTATTTTATCGACAGCAACGAATTACGACATATGGAAGAGTATTTAGAATTTTCAAATTCCGTACAATGGTAATGAATGCCGATAAAATGGGACCATTAGTAACTCAAGATAATGATTCAAGAATTACAAAAATTGGGAAAAAGATTAGAAGTTTCCGTTTAGATGAAGTACCACAATTGATTAATGTGTTAATTGGAGATATGAGTTTTGTAGGAACTCGTCCTGAGGTACAGAAATATGTAGATGCCTATTCTGAAGAAATGATGGTTACATTATTGTTACCAGCAGGAATTACTTCAAAATCAAGTATTGAGTTTAGAAATGAAGCAGATAAAATTTCTAAATGGATGGAGAAAGGATTAACAGCTGATGAAGCTTATATCCAAAAAATCCTTCCAGAAAAAATGCAATATAATATCGATTATATTGAAGAAGTAAGTGTTGCTCAAGATATAAAAGTAATGCTTCAAACTGTATTTGCTGTTTTAAGATAGTAAATAAACATTCGGAGGTTAAGAGACATGATTAGAAATATTCCATTTTCACCACCAGATATTAGCAATCGAGAAATTGAATTAGTAACAGAAGTGCTTAAATCAGGTTGGCTTACAACTGGACCAAAAACAAAAGAGTTTGAAAGACAATTAGCAGCATATTTAGGAACGGATAAAACAGTTTGTTTAAATTCAGCAACAGCTGCTTTGGAATTAGCTTTACGAGTATTAGGAATTGGTGAAGGAGACGAAGTCATCGTTCCGGCTTATACTTATACAGCTTCATGTAGTGTCATCGAACATGTTGGAGCAACTCCAGTATTAGTAGATATTCAAGAAAATCATTATGAAATGAATTATGATTTATTAGAACAAGCAATAACACCAGCAACTAAAGTGATTATTCCAGTTGAATTAGGTGGAGTACCTTGTGACTATACACGTATTTTTGAAGTAGTAGAGAAGAAAAAAGACTTATTCTCAGCCAACAATGCACTTCAAGCTCGCTTTAATCGAATCATTGTAGTTTCAGATTCAGCTCATGCGATGGGAACAACGATTAATGGTTTATCAGTTGCACAAGTGGCTGACTTTGCTTCTTATTCATTCCATGCCGTTAAGAATTTAACAACTGCTGAAGGTGGCTGTATTACTTGGAATCCTAAAAATGGTTTAGATGATGAAGAAATTTATCGTGCATTCCAAATTTATTCCTTACATGGACAAACAAAAGATGCCTTAGCGAAGACAAAACCAGGTTCATGGGAATATGATATTGAAATTCCAGGGTACAAATGTAATATGGCAGATATTATGGCTGCCATTGGTTTAGCCCAATTAGAGCGTTATGAAGGAATTTTAAATCGTAGAAAAGAAATCGTAAACCAATTAGATGCTGGTTTAAAATCTGATGTGATTCAAGTTTTACCACATCAAACAGATTATTATGAATCTTCAAGACACTTATATATTACAAGAGTAAATGGAGCTTCTTACGAACAAAGAGGTAAAATTATTGAAAAAATGGCAGAACGTGGTATTTCATGTAATGTCCACTATAAACCATTACCATTATTAACAGCCTATAAAAATTTAGGATTCGATATTAAAGATTATCCGAATGCATATCGTTATTTCGAAAATGAAGTAACCTTACCATTACACACTTTACTTTCTGACGAAGATATTCAATATATTGTGAAAAACTATAAAGAAGTCGTTCAAGAAGTATTAGAAGCTTAATGATGGAGTAAGGAGAAGTGTAGATGAATAATCGATTAAAAATTTTATTACTATTCGTATTAGACTCAATCATCGTACTAGGTTCTGTATTTTTAAGTTTTAGACTTGTAACTGAAGGATTAATTCGTAATATCCATGCATTAACAGTTACTGCATTATTATCACTTGCAGCTTATTATGTGTTTTCTTATTTCTTAAATTTATATTGGAGAGATTGGGAATATGCGAGTGTTTATGAAGTCATTACTGTTGTAAAATGTGTCAGTGCTGCAGTCATTGTTTCAACCATTGCAGGAATTGTTTGGTTTAAAACATTAGTAACTTGGCAATTTGTAGTAGTCTTATGGCTATTACTTGTCTGTGCAGTAGGTGGCGTTCGTCTTTCGATGCGTATTTTTAGAGAGTACTTTGTAGATAGTGTTGTCATGGAAAATGCAAAACCAACTTTAATTGTTGGGGCAGGAGCAGCAGGAACTTTATTAGTACGTCAAATGTTAATGCATCCAAAAATGAGAATGATGCCAGTAGCCTTTGTTGATGATGATCCAGAAAAACAAAGAAAAGATATTTATGGCGTTCGTATTTTAGGAACAACAAAAGATATTGAAAAAATTGTTCAACAAATGGGAATTACAAAAGTTGTTATTGCAATGCCTTCGTTGCCAAATAAAAAATTAAACGAAGTATATGATGTTGCACGTAAAACTGGAGCAGAATGTGTCATTCTTCCAAATATTGATGAAGTAATGTCAGGAAATTTACATGTACAACAATTAAGAAATGTTGAAATCGAAGATTTACTTGGTCGAGATCCAGTTGAATTGGATCAAACGTTAATTGAAAAACAATTGCGTGGAAAACGTATTTTAGTAACTGGAGCAGGTGGCTCAATCGGTTCTGAAATTTGTCGACAAGTTTCTTCATTCCGTCCAAAAGAATTGATTATTTTAGGACATGGAGAAAATAGTATTTATCAATTAAATATGGAATTACTTGGAAAATATGCAGAACATTTTAGAATTACGCCTGTTATTGCTGATGTTCAAGATAGAAAACGTATTTTTGAAGTAATGGAAAAATACCGTCCAGACGTTGTGTATCATGCTGCAGCACATAAACATGTGCCTCTAATGGAGATTAATCCAAGAGAAGCAGTGAAAAATAATATTTTAGGGACTCGTAATGTTGCTGAAGCTGCTAATCATGCAAAAGTAAAAACATTTGTAATGATTTCAACGGATAAAGCTGTTAACCCACCGAATATTATGGGAGCAACAAAACGCTTATGCGAAATGATTGTTCAAGATATGGCAACGAAGAGTGATTCAACGAAATATGTAGCTGTACGTTTTGGGAATGTATTAGGATCAAGAGGTTCTGTTATTCCATTATTTAAGAAACAAATTGCTAAAGGTGGACCAATTACAGTAACTCACCCAGATATCGTTCGTTACTTTATGACGATTCCAGAAGCAGCACAATTAGTAATTCAAGCTGGCTCTCTTGCACGTGGAGGAGAAATTTTCGTATTAGATATGGGCAAACCAGTTCGTATTGTTGATTTAGCGAAAAATCTAATCCGTTTATCAGGTTACAGTGAAGATGATATTGAAATTAAATTTACTGGTTTACGTCCTGGTGAAAAAATGTATGAAGAGTTATTGAACGAGGGAGAAATTAATCCAAAACAAATCTTCCCTAAAATTCATATTGGAATTGCAGACAATTCAAAAATTGATCGTGTTTATGACTTTATTGAAAAGTTTGAAGATTATTCAGAACAAGAATTACACGATGAATTAATTGATATTGCGAATAAAAAGAAATAAAATAGAGAAGGCTGGACAATGCTCCAGCCTTCTTTTCATAAACACAGATTAAGGAGAAATTATGTTAGTTTCAGTATCAATTAGCGCTTATAACGAAGAAAATTATTTACCAGCAATTTTTGAAAGTTTAGTACATCAAACTTATCCACATAAACAAATTGAAATTGTTTTAATTAATGCGATGTCAACAGACCGAACAAGAAGTTTAATGAATGAGTTTCAAGAAAAATATCAACATGAATTTTATGCGATTAAGATTTTTGATAATCCTAAGAAAACATTGAATACAGGTTTAAATTTAGGATTTAAACATTCAGATGGAGATTGTTATTTAAAAATTGATGCTCATTCTCATATTCCAGAAGATTTCATTGAAAAAAATGTAAATGTGATTGAAAGAGGAGAAAGAGTTTGCGGGGGAAGAAGACCAACGATTGTTGAAACAGATGATGAATTAGCGAAGACATTACACATTGTAGAAGAATCTGCGTTAGGGAGTAGCATCGCTAATTATCGTAAAGGTGATGAGAGTCGTTATGTCGATTCTGTATTCCAAGGTATGTATCATAAAGAAGTCATTGAAAAAGTAGGATATTTTGATGAAAAATTAGTTCGTACGGAAGATAACGAGTTTCATTATCGTATCCGTAAAAATGGATTTAAAATTTGGTATGATACTTCGATTGAATCTTTCCAATATATTCGTCCTACCTTCTCAAAAATGTTAAAACAAAAATATGGAAATGGTTATTGGATTGGATTAACAAGTCATGTATGTCGTGAATGCTTATCTTTATTCCATTTTGTACCTGGAATTTTTGTAAGTACTTTATTAGCAACTATTTTAGTTGCAGGTATTTCAGTATTACCTTTCTTATTATTAGTGAGTGTTTATTTATTAGCGATTATTGGATTATCTATTTTCGAAATTTCAACACATCCATTTCATATCACTCGATTATTGATTCCATTTATGATGATTTCTGTCCATATCTCTTATGGAATTGGAACTATTCGTGGTTGGATTGAAGGATTTTGGTGGAAGAAAACATATTTTGAAAATAATAAACAGTAAAATTGTTAAAAAGTAGTAAATCTCTCCTCATGATTAAGAGGAATTATGGTATAATAAATTGATTGTAGATAAAAGAGAGGTTGAACAGTTTGAGCAGATTAGAAAATCATATTCATAAAAAAATTCAAAAAAATAAAAGAAGAAAATGGACAATATTTTTTATTGTATTGGCAGCTACATTAATTACGGTAACAGGAGCTTATATTCGTGCTCGATTAGCAAAAGTAGAAAATGCGATTCACCAAGAAGTAGAAACCGTTAATTTACGTGAAAAAGAAATTACGGATAATGACAGTTTCTCTGTTTTATTATTAGGGATTGATAATGGAGCTTATGGACGTGGAACAGAAGTTGGTCGTAGTGATACAATGTTAGTTGTAACTGTGAATGAAAAACTAGGAAAAACAACAATCGTAAGTATTCCACGAGATTCTTATACTGAAATTATTGGCTATGGAACTAATGATAAAATCAATCATGCTTATGCATTTGGACAAGAAAAGATGTCAATTAATAGCGTTCAAAACATGTTAAATATTCCAATTGATTATTATGTAACGGTCGATATGGGTGGATTAATGGGCTTAGTGGATGCTGTTGGAGGGTTAGAGATTACTCCACTATTAACTTTTACTTATGAAGGAGAATCATTTACAGAAGGTGTTGATCGTCATGTAGATGGAGAAGCAGCTTTAAGATATGCAAGAATGCGATATGATGATCCCGAAGGTGATATGGGACGTCAAAAGAGACAGCAATATGTGATTCAAAAATTAGTTGAAAAATTATTAAATATCACTTCTGTCACTCGCTATGAAGAGATTTTAAATACTTTAGAAAATTCGGTTCGAACAAACTTCACATTAGATAAATTACTATCTGTTAAAAATAATTATCCAAAGGCTTTGAAAAATTTTGAAAGTGATAAGATTAGTGGGGCAGGTACAATGATTGGTGGAATTTACTATTTTGTTGTTCCAGAAGATGAAAGATTACGTATTTCAAATGTATTACGTGAAAATCTAGAATTAGAAAAAGTTGAGACATTAAAACATATTGAAACGAATGAGACACAAATTGTACCAAATGTTGAAAATCATCAACCATCAAATCCAGTATTTTATCAAGAGGAAAGTGCAGATGAGTATGTTGAACCTGCAACAGTACCTCAAGTTGAAAATCAGCAACCTGTTACACCTGTAACTCCAGTAGCACCAACTACTGTGAATACAACAACTTCATCAACTATTCAAAAAACGGATGATAAAAAAGTTGAAACAACAAAAAATACTCAACCGGCTCAACCTAGTCAACCAACGACTGTGGCACCTACAAGAACAGAAACAAGTTCAGTAGAGCTTGCTCCAGCACCAACTAATACAACAATTGCACCTAAACCTGCTTCAACAGAAGCGAATGGTTCAAACAATTAATAATCAATAATTTAAATAGAATTTGAGGAAAGCAAATGGTAGAACATCACGATTTTGGTCTTCGTTCAAAAAGGAGACATAAAAAGAAAAAAGGAAAACTGTTATTTATCTTTATACTGATGACAGCTTTATTAGTAGGAGCTTCTATTGTTTTTGCTGATAAATTGAATTTATTTCATCAAACAGTAAATACAATTACACAAGATGTAGGGAATCGTACAGAAGAAGAAGCAAAAGAAATCATTGAAAATGCTAAACCTATTAATGTTTTATTATTAGGGATTGATAATGGGGCATATGGACGTCCTACAGAAGATGGACGTAGTGATACAATGCTGTTATTAACAGCCAATCCTACAGATAAAAAAGCTCAATTATTAAGTATTCCTCGTGATACTTATACTGAAATTGTTGGTATGAATACGTATGATAAAATTAATCATGCATATGCATATGGACAAGCTAAAATGGCGATTAATTCTGTAGAAAAATTATTTGATACGACCATTGATTTTTATATGGAAATTAATATGTCAGGATTAATGGAATTTGTAGATGCAGTAGGTGGTATTGAAGTAACTAGTCCACTAACTTTCACATATGAAGAACGTTCATTTGTAGAAGGAAAAACAGAATTATTAGACGGAGAAAGTGCTTTACGCTTTGCAAGAATGCGTTATGATGATCCAGAAGGAGATTATGGTCGTCAAAAACGTCAGAGAATTGTCATTGAACAGTTAGTGAAAAAAATGATGTCCTTTAATTCTATTACAAATTTTGAAAAAATAATGAATGCTGTCAAAAACAATGTTAAAACAGATATTCCAATTGGTAGAATTATGGCTTTGAAAAATACTTATGGACCTTCATTTGATAATTTAGAACAAGCATTTATTGAAGAACGTTCATTATTATTAACGAATTCGATTGGAGAACAAATTTATTATTCTTATGCAACAGATGAAGAATTACTAGAAAAATCAAATTTAATCCGTAAATATTTAGGACAAAAATCCGTGACAACATATCCATTATTACAACAAAGAGAAAACTTATTATATTTAACTACACCATAGAAAGAAGGAAGTCGAATGATTTACGCCGGAATACTTGCTGGTGGTACGGGAACTCGTATGGGAATTCAAGATATGCCCAAACAGTTTTTAACATTAGGGCAAAAACCGATTATTATGCATACTGTCGAGAAATTTTTATTTGTTCCAGATATTGATGTGATTTATGTAGCCGTTCATCCAAATTGGATGACTTACTTTGAAGACCTGCTGAATAAATATGTCCCAACTCAAAAAGAAAAAATTCGTGTTGTTTCAGGTGGGAAAGATAGAAACGATAGTATTATGAATATTATTCAGGATATTCAAGAAAAATCTGATGAAACGACAGATGATATTTTAATTACTCATGATGCAGTACGTCCTTTTGTATCTTATCGAATGATTCAAGAAAATATTGCTGCCATGAAAGAGTATGATGTAGCAGATACAGTCGTTCTTGCAAATGATACAATTGTGGAATCGGTAGATGGAAAAGTTATTTCATCTATTCCAAATCGTACACATATGTATCAAGGACAAACACCACAAACGTTCAAGATTCGTGCGTTTGTAGATATTTACGAATCAATGGAAGACGATGTGAAACAAATTTTAACAGATGCTTGTAAAGTGTTTGTGTTAAATAATACTCCTGTTGGATTAGTTCAAGGGGAATATTCAAATATTAAAATTACGACAGTAACGGATTTAAAAATTGCTGAAGCGATGTTGGGAGAGATCTAAGTGATTAATCGAGTTTATCAATTGATTCGTCCGCATTATTTTTCTGTGAAATATGAAGACGTTGAAATGGAGCAAGAAGATACAGTAGTTGTTAGACCAAATTATATTGCACTATGTCATGCAGACCAACGTTATTTTCAAGGAACACGTCCACCAAAAATTTTACAAAAAAAATTACCAATGGCATTAATTCACGAATGTTGTGGGATTGTTGTAAGTGATGCTTCTGGGACGTATAAACCTGGAGATAAAGTCGTCATGATTCCAAATCAACCTCCAAAAGAATTTGAAGAGGGAACAGAATTTTATGAAAACTATGTGAAAGGTGGTTATTTCCGTTCAAGTGGACATGATGGATTTATGAGAGAATTTGTCACAATTCCTAAAAATCGTGTGGTGAAATATGAAACGATTCCATCAAAAGTTGCTGCAATTACTGAATTTGTTTCCGTTGGGATTCATGGGATTACAAGAATGAAACAAGTAGCACATTCAAGAAGAGACCGTATTGTCGTATGGGGGTCCGGAAGTTTAGCATATGTTGTTGCAACACTAGCAAAAGAAAAATTCCCTAACTCGACAATTATTGTAGTTGGAAAAAATCATGATAAATTACGTTTATTCTCTTTTGCAGATGAAGTTTATGATGTGAGTGAAATTGAAGATGATTTCACGTTTGATCATGCTTTTGAATGTGTTGGTGGAACGGGAACTCAAGAGGCTTATCGAGATATTATTAAACATATTAGACCTCAAGGGGCAGTTGTTATGATGGGGGTAAGCGAGTTTGAAGTTCCATTAAATACACGAGATATATTAGAAAAAGGTTTAACTTGGGTTGGAAGTTCACGTTCAGGACGTGAAGATTTTGAAGGAGCTGTTCAAATGATGGAACGCCCTCAAGTACATTCAAGATTGAATTTAATTATTCATGAATCAAATAAAATTCAAGATATTCAAGATATTTATCATTTCTTTGAAGAAGATACTGTTACACCATTTAAGACAGTAGCGAAATGGGATATTTAATAATGAGGTGAAATCATGGAACCACTTCAAGAGAAGTGTTTAGAAATGGCAGAGTATTTCGTTCAATTTTGTAAGGAAAATGATTTACTTTGCTACTTATGTGGTGGAGGAGCAATTGGGACTTTACGACATAAAGGATTTATTCCTTGGGATGATGACTTAGATTTCTTTATGCCAAGAAAAGATTATGAAAAATTAGCACAACTTTGGCCACAAAAAGCTGATAGTCGTTATCAACTTTCTAAAAGTAATGAAAATTATTTAGACCGTAATTTATTTATTACGATAAGAGATACACAAACAACATGTATTAAACCTTATCAACAAGATTTGGATATTCCACATGGATTAGCTTTAGATGTGCTACCATTGGATTATTATCCAACTAATGAGCTATCACGAAAAAAACAAGTGATAGCTGCTTTAGTCTATTCACTGTTTTGTGCTCAAACTATACCAGAAAAGCATGGTGGAATTATGAAGTGGGGAAGTCAAGCTTTATTAGCACTTGTTCCTTCTAAAAAACTTCGTTATAAAATTTGGAAAAAAGCTGAAGCTGAAATGACAAAATATACAAAAGAAGAAAGTGACGGGATTACTGAACTTTGTTCTGGTCCATACTATATGAAGAAAAAGTATCCAATTTCAAGTTTTGAAGATGCTTTATGGCTTCCTTTTGAAGAAACGGAATTACCAATTCCAATTGGATATGATGCCTATTTAAAAACTGCTTTTGGGGATTATATGACTCCACCACCAGTAGAAAAACAAGTAGGTCATCACGATGCAGTGTTAGTTGATTTAGAGAAAAGCTATACACATTATAAAGGTGAATATTATGGAAAATAAGAAAAAAGTACTTTTCTTTTTATGGTCTTTCTCATTAGGAGGAGGAGCTGAAAAAATTTTATCAACAATCGTTTCTAATTTGGATTTAGAAAAATATCAAATTGATATTTTAGAAATGGACCATTTTGATAAAGGATATGAAGCTGTTCCTGAAGGAGTAAGGATTTTAAAACCGTATAAAAAGAGAAAATATGG
Organism: uncultured Granulicatella sp.; assembly: GCF_963528195.1. Lineage (GTDB taxonomy): Bacteria > Bacillota > Bacilli > Lactobacillales > Aerococcaceae > Granulicatella. The sequence continues at coordinate 22,270 of NZ_CAURVN010000013.1, forward strand.
ACGATTAATGGAAACAATTTTATGGCGTCTAAGAATTTATTTTCCACATTTAGTCAGAAAATGGCTGATCAAAGATGACTATGATATTGAAGTTTCCTTTACTATTATGAATCCTGCATTTCCATTTTCTAAGAGAGTAGAAGTTAAAAAATTTGCTTGGATTCATGGAAGTATTGAAGCATTTTTAGCGGAAAATCAAGCTCACTATCGTAAAAATCATTATGAACAATTGAGCCATGCAGATAAAATTATTGCAATTTCTAAAAAAACAAAAGAATCGATTGAAACAGTTTATCCAATGTTTAATGATAAAATTCAAACGATTTATAATGGTTATGATTTTACTTCTCTTCTTGAAAAATCAGAAGAAGTTGCCCCAGTTACCTTGGAAAAAAATAGTATTTGTGTCATAGGTCGTTTAGAAGAGTTAAAAGGGACGGATCGTGTGTTAGAAGTCTTTACCAAATTACAACAAGAATTATCTGATGTCCATTTATACTATATTGGTAGTGGAGAACAAGAGACCTTCTTAAAAGGAGAAGTAGAACGTCTTCAATTACAGAATAAAGTTCATTTCTTAGGCTATCAAAAAAATCCATATTCCATTTTAAAGCAAGCTAAAGTTCTGCTATCTTTATCAAAACAAGAAGGGTTTTCAGGAGCTGTTGTCGAAGCAGTAACATTAGGAATTCCTTTTGTTTCTACAAATGTTGGAGGAGCTTTAGAATTATCGAATGAAGGACAATTTGGAGAAGTCGTCGATTCTAATCAAGAAGCCATCGATGCCCTTAAAAATTATATTACTGGAGAAAAAAGAATTTCTGAACAATATTCAGAATTTATCCAACAATTTACAATTGAAAAACAACTGCAACAAATAGAGGAGTTATTTCAATTATCTAAAGAAGAAAGGAGTTAGATAGATGCCGGATTCTTTAAGAAAACTTCATGCAGTACTTACAACTTTCTGTTATGGGCTAGCGATTGTTTTTTATTTGATTTATTTAAACAATAATCATTTAGAAACTTTATTATATACAGTTGTAATAGTTTTTATTGCACATACATTATTTAGTTTTTATAACTTAAAATATCAATTAATTCATATCTTGTTTTATATGACCATTTTTGTATTTTTATTTTCAAGACCACTTATTGATTATTTAAGAATTGGAAGTTTTGAAACATATCAACAAGATGCGTATATATTCACTTTTAATATCATTTTAGTATCCTTGCTAGGATTATGGTTGGGTGGAATCATAGGTGTCAGATATTTTAGTCGAAAGAAAGAAAAGCCTGTTGATGAAAATTCTTATGCTCGATTAATTTTACAAGTTCGAAGAGTTTCTTTAGCAGTATTTTGGTTAACATATCCATTTTATGTATTAAGATTAGTGGAACGTTTAATCTTTAGATTACAAACTACTTACTATGGATATTATGCGAATTTCACAAGTAAATTACCATACTTTACTTATTTATTATCAGCTTTTATGTTCTATGCATTATGTGTCTATTTAGCAACGAAACCTTCTAAAAAAGTATCTATTTTTATGCTAGGATTATATGTTGCTGCTAATATGATTCATTTAGTCATTGGAACGAGAAATCCGTTTATTTTAAGTTTATTATTTGCCTTTGTTTATTTCTTTATGCGCCATTATTCTGATAAAAAAGAAGTTTGGCTTGGACGTAGAGAAAAAATTGCATTAGGAATAGGAACACCAGTCTTAATGCTTGCCATGGGGGCGATGAACTATATTCGAGATGGAGCGAAATTAAAGTTTGATAGTATCTTTGCTTTATTAGTCGATTTTATTTACAAACAAGGAACTAGTTTTGGAGTTTTAGCTAGAGGATATTTATATCGTAGTAGTTTACCAATTCGAGAAATGAGAAACTTTACATTTGGTCCTATTATTGATTATTTTTATCGCGGTAGTATTGGGATGAATTTATTAGGAACTACAGCTTTTAAAACAACGACAAATAGTATTGAATTAGCTTTAGAAAGTAATAGTTATGCTCATAATATTTCGTATTTAGTATTAAAAAAACAATATTTAGATGGACATGGTATCGGAAGTAGTTATATGATGGAAGTTTACACCGATTATGGTTTTGTTGGATTATTTATAACGAGTTGTATTTTAGGGTTTATTTTTATCGCGTTACTAAATTCAGCTTATCGTAAAAATCTTCTTGGTTTTACTGTGTCATTACTAGTCCTTGGAAATCTATTTTTTATGGCAAGAAGTAGTTTCTCAGAGAGTTTCTTTAGTTTGTTTACAATGCAATTTTGGACAGTTGTAATAGTGATTTTCTTAATGTCCTATTCAATGAAGAAACCAATTTATCATACAACATTAGCAAAGGATGGTTATATACATGTTTGAAAATTATTCATTAGCTGATTTATTAGCTAATTTAAAGAAAAAGAAAAAGTGGAACGCAATTGCAGTATTTGTATTATTTATTTTAATGGCAGTACCGATGAGTTATAAAGCTATTACTTCAAAATCAGTCGTAAAAAATAATACAAGTTACTCAAGTTATATTATTTATAAAATTAATGCTCCAGAAAAAGAATTCAAAACAGAAGCAAATATAAAAAATGACCAATATAGTTATTTTTACTCTAAACTAATTAGCTCAAATATGAATGGAGCGTATTTATTCAATGATTCAACAGATCAAGAAGTAGCAACATTTGCAGGTGAAATTGCAAGTAATGCAACTCAATTAAGAAATTCAGATATAGATTTCTGGGAAAAGAAAATCATTGTTACTTCATTAGGAGATTATACAGGAGTTTCTGTTAAGGCTTTAACAACAAGTCCTACTTTAAACCAATTAATTGAGAAAAAAGTAGATGCATTAATGAACAGTTATAAAGATGTATTTAAAGACGTAACGATTCAAAAATTAAATACTGTTAACTCCCAAGAAGTTGGGGGAAGTGAAACAACTGTTTCAAATTTCAATGTAAAACAATTAGTGTTAAGAATGGTAGTTGTTTTCGTATTAGCAGGATTTATTATCATCTTTATGAACTTTGTTTGGTATTTATTTAACCCTACAATGAACCGTGCAGGAGATTTTAAAAAATATGATATCCATCAAGTATTTGAAATTGAAAATGCAGAAGTGTTACGTCAATTAATTCGCTATAAAAAAGAAACTCATGGAGAGTTTGCAGTGGTTACTTCAAGTAAAGCTATTGCAAAACAATGGGAAAATAAAATTCAAGATGTAATGATTGAATATGTAGAAGCTTCTAATTTTGAAAGAATTTGTCAATTTGATGCTTACCTATTCGTTGAAGAATTTGGTAAGACTCGTTATGTTGATTTTGAGAAAAAATTACAAGAATTGCATAATTTTGATAAAAAAATTATCGGTGTAGCAGTATTTCCACTATAATACAAAACCTCGTCAGTTATCCTGGCGAGGTTTTTTTGTTTTCATTTCATATACATTTCATAAACTCTCCCTATAATAAGTTACAGATAAGAAATGAGAGAGAGGAGTTATCCCTTTGATAAAAAATGCAGCACTTTATATTTTTAGGAAGAGAAAGAAAAGTCTGATATTAATCACTATCTTTAGTGTTATTTTAGCTTGTATATTTGCTTGTATGAGGTTATTATCTACGACTTCCACAGTACAACAACAATTAAAACAAACGACAACTTCTTCGTTTGAATTTAGAAAAAAAGATGGAACAAGTTTTTCATTTAAACAAGTGGAAGAAATAAAGAAAGTTGCAGATAATGAGTCTTTAGAAAAACATTATCAAACCATTGCAAAATTAGAAAATCACTCAGTGGTGACTGGGGAAGAAAAAATTCAACGAGATGATATTGATGAAGAAATGAAAAATGTTGTTTCTCTCAATTCTAGTAGCCAAGTAAATCGAGAAAAACTATTCTCAAGTGGAGTTTTCTCATTGTTAAAGGGAAAAATGATAGAAGCAACGGATGTTCATAAAATCATGATTCATGAAGAATTAGCTTCTAAAAATCAATTAAATCTTGGAGATACGATAACCCTTGATGTCATCCAACAAGAAACTGGTGAGAAGAAAAAAGTAGACTATGAAATTGTTGGAATTTTTTCTGGGAAAAAGCAAGAAACTTATACAGGATTAACTTCTGATTTTAGTGAAAATACAGTGTTTACGGATTATGAATCGATTCGTCAAGCCTTTTCTAGTGATTCAGAAGAAGTTGTGACAGGATTAAATATCTTTGCTTCGTCAAGTGAAGAATTACAGAAAATGAAACAAGCTATAGAAGCTTTACCATTCAATTGGGAAGAGTTTGTCATCGAAAATCAAAAACAAGATTTCGATGATATATTAGAAAGTATAACTGGTCTTCAAAGTATGGTTCAATGGATGACAGTTGGAATTTTAATCGCTGGTGCGGTAGTTCTATCCTTAATGTTAATGTTAAGTGTGCGAGAAAGAATTTATGAGATTGGTATTTTATTATCGATTGGAATTCATAAAGCTTGGATTATTGGAAAATTCTTTGTTGAATTATTCTTATTGACGATTCCTGCTATTTTTGTTTCGCTTGCATTAGGACCTATGATGGTTCAACAACTAATGAATGGATTTATATCGATGGATTCGGAACAATCTCCTTTAGGAAACTTTATTTCAAAAGGAGCACAACAGGCAGTAATGAGCGTGTTTAGTCAAAGTTATGCATTATTAGCAATAGTGATTGTATTCTCACTTGCTGTAACATTAGGAATCTTTTTAATGAAAAAACCAAAAGAAATATTATCAAAAATGAGTTAGGAGAATGAACATGAGTGTATTATCAATGAATAAAGTAAGTTATCAATATAAGGAAGCACGTCAATCTGTGTTATCACAAATTGATCAAGAATTTGAAACAGGTAAATTTTACGCCATTATTGGGAAATCGGGTTCTGGAAAATCAACATTATTATCTTTATTAGCAGCATTAGATAATCCAACAAGTGGAAAGATTTTATTTGAAGGAGAAGATATTCAAGAAAAAGGAGATAGTTATCACCGTAAACATCATATTTCCTTAGTATTCCAAAATTATAATTTAATTGATTATTTAACTCCTTTAGAAAATATTCGATTAGTTAATCCTACAGCTACAAAAGAAATTTTATTACAATTAGGTTTAGAGGAAAGCCATGTAAATCGTAATGTTTTAAAATTATCAGGGGGACAACAACAAAGGGTCGCGATTGCTCGTGCGCTAGTTTCAGAGGCTCCAATTATTTTAGCGGATGAACCAACAGGAAATTTAGATGAACATACAGCTGGAGAAATTATTGATGTGCTTAAAGCATTAGCGAAAGAAAGAAATAAATGTGTCATTGTTGTAACACATAGTAAAGAAGTAGCAAATGCTGCAGATAGTATATTAGAATTGCGTGAAACAAAACTTCACGCAGTGAAATAAGTAAAGGGAGATAGAATAGGATGAAAAATGCATTTGCTTATATTTCAAGAAAAATCTTTAAATCATTCGTATTATTTGCCGTTGTACTATCCATGGCGACATTAAGTATGATTGGATTATCCATGAAAGATGCAACGAATCAAGCTTCAAAAGAAGTATTTAAAAATATTACAAATAGTTTTTCAATGGAAATTAATCGTCGAGTGAATCAAGGAACACCTCGTGGTGGAGGAAATATTAAAGGAGAAGATATTAAAAAAATTTCTGAATCTCCAGATATCGAAGGAACTGTTAAACGTATTAATAGTGTAGCTGATTTAGCAGATTACGATATTATTGAAACAAAAGAAACTCAAGGAGTGTTAACACCCGATCGTATTAAGAAATTTAAACGTGCTGTGATGTTAACAGGGGTTAATGATTCTGCGAAAGAAAATAAATTTGTTTCTGGTGCCTATCAATTGGTAGAAGGAAGTCCATTAGTAGAATCAGATAAATATAAAATTTTAATGCATAAAGATTTAGCTGAAAAAAATCACTTAAAAGTAGGCGATAAAATTACATTAAAATCAAATATTTATGATGCTGATAATGAAAAAGGTGCTAATGAAACGGTAGAAGTTGAAATTAAAGGTCTGTTTGATGGTCATAATAAAACGAGAGTTACAGCAGCACAAGAATTATATGAAAATACTTTAGTAACCGATATTCATACAGCTGCTAAAGTATATGGAAATACAGAAGATACAGCAGTATATCAAGATGCGACATTCTTTGTAAAAGGAAATAAAAATCTTGATACAGTCATTAAAGATTTAGGGAAATTAGCCATTAATTGGAAATCTTATAATTTAGTAAAAAGTTCTTCTAACTTCCCAGCCCTACAACAATCAATTTCTGGAATGTATTCAATCGCAAATAAATTATTTATTGGTTCTATTGCATTTGCAGGAATTACAGTAGCATTATTACTATTCTTATGGATGAATGCTCGTCAAAGAGAAATTGGGGTTCTATTATCGATTGGCTTATCGAAAATGGAAATATTTGGACAATTTGTATGGGAGTTATTGTTCATTAGTTTACCAGCCTTTATCGGTGCAACAGGAGTTGCTATTTTGACAGGTAAAACAGTTGGAAATCAATTACTTGCAAGTGTTACTTCCAGTATTGCAAAACAAATGGGGAAACAAGCAGCCTCAACGGGTTTAGGTGGTGGAGCTGAAGTAGATGGCTTTAATAAGACATTAACTTCGTTAGAAATGGTGATTCAACCAACAAATGTACTATATGTAGTTGGATTTATGATTGTGGTATTAGGGATTGCATTAACGATTGCCAGTGTGAAAACATTTAGTAAAAATCCTAAAGAATTATTATTGGATGTTGAATAAGGAAGCAAAAATAATGGGAGAAAAGTAGCAATTCTAGGAAAATAACTGGTATTAAAAATGAAATAGATGGATAAAAGGAGCAGACAAAGAATAAAAAAGATTCTGAGTCTGCTCTTTTTTTATGAAATGACAAGGACAGAAATAAGAAAATCATTTATAATAAGAATGAAAGGAGATGAAGCTGTGAGAATTTTAATGGTCGAAGATGAAGCACCGATTCGTGAAGGAGTCTGTGATTATTTAAGTGAATGTGATTATGAGATGATTGCTGCAAGTGATGGACAAGAAGCGATGGAATTATTTGATTCAAATGAAGTTCATTTAGTGCTATTAGATATTCAATTGCCAAAAAAGAATGGATTAGAAGTTTTAGAATATATTCGAAGAAAAAGTTCAATTCCTGCATTAATGTTAACAGCTTTTAGCGATGAAGAATATCAATTAAAAGCTTTTAGTCAATTAGCAGATGGCTATATTGAAAAGCCATTTTCCTTACCTGTTTTAAAAGCGAGAATTGATGCTTTAATGAAACGGTATTATCCGGATACAGAAGTGTTTACTTATCAAAATACGAGTGTGAATTTCTCTAGTTATACAGCAACTCTTTCTGGTGAAAAAGTAGATATGAATGCTAAAGAAATTGAAATTTTAAAATGTTTAGTCGATCATGAAGGTCAAGCATTAAGTAGGCAACAAATTATTGATCAAGTTTGGAAAGAAACAGATGAAATTCCTTTTGATCGAGTGATTGATGTCTATATGAAGGAATTACGTAAAAAATTAGCATTGGATTGTATTATTACAATTCGTAATGTGGGTTATAAATTGGAGAGACTATGAAATCATTAAAAATATTTCCAAAAATTTTAGCGACAACTTTTTTTATTTTAAGTATGTTAGTCATCGGCATTCATATTTCGATTTATTTTATTTTTCCTAAGACTTATCTTGAAACGAAACAACAGGAACTAAGTATAAAAGCAGACCAAATTTCGTCTAATTTAAACTTAAAAGAAGAAAGTCAAATTATGGATTTTGTGAACCTGTATTCGAAAGGAAATGATATTACTTTGATGGCAGGAGCTGAATCAGGCTCTAATGAATTTGAAATTAGTCAAGGGATACCAGCTGATTTTTCAAGTTATACTAATTCTTTAGTTATTGAAGAGCGACAAATTCAAACAAAAAATGGAGAAAATTTAAATTTACAATTTATTACAACGACTGATTTACAAAAAGATGCTATTTCTTTAAGTTGGAAATTTTTACCATATACTTTGTTAGTTTCCTTCTTGATGTCACTGATGATAGCTTGGATTTATGCGAGAATTATAACGAAACAAGTTCAACAGATGAAAAAAATCATGAGAAAAATGAAACAATTGGATCGTCATGCTTTGTTAGAAGTTCAGTCAACCGATGAGATTGGAGAATTAAAATCACAAATTAATCAATTGTATATTAATTTATTACAAGTGATTGATGATGTAGAAGAAAAGAATGAAATGATTCTTCAATTAGAAAAAATTAAATATGAATTTTTCCGTGGACGTTCTCATGATTTAAAAACACCTTTAGCAAGTTTAAAAATTATTTTAGAAAATATGAAATATCATGTTGGAAAATATAAAAATCGAGATTATTATATTGATGAATGTATTCAAATTGTCGATGGACTGACCGTTAAAGTAGTTGAATTATTAAGAGAATCTAAGGAAGCTCTAGGAGAAAAAGCAAAATGGATTTCTCTCGAAGAAGAAATTCAAAAAGTTACTCAGGATCATCATTGGATTGCAATGAAGAGAAATTTAACCATTCATAGTCATATTATTCCAAAGCAATTATTAATCGGACAGGAAGCTTTTAAAATGGTACTCTCCAATATTTTTAGTAATGCGTATCAATATGCTAAAAAAGGTTCTGTCATTCGAATCGTTTCGGATGAAAATTGTTTCATGATTCAAAATGAAGTGAATGATGCCGTAGAAGAAATGAATGACCTATTAGAAGAAAATCAAAAGAAAACAGGGATTGGTTTATTAGTCGTTCAAAATTTATTAGAGCATTATGGGTTTAGTTACCAGTTAGAAAAGGGTAAAAAGCAAGTAACAGTTACAATAGAGTTTCCAAAAAATATGAAGTGAAAGATGAGGTACATTTCCAAATAGAAGGAAGTGTACTTCTTTTTTATGAGAATAGTTGCGTTTCCCTAAAAGAGTTAGTAAACTAATTTTATGAGAAAAGTAGGTGAGAGAATGAATACGAGTTATGCTGTAGTGGATTTAGAAACAACGGGTCCTAAATTTGAAGAAGGTGGAAGAATTTTTCAATTTGGGTGTTCCATTATTGAACAAGGAGAAATTGTTACTCAAGTAGATTTGTATATAAATCCAGAGACAACGATTCCTTATGAGATTCAACAATTAACAGGAGTCGACAAGAAAGAAGTGAAGCAAGCCCCTTATTTTGATGAAATTGCTTCAACTATTTTTCAATTATTAGAAGGAAAAACATTTGTAGCTCATAATATCAGTTTTGATTATTCCTACTTAGTAGAAAGTTTTAGAGAATTAGCAGGAATTGAATGGAGTGCTCCCTGTGTGGATACTGTTCAATTAGCGCAAATTTGTTATCCGACGATTGAGAGTTATCGACTGCAAGATTTAACGCAATTATTAGAAATTCCACATCAACAAATTCATTCAGCAGGAAGTGATGCGTATGCAACTGCTCAATTATTTTTAAACTGTTTAGAGGAATTAGAACAATTACCCGCTCCTACTTTACAACAAATGTCATTATTTGCGGATAGTTTAATGGCTGAAACAGGGAAAGTGATTCATGACTGTTGTCAAAACGGTTCAGTATCTCAAAAAGAATTTATTTTTATAGAGGGATTTGCATTAAATCCTATTGTTGAAAAAGATGAAGATAATGAACAGACACAAAAATGGAATGCATTGGAACTTTATCATCAATTAGTGGAGAAAAAGGTCATTCAATATCAACCCTTACAAGTTCAATTAATCGAATTTATGTTACAACGATTGAATTATGGACATTCGATTAATTGGGTAGAAGCGGAGCCGGGACTTGGAAAAACGTTAGCTTATTTACTAGTTTCTTTACAAGTACAGTCACAAAATCATCCAATTTGGATTGCAACTTCGACGATTTTACTACAACAACAATTAATAGAACAGGAAATCAAACCATTAGAAGAAAGTTTAGGAATCTCACTTCCAATTGCAACTGTCAAAGGACAAGAGCATTATCTTTCATTGTCAGGATTAGCTGAAATTTTAGAAAAATATGAACAATACCAAAATCAGAAAAGTGCTTTAACAGTAATTGCTTTATTAAAATGGTTAGCACATACAACTTCAGGAGATTTATCCGAATGTAATTCGTTATTTTACCATCGTGAAATATGGGAGAAAATAACTAGAAAAGAAAGACAATTCTCTAAAATGGATTTCTATCGTAAAGCGATACGACATGCAAGAAAGTCTAAGATGGTCATTACGAACCAAGCATTTTTAGTCCAATATTTAAAACAAGCTCCTCAAAGAGACCATTTTGATAAACCAATTGTGATCATGGATGAAGTACAACAATTGGAGCATGTTTTAGAAAGCCAAGAACAGAAATTACTGGAATTTGATGCATTATGGCAAATACAAATGGAGTGGAACGAATACCATTTAGAAAGTTATTTAGAAATGTCGAGTACTCAAGAACATCAATCCAGACAAATCAATCGTCGATTACTTGAGATTTGTGACTTATATGAAGAATGGACACAAATGATTCGAAAAGAAAGTTATCCTACTTCAGTGATATTGCTATCTGCAGAAGAATGGGAGAAGAGTATCCATCACCAAACTTTAGCAGCGGTAAAATCAGCTTGTATTGAGCTATTAAAACTAACATTTGATTTTAAAGGGAATGATGAACTGGTTCAAAAAACTCATGCTTGTTTACAAAAAATGGTACAAGAAATGGTTCTCTTATTAAAACAAGAAGAGGGTTATGTAGCAGTTTCATATGTATTGAAAAAAGGGCAATATAGTTTACAGTTAGAAAGTATGAAATCTGCTTTAAAAATGTGGAGAGAAATTCAACCCTATATTCATCAGTATATTGGGATTTCTGCAACTATTCCAATCTTCACGCCACTATTTCATTCAATCGTAAAACAAGAAGAAGGATTATTTTTACCAAAAACGTATCAAAATTTTGAACACACTGTATTTATACCAACAGATTTACCGACTCCTTCTATTATTGTGACACCTGAAAGAGTGAATTTATTAGTGAGCCAATTATTAGATATTTATCAAAGAAAACAAGGAAGATGTCTCGTATTAGTTCATTCCATTGAAATGCTAGAGGAATTGGAGCAAGTGTTATTAGAATATCCAGATATTCCGTTATTAGTCCAACGAACGAATCAGTCGAGCAGAAAGGTTCAGCGAAAATTTCAACAACAAGAATCTGTCTTATTATTAGGCGTGTATAGTTTTTGGGAGGGCTTTGATAGTGGAGAGGTATCTATTGATCAATTAATTATTCCAAAATTACCTTTTCCAAATCCAACACAATTACAGCAAAGAGTCATTGCTGAGGAAATGAAATTACAAAATCGTCATTATTTCCAAGATTATGCTTTGGAAAAAATGTTACAACAATTTTATCAAGGATTAGGAAGAATGAATCGTCCGCATCAAGAAAAAGCAGAAATATGGATTTTAGATACACGTTCTATCAATTCTCCTTATGCGAATCGAGTGATGCAATGTATTCCAAATCGAGCAAAGGTTTATTCTCAAACTTTTAGAAAATTAATTCAAAAAACAATGAAAGAATAGAAAAATCAAAAAACGGCAGTTGAAAGGACTGTCGTTTTTATCGTTCCTGTAAAGCTCATTAAAAAGTAAAAAACAAAACAATATTATAGTTTAATTTGTGATAAATAAGAGTATAATAGGAAATAATCAGTGAATTTTATTTCAAATTGATTAGAAGAAAGTTCCTATTAACCTAAAAAGGAGAATGATGATGAAAGTTCTATTTATCGCTGCAGAAGCATCCCCTTTTGTAAAAATTGGTGGACTAGGAGATGTGATTGGTTCACTTCCTAAAGCATTACAAGCTGAAGGAGTAGAAGCTAGAGTAGTGTTACCGTTATATTCTAGTATCAATCGTGAAAAATTTCCTTTAGAGTATAAAAAATATATTTTTGTACAGTACGGTTGGAGAAATGCCTATTGTGGTATTTTTGAATGTCAAATTGATGGAATTACTTATTATTTCATTGATAATGAACAATATTTTAATCGCGCATCCGTATATGGGCAAGACGATGATGGTGAACGTTTTGCATTCTTTTCTAAAGCAGCTTTAGAAATTTTACCACATATTGATTATCAACCAGATATCATTAATGCAAATGATTGGCATACAGCATTATCAGTTATTTATTTAGATGATTACAAATCAAGAGGTATGGAATTTTATCAAAACATGAAATCTGTCATTTCGATTCATAATATTGAGTTTCAAGGGAAATTTAATCCTTACGAAATGGGCAATTTATTTGGATTAGATAATAAGTATTTTGATGCATTAATTTATAATGGTGATTTGAACTTACTAAAAGGAGCAATTCAATTAGCAAATCGTGTGAATACAGTCAGTCAAACTTATGCAAAAGAAATTTTAAATCCATATTTTTCATACGGCTTAGATAAAATTTTGCAAGTGGAGCAAGGGAAATTAGTAGGAATTGTGAATGGATTAGATACAGATACATTTAATCCAGAAACAGATGCTCATTTAGAAAAAAATTATTCATTATCTACTATTTCTAAAAAAGTAGAAAATAAATTAGCCTTTCAAAGACAAATGGCCTTAGAAGAAAATCCTCACAAGATGATGGTAGGAATGGTTACGAGATTAACGCATCAAAAAGGAATTGATTTAGTATTAGATGTAGCAGATCAATTGTTAGACTTAGGAATCCAATTAGTGATTTTAGGAACGGGTGATGCTCATTATGAATCAGCCTTACGCTCATTAGAATATCGTAGACATGATGCTGTTAGAAGTTTAATTATGTTCTCAAGTGAAATGTCTTCAAAAGTATATGCTTCATGTGATGCATTTTTAATGCCTTCTAAAACTGAACCATGTGGGTTATCACAATTAATCTCTATGCGTTATGGAACAGTTCCAATTGTTCATCGTGTAGGAGGATTATATGATACTGTTCAACCATTTGATGGGGTTCATGGAACAGGATTTACATTTGAAAGTTTTAATTCTGGAGATCTATTAGATGCAGTAAGACGAACAAAAGAAGTCTATGATTTTCAAAAGGAAAATTGGGCATCCATTGTATCTCAAGCAATGAGCAAAGATGTTAGTTGGAATCAATCTGCGAAGCAATATGTTTCATTATATCAATCAATTTTATAAAAAGGGTTAAGGTGATTTTTGTGAATTCATTAAATTTTCAACAACGTATAGAACAAACATTACAAATTCAATTTGGTGTAACGATTGATCATGCTAGTAAACGTCAAGTATACGAAGCTATGATGAGAAGTGTTCGTGAGATTTTATCTCAAAAGAAATTTGGATATGAACAAGAATTAAAAAAACGTAGAGTAAAACGTGCGTATTATATGTCCATGGAATTTTTAGTTGGAAGAACTTTAAGAAATAATTTATTTAATTTAGGAATTGAACAAGAAATTGAAACATATTTAAGTAAACATCATATTTCTTTAGATGAAATTTATCAAATTGAACCTGATCCAGGGCTTGGAAATGGCGGTTTAGGACGTCTAGCTTCTTGTTATTTAGATGCACTAACAAGTCAAGATTATCCAGTAACAGGATTTTCTATTTTATATGAATATGGGATTTTTAAACAAGTGATTAATAATGGTTGGCAACAAGAATTTCCGGATCACTGGTTAGATTTAGGAAAATATGGTTTAGTCTATCGTAGTGATGAAGAAGTAGAAGTTCGTTTCTATGGAAATATTAAAGAAGAAATGACACCAGAAGGATTCCGTGTGACTCATGAAGATTATACAGCTATTCAAGCCGAACCGTATGATTTATTAATTTCAGGGTATGATACAGATACTGTTAATACTTTACGTTTATGGGAAGCAAAAGCCAAAACAGGATTTAATATGAAATTATTTGAACGTGGAGAATATTCTCGATCTTCAGAAGCAGAAGCGATTGCATCTTCTATTTCTAAATTATTATATCCAGCAGATAGCACAAGAGAAGGAAAAGAATTACGTATTAAACAACAATATTTCTTTATTAGTGCATCTCTACAACAATTAGTAAAAAATCATTATCATGAATTTGGAACATTAGAAAACTTCCATGAATACGCAGCACTTCATATTAATGATACTCACCCAGCAATGGCAGTAGCAGAATTTATGAGATTATTAATTGATGAATACCATTATTCTTGGGAAAAATCATGGGAAATTACAACAAAAACATTTGCTTATACGAACCATACCATTATGTCTGAAGCTTTAGAAAAATGGGCAGTGGATTTATTCCAACCAATTCTTCCAAGAATTTATTCTATTATAGAAGAAATTAATCGTCGCTTCTGTCAATGGGTTATTGATATGGGCTATGAAATGACATTACCAGAAACAGCTATTATTTATGATGGTATGATTAAGATGGCGAACTTATCAATTGTTGGTAGTCATTATGTCAATGGTGTATCAAAATTACATAGTGATATTTTAGTCGATTCTACTTTCCGTGCATTTTATGCTTTATATCCGGATAAATTTGGTAATGTGACAAATGGTATTGCACATCGAAGATGGTTAGGACAAGCAAATCCTGAGTTAACGAATTATTTAGAATCATTAATCGGTATTGATTTTGTAAAAGATTTATCTAAAATTTCTAAGTTATTAGAGTATAAAGATGATGAGAAAGTTTTACATGCATTAAAAAATATTAAACATCAGAAAAAACAACAATTAGCAGCTTATATTCAAGATACATTAGGAATTACGGTAAATCCAAATTCAATTTTTGATGTACAAGTGAAGAGACTTCATGAATATAAACGTCAATTATTAAATGCTTTGCATATTGTTTATTTATATCAAGCGATTAAATATCAAGGATTAAGACCTACTCCAAGAACATTTATTTTTGCTGCAAAAGCTTCATCAGGTTATGATATGGCAAAAAATATTATTAAATTCATCCATTCTATCTCTCAATTAATTGAAAGTGATGAATTAGTAAGAGAATACATTAAAGTAGTCTTTATTCCAGATTACAAAGTAAGTCTAGCAGAAATTATTTTACCAGCAGCAGATGTCAGTGAACAAATTTCTCAAGCAGGTAAAGAGGCAAGTGGTACTGGTAATATGAAATTGATGTTAAATGGAGCCATTACACTAGGAACATTAGACGGTGCCAATGTTGAAATTTTAGAAGCGGTTGGTGAAGAAAATATTGTTATTTTCGGATTAAAAACAGAAGAAGTCAATCAATTAGTTGCAGAAGGGTATAAACCTTGGGAATGGTATAATCGTTCTGAAAGAGTGAAACAAACACTTGATTTCATTCGTACGATGACTGTTGGAGGTATGAACTTTAATTTCTTAGTAGATTATTTATTAAATGATGATCCATTTATGTGTTTAGCAGATTTTGAATCTTATATTCATGCGCAACAACAAATTGAAGAGGCTTATAATGATGAAAAACAATGGCAAAAGATGAGTTTAGTGAATACTGCAAAAGCGGGTATTTTCTCAGCAGATCGTGCTGTAAAAGAATATGCAGATAGAATTTGGCATATTCAACAAGTGAAATAGGCGAAATGGACTTCTCTAAAGTAGCGAAGGACGGCAGCAGCCCTGTACGGTCTCATGCCTAAACTTCGAGCCTAGGTCTCGAAGTTTATTTGAAACAAAGTACGAAAAAAAGACAAAAAGATACTACCT
>NZ_CAURVN010000014.1:0-37047 GCF_963528195.1 uncultured Granulicatella sp.
TGCATATAAAAAATCCTGTCGGTGATTTCTCACCAACAGGATTTGTCGAACAACCAAAAAAAGACGACTTGCGTCGTCTTAATCATTATTGAAATACATGTTGTAAGTCTTGTAGCATTAATTTAGTAGATTCTAATCCTCCACCACTTAAATACCATAAGTCAGAAGTTAAGTTTACTACTTTATTATTTTTTACAGCATTTGTAGCTTGAATTAATTCATTTTTCATTAAGGCATCTGCTTTAGAATTATCTCCACCAATTGCTAATGTACGATTTAATACAAATAAAACATCAGGGTTTAATTCACTAACACCTTCAAAACTAATTTCTTGTCCGTGTCTGCTATCTTCAATTTTAGCATCTGTTGGACGGAATTTTAAATCTTGATATAAGAATCCAAAACGTGATTGTGCGCCAAATGCAGACATTTTACCTTCATTTAACATAATTGCTAAACTTTTTTCGCTATGTTTTTCATTTTGAGATGCAATTGTATCAATCGTTGTTTGTAATTCTTTTACTTGAGTACTTGCTTTTTGTTGAGTTGCTTCATCAAATAAGCTCGCTAAGCTTTTAACATTTTTTTGAACAGAACCCCAATAATCTTTGCTATCTACATTAAAGATTACAGTTGGAGCAATTTCTTTCAATTGTGGAATAAAATCTTTTGTACGTGCAGAAGCAATAATTAAGTCAGGTTGCATTGCTGCAATTGCTTCGATATCCGGTTCTTTCATGCTTCCAACATTTTGAACTTTTTCCCCTAAATCTTTAATATACGTTGGTAATGGTTTTGTTGGCATTCCAACAATTGTTTCACCTTGCCCAATTGCACGTAATGTATCTGCTGAACCTAAGTCAAATGTCACAATTTTCTTTGGATTTGTCTTCACTTCAACAGTTTCTGATCCATCTGTTAATTGCACTTGTTTCACTGAATTCTCTTGTGTTGTTGATGTCACAGTTGTTGTTTTTGTACCACAAGAAGCTAATAAAAATGTTGCTCCCATAACTACGGTTGTTAATAATTTTTTCATATGTTTCTCCTACTTTACTGTAATATATTTTTTTCCTGAAACTTCTATCACTTCGATATCAATTTCATATAATTCTGATAAGGTTTGATTCGTAACCACATCCATGGTTTTGCCATGAAACTCACATTTTCCTTCTTTAAAGGCCACTAAATAATCAGAAAAGTTAATCGCCATATTCAAATCATGCATCACAATGACGACTGTTTTATCCAGATTTTCTACCATATAACGTAGTAGTTTCATAATTTCTACTGCTTGTTTTAAATCTAAATGATTTAATGGTTCATCTAATAAAACAATTTCTGTATCTTGAGCTAATACCATTGCGATAAACACTCTTTGCATTTGTCCGCCTGATAAAGTTTGTATCGAACGTTCTCTTAACTCTAACAAATTCGTATGTTTTAATGCTTGATCAATCATTTGATAATCAAGTGTCGATAACTTTCCTTTTGAATAAGGATAACGACCAAAGCTAACTAACTCTTCTACTGTTAAAGATACTTGAAAAGATTGATTTTGTTTTAAAACGGATAATTCTTTTGCAAGTTCTTTTGAATTCCAAGCTTCAATTTCTTTACCCTTAATCCATAATTGACCAGAATCTTTTTGTAATAATCGACTCATAATGGAAACTAAAGTCGATTTTCCTGCTCCATTTGGTCCGATAAAAGCTGTTAACTGATTTTTTGGAATCGTTAATGAAACGGAATCGACAACTACCGTATCATATGCTTTATGAATATTTTTTAATTCCACTACGGTACCTTCCTTTCAATAACAATACAAAGTAT
The DNA here is from genome assembly GCF_963528195.1 of uncultured Granulicatella sp. GTDB lineage: Bacteria > Bacillota > Bacilli > Lactobacillales > Aerococcaceae > Granulicatella. Next base: position 1,834 of record NZ_CAURVN010000014.1, read on the forward strand.
AATACTCCTCCAAACCATTCAATAACAACACTAATTGGAATATTTAATTGGAAGAGCTTCTCTATAACCAGTTGTCCTCCTAGTAATAAAATACTTCCTAATAAAAATGCGATAGTCCACATTTGTAAGTGTCGGTAATCTTTAATCCATTGATACGTTACATTAGCAATCATAAATCCTAAAAATTGCATTGGACCTACTAAAGTTGTGGATAGACTTGTTAGTAATACAATTACTAATAGAATCCACTTTTCTTCTTTTGCTACATTTATACCTAGTATTTGTGCTTGAACTTTCCCAAGGTGAAATACATTTAACACCATATGTTTTCTTATTAAATAGATTACTGAGATAGCTGTTAATATGACCACTACAATGACTAATTCACTTTGATGATGCATTCTTTGGAAGGAGGGAAATAATTTTCCTTGCAATTTATCAAATTCATTTGGATCCATTAATACTTGAACAAATGTACTCAAACTTCTAAACAATGTTCCAAACGCTAAACAAATGAATAATAGCATCGAAAATGGAATCGATAATAAATCATTAAAGGCTCGATAAATGAGGAAGAAAAAGATTATCTGCAACACAATCGTGAAGATTGAAATCCATAGATTTGGTGCTGTTTCCATTCCTAGACTTAATTGTCCCCAATAAACCAATGTTTGAAACAATACAAAGACACTCTCAATTCCAAGAACACCCGGTGTTAAAAATCGGTTTTGTACAATTGTTTGGAAACTAATGGTCGATATCGAAACACATAAACTAACTAATAAAATGACGAACCATTTTAAAACTCTCTTTTTAAATAAGAGGACAGAAAATTTTCCCATATTTCCGATTGGAAAAAATAAGAAAATAGCACTGATAATAAGTAATAAGCTTACTAATGTAATTGTTAATAGAAGGGTTCTTTTCTTCATCGAATGCTCCCCCTTCTTTGCGAGCTAATTCTTAAAATTTGACTAATTAATAGTCCAGCTCCAACAATCCCTAAAATCAGACTAACTGATACTTCATAAGGCGGAATGACTAATCGAGCTACAATATCGCATGCTAGAACTAGTACTGCACCTAATAGAGCTGTTTGTGGAATCGTCTTTTTTAAATCATCTCCCGATAAATAACGTACTAAATTTGGAATAATAATTCCTATAAAAGGAAGTGAGCCTACCGTTATCATCGTGACACTCGTTGTAAGTGAAACGAGTAATAATGTTAACCATTCTAACGTCTTATAAGAAATTCCTAAATTCAAACTAATCGATTCTCCTAAATTAGCAATCGTATAAACATGTGCTAATTTTGTAGAAACAATAATGATGATTAAACCAAAGAATAGCCATTCGTATTGGTGAGTTTGAATCATGGAGAAGGATCCTTGTGTCCATGACGTTAAACTTTGTACCAGATGAAATTGATACGATATCATATTTGTAAAGGCTGAAATCATTCCACTAAAAATTAATCCTACTAAAGGTATCATCCACTTCTCTTTCAATTGTAAGGATTGCTGAATCATAATAAAAACAATCGTAAGTGCAAATGAACATATAAAGGCACATAGCATTTTCTGAAATAAGCTAGGTCCATTAAAAAAGAATAAACTTAATAGTAGTCCTAATTTTGCTGCTTCAGTGGTACCAATTGTACTAGGTGCTGCAAATTCATTTTGCGTCATTGTCTGCATTAATAATCCTGCAATACTCATAGAACTTCCCGCCAATATCACACTCAATAGTCTTGGAACTCGAGATAACCAAAAGACTTGTTGCATTTTAACATCTTGTTGGATGAACAGTCCCCAAGAAAATGTTTGTGCTCCAACTGATAAAGATATTAATGATAGAATGAGTAAAAGGATACTTAAATGTTTAAATTTCATAATCTCTCCTTTCTAATTGATAATCATTCTCAATTACATAAATACTAGTTTACCAAAAATTTCTGTGATTGCAATGGGTTTGGGGAAGATTGGATTTATTCTAATTACGAGAAAAATTTATATAGACTTCTTGGATACAGTAGTATTTTGGACGCCAGTAGCCACCTTTGGTGTCTCTTGGCTAAAAATCAAGCCTGTAGTCTTGATTTTTCCAGTAATAGCATCTGCTTTTGGAGATTCTATTACTCTTACTACTGTAAGAAGTCTATGGGGGAACGATTCTTAGTTTTATTCCGTTTTGATTGATTTTCGTTTCTTAACTTTTGTTCTTATGGTTGGAACGAAAGCCGAAGACGCACTGGGTTTCATTGTTAAAACTACTGTAAAAAGTCTATGGTGTTTCCAACATAAAAAAGGTATAAAAGCTTTGCTGTTGCTCTGCTTTTATACCTTTTTCTTATATAAATCTTCTATGTTTTGATTGGCTCCATTTTACGGTGATCCAGCCGCTGAATGTTCCTACGATTGCTCCTGCTAGTACATCTGTTGGATAATGAACATATAAGTACATTCTTGAAAAAGCAATGAGGCTTGCTAAAACGAAAGCCATAATCCAGTACTTTTTCATACGAAGGAAATACAATACACTAACTACTGTAAATGAAATAGCTGTATGCCCTGATGGGAATGAATAATCTAATGGTTTTGAAATTAATAAAGAAACTGCTGAATGAACCTCATAAGGACGAGTTCTTGCTACAATTGGTTTAATGAGACCATTACACAAAATTGTATTAATTACTACCGCAATAGCTAGCAGAATCCCTAGAGATCTTGTTTTCTTATTCATTAACAAAACTGCAATTATCGCTAACCAAATGAATCCAACATTCCCTAATGAAGTAATGAAAATCATGATAGAATCTAATATTGGATTGTGCAATTTTTGAAATCCATCAAGAATTTGTAATTCTGTCATCTATTTAGAATCCTTTTCTTTTAATTTTTGTAATCCTAATACTAATAACAAACCAACTAAAGCTGCAATTGGTGAAAATGTTGAAAAATTCATTGCTTCTTGAGGAATTTTTAATGTCGTTGGTCCCATTACAATCGCATAAAATGAACCAATCATCATTCCAATGATGCCATAAATCATTTGACTACGATAATGTTCCAGACAATATTTGATGGCTTTAACAACAAATAAGGCTCCTGCCAATACCCCTAAACTAAAAATTGCTAAACTTGGAATATATGCTAATTGGAAAGTTAATACTGCTTTAACTGCAAAAACTACCGGAATATAAGCTCCAAAAATTAATAATAAAGTTGAACCAGAAATTCCTGGTAAAAACATTGCTGAAATAGCAATCATTCCAATAAAGAATAATTTAATGGAATCTACAATAGAAAACTGGCTTAAATCAAAACTGCCTTTACCTGTATGAGAATTCATCCAAGTAATTCCAGCTACAATAGCCACTCCTAGAAGAATATAAAAAATTCCCATTAATGGCTTTTTCAAAGATTCTTTTTCTTCCATCATCATTAATGGAATGGCTCCTGCAATAAATCCAATAAATAAAGAACTTACTCCATAAATATGCGATTCAAATAATGAAGATAATACTAAAATGGCACTGACCATTCCAATCACCCAACCAATGCCTAATTTTACTAAATAAGTAAAAGCTTCTTTCTTCTCCTTTTTACTTCCAAATGCCATATCATGAATGGAACCAATAAATTGGTCATAAAACCCCATAATAAAAGCTACTGTTCCACCAGAAACACCGGGAACACTATCGGCTAATGCCATACAAAAACCATTTAGAATTTGACGAAACATAAGTTTCTCCTTTCATTTATAAATAAAGAGACTAGGCTACTGCCCAGTCTCCATCAATACTAGTCTAAGAAATCTTTCAATTGTTTTGAACGACTTGGATGACGTAATTTGCGAAGTGCTTTCGCTTCAATTTGACGGATTCTTTCACGAGTAACTCCAAATACTTGGCCTACTTGTTCTAATGTACGGATTTCTCCATTTTTGTCTAGACCAAAACGTAAACGTAATACATTTTCTTCACGATCCGTTAATTGTTCTAATACTTCATCTAATTGTTCTTTTAATAATGCATAAGCTGTATGTTCAGCTGGACTTGTTGCATTATCATCTTCAATAAAGTCTCCTAAATGTGAATCATCTTCTTCCCCAATTGGAGTTTCTAATGATACTGGTTCTTGAGCAATTTTTAGAATTTCTCTTACTTTTTCAGTTGGTAAATCCATTTCTGCTCCAATTTCTTCAGGAGTAGGTTCGCGTCCTAAATCTTGTAATAGTTGTCTTTGGATACGAACTAATTTATTGATTGTTTCTACCATATGAACTGGAATACGAATGGTACGTGCTTGGTCAGCAATCGCACGAGTAATTGCTTGACGAATCCACCATGTAGCATAAGTTGAAAACTTAAATCCTTTTGTATGGTCAAATTTTTCAACAGCTTTCATTAAGCCCATATTTCCTTCTTGAATTAAATCTAAAAATTGCATTCCACGTCCTACATAACGTTTCGCAATCGAAACTACTAAACGTAAGTTAGCTTCTGCCAATTCTTGTTTCGCTTCTTGATCTCCTTGTTGAATACGTAAAGCAAGGTTTACTTCTTCATCCGCACTTAATAATGGAACACGTCCAATTTCTTTTAAATACATACGAACAGAGTCATTAATTTTTACATTTGACGATAAAGCTGTTTCGTCTTCTGTCATTTCTACTTCAGGTTCTTTTGCAGATTCTGAAGATAATTGACGACTAGTTGGTCCACCATCTGCATCTACTACACTAACTCCAGCATCTTCGAATTGTTGGATTAATTTATCCATTCCTTCTGCATCTAATTCATATGGAATCGCAATTTGCGCTGATAAATCATCATATAAAATTTGCCCAAACAATTTTCGTTCTGCTAGCAATTTACTTGTAGCTTCTTTTAGCGTTTGACCATTCTTATTGTTTTCAACTGTCATCCACTATTCCTCCATTCATGATTTCTTTAATTGTTTCTGAATATTAACTAACTCCATCATCAATTGATTTGCTCTAATAGCATCATTTGATAATTGAGCTTCTTTCATTTCTTGCATACATCTTTGATATTGTTGTTTTAAATCTTCTTTTTTCGATAAAAAGTACATTAAGTCATGAATTTCTTTTTCCGTACATTCTTCAGGCATTTCTAGCCATTCAATCATCGATAATAAATTACGATTCACTGCATCGGATTCATCTAAAAAATTCATAAATTCTTGTACAAGTAATTCTTCAAGATGCTGCTCACGATAGCTTCTCAACAAAATATAAAATTGTTGATAATCTACATAAGGAAATTCAAACTCTTCATTTTCTCTTGCTAAATAACTCCATGCTTCCGGAGAATGTAATAGACGATACAGAAGTTGCTTTTGAGAAACTTCCATCGGACTATCCTGTGAAATTTTCATAGGACTTGCTGTCCACTCTCCTGTTGTGTGAGAAGATTGTTGCTTGAATTTTCTCTGAACAAAATTGACTTGACTAGAAAGTAATTCTACCGAAATTCCGAACTCATCTGCTAATGATTTAATCGCAAATTCACGTTCAATAGGTTTAGAAATTTTTGCCAATTCAATCGTCATTTGTTCTAAAAATTGTACTTTTTCTCGTTCAATTTCTAATCGATATTGTTTTGAAAAATATCTCTTTTTAAACTGGAAAACAGATTCTGTATGATGAGCTAATTGTTCAAGATAAGCTTCTGCACCTCTTTGTTGAATAAATTCATCTGGGTCCTTTCCAGCATCTAAAGATAAGATTGAAATCGTTAAAGCTGAATTTTCTTGCAATAATTCAATTGCCCGATTCGTTGCATCTAAACCTGCCCTATCACTATCATAGGCAATAATAATTTCATTAGCTACTCGTGATAAGATTTGGATTTGTTCTTTTGTTAAAGATGTTCCCATCGATGCTACACCGTTTTTAGCACCAGCTTGCCAAGAAGCAATGACATCCATATATCCTTCATATAAGACAACTTGTCCTAATTTACGAATCGCTGATTTTGCTAAATCATAATTAAATAAGAACTGTCGCTTATTAAAAATAGGTGTTTCAGAACTATTTAAATATTTCGCTTCTTGTTCATCGACCATTTCCTCATCATTAGGTAAAATGCGACCAGAAAAAGCAATCACTTTTCCTTGCTCATTACGAAGCGGAATCATAATTCTATGGTAAAAACGATCGATAAAATCATTATTTCTTGCAATGAAAAGTCCTGATTCTTCCATTTGTTGAGGTGTTAATGGGATTTGTTTAATCAAATTCGTCACATAAGTGCGATCTTTTAATGCTAGTCCCATTTTAAAGGTTTGAATCGTCTCTAATGTATATCCTCTATGTTGAAGATACTCTAAAGCTTTTTCACCGCCACGTGTTTGTAATAACACATGTTGATAAAACTCAGCAGCTTTTTCATGTGCTGTTATTAGCGGTTGATGAGTATCTTGAACCGATGGTCGAGAACTCGAATATTTATTTTCAAATGGGATTTGAGCTAATTCTGCAACTTTTGCTACGGATTCAACAAAAGAAAGTCCTTCAATTTCTGAAATAAATGAAAAAACAGTTCCTCCTCTACCACAACTAAAGCAATGATAGATTTGTTTTTCCTCAGTTACTGAAAATGAAGGTGTCCGTTCATCATGAAAAGGACAATGGCCAAAATAGTTCTTCCCTCGTTTTTTCAAAGAAACATACTGACTTACAATATCGACAATATTTACTTGCGATTGAATCTGATTCAGCGTTTCTTCAGGGATGACTTGACTCATAAACTGCCTCCTTTTCCTGAATTATTAAGGAACTTTTCCTTTTAAACCTAATATCCCTAATGATACAGGATATATAATATCATCAAATGAAAATTGTTTCAACTAATTTTTCTTTTCTATTATAAAAAATATCATTCTATTTTAACCGAAATTTAAAGTAGAAAAAACTCAAGAATCGCTACTATTTTAACGATTCTTGAGTTCGATAAATCTAGGAATAATCCTAGCCTAATTTGTTGTAATATTCAACGATTAATGATTCGTCAACATCAGATGTTAACTCATCACGTAATGGTAGACGGTTTAATGAACCTTCTAATTTTTCTTCATCAAATGTAACAAATTCTGGACGTCCATATAAAGATTCTAAAGATTCTTTAATGATTGTTAAGTTACGTGATTTTTCACGAACACCAACAACATCTCCAACTTGTACTTGGAATGAAGGGATATCTACACGTTTACCATTTACAGTAACGTGACCGTGGTTTACTAATTGACGAGCTTGACGACGAGTTGAAGCTAATCCTAAACGGTAAACTACGTTATCTAAACGTTGTTCTAGAAGGATCATGAAGTTTTCACCATGTTTACCTTCTTTAATTTTGCCAGCTTTTTTGAATAAAGTAGCAAATTGACGTTCGTTCATACCATACATATGACGTAATTTTTGTTTTTCTTGTAATTGTTGACCATACTCAGATAATTTACTACGGTTATTTGGTCCGTGTTGACCTGGTGCGTATGGACGACGAGCGATTTCTTTTCCTGTTCCTGAAAGTGAAATGCCTAAACGACGAGATAACTTCCAGCTTGGTCCAGTGTAACGTGACATTGAACATTCCTCCAATAATAAAAAATTTTTTTTGGAGTAAAATAATTGCGAAACAGTAGATTCGTGCAGTCTCTACTAGGGTTCACCTTTGCAGCCGTGGTTACTACCTTCCTCTTAATGGATAGGACTGTTGACGAGCTTCTCTTATTTCTGCTGCATATTTTACACAAAAATTATTGTATCAGATGTTTGAATAAAATGCAAACTATTTTATACGATTTCTTCCCATTCCATTTGAATATTCGCACATCGATTTCCGTCCTGCGAAATTAAATGATATGTTTGTCTTCTCTTTTGACTCTCTAATGTATTTTCTTCCCATAAAGTCGAGCATGAAATCGTTGATTCTGGTAATACTTCTTTTTCATATTTAATCACAACTTGTTTTAACTGATGCTCCTTTAAAAACTCCATTCCTAATTCACTAAAAGCAAAATCAAAGTAACGAGCATTATTGACGTGGAGATTAGCATCAATATCATTAATTCGAACTTTGTATTCTCCCGTTGTAGCCTCTGAAAAATCTTTTTTAGGAATTCGAGTTGCTTTTCTCATTTCTTTTCCAATAGACAGTGGATATTCCAACACAACTTCTTCATCTATTGAAACAATTTTTCGTGCCTTCATATCAAGCATTGCAAATGTCGTGATACATTCAAACAACTCTTCTCTTTCTTTTGAAAGAATACGATATTCACGGTAAGTAAAAAATTTATTATAGCTAATGGCTTGTGTTTCAATGATAACTTCTTCATCTACTTTTGGCATGCGATGAATCTCAATTTCGTGTTGAATCACAATCCAAGTATAGCCTTTTTCATAAATGAAGTTTGGATTTTGTAATTGTTGTTGTTGCTTTCTAGAAGCTAACATCATCATTCCTAGAGCTTGGCTTAATAACAAATTTCCTTTCCAATCACATTCATAAGGAAGAATTGTACGCTCTATTTGGCAAATTACGTCAATCGTCATAGCTGCCTCCTATTAATTCCAAATATCTTCACTATTTTCATTTAATACCGATACAATTTCTCCTTTATGGAAAATCACAATTGTATCTGTTGGTAAATGCATCATATCATAAAAGCTAGGATAATCAGGGAAAATTTCATAAGCTTTTGCTCCTGATAATGGTTGAGATTCAATTTCTTGATCCACAGGTGCTACATACCATGTTTCATCATCAAAACGATGCGCATAAAAATCTTCCACTTCAAATGTATGATTTGCAATAATAACAGGACTATCAAAACGGAATGGAACTAACTTCCCTAATGTTTTTGTACGTTTCCCTGCTTTAAATGTTTTTTGAACAATCTCTAAGAAATAGCTACAATCTGTAATCCATTCCTCTAATTGTTTTTGTTCATAATTTGGAACGCAAACATGATACTCATTTTCAATGCATACAACTTTATTATGTCCAGAATTAATTGGAATCAATTTATTTTATTCTTCTAAATTTTCTTCAAAATATTCTTCTACAATTGTTAATAAATCTTCTGCTTCTTTTTGGTAAGCTTCTTTTGCTTCTACAATAAATAAACGTTCTTGAATTGTTCTTGTAAATTTCATTTCATCACTCCTTGTTTTCTAGTATACAGTATTTGAAACATTTTTTCTTGTATCTTCCCCTCATACTAATAAATTTGTTATACTAGAGTCACTAAGGGGGCTTATTATGAACGAGCATTTATTTTATAAATTTTATCAAAAAACACCATTAGAAAGAAAAAATATTTTAACAAACTTAACTCATTTATCAGATGAAAATAAATCAAACTTATTAAAAGGATTTAACTTACCAGAATCAGTAGCTAATCAAATGATTGAAAATCAAATCGGACTATATGACTTACCACTTGGAATTGTTCCTGAAGTTACCATAAATGGTATAACTTATACTGTTCCAATGGTAACAGAGGAACCTTCCGTCATTGCTGCAGCAAGTAATGGTTGTAAAATCATTCATCGTTCTGGGGGATTTACTACTACTCAAGAAAAGAGAGAAATGATTGGTGAAATTGCGATCTATAATTCCCCATATTCTATAGAAGAAATAGAGGAAAAACTTTCAAAGGAAATCGAACATTTATTTACCATTGCTCATGAAGCTCACCCTTCTATTGTCAAACGTGGTGGTGGAATCCAATCGATTTGGGTAGAAGAAAAACAACATCCAAATCATACGTTTTATGTATTTTATATTTCTGTAGATACAAAGGAAGCAATGGGAGCAAATATTTTAAATACGATTTTAGAAGCCTTAGTTTCTCCTATCGAAAATTTTACAAATGGAACTTGTATTATGGCAATTTTATCGAATTTGGCAACTCATTCTGTTGTCACGACTACTTGCCGAATTCCATTTGAACAATTAGAAACAAAGACAATCTCAGGTGAAGAAATTGCCCGTAGAATTGAAATTGCCAGCGAACTATCCCAAGTCGATCCTTATCGAGCTGCTACTCATAATAAAGGAATTATGAATGGAATTGATGCAGTCGTTATTGCAACTGGAAATGATTGGCGAGCGATTGAAGCTGGAGCACATGCATATGCAAGCTTATCAGGAACTTATCAACCTTTTAGTAAATGGTTCATCCATGATAATAAGGAATTAGTAGGAACATTAAGTATTCCAATGCCAATTGGAACAGTTGGTGGTTCTATAGCGATTCATCCTGCTGCTCAATTTGCTCATGAATTATTGATGAATCCATCTGCTAAAGAATTAGCCGCAATTATTGCTTCTATTGGTTTAGCACAAAATTTTGCTGCATTAAAAGCATTAGTAACCGATGGCATTCAAAAAGGACATATGAATTTACAAATAAAATCTCTAGCTTTAACGGCTGGAGCAACAGAAGAAGAAATTCCACAAATTGTCCAATTACTGAAAGAACACAAACATTTTAATTTAGAAACTGTACAAAAAATATTAGAAAGTATTAGATAAGCATAAAAGCCATGAGATTCGCAAATGCGAATCTCATGGCTTTCGTTACTACTTCAGAAAAAAATATTTCTTTATCTTTCGTCTTCTGTGTATTCCATCAATGTAAAGATGTCATATCCTTCGATTTTTTCACGGCCTTTTAAGTCTGTTAATTCCACTAAAAATGCTAAACCAACAACTTCTCCACCTAATTTTTCAACTAATTTAGCACAAGCATCCATTGTTCCACCTGTCGCTAATAAGTCATCACAAATTAATACTTTTTGTCCTGGTTTTACTGCATCTTTATGTAAATGCAATTCTGCAGTACCATATTCTAAATCATATTCTACAGAAACTGTTTCACGAGGTAATTTTCCTTTTTTACGAGCAGGTGCAAAACCAATTCCTAATTCATAGGCAACAGGACATCCAACGATAAATCCACGAGCTTCAGGACCAACAATCATGTCAGCTCCTCTGCTTTTTGCATAATCTACAATTTGTTGTGTCGCATATTGGTATGCTTTCCCATCTGCCATTAAAGGTGAAATATCTCTAAAAATAATTCCTTCTTTAGGATAGTTTGGTACACTTGCAATGTAATTTTTTAAATTCATTTTTATTCCTCCATATTTGTCAGCCAATTTGTTAATTCGGAAAATTGACTATAGATAAATACTCTTTCGAGCCAAAGTTCTTCTTGCAATTGTTTCATTAAAGATGACTGCATTAAATCCATAGATGTAGACTCTGGATTTAATCTTAAACAGCCGTTTTCTATTATAACAAATTTTAATTCAAAAAACACTTTTAAAATCACTTTAAATTGATCTAATGGAATTTTTAAATAATTAGCTAATTCTCCTGTTTTTTCATTATAGGGTACATTTGAATGTGTTTTTAAATATTGGTAAACAGCCACAAATCTTTCCCTTGTCGGAATCCCCATTGTCATAATAGATTTTTGAGTATATGCTATAATATATATTTTGTGCGTATACGAATGTTTACGAAATTCTTGAATGACTTCTTTAGATTGCGGACAATCAAAGAATACAATCGAAGCAAAATCCTCTTGTTTTACTTCTTGTATCCATTCTTCCATCGAAAAGACTTTAGAAGTTGTATCAATTCTTTCACTCACTAATGGTTTTAGAGCATCTCTTTCAACTAAATAAGCTGCCTTCTTCACTGATAAATGTTCCGGTCGAATTTTATTGGTACGCCAATCGAAAATTAACGCATCTTTAACAGCAATATCTTTTAACATTAATTGAGGTAAACGGTTTTGTTGCCATTCATTAATTTCTAAAGTTCCAATGACTTCAACCTCTGCTTGAAGATTTAAGCTATCCGCCCATTCTCCTTTATTAAACATTAAAGCCTGTAACTGATTCTGTTCAGAATTCAACGTTAATTTTAAATGTTGCTGTTGAGCTCCAATCTTTTGTTTTTGACCTACTATTACGGAACTAATTTTAAAAATCGGTTCAGCATTATTCGTTCCATATGGTTTTAATGCTTGAAGAGAATCGATAAATTCAATATTTACTTGGGAAAGTGATAATGCTTCTTCAATACTAATTACTTTTTCATCTTCCAATAATTCGGGATGCTGTTTCGCATAAGTTTCGATAGCTTCCATAAATCCTGGTAACATCACTGTTTCGACACTAAGTCCAGCTGCCATATGATGGCCTCCAAATTTAGCTAAAGACTCTTGGCAATAAGATAGTGCATCATAGAGATTAAACTGTGCGCAAGATCTTGCAGAACCTTTTGCCATTAATCCATCAGATTGAATTCCTAAAACAATCGTCGGCTTTTGTAATTGTTCGACGATTCGACTCGCAACAATTCCTAATACACCTTCATGCCAATTAGATTGTGCTAATACTAACACTTTGTGATCTATTTGAGCTTTAGCTAATTCCAATGCTTCAGCTGTAATATCATCTACAATTTGTTTTCTCTTAGCATTTTCTTGTTGCATTAAAGTCACAACTTCTTGGGCGACTTCATCATCAAAAGTCGTAAATAAAGCAACTCCTGGAGTCGCATCTCCAAGTCTTCCAAGAGCATTTAAACAAGGACCTACTTGAAACCCTATTGTTTTTTCATCTATTGAACCAGGAGTTAATTGTAATTCTTGAAATAAATAACTTAACCCAATTCGCTCCGTTTGATTTAATTGTTGCAAGCCTAATTTAACTAAACTACGATTTTCATCCGTTAAACTAACTAGGTCTGCAATTGTTCCAATACAAGCAATTTCTGCTAATTCAACAGGAAGTTCTCCTAATAATGCATGTGCTAATTTAAAAGCAACTCCTGCTCCAGATAAATCTCCAAATGGATACTCACCATCTGGATGGCGAGGATGAATCACTGCATAAGCTTTAGGGAGAACAGGAGGAATCTCATGGTGATCTGTTACAATAACATCACATTGTTGACTCATTGCCCATTCAACACTTTCATGAGCAGCAATTCCACAGTCAACCGTTATAATTAAAGATACTCCATTTTCAAGATACTCTTCAAAAACACGGATATTCGGACCATATCCATCTATAAAACGATTTGGTAGGTAATATTCTACTTGTGCTCCCATCATTTCTAATGTTTCGTATAATACTGCAGTACTAGTAATACCATCCGCATCATAATCTCCGAATATTAAAATACTTTCATCCGTTTCAATCGCTTGTTGAATCCGTTGAATCGCTTTTTCCATATCATACATTAAATATGGATCATGCCATAATGTCGGTGAAGATGATAGAAATTCTTGAATTTGTTCCTCAGTTTGATATCCTCTTCTCCTACAAATTTGAATCAATAAAGGAGAAAGTCCTAATTCTTTCGCAATTTCTTTTGAACTTTCCTCTATCTCATTATTGACTACATCCCATTTTGCATTTGCAAAAGACATCCTATCACCTCCAGAACTTATTTTTTATTAAATAATTTTAAAATACTCATGTCTCCAATTTTTGGGAAACAGAAGTTTAATTTTGCTGCAAGATTCATACTATACGGTACATTCACTTCTCTTTTTTGAAGTTTCATTCCTCGAACAATTTTTCTTGCAACTTCCTCACTTGTTAAAACATATTGAGACACACTTGCTAAATATTTTCCTGTTGGTTCAGCTTTTTCAAAAAATTGAGTAGCAATTGGTCCAGGATTGACCGTCATAACATGAATGCCTTGTTCTTTTAATTCTAATCGTAGAGCATTGGAATAACCTAACACTCCAAATTTTGAAGCTGAATAAACCGAAGTTTTTGGAGTTGCTGTTTTTCCAGCTTGAGAAGCAATTTGTACGAACATTCCTGATTTTTTCTGAATAAATTTAGGAAGATATTGTTGAGTGATTTGAATTAAGGTATATAAATTCAATTGTAACATTTCTTCAATTTCTTCTTTTGATAAATCAACGGCTTGTTTTAAATAGCCTCTACCTGCATTATTAATGACAATATCGACATCAATAGATTGTAATTTTTCTAATAGCAATTCTACTTCATTTGCATTCGATAAATCACAGGTATAATAATAGACGGGTTGATTTGTCCATTGTTGACACGTGTTGGCTACTTGCTTTAAGACTTCCTCACGTCTTGCCACTAATATTAACCCAGCTTGTTGTTTGGCACATTCATAAGCTAATTGCTCTCCTAAGCCACCACTAGCTCCTGTAATCAATACTATTTTTCCATTTATTGAAAATTGTTCATGTTTTACCATACTAAATTCTTCCAATCGTAAATGTATCAAAATCTTTGACTACTTTTGTTTTTGGGAAAACTTTACGAGCTTCCTGTTCTAATTGACTCACTTGATGTCCTAAATAACGCGCACTAATATGAGTTAAATATAATTGTTGAACATTCGCTTCTAAAGCAATCGTTGCAGCTTGTTTACTTGTTGAATGGAAATGTTGACGAGCAGTTTTTTCTTTATCTGCTTCATAAGTAGCTTCATGAACGAGAACATTAGCATTTTGCGCTAAAGTAATACTTTTTGGAGTAAATCTTGTATCTCCACAGATTACAACAACACGTCCCTTAATATCCTCGCTCACATAGTCTTTTCCATCAATGACACGACCATCCTCTAAAGTAACAACTTCCCCACGTTTTAATCGACCAAAGACTGGACCAAAAGGGACTCCGATAGCTCTTAATTCTTCTGCCTTTAATTCACCAATTTGGTCAGATTCTGTAATTCGAAATCCATAAGAAGGAATTCCATGTTCTAACTTCATCGCTTCTACTCTGAATTGTTGATCAGAAAATAATACTCCGTCCTCTTCAAATTCAACAACTTTCAATGGATAGCCCAATTTCGAATGAGAAACAGAGATACTCGCATCAATAAAACGTTTAATGCCTTTTGGCCCATAAACGATTAATTCATCTTCTCCACCTTGGAATGATCGACTCGTTAATAAGCCTGGTAAACCAAAAATATGATCTCCATGAAGATGTGTAATAAATATTTTTTTAATTTTTCCTGGTCGAATGGTTGTATTTAAAATTTGTTGTTGCGTTGCTTCTCCACAATCAAATAACCAGATTTCATTTCTTTCATCTAATAGTTTCAAAGCGATTGACGAAACATTTCTCATTTTGGCTGGAACTCCAGCACCTGTACCTAAAAATTGTAATTCCATAATGGCTCCTAACTACCTCTTAATGTTTGATAAATCATTTTAGCAATCCACAAACCTTGTTGATGTGCCCCAGTTGTATTCACGATAGATGCTTTTTCATAGAACCAATCTGGATGCGTACTTGATTCTGTTTTCCAATCAATATAATAAACATTTGAATACTTCTCAGCCAAATTATTTGAAATTTGATTAATTTGACCTTGCCATGTTCGATTAATCGTATTTGACACTAAGAAAATTTGTTTATCCATACCAATTTTTTTCAAAACAGCATCTAATTGTCCTTTAGTATAAGCTCCATTACTTCCTACCATTAATACAATGATATCCCCTAATTGTTTTTGTTCTTTCAATTGGTCAATCATTGTTCCTAATTCAAATACTTGGAGATCTCTATTTGCACTAATTACTGCATTTGGATATAATGTCGGAATTTCTTGTGCCATTGCTAATAACATCGTATCTCCAATAAATGTAATAGAAGTATTTGAACTAAAGACTGTTTCTTCTCTACTAAGTCCTTGAATATTATTAATCGTTTTAACAACTTTCTTATCAGTATTACGTGTGTTTTGTGACAAGGATTCACTTGCTAATATTACTTCTTGTAAAGCTGATTCTTGAGCTGATAATCTCGGACTAGCTTGAATAAATCCAATCAATAAAATCAATGCAACTGCAGCACTATAAACCATTTTTACAGTTCTACGAGTCGAATGAGTCCATTGTGCAGATAATTGATTCATCACTTTAGAGAATTTCCCTTTTTCAAACAATTGATACCAAAGTTCCCCTAAAATAACTAATAACACAATTTCTACAATTCTATGTAAAACAGGCGTAGAACTTGTATCACCAATTTTTGCTTGGTATAGAACCGATAAAGGTAAATACCATAAGTAATAAGAAAGACTTCTTCTTCCAATAACTGTTAAAGGTTTTAAACGGAAGAATAATGATGTTACTGATTTAGGATGCAATGAAATCATCATTAAAGCAGCCACAATTACATCAAAGATAAACATTCCACCTCTAAATGTTAAATGACTATGCTCTTTCATTACAAATAAGCTTAGAACTAATAATACAATTGGTACAAAACGAATGACTGACTCATAACGATATTTTTGAATATATTCCCCATAAAATCTTTGAATTGGAAATAATAAGGCTACGACTGCTCCTGTTAAAACAGAAAAAGCTCGTGTATCCGTACCAAAGAATATTCTTAAAAAGTGAACATTTGAAAAATCTTTTGTAATCATTAATAAAACAGAAGCTACTAAAAGAGCAAGCACTACCTTTTGTAACACTTGATGTTTTTTAATCATTACACTTAAAAATACAAATAAAATTGGCCACAATAAATAATATTGAACTGCTAATGACATATACCATAAATGAGAAAATGGCGATTGCGTTAATACCGTTATCGCATGATCATTTTCCTGAATAATTTGCCACCAGTTATTCATAAAGAATAAATTGGAAACCATCGTACTTCTTAAATTCACTAAAAGTTCCCTTTGAAATAGCAATAAATAAAAAATTACGGCTACTATCATCGCAAAAGTTGGAATAATAATTCGTTTTAATCTTTTCGTTAAAAAAGACTTTAATGGTACTTTTCCATTTTTCATTAAAGAATCCATTAGACTAGCAGTCATAAAATAGCCTGATAATAGTAAAAAGATATTTAAGCCTAGAAATCCACCTGGAATACGGTAAGCCATCATTTGATGGCCTACTATACTCATAATCGCAATGGCTCTTAACCCATCAAAAGCTGCGATATAATCTCGTTTTTCAATTTCCGTTCTATCAATCATGACATCACCTAATCGACAAACTCAAAGACAAATTTACGAATTCTAACCATATCACCGTTTTCAGCACCTTGACTACGTAAGGCAGCATCGACACCCATTCCACGTAATTGACGTGAAAAACGCATCACAGATTCATCATGTTCCATATTCGTCATTAAGAATAATTTTTCTAGTTTTTCTCCATATAATACCCATGTACCATCAGGATCTCTTGTAATATCAAATGGACGTTCTTCTTCTTCCAACCCATAAACCATATGAGTTTGAGCTTCTTGTACTTCATCTAATGGGAAGAATTCTGTTTCTTCTAATATTTCTGCTGTTCTTGCTAGTAGTGCTTGTAAGCCATCTTTACGATAAGCAGAAATCGGGAAAATTTCAGGCATTTCTTGACCATCTGGTAAGTTTTCTTGTAAATCTTTTTTAAATTGTTCTAATAATTCTTCAGACTGTGGCTGATCCATTTTATTTGCAACAATAATCATTGGACGTTCTAGTAATCTTAAATGATAAGAACCTAATTCTTGCATAATTACTTGATAATCTTCGTAAGGATTTCTTCCTTCCATTGAAGCCATATCAATGACATGTAATAATACTTTTGTACGTTCAATATGTTTTAAGAAATGGATTCCTAAACCAACACCCATATGAGCTCCTTCGATTAATCCAGGAAGGTCGGCTACAACAAATTGCTCACCGTTTGGAGCTTGTGTCATCCCTAATTGTGGATTTAAAGTTGTAAAATGATAATCCGCAATTTTTGGTTTTGCGCTAGAAATGACTGATAATAAAGTTGATTTTCCTACAGATGGGAATCCAACTAACCCAACGTCTGCTAATACTTTTAATTCTAATTCAATTTCAAATTCTTCTCCTGGTTCTCCATTTTCAGCAATATCTGGAGCCGGATTTTTATGAGTAGCAAAGCGAATATTTCCACGGCCTCCACGACCACCCTTAGCTACTACTACTTCTTGATCTACTTCGACTAAGTCTGCAATCAATTCTTTTGTTTGAGCATTACGAACAATCGTTCCAGCAGGTACTTTAACAATTAAGTCATCTGCTCCACGACCATACATACTTTTACTCATCCCATTTTCACCAGGTTTTGCTTTAAAATGACGTTTGTGACGGAAATCTAATAACGTTCTAAGTCCTGAATCGACTTTAAAAATGACACTACCGCCTCGTCCGCCATCTCCACCAGCAGGACCTCCATCTGGGACATATTTTTCTCTTCTAAATGCTACCATACCGTTACCACCGTCTCCAGCTTTCACCCATATCGTTGCACGATCATAAAAAACTGCCATTAGGATTTACTCCTTTCTTATTTTTAGTGACTATTTAACAATTAACTCTGTGAAGTCAGCAAACTCTAAAATCATTAGTGCTAATTCACGTAAGAAACGTAAACGATTTGTACGAATTTCTTCATTATCGACCATGACCATATTTTCATTAAAGAATTCATGAATTTTTGGAGTAATCGATGCAAATGCTGAAAATTTTTCTTGAGCTGAATAGTTCTCGAAGTCTTTTCTTAAAGTAGCAATTGATTCTACTAATTGACGTTCACTTTCTGTCTCAACTTTATCTAATGAGTATTCTGAAGAATGACGAGCTTCTGCAAATCCTTTTGAACTAATATTAATCACTCGGTTTAATGCTTCAGTAATATCTTTGATTGCCGCTTTAGATACTTCTTTTTCTAACACAGCTACAGCTTTCATTTGTTCTGGTACACTCTTAGAGTTAGAATTCAATACCGCTTCAATAATATCATGACGTTTTGTTACTGTAGTCATTCTTTGAGCAAGTCTTTCAAGAATAAATCCTAAAACGAATGCTTGTACATCTTCTTTTTTATCTTCTAAAAATTCAACATAATCTAAACCTAATAATAATTTTGCAAATTCTTCAATTTCTAAATGCCAATCAAAAGCTTCGACAATTTGCACTAATCCCATTACTTGACGACGTAATGCATAAGGGTCGTTTGAACCTGTTGGTAACATACCAGCAGCTGTAAAGCTTAGGAATGTATCTAATTTATCTGCAATCGCTAATAATGCTCCTGGTACTGATGAAGGTAATTCACCATCAGCACTAATTGGCATATAATGTTCACGAATTGCTCTAGCTACTTCTGGAGTTTCTCCATAATTTTTCGCATAAATTTCACCCATAATTCCTTGTAATTCAGGGAATTCACCAACCATATTTGTTACTAGGTCAAATTTGTAAATGGCAGCTGCACGTTGTGCAGTTTGAATATCTTTGGCATCTAAGTTTAATTCACTTGCAATACGCCCTACTAATAATTGAACACGATTCATTTTTTCAGTCATTGAACCAATTTTCGCATGGAAGTTTAATGTTTCTAATTTCTTCAAGAATGCTGTCATTGGAACTTTTTTATCTTCTTCATAGAAGAATAAAGCATCTTCTAGACGAGCTGTTAATACTTTTTGATTTCCTTTTGCGACATTTTCAATCATGTAGTCATTTCCGTTACGTGCAGAAATGAAATAAGGTTGTAATTCACCTTGTGCATTGTATACTACAAAATAACGTTGATGTTCTTTCATAGAAGTTACTAATACTGGTTCTGGAACGACTAAATATTTTTCATCAAATGTTCCAGCAAAAGCTGTTGGATATTCTAAAATAGAACTTACTTCTTCTAATAATTCTTCATCAATTGGAACTATCCAAGCATTTTTAGCCGCTAACTCTTCAATTTGTTTACGAACTAATGCTTTTCTTTCATCTTGATTTACAATTACAAATTGTTCCGCTAAAGCTTTTTCATATTGCTCTGGAGTTGCAATCTCAGTATCTTTTCCTAAGAAACGATGTCCTCTTGAAACTCGTCCAGCTTTTACATCTAATACTTGAATTTCTTCAATGACTTCTTCTCCATATAAAGCAACAATCCAGTGAATTGGACGTAAATATTCAAACGTATGATCAGCCCAACGCATTGTAACTGGGAATTTCATATCGGTAATAACTGAAGATAATTTCTTAACAACTTCTTTTGTTGATTTACCTTGTAATAATTGTTTAACGTGGATATATTCTACATCTTTAATGTTTTCTACGTAAATATCATCTGTTGTTAAACCTTTTCCACGAACAAATCCTTCA
This sequence comes from uncultured Granulicatella sp., assembly GCF_963528195.1. Lineage (GTDB taxonomy): Bacteria > Bacillota > Bacilli > Lactobacillales > Aerococcaceae > Granulicatella. Next base: position 22,054 of record NZ_CAURVN010000014.1, read on the forward strand.
GCAGCTTTTGTCCATGCGCCATCTTTTTGTGCGATTGCTAGAGATGGACCTTTAAAAATTTCAACACGGTCTTCTTGCTCTTCTTCTAATCCATTTACACGAACTGCTAATCTTCTTGGTGTTGCAAAAGCTTCTACAGATTCAAATGATAAGTTTTCTTGTTTAAAAAAGTCTTCCACACGAGTTGCTAATTGTTCTGAACTTGTACGAACATATTGCGCTGGTAATTCTTCTAAACCAATTTCTAATAATAATGATTTTGTCATAATTGTCCTCCTAATGTTACTAGCCTATCCTATTAGTCTTTCAATAATGGGAATCCTAAAGATTCTCTTTCAGCTACGAATGTTTTAGCAATGGTACGTGCCATTTTACGAATACGACCTAAAAATCCTGCACGGTCTGTCGCAGAAATAATGCCACGTGCATCCATTAAGTTAAAGGCATGAGAGCATTTTAATACACAGTCATAAGCTGGGTGAACAAGACCTTTTTCCATTAGGATTGTTGCTTCTTTTTCATATTCAGTAAATAATTGCATTAATAATTCAGGATTACTTTCTTCAAATGCATATTTAGAATGTTCAAATTCTGGTTGTTTAAAAATATCTCCATATTTTACATCGCCAGTCCACACTAAATCATAAACACTTTCTACTTCTTGAATATAAGAAGCTAAACGTTCTAATCCATAAGTAATTTCACTTGTTACTGGATGACATTCTAATCCCCCTACTTGTTGGAAGTAAGTAAATTGAGTGACTTCCATTCCATCTAACCATACTTCCCATCCAAGACCAGCACAGCCTAATGATGGATTTTCCCAGTTATCTTCAACGAAACGAATATCATGTTCTAATGGGTCAATCCCTAATGCAATTAAACTTCCGATATATAACTCTTGAATGTTTTCAGGAGATGGTTTCATGACAACTTGAAATTGATGATGTTGGAATAAACGGTTTGGATTTTCACCATAACGACCATCAGCTGGACGGCGAGATGGTTCTACATAGGCAGCATTCCATGGTTCTGGTCCAATCGCACGTAAAAAAGTATATGGACTCATTGTTCCAGCACCTTTTTCAGTATCATAAGCTTGTAATAATAAACAGCCTTGATTTGACCAATAATTTTGTAATGTTAAAATGATTTCTTGTACTGTTAATTTTTTTGACATAGTATTCCTACTTTCTATAATTTTTATGACAGGATAAAATTCATCTAGAATCTCTTATTGTAAAACGAAGTCTTTCCTCCTTTTCCCTATAAAAAAATCCCTATGTACACTAAAAAAGCATACATAGGGACGATTCATCGCGGTTCCACCCTAATTTCTTAGAAAAATCTAAGCTTCATTGTTGATTGACTCCAATGCGCCACTATTAATTCTCTATCAAACGGATTCCACCTAGCCCGCTCTCTCTATACATATCTAGAATTAAAGTCTCATTTTCAACATCATATTTACTGCATTAATATTACTGATTTTTCCTTCAAAAGTCAAGTTATATCAATCATTTGTTAGCTTTTACCACTTCATCGTGATATAATTTTTTCATTCTTAAAGGAGGGGAATTTTATGCGTTGTGCTTGGGCAACTATTTCTGAACTCAATCAAAACTATCATGATGAAGAATGGGGAGTTCCTTGTTTTGATGATCAAAAACTATTTGAGATATTGACATTAGAAGTGATGCAAGCGGGACTTAGTTGGTCGACCATTTTGAAAAAACGAGAAGGTTTTAGAGAAGCTTTTAAACAATTTGAAATCCATAAAGTTAGTCAATTTACAAAAGACGATGTAGAAACATTACTCCAAAATCCTAAAATCATTCGTCATCGTCAAAAGATTGAGGCGACTATTCAAAATGCCAAAATTATTTTGCATCTACAAATTCAATACGGAAGTTTTCATGAATTTTTATGGAGTAAGTTTGAACACACTCCTATCATCAATCATTGGGAAAGAATGGAAGAAGTTCCATCTTCTACTCCACTAACTGAACAGTTATGTAAAGAATTTAAAAAACTGGGATTCAAGTTTATGGGACCCACTACCCTCTATTCATTTTTACAAGCATCTGGCATCATCAATGATCACCTTGATTCTTGTCCATTTAAACACAAATAAAGACTTTTATGCGCTGCATAAAAGTCTTTATTTTGATTACATCCATTTAGAATAATCGTCATCTTCCATAGCTTCTACTGTTCCAAGTAAATAACCATTCCCTACTTGAGAGAAGAAGTCATGGTTACTTGTACCTGTTGAAATACCATTCATCACAATTGGATCCACATCTTCAGCTGTATCTGGGAATAATGGATCAAAGCCTAAATTTTGTAAAGCCTTATTCGCATTATATCGAATGAATACTTTTACTTTTTCAGTCCAACCAACTTGATCATAAATTGATTGTGTATACTTCACTTCATTTTGATACAATTCTAAACATAATTGATAAACCCACATTTTAAGAGTTTCTTGTTCTTCTAAAGGTAATTCATTGTATCCTTGTTGGAATTTATAGCCTGTATAAGTTCCGTGAACAGATTCATCACGAATAATTAATTTAATAATTTCCGCTACATTGGCTAATTTATTGTTTCCTAAATAATACAATGGTGTAAAGAAACCACTATAGAATAAAAATGTTTCTAACATCGTTGATGCTACTTTCATTTTTAGTGCATCTCTACTTTGATAAATTTCATTAATTTTTTGAGCTTTGTATTGTAAAAACTCATTATTATTTGTCCACTCAAAAATTTCTTCTATTTCAGCTTTTGTATGTAAAGTACTGAAAATCGTTGAATAACTTTTCGCATGAACAGATTCCATAAATTGAATATTATTCCATACTGCTTCTTCATGTTGTGTACGAACATAGTCCTTCATCAGACTTGCACCTTCTTCAGATTGCAATGTATCTAATAAAGTCAATCCTCCAAATACTTTCCCTACAACATCTTTTTCAGCTGGGGATAATGTTCTCCAGTCATCTAAGTCATTTGAAACAGGAATACGAGTATCTAACCAAAATTGCTCGGTTAACTTTTCCCATGTCATTTTGTCAATCATATCTTCTACTTGGTTCCAGTCGATTGCTTTATAATAAGCTACTGGTGCAGAAGCATTTTGTGACAAAATCTCATTAAAATAACGTTTCTCACTCATGATAAGTCTCCTTTTTTGAATTAAATACTACAACTTTCGCAACCATTACTTCCAATTTCATCATTATTTTCTGTAAATGTACGAACATAATAAATTGATTTGATTCCTTTATTCCAAGCATAGTTTCTTAAGATATTTAAATCTCTTGTTGTCATTTTTCTTGTACGACCATTTTTCCATTCATATAATCCTTCTGGTAATTCAGAACGCATGAATAATGTTAAACTCATTCCTTGGTCAATATGTTTTTGAGCTGCTGCATATACATCAATCACTTTACGCATATCAATATCATAAGCTGATTTATAATATGGTAATGTTTCATTTGATAAGAATGGTGCTGGATAATATGTTTTACCAGTTTTCTTCTCTTGACGCTCCTCAATTAAACGAGTAATTGGATGCAAGCTTGCACTTGTTTCATTTACATAGCTGATTGAGCCTGTTGGAGCAATTGCTAGACGATTTTGGTGATATAGTCCATCTGCCATTACATCTGCTTTTAATTGTTTCCAATCTTCCGCAGTTGGAATTGGTAAGTTCGCAAAAATTTCTTTTACTTTTTCAGATTTAATTTCTACATCTGACTCTGTATAAGCATCGAAATAAGTTCCTGATGCATAGGCAGATTTTTCAAAGCCATCAAATGTTACGCCACGTTCTTTAGCAATTTTATGACTTGCTTTTAATGTATAGAAATTCAATAGACGGAAGTATAAATCTGTTACTTCAATCGATTCAGGCGAACCATATTCCATTTGATTTAATGCAAAGAATGTATGTAAGCCCATTGCCCCTAAACCAATTGTATGAGCTTTTTGGTTTCCATTTTTCACCGTTGGAACTGCATCGATACTTGAGTGATCTGTGACAAATGTTAATGCACGAACCGCCACTTCAATCGAGCGTTCAAAATCAGGTGATTGCATTAAATTAACAATATTTGTAGAACCTAAATTACAGCTAATATCCGTTCCAAGCACTTCATACTCTTGCGCATTATTAATCACTGAAGGACTTTGTACTTGTAAAATTTCTGAACATAAGTTGCTCATAATGATTTTTCCATCAATTGGATTTGCTTTGTTCACTGTATCAATATTTACGATATATGGATAACCAGATTCTTGTTGTAATTTACTAATTTCTTGTTCTAAATCACGTGCACGTAATTTTGATTTACGAATTTCTGGATTATTCACCATATTATCATACTCTTTTGTAATATCTACATAAGAGAAAGGAACACCATAAATACGTTCCACATCATATGGACTAAATAAATACATCATATCGTCCTGTTTAATTAACTCGTAAAACTTATCTGGAACTACTAGCCCTAATGATAATGTTTTAACACGAATTTTTTCATCTGCATTTTCTTTTTTAGTCGATAAAAATGATACGATATCTGGGTGGAAAACATTTAAATAAACAGCTCCTGCACCATTACGTTGACCTAATTGGTTTGAATAACTAAAACTATCTTCTAATAATTTCATAATTGGAACAACCCCACTAGAAGCATTTTCAATTTTCTTAATTGGGTCTCCAGCTGCACGAACGTTTGATAAACTTACTCCAACTCCCCCACCAATTCTAGAAAGTTGTAATGCAGAGTTAATTGTACGTCCAATACTATTCATGTCATCCGTTGTTTGAATTAAGAAACAAGACACTAATTCACCACGACGTTTTCTTCCAGCATTTAAAAATGTTGGTGTCGCTGGTTGATAACGTTGATGAATCATTTCTTCAGCTAAGTCTCTAGCTAATTGTTCATCACCATCTGCTAAAAATAAAGCATTAAAGACGATACGATCTTCAAAACGTTCTAAATAACGTTCTCCATCATTTGTTTTTAAGGCATATTGCTTATAAAACTTAAATGCTGACATAAATGAACGAAAACGGAATTTTTTCTTATAAATTGCTTTCATTAAACTTTTAACAAACTCACGGTCATATTTATTTAAAAAATCTTCTTCTAAAAAATCATGTTCAATTAAATAATCTAATTTTTCATCTAATGTATAGAAAAACACCGTATTTGGATTTACATGCTCTAAGAAGAATGCTCGTACTGCTTCTTTATCCTTATGTAAAGGAATTTTCCCATCAACCGGACGGTTCAATTCATTATTTAATGAAAAATATGTTACTTCTTGAGATTTACTAATTAATTTTGGACTATCCAAGTTCGCTCACCTTTTCCTTTATTATAGTTACGTCTTTTTGAGTTCCATGGAACTCAAAACAATGCAATAGTGGAACTTTATAAGTAGAAGAAATGATTTTTGCTGTTTGACAAAAGGAAGTATTAAAATTTCTATTTCCAGAACCAGCTACTCCTTTTAATAAAGCTTGGTTACCATCTGTTTCAATAAAATCTTGAAAATATTCAAATACTTCCATATCATAAGTAGGACTTACAATAATATAAGGTTCATCCATTGTTTGAAATACATTTTGTGGTGTAATTTCTACAGTTGGAAACTCCAATTTTTGAACAAATCTTCTCGTCTGTCCTGTCAAAGATAAAAAAACTACTTTCATACTTACTCCTCTATTTCATACCTTATCATTATATCTACTTTCTTCTCTTATAGCAACCTATAAATTCTACATTTAGTACTTTATAAAAATAATAACACAAAATATAGTAATAAAGTTTAGTTTTTTTCAATATATTGACAAAGAGATTTTTCAGATTTACACTAATAAATATCAAAGAAAGGAGACTAAAAATGACACTTTCTCATACAATTAGTGCTTCAGAAAGACAAGTTCTTCGAGTAATATGGGCAAACCCAAAATGCACGAGTACTTTTATTATTGAAGCATTATCTACAAATTTCAATTGGCAAGCTGCTACGATTAAAACTCTCATCAATCGACTTTTGAAAAAAGAATTTATTGTACCAACTTCCAAAAGACCTTATCAATATATTGCTACATTAACAGAAGAAGAACTACTAGATTTAGAATGCAATGAGTTATTAAGTCATATTTGCCAAAAAAAACAAGGTGAATTACTGGCATTACTCATTCAAAAAGCTCAATTATCCAAACAGGACACTCATCAATTACAAAAATTATTACAAGAAAAAGAAATGGATGCTCCTGAATATCTAGCTTGTACTTGTATCCCTGGTCAATGTCGTTGTTGTCACCACTAAAAAAAGCCAGACATAAGTCTGACTTTTTTTATATTTCTTAAATTCATTAATACCAAACGCTAACGTCCACTTTTCCGCTAATACCTTTTAAGTATTCGCTTGAAGTATATTGCCAACCTTTAGATCCTGAATAATGAGGATTATTCCAATCTAATGCTTCTGTATAAGCAGCTACCCAGTCCACATATTTTAAAATATCTGGATGATTTAAACGTGTTTGTAATAAATGTCTGTAACTATAAATTCTTACATTCGTATAGCCTGCTTTATGCATTGTATCCATATATTTATTTACAATTTTCACCCATGTTTTTGTATCTTTAGGTGCAGCTTTTGTTTTATTCACATATTCCCAATTTTCAACATCATAATAAATTGGGTAACTTGGTTGAATATGATATTTTTCCATTAGTTTAATAGTATGTTTCGCTTCTAATTCAGCATCTGATTCATTTTCAGCATAAGTGTACAAATAAACTCCATAAGGAACTCCTAAGCGATTTAATTCTTTAATATTATACGCTAATTGTTTATCTTCATCATAAGCATAGTACCCTAAACGAACAATAACTCCATCAATGCCATTATCACGAATCACTTGACTCCAGTTTTGGATCTTTCCATTATGTTCACTTACATCGATAACTTTCTTGGCATTACTTCCACCAACTTGTTCGGATCGTCCATTATAGAAATAACGTTGACCATTTTTTTGAACCCAACCTCTATTGACTTTTTCTTGCTTTTCAATCGTTCCAGAATTTGAGAATGTATATTTTGTATCTCCAACTGTTACAACACCGGTAGCCATTGCACCAGCGTCTCCTAAATAATAATTACCTACCCATTCTTTTTCAGCTCTAGCACCGTTTGCTTTAAAGTAATACCAATCTCCGTCAATTTGAACCCATTCATTACGTGCATAACGGCCATCTGCATTTAAATAAAACATAGATTGATAACTTGGATCAAATAACCATTCTTTAGTCATCATCGCTCCACTACCATTCACAAAATAATCACCAATCCATTGACGAGTTGCTAAATATCCACCAGATAGTAAGTAATACCATTTTCCTCCATCTTGAATCCATTCTTTTTCAGCATATTTTCCATCTGCTTTCAAATAGAAATAAGAATTATATTGATTATCGAAAATCCATTCTTTTTTAGCCATAGCACCACTTGGATTTAAATAGTAATTGCCTTTCCATTCGCTCTTAGCCATATAGCCCCATTCTTTGAAATAGTACCATTTGCCACCAATTTCTAACCATTGATTTTCAGCGTAATTTCCATCTGCTTTTAAATAGAAATAAGACTTGTAATTTTCATCATAAATAAACGATCCAACTACTTTTTTTCCTTCTTTATCTACAAAAGAACGATCAATCCATGAAGAAGTTGCTTTTGTACCATCTTCATTATAATAATATTGTTGTCCATTAATCGTTTGCCATCCTGTTAAATTTTCACTATTTGCTTCTTTTGCATTAATTGTCGGTAAAGATAACAATACCAATGCAGACAATGACAATGCAATATTTTTCAATTTCATGTACACTAATTCTCCTTTGCGTAAAGTCTCACTCTGATATTGTATAATTAAAAGCTTAAAAACTCAAACAAAATCCTAAAATATCCCCCTCTCATAAATGTTCAAATAAATAAAAGAGGAACTTCTACTGAATAGAAAATTCCTCTTTTAATGATAGATGAAATTAAGTCAAATCATTAGTCATTGAATAATGAACGAATTGTTTTGAAAATTTCTTTATTTTGTTCGATTTTTACATCATTTCCAACTACTACAAAGGCATTTTGATCTAATACTTTTTTCATTGTTGGAGCAAATGAACGAACTTTTTCAGGTGTTACATTTAAAACTTCATCACGAGTTTTTTGAACAAGTTCATTTGTCACATGAGTAAAGTAACGAGTAAAGGCAATATTTCCTTTTTGATTTGCAGAAAGTGGACGATCAATACTGCTGAATGTTCCAATGAGATTTTTCTCAAATTCTTCTTTTGATGGATTATAATTTTCTAAATATTGAACTTGTCCATCATAAGTTTTTAAAGTTTCCACTAAGTTTGGATCACGATAGGATACAGCAGCTACTTCACCTTTTCCACCAATCACACTCATTCCACCGTACGCTCCACCTTTAACACGAACTGTATTCCATAAATAATCTAACCCTAAAACCGTTTGTAAGAATGCATTAGATCCTTCAAATGGAACTCCTAGTAATGTTTGATTATAACCTTTTGCTACATATTGAATTTCTTGAGCAGTTTTAAATCCTTCATTCAATACTTCAACAGGAGTTGTGAATGGTTGTGGTGTCACTACTTCTTGTGATAAGTGTTGGAAGAATGATTGTGATAAAGCTTTAAATTGTTCAAAATCCTCTTTACTTCCGACAAATGTAGCAGTTACTCCATGAATATTTAAGATTTGACGAAGTACAGCAATTAATTGTTGACTAAAGCTTTCTTTTCTCTCATCATAATGTTTCACTAAATCAGAAATATAATCATAGTAATCAATACCTTCTAATGCCTGAGCATATTTTGCTCCTTCTGAATAGTAAGATTCTAATCGACGTACTGCAATGGTATGCGAAGCATAATTCATATGCATTTCTAAATTCGCTTTTGTATTTAATAACAGTTCTTTAATCTTATCATAATCTTCCAAGTTTGAATGGAAGACAATTTCTTCCACCAATTCAATTAATTTTGGTAAATATTGAGATAAGGCTTTTCCTGAAACTGTGAAGAATGGATAATACACATTTTTCGCAACATCTTCTGTCATGACAAAAGCATTTGTTGAAATTCCACCTGTATAGAAATCCATCTCTGTATTTAAATCTTCATCAGCAAAATGTTTTGTACTAATTTCACCTAATAATTCAGTGACAAAAGCAGCTACTGGAATTTCTTCTGTTTTAACCCCTCTCATATCGAAGAAATATTTCGCATATGAAATTCCTGCTGTAAAGTCTTCATAATGTAAGAAAGTCGGTGTCTCTTTTCCTTCTTCAACTGTTAAAGGATATTGAGTTGCTTTCTTTTGAATATCATCAATGGATAGTGTTGGAATTTTTGCTAAATCTTCTGGTCTATCAGGAGATTCTTGTCTTTCAATTAATTTTTGAGTCGTTTCAACTAATTGATCTAACTCTTCTTCACTTAGACTTGCTTTATACTCTGCTAATTTTTTAGCTAATTCTACTTCTTTTTCTTCTAATAAACCTGGTTCTGGTTTTAAAGTAATGATAGCAGCGTGAGTATTGTCTAATAAGTATTTTTGAATAATATTTTCAAAATATCCATCTTCAACTTTAGCTTGAATGGCATCTAAATGTTTTTGGTATTCAAATGATACATATGGACTTCCATCATATAACCAACTTGTTAAAGCATTCATACCATACATAACACCTTTTGGTGTACTACCTTCCAAAGCTGTTAATTCTTTATAACGGAAAGCTGTTTTATTTAAAGCAGCTTGAATCGCTTTTCTAGAAATTCCTTCTTTCACTAAACGTTGTAATTCCTGTTGAATAATTTGAACAAATTGTTCTTTTTTATCAGCATCTGTATCTTTTAAAACAACTTCAAATGTTGGAGAATACGTATAAGCAGAATATCCACCCATAACATCACTACCAATATTCGCTTTTAATAAAGCTTTCTTCAATGGTGCGGTATTACTACCTAATAGCAATTCATCTAAAATACTTAAAGCAATTCCTTCTTCTCCATTAGTACTTGTGCCAGTAGCCCAAACATATTCTAACAATGTTTTATTCTCAGTTGAGTCTCCTTTAGAAACAGAATACGTACTTGTTAGTTCTTTAACACTTGTAAATGGTTCTTGTTGGTATCCTACAAATGGAACTTCTTTTGCTTCAAAAGCATCAAAGTATTCTGATAATTGTTCCATCGCTTTTGATAAATCTAAATTCCCATATAAAGTTACTCGAGCATTACTTGGGTGATAATACGTTTGATGGAAATTAATGAATTTTTCTTGAGTTAGTGTTGGAATTGAAGCTGGCATTCCTCCAGAAACATGTTTATAAAATGTGTCAGGGAATAATGTTGGTTCAACTAGACGGTTTAATTCTGATTCTGGTTGAGAAAATGCTCCCTTCATTTCATTATAAACAACGCCTTTATAAGTTAATTCATCTTCTTTATTTTCTAAATGATAATGCCATCCTTCTTGCATTAAAATTTGTGGGTTTGATAAAAGATTTGGATAAAATACTGCATCTAAATATACGTCCATTAAATTCTCGAAATCTTTTTGGTTTCTTGACGCTACTGGATACATGGTTTTATCAGAAAATGTCCATGCGTTTAAAAATGTTTGTAGGGAACCTTTTAATAATTCTACGAATGGTTCTTTTGTTGGGTATTTTTTTGATCCATTTAATACGGAGTGTTCGATAATATGCGCAATTCCGTTGTCGTCATATGGTGGTGTACGGAATGCGATAGAGAATGCTTTGTTGTCATCGTCTGTTTTTAAATACATGACTTGAGCGCCTGTTTTGTCATGTTTGTATAAATAGTAATCGCAACGGATATCTGGTAATGGTTTTTGTTCTACGAGTGTAAAACTGTTAAATTCTTTTGTCATGAAATGACCTCCATTTCTAAATTGAATGTGCTTATCTTTTATTCAAACACGATTTCAAACAATAAGCAAGAGAAAAAGTTTTAGGCGTAGAAAAAAGAAATAAAAAATGATTTTTCATATAGCTAGGACGCCAGCAGACCTAGCGGTCTCATGGCTAAAATTTGAGCCTCTGTCTCAAATTTTCCTTTGTGACAGAATCGCTATTCAGCAATTCTATTACCTCAGCTATAAAAAGATTATTTTTTATTTCTTTATTTTAGTTATTTAGTTTTCTTACGTTATGTTCTTTAACGGATTTAAAATTAAAATATTTCTTCTTAAACTAGGACATAAACGTCTTAGTGATAAAAACGCTATCGCTACTCCTATCATTTTTGCTACAAAATTTCAAAAACGTTAAAAATAAAGCATACCAAAAAGTTGCTTTTTTAGCTTTAGTGATAGAAATACTGAGAAGTATTTCTATCACTGTTGGAAAAATTGAGACCTTGGGCTCAATTTTTAGCCATGAGATTCGCATCGCGAAGCTGCTGGCGTCCTAGCTAAACTAAAGCAACATTTTGGTATGCTTTATTTACTTAGAAAATTTTAAAATACAAAAAGTTCCCTTTTTAGCTTGAGTGACAGAAACACTGGGAAGTGTTTTTGTCACTATTGGAAAATTTGAGACTTGAGGCTCAAATTTTAGCCATGAGATTCGCAAAGCGAAGCTGCTGGCGTCCTAGCTAAATCAGGAAACTTTTTTGTATGCTTTATTTGTTATTTGTGCGCTTTATCTTTCACACGATTCGCAATTAATTTAAACAAAGCTGTTGCGAAAATGGCAATCAAAATTGAATTAATCATACTAAAAATCCAACCATTAATAAAAACAACTGCCGTAGAAGCCTGATAGAAAAAGACCTCTAACGTCGGTAAAATCAAACCAAAAATAATCACATTCGCAACCACTTGAATCACATTAAAACGCAAAGCATCATGACGAGAAAAAGTACCCGCTAAAAATGACTTGCGACGAATACCTAGACCAAAAACATAACCAAGCATCCCTACAGAAATTGCAATTGCAATCCACTGCTCTGTCGTCCCTAATAATAAATCAATAAAAATCGTTGCTACACCAACAATTGCAGCAAATAACGAACCCGCTAAACCAGCCACAATCGCTAATAAAATATAAAAGAAGTTAATATCCACTCCATTAAAAATTGGTAATGTAATTCCTACGTAGTGATAACTTAGAACTAAAACAATTAATGAAATAACATGAAGAAGACCTGTTTGTATGAATTTATTCTCTTTCATCATTTTTCTCCTCTATTTTGACTCTTCACCAATAATTTTCACTTCGGGCTCGAGTCTTACTTGGAATTGTTCGAACACAACTTCTTGAACATGTTGAATCACCGCTAAATAATCTGTAGCTGTTGCATGATCAATGTTTACAATAAACCCTGCATGTTTTTTAGACACTTGAGCGCCACCAATTTGGAATCCTTGAAGTCCTGCATCTTGGATTAATTTTCCAGTAAAATGACCTTCTGGTCGCTTAAATACACTTCCACAAGAAGGATATTCTAATGGCTGTTTACTTTCACGTAAATGGGTTAATTCTTCCATTTTTGCTTCAATTGATTCTTTTTTCCCTGGAATTAGATTAAAGCAGACATCAATCACTAAATCTCCACTTTCTTGTAAAGCACTATGACGATATGAAAACTCTAATTCTTCATTTGTTAGACGTTTGATTTCACCTGTACGAGTGACAACATCTACAAATTCTACTACTTCGCAAACTTCACCACCATAGGCTCCTGCATTCATATACATGGCTCCTCCAACACTTCCTGGGATACCACATGCGAATTCTAATCCTGTTAAAGATTGTTCTAATGCACATTTTGTCACTTCAATTAAAGACACACCAGCTTCTGCTAAAATTTTATTCCCCATTACTTTCATAGCAGTCATTTCATTTAATAAAATAACAGCTCCCTTTATGCCACCATCTCTAACAATGACATTGCTGGCATTTCCTAATACTGTAATTGGAATTTGTTTTTCTTGTAAAGCTTTAATAATTTTTGCAGTTTCATGTTTATCTTTTGGGAAAATTAAACATTCAGCTTCCCCACCTGTTTTTGTATATGTATATTTTTTTAAGGGTTCATGGAAGCTTACTTTCACTTCTGGAAATTGCTCTTTCCACCATTCTTTCATCTTCTTCTCTCCTATTTATGCAATATCTTTTTTATGATACTATTCATCAGTTTCTACGTCAAATGATAAAAAGCCTTCAGATGCTTTTGCATGTGCTAATCTCTCACAAATAAAATGACTTAATAAGCTTGAAATAGGAGAAACTGGATTTTCACCATTAGTTTGAACAGCAATAATAAAGGAATGAACAATACTTTCAAATCCTCTCTTATATAAAGTAGAATCCCAGGATGAAAAATGATCTTTAATTTCTTCTCCACCTTGATAGATCGTTAAATCCGTTAAATTTTGTAATGAAAAAGTACCCGTTTCAGCTTGAATTTCAATTCTTTCAAGATTCGCTCCAGATTCTGTATTCATCATTACAACGGCTGATTGTTCTTCATTTTCTAAATAAATTGTACATTGTTCAATAACACCGTGATTTTTCTTATAATAGAATGATCCACGGTTTGGTTTTTCATCCATTAAAAATAATGCTGTATCTAAAGGATGAATAAAAACATCAAAAATACGTGTACGATTATCAAAACTTGGAATTGTACAATTCTTTTCTGTAATAATTCTTTTCTTATGAAGGACATTTTTTAATTCCACTACTTTGGGAGCAAAACGTCGATTAAATCCTGCTGTTAAAAAAGTTTGATTTTTTTTGGCTAATCTATATAATTCAAGCGTTTCTTCATAACTAGGAGCAATCGGTTTATCTAAATATACTGGAATTCCTTTTTCTAAAAATTGCTTGGCAACTTCAACATGAGCCTCCGTTGAAACATGAATCATGACTCCATCTAAATCAAAATGTAATAATTCTTCAACATTACTACATGGAATACAACGCCCTAATAATTTTGATTCTCGTTGTAAAACTTCTACATTTCTAGTACACATATACCACTTCACATTACCAATTGAACGCATTACTGGTAAATAGGCTTTTTGTGCAATCGCACCAATCCCAACTACTCCAATATTTAACACGAGAACTCCCCCTAATCATTAATCTTCTTTTAAATGATGTAATAATTGATGAACAATCAACGCTGATTTACGACCTGCTTCAACAATAAATGTATCAAAATCAACTGCTGATGTTCCTTTTTGTGGCATGTCCGAGATTGCTCTGACAACAATGACTGGAGTTTGTAATGCATAACAAGCTTGTGCAATAGAGGCTCCTTCCATTTCAGTTGCTAAAACATCTGGGAAATGTTTTAAAATTAATAATCGTTGATCTTCACGATGAATAAAACTATCTGCTGAAACGACCAATCCTTTATACACAGATAAATTCAACTCAGATTGAATTGCTTTTATAACGTCATCTTCAATCACTTGAGCTTGGAAACGTGCAGGCATCCCTGGCATTTGTCCATATTCATATTGAAAAGCTGTTACATCTGCATCACTGTACGCTAATTCTGTAGCAACCACAATATCTCCAATATTCATTTCTGTTCCAAATCCACCCGCTGATCCTGTATTAATGACTAATGTCACATTAAAATGGTGAATTAATAAAGCAGCTGTTACACTAGACATTACCTTACCAATACCAGATTGCACTAATACAATAGATACGCCATTTAAATGTCCTTCTAAAAATGTCCATCCTGCAATTTTTACTTCCTGTTCAATTGTCATTTCTTCAGATAGAAGACGTTTTTCCTCTTCCATTGCTGCAATAATTCCGACTTTCATGTATTACTCCTTTTCTACGAAATAGGCCATTTGAATGACATCATAATATTGACC
>NZ_CAURVN010000015.1:0-33050 GCF_963528195.1 uncultured Granulicatella sp.
AAAGAGACGACTTAAGTCGTCTCAAAAAAAGTCTAACTTTTTGGGGTCACTTCAAAATCATTCTCGGGCCTTTTTTTGTACTTTTTATTTTCATTTCAACCTACTTATGCACTCTTTTGACAAAACTTCAAAATAAATGTTTCTAATTGCAATTCTTTCATTCCAAGTCCTGTTTTCAATGCATACTCTGTTTCAACTAATAATCGATATGCTGCTTCTAGTAAAGCAATCGAAAATTTTCTAGATTGTCCTAGAGCGAGTTTTACACGGTATGGATGAATTCCTAACACCTTTTGCATTTCAGGTTCGTGATAGCCTTCTTTTTGTAAGTAGCTTACTTGTAATAATAAGCGAAATTGCCCTAGTAAAATGGCATTCATTTTAATCGGGTCTTCTTTTTGTAATAGTAAATCTCGATAAATTTCAATCGCCACTTTACTATCTTTTCGAAGGACGGCTTCTCCTAGTTCAAAAATATTTTGTTCTAAACTTTTTGGAACTAATGTTGCCACTAAGTCACTATCAATCACTTTCGTATCCATAGCAGATAAGATTAACTTATTAATTTCTCTCATCGCATCGGTTAGAGAATAGTGTAATTTTTCTAAAAATAATTGTAATACAGATATTTCCATCGAAACGCCCTGTTCTTGTACTTTATGTTGGACCATCGTTTTAACATCTTTTTCTTCTAATGAAGAAGCATCTAATAAGACTGCTACTTTTTTTAATTGCTTCACGATTTTTTTACGAGAGTCTAACTTTTCATAGGGTGCAAAAAATACAACGACAGAAGAGTCTAAGGGGTTTTCTAAATAAAACTGTAATCTTTCAAGTTGATGATCAATTTTTGCTTTTTCTTTTTCACCCGTTAAAAAATATGGTTTATCAATCATCACTAAACGTCTATCTCCAAAAAATGGGACAGATTCTGCATCCTCAATAGCTGTTTGGACAGAAATTTCTTCCATATTAAATCGACCGACATTTAATTCTTGATCTTCAGGAGCCACTACGGATTCTAAAAATACTTGTCTTGCCCAATTTTGTAAATAATCTTCTTTTCCTTGAACCATATAAATGGGCGACAATTTCCCCGATTTAATTTCTTCTATTTTCTTTTGAAATTCCATTTATGACTCCCCTTTCTCTTAGTCTAGTGTATCGTGAAGTGTTCTTTTTGTCCATGGTTTCACTCGTCTTTATGACTTTTTATCGTATGGAATTTTCGTACGCCTTTTTCTTGCATCATATGAACTGCTCCATCTTCTTGTGAAATCCATATATGTGAAACTTGTTGTTCTAATTGATCTAAAAAGCGTGAACTAATATGCGATTGAACCTTCCCATTTCCTTTTTCTAAAATTAAACTTTTCGTTTGCATTTGTGTAAATCCATTTAATTTTGCAATCCCTTCTGCGTTTTTCTTTGAAGAAATCACAAAATCAACTTTATCGGGTAAAGTTTTCATCTTATCTTCCACTATGAGTATTCGTTCTCCTTGGATTGTAAAAATAGAATTTTGAACTTCTTTTTTACTTTTATTAGCTGGAATCAATTCCCATTTCACACCAGAAAGTAACTGTCTCTCTCCTACTTCATGATACAATGTCGAAACTCCCAATTCTGCAAACCCTCTTTTTTCAGAAGGATTTTTAGAAACGACTACCTCGCTTACTGAAAAATCTTGGGTCAACTCTTTCAAATCATCACTATCTTCCACACTAGCATTCGTTAGTACAATAGAATCCAACTGAGAAATTCCTTCTACTAAAATATTATTCGTAACATTTTTAGAAAAAGATTGTTTACTAAGGACCTTCCCCTTAGAATCTATGAACGAATTTCCTCCCCTCAACACTAACGTGGCATGATTGAATCCTTTTGGAATATACAATACTGAAACTTGCGAACCTGTACTTAAAAAGATGATTTGCTCATGTAGATGATAAGGAATGCTAAGTGCAATGATAAAAGAACAAAACGCAAATATGAGACTTGAATAAGGACGAAACCAAGATTTCTCATAACAAACAAGAGCTACATAAAGAGTAACCCAATACAATATCCAAGCTACTGTTGACCATGTTCCAAATGTGAATCGTAAAAACAAAAATTGCTCACAAAGAGAAAAGAGTTGATTCAATCCATTTAATAATGCATCTAAAAAGAAAACGATGCCATTAGAAATCCACACCCAATTTAATACTACTGCTAAAGCGTAAAGCAATATTCCTGGAATAAGGATACTTTCAAACAGTAAAACTAATAAACCAGCTAATAAAATACTTAGCATATTCCACTTGAAAAAATAATGACAAATCAATGGCAAGGCAATGATAGGCGTTAAAAAAGCAATACAAATTGTTTTCTTCCATTTTCCTTGAAGATTATGTTCAACAAAATAACTCGTCAATAATAAAATAGCGGTTAATCCATAACTAAGTTGAAAAGCTACATTTTCAATGATACTTGTGCGATAAAACAGTGACAGCAAAAATATGATTCCCAAACAATCCTCTGTTGTCAGTTTCCAATGAAACTTCTTAGACATTTGCGCTAAAACATACATTAAAATCGCTCGTGTACCACTAATATTCCAATGAATAAAGTAACCATAAATGACTAATCCAACGATAATGACAGCAGCACTTGTTTCTCGAGTTATTTTCCATTTCCATAATACTTTTTCAAGCAGATGAATAAATAATGTAATATGAAGTCCTGAAATGGCTAAAACATGCATGATTCCAAGTCTCTTATAATGCCCTATTACTGTTGCATCCGCATCTTTCGTTTTCCCAAATAGTAATAATAAAGCATAGGTACGAACAAAACTTTCTGGCTGTTTATCAATTTTCAAATAACATTTTCTACGCCAATTTTGAAATAGTGAGATCCATGAAGGAGCATTTGCTATTTGTTTAAAACCTCTAACTTCAAACACACGCAAAACCCCAATACTACGATAATAACTTGGCGCATTAAAATCCCCTCTATTTTTAGGTTCATTCACAGGCTTACTCTTCCCTATTACGGATAAAGTAAGATTTGACTCCTCTCCTTCAAATAAAGCTCTCTCTTTTTCAGAATGCATTTTATATTGGAATAACACTTGATGGTTAGAAGATGTCAACTCTAATTCAGCAATTCCCGTTACAAAGTCTCCATTGATTTTCAAATCATCCCTATTCAATCTTATAATTCCAACCAACTCCCCCTCGGGAACAACTGTAGGATGATAGACTTGATAAGAACGTAATCCAATAGAAATGAGTAAAATAAAGACCCAGAACAGCTGTTGTTTAGATTGAAAATGAAGAATGAACGTCCATATTCCTATCAAAACATAAATCCCTTTTAGAAAAAGCGAAGATTCAGAAAAGATTAAACTTCCTACTATAATTTCTAAGACCGTTATCCAAATCCACTTCTTCATTGGAAAGTCACTTGGCTTTCAATCGCTTCTAATGCTTTCTTTCCAATTCCTTTCACTTGTAATAAGTCTTCCTTTGTACGAAAGGCTCCATGTTCTTTTCGATATTGTAAAATAGCTTCTGCTTTTTTCTTTCCGATTCCTTTTATGGTTTGTAATTGCTCAAGAGTTGCTGTATTAATATTGACTGTTCCTTGTTTTAAATTAGATGGAGTCGTATTAGACAAGTTTCCTTTTTCAGAATTTCCCTCTGTCACTCCACCTTCTTGTTTAGAATTTAAATTAGGGACAATAATTTGCATTTGATCGCTAATTTTTTGTGCTAAATTAATTTTTATTTCATCTGCCTCCTCCGTAAAACCTCCTGCCTTTTTAATCACTTCTTGTATGCGACTCTCACAAGAAAACTCATACACTCCAGGCCTTAGAACTTCTCCTTTAATATCCACATAACAATTTTGTGGCATCATCGTAGTTGTTTCTTCCACTCTTGTTATATTCACAGCATTCGTTACCATTACTTTTTCTTTCGTAGGTGAAGCCATCATCCCTCTTCCTACAAGAATAATAACGATAACTGCTAACACACCACTAATGATTGACAGAACCTTCTTATATTCCATCAACCACCTTTTCACTTGCATAAAAAAATAAAACATCATTTTTCCCTCCTCTAACTATAGATACGAAAAAAACGACGTTTTGTATTTTATTTTTCTAAAATTTTTACTGCATCTTCAAATTTTTTTACAGGATACACTTGAATATTGGATTTTATCTTTTCAGCGGTTCGTTTAGCTTCTTCATAGTTCGATAAAATGTTAGGATTTTTTTCTCTCATTTCATCCGTAATTTCATCATCTGGTGCTAGGAAAATAGTTGCTCCTGCACGAACAGCTGCCACTAATTTCTTATCTACTCCACCGATTCGTCCAACTTCTCCTTTTTCATTCATTGTACCCGTACCAGCCACAATTCGACCTTGTTTTAAATTTTTATCCGTTAATTGGTTATAAATTTCTAATGTAAACATCAGACCTGCCGATGGCCCACTAACCCCATGTGGATCAAAATCTACTTTAGGAGATTCATGAAGTTTTGAATGCGTCACTAATTGAATCCCTAACATCGGTTTTCCTGTATCAGGATTTTCTACCAAGACTCCTGCTTTTTCAATAATTTCTTGATTACGATTGATTTCAATTGTAACACTATCCCCAATTTTTTTAGAACTAATGGCTTGAATCATTTCTTGTGCGGATGAAAATGATACTCCATCCACTTTTGTCACAATATCTCCTACTTGAATCTTCTCTTTAAAATCAGATTCAGGAACTACTGTCATCACATATACACCTAAAAATTCTTCTTCAACAGTTTTTCCTGCTGCCTTGTACGCTACTGAAATGGCTGCATTTCTAGCTTGTTGCATATAATATTCCTGAATTTTATTGTATTCCTTACTAGGTGTTGTGCCATACACTTTTTCCTTTGGAATCATTTCAACATGAGGAAGCAATGTTTGAAGTGCTAATAAAGGGGTTGCCTGTTGGGACAATACCGTCATTACACGAAAAGACCCTTCCTTCTTCTCATTAACTCCTTCAATTGTAATAAAATCCTCTACTTTTTCAGCGCTCCCTGGCATTTCTAATACATAAGGTAAAGGAAAAAATGCAATGATTCCTAAAACTAATAAACTGACGAGCGATATAACAATCGTTCGTAAAGAAATTTTTTTCATACTTACTCACTTCTTTCTTGAAGCGTCATTTGTTGACACTCTTGTCCAGCATATCTTTTTTCCAAAATTTCTGCTACAGACTCTGGAACAAAAGACTCAAATTCTCCGCCAAATTTAGCTAATTCTTTCACCATTGTTGAACTGACATATTCATAGGCTGGCTCACTTATGAGTAAGACAGTTTCAATATTCTCGTCTAATCGATGATTATGATATGCTAAAGTCTTTTCTAATTCTAAATCTTGACTATTACGAATCCCTCTTAAAAGAACAGTTGCTCCTAATTGTTTCGCAGCTTCAACCGTTAAGCCCCCATCTTGTACGACAACTCGAACATTTTCCCAGTTTGATACAGCTTTTTGAACTGTTTGAACTCTCTCTTCTTTTGTTAAAGTATACTGTTTTTGATGATTATGAGAAATTAATACAATCACTTCATCAAATAATACTGTCGCACGTTGAATTAAATGAAGATGCCCCTTTGTAATGGGATCAAAACTTCCTGCATAAATTGCTTTTACCATATAAATCTCCTATTCAAATTCAAAGAAAATTAATGCTGTAATTCCATACTCTACTCGTTTCCATTGAGTAAATCGCCCAATTTTTTCTGGTAATTGTACTGCTTTATCCACTTCTGCGACAACTACAGCATCTTCCGCTACTAATGATAATTTTTCCAATTGTTCAATATCATGGATAATTTCTTGTAGACGATACGGTGGATCCATAAACACTAAAGAAACAGGTTTAAACTCTTCCCTTGTAGCTAATGTTTTTAATCCATGCTTCACATTTTGTTTCAATAATGTAAATTGATCGGGACTCTTTGTAATATCAATATTTTGTTCAATCGTTTGAATCGCTTGTCGATTATTTTCAAATAAAAAGGCATGGTCCATTCCTCTAGAAACAGCTTCAATGGCTACTCCTCCACTGCCTGCATACATATCCAACATGACACCGCCATCAAAATATCCTCCTAAAATATTGAATAAGGATTCTTTAATTTTATCCGTTGTGGGTCTTGTGTTCTTTCCTGGAACAGCTCGAAGATGTCTTCCACCAAATTCGCCAGAAATAATTCTCATCTGTGTTCCTCCTTTAATATATTCACCTTATTATAAACGCTCAAAAAAAGAATAACAACTCACAATAAACATCTACTCCGACTCCTTCTGTTAGATAAATTACGTACATAATCTACTAGTTCTTGTCTTGTTGTCATTTTATCACTCCTGTATAAATTCTGAC
The DNA here is from genome assembly GCF_963528195.1 of uncultured Granulicatella sp. Lineage (GTDB taxonomy): Bacteria > Bacillota > Bacilli > Lactobacillales > Aerococcaceae > Granulicatella. The sequence goes on from NZ_CAURVN010000015.1 coordinate 6,435, forward strand.
ACAAAAAAAGACACCTTGCGGTGTCTTCTTGGAAAATATCGTTAGTATAAATTGGACGTTCAGTAACCTCGTCATCTCAGGTACCTCTATGAGGTGCGGTAGGAACCTTTCTACCCTCAATTCATACTTTCTATACCTCTATTATAATTATTTATTATCTTTTGTCAACTTTTCGTAATCTTCCGTTGCGAATTCTCTGAGTTAATTTTAATTGAGAAATTTCGTGCATAGTAGCCACATAAAAGTAACCATTCTTACTGTCCAATTTAACTGCTATAAGAATATTTGGTTCTACTTGAACAATATACTCCAAACTGACACCTTTTTCTCGTGGGTTGACACCTACATAATCAGGATTTTTTAAATACTGTGATATTTTAGGTATATGAGAAATCATATTTTGATGGTTTCTCTTTATTAAATGTTTTTTGAAATTCTCATTATCAATGAATATCTTGCTAACATCACTAGTGATTGAAAGTATTTTTTTAACGTTTTTTGTAATTGTACCGATATTTTCCATATATAAATTTCCTTTCTGTTACTTATAATTAGTTTATCATAAATCTCAAACGGTAACTATTAGGTTTTAACGAATTAAATCTTGCTAGATCACAATTTATATCACTCAGATTCAACCAATACAAAAAGAGTCCACCATGAGATATCGGTGGACTCTTTATTCTTATTAAATAATCATTACGCTTCTGTAGCCAATGCTCGTTTTTCTAATTCAATTTCCTCACGTAATTCTGGTAAGATTTGTGTAAAATCCATTCGAACTTCATGGCGAGGAGATACTTCAACTTTTCGAACAAAGTGAAATTTGCTAACTTTATCCATAACACTTTCCACTTCTTCTTCATTGACATACAAGTAAATATATTTTAGACGTTTAGAAATATATTGAATATTACCGAAACGTTTTAATTGTTTAATTGGTTTTAATGTATAGAGCCATACAATAATCGCTCTTCTTTCTACTTGTTCCATGTTTACTCCTCTCTTTATTATTTTTTACGAATTGTTAATAGTAAATCACTGACATCAATCATATCTTGTTCTTTAACAGCAATGGTTTCAACAATGCCATCAAATGGTGCTTGAATGGTTGTTTCCATCTTCATCGCTTCTGTCACAAGTAACACTTGTCCTTTACGAACTGCTTCACCTTTTGTTACAAATACTTTTAGGACACTACCTGGCATTGTTGCCCCAATTTGTCCAAAGTCATTCGCATCTGCTTTTTGACGTTTGACAGTTGTCATTGTCGCACTCGCATCATGGACAATAATTTCTCGGCTTTGTCCATTGAATCGATAGAACATAATTCGATTTCCATCTTGGTCTGGTTCCCCAATTTGTACTAATGTAATCATAAAGACTTTACCTGGAGCATATTCCATTTGAATCGTCTCACCCATACGCATTCCATAGAAGAATGTTTGCGTATCTAATTTGCTTAAATCTCCATATAGTTCTTTTCTCTCTTGGTATTCCTTATACACTTTTGGATACATGAGATAACTTAGTACTTGTTGGTCTTTTGGTTTATGTCCTAGTAAATCTTCCAATTCTTTACGAACTTCTTCAAAATCTACTTCAGGAGCTAATAATCCTGGGCGAACAGTAATTGGCTCAATATCTTTTAATACAACTTTTTGAAGTTTTTCATTAAAGCCTCCAACCGGTTGACCTAAATCCCCTCTAAAGAATTGAATCACTGATTCAGGGAAAGACAGAGTTAATCCTTTTTCATAAATATTTTCTTCATTAAGTTCATTTTGAATACAGAATAATGCCATATCTCCAACTACTTTAGAAGAAGGTGTTACTTTAATAATATCTCCAAATAATTGGTTTACACGATGATACATTTCTTTCACTTCTTCGAAACGTTCTCCTAAACCAACTGATTTAGCTTGTTGGTATAAATTCGTATATTGTCCTCCAGGCATTTCATGATAGTAAACTTCAGGACTTGGAGAAACTTGTGCTTGATCAAATGCATGATAAGATTTGCGAATCGTTCCCCAATAACGGTTTAATGTTGTTACATTTTCCATCTCTAATTCAGGTTGGCGACTTGTACCTTCTAATCCATAGTATAAAGTTTCCATACTTGGATTAGATGTTCCACCTGCTAAAGCACTAAAGGCTACATCGACTACATCTACTCCAGCATCAATCGCTGTTGCTAATGTTAAAATACCATTTCCACTAGTATCATGAGTGTGTAAATGAATTGGAATATCGACTGATTCTTTTAATGTTGTAATCAATTGTTTGGCTGCTTGAGGTTTCAATAATCCTGCCATATCTTTAATGGCAATCATATGCGCACCCGCTTTTTCTAAATCTTTCGCAAATTGTTTATAATATTCTAATGTATATTTTGTTTGCATTGGATTTAATAAATCGCCTGTATAACACATGGTCGCTTCTGCAATTTTTCCTGCATCACGAACGGCTTGAATACTCACTTCCATTTGAGGCAACCAGTTTAAGCTGTCAAAAATTCTAAACACATCAATTCCTGTTGCTGCTGCTTCTAAAATGAACGAACGAATCACAGCATCTGGATAATTGGAATAACCTACTGCATTAGAACCACGTAATAACATTTGTAATAGCGTATTTGGCATTGCTTTACGAATTTTTTCTAATCGATTCCAAGGATTTTCTGTTAAAAATCGATAAGCTGTATCAAACGTTGCTCCACCCCATACTTCTGCTGAGAACAATTGAGGAACTGCTGCTTCATATTGCTGAGACGCTTGAATTAAGTCAATCGAACGCATTCTTGTTGCCATTAAACTTTGATGCGCATCTCTAAAACTTGTATCCGTTAAAAGAACTTTTTCTTGTTCCAATACCCATTTCGAAACTGCATCCGCACCTTTTTCATCCAGTAACTGCTTAGCTGTTTTTTCTGGTTTTGAAACGGACTTCAATGTTTCGATATAAGTTGGTCTCTCGAATGCCTTTGTTTCTTGTGGGATTCCTGGATACCCATTAACCGTAATTTCAGAAATATATTTTAAAATTTTATTTCCACGATTACTTTCCTTTGGAAACTTAAACAATTCAGGTGTTGTATCAATAAACGTTGTTTTAGCCGTTCCTGTTAAAAAATCTTCGTGATGAATCACATTTTTTAAAAATGGAATATTCGTCTTCACTCCACGAATTCTAAACTCTTTTAATGCACGTTGCATCGTTGTAACTGCTTGAGAAAAATCACGACCATACGTACAAACTTTTACTAATAGTGAGTCAAAATATGGCGTTACCACATTTCCTTGGAACGCATTTCCTGCATCTAAACGAATACCTAAACCACCGGGTGAACGATACGTATTAATTTTACCAGTATCTGGTAAAAAGTTATTTTCAGGATTTTCAGTTGTAATACGGCACTGAATTGCAGCACCACTAAATGTTAAGTTTTCTTGTGTAGGAATACCAATTTCTTGGTGTAAATCCATTCCTTGTGCAATTTTTAATTGTGCTTGAACAATATCGATTCCTGTAATCAATTCAGTAATGGTATGCTCTACTTGGATTCTTGGATTCACTTCAATAAAGTAAAACTGATTTCCATCTAATAAAAATTCAACTGTTCCTGCATTGACATAGCCAATTTCTTTCATAAAACTAGCTGCAGCATTACAAATATTTGAGCGCATTTCCTCTGAAAGAGAAACACATGGAGCTACTTCAATCACTTTCTGGTGTCGTCTTTGAACAGAACAATCACGTTCGAATAAATGAACAACATTTCCATGTTTATCCCCTAAAATTTGTACTTCAATATGTTGTGGATTTTCAATATATTTTTCCACATAACATTCTCCAGCACCAAAAGCTTTTATCGCTTCTCCAACTGCACGATCATAACTATCTTGAACATCTTCCTTACGATAAACAACACGCATTCCACGACCGCCGCCACCAAGTGCCGCTTTTATCATAATCGGATAACCAAATTGTTCTCCAAACTCATAAATTTCTTGAACAGAAGAAACTGTCCCTTCTGTCCCAGGAATGGATTGTAAACCAGCCTTATGCGCAGCAGTTTTTGCTTTTAATTTATCCCCTAAAATATCTAAATGTTCTAAACGTGGTCCAACAAAGGTTAGTCCAGCTTCTTGACACTTTCTAGCAAAATCAATGTTTTCAGATAAAAAACCATAACCAGGATGAATAGCATCTGCCCCTGATTGTTTCGCAATACGAATAATATCATCCATATCTAGATAGGCTTCTGTCGGTTTCTTACCTTCGCCAACTAAATAAGCCTCATCTGCTTTGAAACGATGTAAAGATTGTTCATCTTCCTTGGCAAAAATTCCTACTGTCTCAATCCCAAGTTCTGTTGCTGCACGAAATACACGAATCGCAATTTCTCCACGGTTAGCCACCAGTAATTTCTTCATGCTCATCCTCCTCTTCTTCCTCTTCTTTAAAGGTTTCATTCACAATTTCTTGATCAGTAAAGGCTTGATTTTGCTGTTCTTCTTTTCCTACAATCTCTTCTTCAAGAACAAATTCACCCATTCTCATTTTTATTAGTAAATTTTCTTTGTAATCTTGATCATATTTTAATGCGAAAAGTACCATCCCAATCGCAATACTTGAAACAATAAAACTAGAACCGCCATAACTTAAAAATGGTAATGGAACTCCGGTAATTGGAGCTAAACCTAGTAACGCACCAATATTCACTCCACTTTGTACTAAAAGAAAAATCCCTACTCCTAAACATAAATATCTAGCAAAAGATGAACGACACTTTTCTGCTTTCCAAAAAATGTACATTATTAAGAAGAATAGAACAACTAATACAATCCAAACAACAATAAAACCTAATTCTTCTCCCACAATTGCCAATATAAAGTCTGTATGAGCTTCAGGTAAAAATCCTGTTTTTTGAATAGAGCTTGATAAACCTGTCCCTGACATTCCTCCTCTTGCTAAGGCTAAGAAACCTTGAATAGATTGATACCCAACTCCACTTGTATCGTCCCATGGATTATGGAAAGAAAGGAAACGTCCCACTTGGTATGACTTAATAAATGGAATATATTTAATAATTGAAATTGGTAAGTAGGTAAATAAATAACCGATGACAAAAACTACTCCTGAATATTTAATCGCTTTTTTAGAATATCCTGTTGTTAATGCTAATAACCACATCATCAAGACTGTAATCATTACCGTACCAAAGTCTGGTTGAATTAAAACAAGAATACTCACTAAAACCATCATTCCCATTGGATACATAAATAATTGCTTCCAATTACGACTTTCTCGAAACTTGTGGTAATAAAAAGCACTCGCCCATATTAAAATAACCTTAGCAAACTCAGATGGTTGCAAATTAAACAATCGTAAATTAATCCAGCTTTTCGCCCCTTTAATGCCTGTCTGAGTTAATACGAATAAAAGTAATAAAATTAATCCACCATATGTAATTTGCAAAAATCGTTCATTAAAAAAGAATTTTTCTCCATAATTAGCAATCGCAATCGCTATAATGATTCCAGCCAAAACAAAGGCCAATTGACGAACTAAGTAATATTCAGAATTTCCTACAGAAGTTAATGAAAAATAACTACTAGCACTATAAATCATTACTAATCCAAATGCAGATAATATAATGAAAATCATTAAAATAATTTTATCTACTTGGAAGAGATTTTTTATTTTATCTTGTACTTTCAAAACAATAATCCCTCTTACTTTCTTTAAGATTGCCAGTTTTTCTCATATACATCGCTATATACTTCATTTAATGTATATTCCAAATCAGCCATTATCTGATGTCCTTCATTGGCTTCCACAACTCCAATCGCTACAGCAAATTCTACTTGTTTAGATAGTCCAAATAATTGTGTGTCTACCACTTCTTCAAATGCTGGACATTTAGCAATACATAAATGATTTTTTTGTTGATTAATTAATTGGTAAATTTTATTAGCATTTTCTTTTAATTGCTCAAGAGCATGATTTTGATTAATCTCTGACATTTTCTTTCTCCTTTTGAATAAAATAACTCAAAATAATTATACCACAAAGCATCGTTTTTTCTAAAGAATGATGAGAAATTAATTCAATTTAAATACTGAATGTAAAAAAGAAAAACTCCATCTAGGGTATACTGCCCTAAATGAAGTTTCATAAATTATTTTTCATTCTCTTTTGGAGGTAGCATCGATAATCCTACTCTTCCTTTTTTCATGTCAATTTCAGCAACCCATACTGTTACGATATCGCCTACTGCAACGACATCACTTGGATGCTTCACGAAACCTTTTTTCATTCTTGAGATATGAACTAAGCCGTCTTGTTTAACTCCGATATCCACGAACGCTCCAAAATCGACTACATTACGAATTGTCCCTTGTAATTCCATTCCGACTTGAATATCTTCCATGGATAATACATCACTTCTTAAAATCGGTGGATCAACTTCTTCACGCGGGTCTCTTCCTGGTTTTGTTAATCCCGCAAAAATTAATTCTAACGTTTCAATCCCAATTCCTAGTTCACTAGATAATGCTTTTTTATCTAATGCAGATAAAGCTTGTTCTACTTTTTCTGTCCCGATTTCTACTTTTGTTGCTTGAATTTTTTCTAAAATCTTTTCAGCAAATTCATAAGACTCTGGGTGAATATCTGTTCCATCCAATGGATTTTTACCATCTACAATTCTTAAAAATCCTACTGCTTGTTCGAAGGCTTTTGGTCCTAAGCGAGGAACTTTTTTCAATTGTGAACGATTAGTGAATTTCCCATTTTCATCACGAAAAGCCACTACATTTGCCGCAGTCGTTTTAGTTAATCCGGCAATATGTTCTAATAATGCAGCACTTGCTGTATTGACATTGACACCGACTTTATTCACAGCTGTTTCGACAACAATATCTAGTCTTGCATCTAATTGTTTTTGACTCACATCATGTTGGTATTGTCCTACTCCTACTGCTTTTGGATCGATTTTCACTAATTCTGCCAATGGATCTTGCAGGCGACGGGCAATACTTACTGCAGAACGTTCTTCTACTTGATAATCTGGAAATTCTTTTCGTGCAATCTCACTAGCAGAATAAACAGATGCTCCTGCTTCACTAACAATTGTATAATAAATTTTACGATTCAGCCCTTTAATCTGTTCACTCACGAATGCTTCTGATTCTCGGCTTGCAGTACCATTTCCAATAGCAACTAAAGTGACCTGATAATCTTCCAATAATTTCTTGAATGTTGTTCCTGCTTGAGCACGCTTAAAGTCACTTGCTCCTTGGTGAGGATAAATAACTGCTTTATCCAATACTTTCCCCGTTTCATCAATAATCGCTAGTTTACAACCTGTTCGATACGCTGGGTCTAATCCTAAAATTACATGACCTTTCATCGGTGCTTGTAATAACAGATTTTGTAAATTTTCTCCAAAAATCTCAATTGCTTGAGTTTGAGCTTTTTCTGTTAATTCAGAACGTATTTCACGTTCAATCGCAGGCGCAATGAAACGTTTATAACTATCCTCAATCGCTGCTTTCACATATAGAGCAGATGGAGAATTCACATCCGAAATTTCTTTTTTAATCATTTTTTCTAGCGGAATTATTTCATCGACTTCTAAGCTAACTTTTAACACACCTTCTTTTTCAGCACGATTCACTGCTAAAATTCGATGTGGAACAATTGTTTTTACCAATTCTTGATACTCGTAATACATTTCGTATACATGTTTTTCATCTTTTTCTTCGTCTTTCAAACTTGTCACAAGCATAGCTTTTTGAACTGTATATTCACGAAGTAGTTTTCGATAGTGCGCATTATCGGAGACTTTTTCCGCAATAATTTCTAACGCTCCATTTAACGCATCTTCTACTGTTAAAATATCTTTTTCTTCGTTAATGAATGTTGCAGCTTTTGCTTCAACTTCTTCAGAAGTACACGCTAATAAAAATTCAGCTAACAGTTCTAAACCTGCTTCTTTAGCAATCGTCGCTTTCGTACGTTTCTTTTGTTTAAATGGACGATAAATATCTTCTAATGCCGTTAGTGTTTTGGCATTCATTAAGTCGGATAAAATTTCATCTGTTAATTTTTCTTGTTCATCAATTAATCGAATAACTTCGTCTTTTCTTTTTTCAAAATTTACTAAATAACGATGTCTTTCTTCAATTTCACGAATTTGAACTTCATCCAAACTCCCTGTTTGATCTTTACGATAACGTGCAATAAAAGGAACTGTATTGCCATCTTCTAACAAAGATAATACTGTATCAATTTGCTTTGGTGAATATTGATTTAATTCTTGCTTTACAATATCCAATGCACGTTGTTCAATAGTTAATTCTGTATCTGTCATAAAAACCTCCTAATCTTTTTTATCCTAACATAAAACGACACCCTTTAAAAGATTTTGTTTTATAGAAGTAACTTTACTCAATCTCATTTCTTTTTTTAAATTTACCATAAAAAAATATTTTTCAAGAATTTTTTCGTATATAGAAGATGAAGACAGAATACTTCAAAATAAAATTAAGGGATGATAAAAATGGTAGAACGTATCAAAGATGCAAGACCGATGATGGATTTAATGGCAAAGAAAATTTTCAGTAATCCTGAAATCACAGCACAGTTTATAAGGGATATCCTAGACTTACCTGTCCACCATGTCAAAATACTTGATGGAACCCAAATACACAATCATCAATTTGAAGATATAAAGACTTATGTAACTAGTATCGATGTATTAGCTGAATTGAATGATGGTACACAAGTCATTATTGAAATTCAAGTAGCCTATCAATTTGACTTTATTAAGCGTTTATGGTTATATCTATGTAATCAAGTGACTAAAAATGCAGATGAACATAAAAAAGATGGCGTAGAGACCCATAAACTCGCCGAAGAATTGTTACCTGTGTACACCATTGCCATTACTCAAAAAAGGTATTTTAAGGACGATAAAATGGTTCACGTATACTGCTTCAAAAAAAAAAATACAAACGATGAATTAAAAGTCTATTTTAAAGGATTTGAAGAAAAACAAGATTTAGCATTAATGGCATTTTTAGAATTAGAGAAGTATAATAAAGATAAGATACAAGAATACAAGAAAGTGCGTTGGATTGAATTTTTTGGAAATCAACCCTATACACAAAAACCTGAAAGAATATTAAAACAAGCGGATCGAATTGTGAGTCGAGTAGACTGGACAGAGGAGGAACGAGAAATGTACGATGAAAGAACACGATATCTCCAAGCATATTCAAGTTTTTTAGCGACTATAGAAAAAGAAAAGAAAGATGCCATAAATCAGGCTATGACAGAAGGTAAATTAGAAGGTGTTGAGCACGGAAAGAAAATGATGATTATTAGTTTAATAAAAGATGGACTTCTCTCTAAAGAAGAAGGAGCAAAACGACTAAGTATTTCTGTAATTGAATTAGACGAATATTTGTCTTCTGATGAATAGTAGAATAAGGATATTTCAAGACGACCTCGGTCGTCTTTTTTTGATGCAATAAATATAGTAGTTCTCTCGAATGTACACTCATAAACATCCGTCCAATAGAAAAGACTTTGCATAGTAGCTCTAGCGATATAATCAGCGAATGCTGATTATATCACGGGAAAAATTGAGACCTTAGGCTCAATTTTTAGGCATGAGACCGTAGGTCTGCTGCCGTCCCCAGCTACTATAAAGCAAAGTCTATTTCATTTACGCACTCTCATAAATATCCGTCCAAAGAAATTGACTTTTCGCTGTAGTAAAAGTAATGGTAGACATACCCGCAACCATTACTCGGGAAAATTCGAGACCTTAGGCTCGAATTTTAGCCAAGAGACAGCAACAGCTGTCTACTGGCGTCCCTTACTACATCAGAAAAGTCATATTTCTTCTAAATCAGTCTAAATCAAGCTGCCCTGTATACAATTGATAGTACACACCTTGTTTTTCCATTAAACTTTCATGGTTCCCACGCTCAATAATCTCACCATGATCCATTACCATAATCACATCCGCATTACGAATCGTCGATAAACGATGGGCAATTACAAACGAAGTTCTACCTTCCATCAATTGGTCCATCCCTTTACTAATTAACGCTTCCGTATGACTATCAATCGAACTAGTCGCTTCATCCAAAATTAATACTTTTGGATTTGCTACTGCAGCCCTAGCAATCGCTAATAACTGTCTTTGTCCTTGAGAAAGACCTTCACCATCACCAGTAATCTCCGTTTGATACCCATGAGGCAAACGTTTAATAAATCCATGCGCATTCGCTAATTTCGCAGCTTTTACTACTTCATCATCTGTTGCATCTAAATTCCCATAACGAATATTATCTGCAATCGAACCCGTAAATAAATGAGTATCTTGTAATACAATCGAAATTGTTTTACGTAAATCATCTTTCTTAATATCCGTAACAGGAATTGTATCAAACGTAATTTCCCCATTATCAATTTCATAAAAACGATTAATTAAATTTGTAATCGTAGTTTTCCCAGCACCCGTTGCACCAACAAAGGCTACTTTTAATCCAGGTTCAGCCCAAACATTGATTTTTTTCAAAATAGGCACATCTGGAACATAACTGAAGTCCACTTCATTCAATTGAATATTCCCAATAACAGGGATTCTTTCTTCCCCTTTTACCCAATACCATTGTTTCGAATCTGTTTGATCTAAAGTTACTGTCCCTTCATCTACTTCAGATTCTTCTTTTAATATCGCAAAAATACGTTCTGCCCCAGCCATTGCAGCTAATAAGACATTTGTTTGTTGTGACATTTGTGCTAATGGTTGAGCAAATGTTCTTGAATATTGCAAGAATGAAGCTAACGCCCCAACATCCATCCCTTGGAATACGACTAAATATCCACCAACTGAAGCAGTTAAAGCATAATTAATATAACTAATATTACCTAAAATGGGGAACATAATATTTGAATTAAATTGCGCTTGATTTGCTGCTTCTCTTAATTGAGAATTTAAAGTTTCAAATTCTTTTAAGACTAATGTTTCATGATTGAATACTTTAACGACTTTTTGCCCTTCAATATGTTCTTCAACAAATCCATTGACTTGCCCTAAAACTTTTTGTTGTTCAGCAAAGAATTTTCCCGAACGACCTGCTACTACTCTAACAATCGCAAACATAATGAAGACCATAACGATTAACATGCCTGTTAAAATTGGAGATAGAATAATCATCATCACAAATGTCAATACTAATTGTAATAAAGAGCTGACAATCATCAACATACTATTATTAAACGCTTGTTGAATATTTTCAAAATCATTTGTAAAACGAGACATTAAATCTCCATGCTTATTAGTATCAAAGAAACGAATTGGCAATGTTTGAATATGATCAAATAAATCTTTTCTCATTGTTTCGATCGTTTGTTGACCAATCGTAATCATAATTTTCCCAGAGAAATAATTCGCAATCGCTCCAATAATATAAATTAAGCCAATGACTCCTAGCATTTTTGCTAGACCTGCTACATCTTTTGTTGCAATAAAATCATTGATCAACGGACGAATAAAGTAAGTCCCAACAATTCCTGCGGCACTTCCTAACACAACTAATAGAAGAACAGCGAAAAGACTCCACTTACTTTTCCATAAATAGCTCCATAAGTCGGCTAATGTTTGCTTTAAATTTTCAGGACGTTTTGGTCCAATTTTTTTAGCGCTCATCTACTTTCGCTCCTTCCATTTGAGTTTCATAAATTTCACGATACAATTCGTTTGTTTCCATTAATGTTTCATGCGTTCCAATTCCGTTCATTTTTCCATCTTCTAACACAACAATCTTATCAGCACCTTGGATAGAAGAAATTCTTTGCGCAATAATAATAACAGTTGTATCTGGTAAATGATTAAAGAATGCTTCTCGAATTAATGAATCAGTTGAAGTATCTACCGCAGAAGTTGAATCATCTAAAATTAAAACAGCTGGTTTTCTCAACATCGCTCTTGCAATACATAAACGTTGTTTTTGACCTCCAGAGAAATTTCTTCCTCCTTGTTCAACTTTTGTATCATATCCATCTGGCATTTCCATAATAAAATTATGTGCCTGAGCATATTTAGCTACTTGAATCATTTCTTCTTCAGTTGCATGAGGATTTCCCCATAATAAGTTTTCTCGAATGGTTCCAGAAAACAGCGTATTTTTTTGTAGAACCATTGCTACTTGGCTTCGTAAATCAGAAAAGGCATAGTCTCGAACATCTTTACCTGCAACTCGAACACTTCCTGCCGTTGCATCATACAATCGAGGAATTAATTGAACAAGAGATGTTTTACCAGAACCTGTTGGTCCAATAATTCCAAGAACTTGACCACTCTTCACTGAAAAATGAATATCATTTAACACTTCTTCTTGTTGATCTTTTCCGTATGAGAAATGAACATGATCAAACTCTACATCCCCACGAGTAATTTCTGTCGGAATGACTTGCTCAGGTTCCACAATATCTACTTCTGTTTCAATCACTTCAAAAATACGATCCATAGAAGCTTTTGTCATTGTTAACATGACAAAAACAAAGGAAATCATCATTAAGGACATTAAAATTTGTGTAATATATGAAATGAAACTAATTAATTCTCCAGTCGTCATTTCTCCATGCATTACAAAATTTCCACCAAACCACATAACTGCAATCGTACAAGCATAAACGGTTAATTGCATAATAGGGTTGTTCCAAACGATGACATACATCGCATGTAACGCACGAGTTTTAAAGTTTGTATTTTCAACACCAAACTTCACACGTTCGAAAGGCTCACGAACAAAAGATTTCACTACTCGAATTCCAATAAAGTTTTCTTGAAGAATACGGTTAATCCCATCCGTTGCCTGTTGTAATAATCTAAAGCGAGGAAATGCAGTTGAAATAATAAGCGTCAAGCTCACTACTAAAAATGGAACGGCTACTACAAAGACTAATGACAATTGTGCATTCAATGATACTGCAAAGAAGAATGCAAATAAGAACATCATTGGTGCACGTGCTAAAATACGCATCGTCATAATCGCTGTATTTTGAATATTTGTTACATCACTCGTCATACGTGTAATTAAAGACGCATTTGAGAAGAAGTCTAAATTCTTAAATGAAAATTCTTGAATCTTCTTCATTTGCGCACTTCTTAATTCACTTGCTACTCCTGTTCCAGCAATGGATGCAAATTTTGCACCTAAAACCCCTGCCCCAAGGGAAATCATCGCAACGATAATCATTAAAATTCCATACCATAAAATCATAGAAGTATCTCGATTTGGAATTCCTTCATCAATAATTTTTAACATAATAATCGGTTGCCCAACTTCGCAGACAACTTCCACTAAAATGGATAAAAATGCTAAAAATGGGAAATATTTATATTTTGAAAAATAGGGAACTATTTTCTTTAACATCTTTTCACTCCTCTTCCTATTTCATAAAAGTATTGTATCTATTCTATCAATACTTAGAGTGTTTTTCAAACAATCTATCCAACATTTTATAAAAAAAGATTGACAATGACGTAAAACTCTTTTATATTGTTACCATGTTCAAGTTTAGGAGGTTAACAATTATGAACAAAACATATTCTTTAACACTAATCGCATTGGGAGCAGCACTAGTGGCAGCATTGTCACCCTTTCAAATTCCTTTAGGTCCTATTCCCATTACGCTTCAAACATTAGCTATCGGATTAGTGGCTACCATCTATCGTCCAAAAGAAGCCACACTTGCTATTGTACTTTATTTATTATTAGGTGCTATTGGACTTCCTGTTTTTGCAGGTGGAAAAGGTGGATTTCAAGCATTCTTTGGACCGACTGCTGGTTTTCTAGTTTTCTTCCCTATTCGTGCTTTTGTTACTTCTATCATTGCACAGAGAAAACAAAATGCTGTTCGTTTATTTATAGCGAATCTTTTAGGAGAAGTTGCCCTATTTATTGGTGGAGTGATTGGATTTATACTAATTACGCATGCTGATTTTTCAAAAGCTATCAATCTTGTGGTACTTCCATTTATTTTGCCAGATTTAATTAAAATCAGTTTCACAACTGTCTTCGGGTTATTATTATTAAAGAGTTTAAAAAATAAACCTTATTTCAGACAGGAAGCATAATTTTTTATGAGGTTAGGAAGCAAATTTCTAGCCTCTTTTTTTAACACCTCTTTTATTCAACTTAGTAGGCACATAGAAGAACTTATGGTAAAATACAAAACATTAGAAGAGATAAAGGAGGATAAATTGTGACAGAATTACACTATATTAGTACTCGAGATAAAAACAATCGTGTAACAGCTTCTCAAGCAATTTTAAAAGGAATTGCTGAAGATGGAGGGTTATACGTTCCAACGACAATGCCACAATTATCATTGAACTGGGAAACATTGCAACACCAATCTTATCAAGAAATTGCATTCCCAATTTTAAAAGCATTTTTAACTGACTTTTCAGACGAAGAATTACAATATTGTATTCACTCTGCTTATGATACAACTTTTGATGATCCAGCAATTGCCCCTGTAAAAAAAGTTGGCAATACCTATATTATGGAATTATTCCATGGACGTACGATTGCCTTTAAAGATATGGCTTTATCAATCTTACCTTATTTATTAACAACTGCCGCTAAGAAAAACCAACAAGACAAAGATATCGTCATTTTAACGGCTACTTCTGGAGATACAGGAAAAGCTGCTTTAGCAGGATTTGCCGATGTGCCTCATACAAAAATTATTGTCTTTTACCCAAAAGGTGGCGTAAGTACGATTCAAGAACGTCAAATGGTTACTCAAGCTGGCGATAATACATTTGTTTATGGTGTAAAAGGAAACTTTGATGATGCTCAAACAATGGTGAAAAAACTATTTAATGATGCAACTTTAAATCAAACACTTGCAGAAAAAGGATTCCAACTTTCTTCTGCTAACTCTATCAATATTGGTCGTTTATGCCCACAAGTGGTGTATTATGTTTATGCTTATGCACAATTAGTAAAACAAGGAGCTCTTCAAATTGGAGAAGCTATGAATGTTGTTGTTCCAACTGGAAACTTCGGAAATATTTTAGCAGCATATTATGCAAAACAATTAGGTGTTCCAATCCAAACATTAGTCTGTGCTTCAAATGAAAATGATGTATTAGTAGACTTCTTCCACACAGGAACATACAACCGTCAAAGAAAATTTGAAGTAACAAGTTCTCCAAGTATGGATATTTTAGTTTCAAGTAACTTAGAACGCTTAATTTTCGAAATGACAGGAAATAATGCCGAAGAAACAAAAGCACTGATGGATTCATTAACAAACAATGGTCACTATCATATCGAAAAAGAAGTATTACACTCATACGAAGAGTTTTATGCTGCTCGTGCTAGCCAAGAAGAAACAGCTCAAACGATCGAATCTGTTTTAACAAAAGAAAACTATTTATTAGATCCGCATACAGCAGTAGCTCAATGTGCTTATACTAAATACCAACAAGAAACAAAAGACAACACTCCTACAGTTATTGTATCTACAGCTAGTCCATACAAATTCCCTCAAAGTGTTGTATCGGCTGTAAAAGAATCTGACGTGACCACTTTAAGTGATCAACAATTAATTGATGAAGTACGTCAATTAAGCGGAGTAGAAATCCCTCTAGCCGTTACAAGTGTACTAGAAGCAGAAATCAGACACACAAGAGTACTTGAAATTTCAGAAATGAAACAATCAGTTTATGACAGTTTAAATATTTAAATTCAAAAATACCAGCCATTTTTTCATGACTGGTATTTTTATTTTGTAAAATATCATTTTATTTAATTTTATGCTTATTCATTTTTTCTGCAAAAATATTTATCATAATTTCTCTTAATTCTTCTCTTTCCTTTTCAGGTAAAGGTCCTTCTTGTTTTGCTACTGCATAAAGTTCTGGATATTGTTTCGCCACTCTTGCTACAGTTCTTGTTGTTGCATGGGCTCTCACTAAAAATGGAATTTTCTTAATCCATTCACTTGGTACTAATTCAAGAATTTTTTTAGCCGCTTCCTTATCCGTAATGACAGAAGTCGTTAATCCCGCTTTTATTTGTTTTTGTTCATGTTCTGTAAAATCTTTAATATCCATTGTCATCCTCTTTTCTTTACTCAATTCTGTTTTAATTGTAAATCAGTTCATTCAAAAAAATCTATTATTGTTCTTTCAAAAATCCTTGTTGCTGAATTACTTCTAATAACGCTAATCTTTTTGGAGGTAATGATTCCATTTTATCTGCCACTTGTTTACTGAAGCGATCCACTCGATGATTTAAATCTCTTGTATCGTAGTAGCCTGTAATTTCTTCATCATACGATTCAATATCTTTTAATGGATTTTCCAGTACTTGATAGTGATTTTCCATATACATAATTTCTTTTGGTAAGCGAGGTTTTAATTGTGGCTCTTGATTTGGCCATCCTACAGCTAAACCAACTGCTGGGAATGTATATTCTGGCAATTCTAATAAATCGATAATTTGCTGAGCATCATTATGTAAACTTCCTAAAAATACAGTTCCCATTCCTAGTGACTCAGCCGCTACTACCATATTTTGAGCCGCAATGGTTGCATCCGTTAATCCTGCAATAAAATAATCTGCTGTTCCTTGTAATTTGGCTGGTCTATCTTGCGCCTTTGTTAATTGAACATTACGATGATAATCTACTACAAATCATGACCACCCGTCTAACGGTTGGTCATGATTTGTATTTGAATTGTTTCATTCATGATTTTTTCTCCTCTATAAAAATAGTGGAGTCAGCAAACGACAAAAATTGTTTTTGCTCACTTCCACTATTTACATTATTTAAAATATTTTTTAGCAGTTTCAATCGCTTTTTCTTTAATCATTACTTCGCCATATTCCTGTACAACTTCCCAAGATACTCTAGAAAATTCACCGAATTCTCTTAAAAGAGCTAAATCCGCAGTAAAATCTTCTCCTCCAATAACCTCTTGGTTTACATGTAGAAAATAATAGTTACTATATCGATATAAAGATGATTTTTGAACATTATATGGATACATTTTTGCTAACTGGATAAAATCCTCAAATGAGTCAAAAAATACTGTACAATCCAGTGGCTCCAATGTTTTTTCTTTTTCAACCGGCTCTTCTACTTTTTTCTCTTTTTTTGGTTTTCCCATTCGATGTCCTAAAGAATGTTGAATCGTATCGACTAGATTTCGAACGAAACGTTCGCTATCTGCTTCAATATCTTTTTTTTCAACGTATTTGGTAACATATAATTCAATACCTTCTGGATTTGGCATCACTTGGAAACTCATACCCTCAGAATCTTCAAATTGATCAATGACATCCATTTCTACTAAAATACTATGGAAAAATTCTTCTATTTCTGTAGGATTAGCTAATAATTCTGAAACAGAAGTACCACGTTCTTGTAAATCTTCATTTTCAATTCTTACTAAAATAGTATCATCATTTATACGTTCCATTTCCATAATATTCACCTCACTTACATACATTTAAAAATTCATTCATAATTTTTTAAGAATAGTACTATTGTAACGAATTTTCATAGAATGTAAAGTAATAACACCTTTTCTAGCTATTTCAACTAAATTCTATCATTCGTATTAGCTCAATAATAACTCTACTAATTCTTCAGCCGCTACATTTCCAAAATATTTACGAACATCAATGGACTCAAATACTCTAGAAATTGCATCTCTTTGATATTCAATTCCTGTTAATTTTTCTTCTACGTCACTAATTTCTCCAAGTCCAAAGAAATCACCGTTAATTTTAATTTCTTTAATATGATTTTGTTCAACATTTAAGTGGAATTCAACTTGTCCTGCTGTTGTACGTTTCGATTGTGTTAACGCAAATTTTGGATTTTTCCCATAGTTCCAATCAGGATTATTAAAATAGGTCTTTCTCAACTCTTCAATTTTTTCCCAATCTTCTTCTGTTAGAACATATTCTTTAATGAGTGAAGTATCTTCCACTTCGAAAATATTTTTTAATAACACTTCTCTAAATTGTAAAATATCTAAATCTTGGAATTCTTCTGCCAAATAAGGTTTAATATTTGTAACACGTGAACGAACCGATTTAATTCCTTTTGATGCAATTTTATCAGCTTTTGGACGTAATAATTGCGGTAAAATCGTTACATCCACATCTAGCATCAATGTTCCATGAGCCGTTAAACGACCATTATTTGAGTACATTGCATTTCCTGAGAATTTCTTTCCATCAATGAGTAAATCATTTCTTCCTTGAAGTTCAGCGCCAGTTGCTCCCATTTTATGTAACGCACGAATAACCGGTTGTGTAAATTTCCCAAAATCACGGAAACTATCTCCATCATCTTCTGTAATAAAGCAGAAACAAATATTTCCCATATCATGATAAACGGCTCCACCACCAGAAAAACGTCTAACAACTTGGACTTTTAATGAATCAACTCCATCTTGATTGACTTCTTCATAAGTATTTTGATTTTTCCCAATAATAATCGCATTTTCATTTACATAAAATAACAAAATCGGCTCATCTAATTTTTTCTCATTTAATAAAAAATATTCAATGGCCAAATTTGTTGTTGCATCATAGATTTCTTTCCCATTTCTTTGATTTTTTACATAATACATGACCTAACCTCTTTTCTTATTGATTACAATTATTCTATCAAAAAAACGTTCTTAAAGAAAGTAAGCCACTTCACTTAAGAACGTTCTATAATATATCTGTTTTCCGTTTAAAAATATCTAATGACCAGCCCTGTTCTTCATGATAGATTAACTGACCAAATAAATTATCTTTAATATACACATTTTCCATCACATGGTAACGATCTTCTGCTACATATAGCGGAATTGTATATTCTTGTAAATCTTTTTTTATTCTTTCTGTTGAAAATACCATTCCAACTTTAAAATATGTTACTAATTCTTTTAATAACTCTACGGGTACTTCCTTTGCATTTTTTTCTTGATTAAAAAATAATCGTCTACTTAAACGAGTCATTTCTTCACTCATTTGATTCATTAATTGATAAGATAATTGTTGATAAAAATCATCCATCTTACGATAATACACTTTTGTAAAATCTTGACCTAAATTTAAAAAGATAAAATTATTTTGTAATTTATAAAAAAACGGAGAATGCAAATGTGTATTGGCATGCGAAATATATAATAAATCAGCAATTTCTTGAGGAGTTAATTGATGTAAAAATTCCAATGATTCAAAATCAATCCAATTATACTCTGTAGTACTATTTTGCACTTCTTCTAAAAATGCTTCGATTTTTTTAGAATCTTTAATATAATAAAATCCTGTATAATCATCATAAGTTGCTAAGGGAGACTTACCTTTTAATAATAATATATTTTTAGGATTTTCATTTTGTGTCAACACTGCTGATTGAAATTTAATCGAACTACTTAATACATGATTCGAAATAGAATCTAAATGTACATAAATTGATTGCATCACAAAACTCCTCCCTTATACTTATTCCACATTACTATTATAGGGGAAATATCCCTATTTATGTATATTTATTTCATTACAAATTCCATGTGAAAGCTTTTTCTTTGTAACAAAATTGAAATAAAGACAATCGAAGCCTAACTTAATAAAACTTCAACTGTCTTTAATCCTACATCTCTCTTAAACGTTTAATACGATTACTTGTTGCTGGATGCGTTGCAAACCAAGAATCTTTTTCATCATTTCCCTTTTTAAAAGGATTAGCTATATATAATGCTGCACTTTGAGGATCTGCTTCTTCCATTGCTGGAGCATTAGAGATTTTTTCCAATGCTGAAATCAACCCTTGAGGATTTCGAGTAAATTCTACTGCAGTTGCATCTGCTAAATATTCACGATTTCTTGAAATTGCTAATTGTAAAATCGTAGACATAAATGGTCCTAATATCATTGCTAAAATAGAAATTACCATCATAATCGCTGCAAGTCCATTTTCATCATCTTTTGAACGTCTAGAAGAACGTCCAAAAAACATCATTCGACTACCAAATTGCACTAAAATAGCAATTACTGCTCCAAGCGCAATCGCAATGGTTTGTAATCTTACATCATAATTTCGAATATGAGCAAATTCATGAGCTAAAACTCCTTCTAATTCCTCACGATTCAAACGTTGTAATAAACCTGTTGTTACAGCAACTGCTGCTTTTTCAGGAGAACTTCCTGTTGCAAATGCATTCGGTGAGTCATCGTCAATCACAAATATTCTTGGTCTTGGAACTTTTGCAATCATCGCCATATCTTCAACAATATGCCACAATTGAGGCGCTTGTTCGTATTCCGTCACTTCAGTTGCATGATTTAATCGCATCACAACATCTGTTGATTGACTAATCATCATCATTGTATATAACCCACCTGCAACTAAAGCTATTACCATTCCTGCAACAGCATTATCCATTACTGTATAACCTAATCCAATACCTACAAGTAGAAATAAAATTAGATAAAATCCTACTACCAACCAAGTTTTTCTTTTATTGGCAGCAATTTGTTCATACATCATCGTCTTCACCTACGGTCAATTTTAGAATTGAACTTTTGGAACTGCACGCTCTTCCGCTGGAATTTCTAACATTTGTTCTTTTGTAAATCCACCAAAATTCGCAATAATATTATTTGGAATCATTTGAATTTTAATGTTATATTGTGCCACGCTTGAATTATATAATTGACGAGAATAAGCAATTTTATTTTCTGTATTTGTTAATTCTTCTTGTAGTTTAATAAAGTTTGTATTTGCTTTTAAATCAGGATAGCTTTCTGAAAGTGCAAAAATTGTTTTTAATGTTCCACTTAATTGATTTGAAACATCCATTTTTTCTTGAACGGAAGCATTACTTCCCATATTTGTTAATTGATTTCTCATTGCGATTACTTGAGAAAGTGTTTCTTGTTCATGTTTAGCATAGCCTTTTACAGTTTCTACTAAATTAGGAATTAAATCATTTCTTCTCCCTAATTGAACATCAATTTGAGCAGCTGCTTCGCTTACCCAGTTTTTTAATTTTACAATACCATTATATGCAGATACAGCCCAGATAATGACTACTGCAATAATTCCTAAAATAATCCATAATGTCATATTGACACACTCCTTTATATTTTATACAGTTAATTGTAACAAATCGTTTTAGTTTTGCAAACTATTATCGATTAATTGAACTTATTCTACCATATTTACTACAACTTACCTCATACTTTAGACCTAATTTTTGGAGGAAAACATGTCACTGATTCAACAAGCTTTTACAAAAGTACTATTAGACCCTGCTACACCTCTCCACCATCAATGGACTATTGGAGACTTACCAGAAAGTTATTTACAGTGGATTCAACAAGAAGGAGCTGGTTATTTTCTTCATTCAAAAATAACTACCATTGAACCTACTCGATTCGGCTTAGACTATACTCTCTTAAATGGCATTGCAGGATTAGAAAAGGGAAATTGGATTAGTTTATTAGATGAATGCTTTTTCCCTGAAGAAACAGGACTACCCGATTATTTTATTCCCTTTTTTAAAGATGAATCTGTTTACTATTGTTTTGATTATCTTGAAAAAGGAAAAGAACCTAGCATTCGCCTCGTAGATATAGAGATGGATCAATGGTTAACAATTGCTTCTTCTTTTGAAGAGTTAATCAATTCAATGAAACCTCATATTGAATTGATATCATTCGACCATCGTCATTGGATGAGTATTCATACTCGCAGACAACAATTAGGATTATTCCATCCTGAAAATTTTCAAATATTATTAGAAATTGAAGAGGATGAAGATTTTAATAACTATATTTACTGGATTGCTAAAGGTTTAGAACAAACTTCCCCAATTTCTTCCATTGCACAAGAAGCACTAGATTTTTTACTGGAATACCGAAAACAAGAATTAGAAAATTCCCCAGCTTACAAACTAATTCAACAAAATTAAACGAATAATGGATAAACAAAAAAACAAGACTTGCCGTTAAAGTAAGTCTTGTTTTTATAATTTACATATATACAAATACAAGAAAAACTTTCTATGGTACTACCAATGAACCCAAATGTTTGCTGGCGTCGCTTACTACTATACTAGAAAGTCTATACGTATTTTACAAAGAGTCGTCGATCAAAAAACCCAACTTTCTCAAAGCCTTCTCAATTTCATCTAAATCTTGCTTCGTATCAGCTTCCACTAAATGATAATGAACCCCATCAGTAATCTCAGACAAAGGACGAAACTTCGTTTCCTCCACTTGCTTCATAAAATGAACAATATCTCTACGACAAGTCATTTTCAATAATGTTTGAATTTCCCCATAAACTGGATGATCCACTAACACTGTTTTTACTCTTCCACCATTATCAACAATAGCAACTAACTCATCTTCAATATCATCAATCGTATGTTTCACTTTAAACAAACGATGAATTTGTTGCGGTTGCTTAGAAGCAGAATGAATATATCCTCGATTTGTTGAAATAATTTCTTCCCCATCTGCACGTAAAATGGCAATATCCTGAACAATAATTTGTCTTGTCACATGAAAATGATCCGCTAATTGCTGTCCGTTAATCGCTGATGAAGATTCTTTTAATAAAGTCAATAATTTCTTTCGACGTGTAATGGTCACTATTAACCCTCTCTCTTATGGATTTTCTTTAATGAACGATAAATACCAATCGCTATTACATAGTCTACCATACTATGAATAATCGTACCAACCCCAACTAAGACAAATAAGACATACAATAATTTTTGAAGATCTTGACCTGTCACACTATAAAAGACAAAACATACAAAAACTTCACCAATGGCATGAATAATTGCTAAAACAATATTAAAAATCCATGAAGATTTTTTATTTTCTAATATATTGGGGAACTTTCTCAAATAAAGAGCCCCTAAAGTTCCAAATAAAATATGAGAAAATGCTCGCAAAACGATAATAAATGGGAATCCTGCTAGGAAGAAACCAATGGTAGAACCTAATACAACAAATACCGTCATCCATGGAGAAAGAAACATCGCAATAAAAATAGCTACGTGACTTCCTAAAGTATAAGATGCCGGTGGAATGACAATTTTAAATGGCATTATAATTGGAACAACAATCGCAATTGCTGTTAGTAAAGCTGTGAACGTTAAAAATCTATTCTTTTTCATTGAAAATATCCCCTTTTCTACTGTATATACAGTAGTGTATACCATAACTTTACAGAATTCAATGTTTTTTTATGAAAATGAGAGAATTTTTTCATAAAAAATGAAAAAAGACTTTCCGAAGTAGCTCACGCCCAGTTACGTTCACTTTGCTACTTCAGAGAAGTCTTGATTTTATACGTTCACTCATAAACATACGTCCATATAAACAGACTTCTCGCAGTAGCTCGAGTGATAAAAACTGCTACTGCAGATTTTATAACCGGAAAAATTGAGACCTTAGGCTCAATTTTTAGCAATGAGACTCGCTTTTGCGAGGCTGCTTGCGTCCTAACTACTTCAGAGAAGTCTAATTTATACTTTTTCTTATTACATCATACCCATTCCTGGATCCATTCCAGGCATTGCTGGTGCAGCTGGGATTGGTTTATCAGCCACAACTGCTTCTGTTGTTAATAATAAAGCAGATACAGAAGCTGCATTTTGTAAAGCTGAACGAGTTACTTTAGTAGGGTCTACAATTCCTGCTTCAATCATATTTACCCATTCATCACTTGCTGCATTATATCCAATTCCTAATTCTTGAGCTTTCAAATGAGCCACAATTACAGAACCTTCTAATCCTGCATTTGTTGCAATTTGACGAAGTGGTTCTTCTAATGAACGAGAAACAATTTTCGCTCCAGTTGCTTCGTCACCTTCTAATTCTAATGCATCTACTGTTTTTTGAACATTCACTAGCGCAGTTCCACCACCAGAAACGATTCCTTCTTCAACAGCAGCACGTGTGGCATTTAAAGCATCTTCAATACGTAATTTTTTCTCTTTTAATTCTGTTTCAGTAGCAGCACCTACTTTAATGACAGCTACTCCCCCTGATAATTTTGCTAAACGTTCTTGCAATTTTTCACGATCAAAATCACTTGTTGTATCTTGTGCTTGAGAACGAATTAAAGCTACACGATTCGCAATTAATTCTTTTGAACCTGCTCCTTCAACAATTGTTGTATTATCTTTAGAAACAACTACTTTTCCAGCTGTACCTAATTGTGCTAAAGTAGCATCTTTTAATTCTAAGCCCAAATCTTCTGTAATGACTTGAGCACCTGTTAATACAGCAATATCTTCTAACATTGCTTTACGACGGTCACCAAATCCTGGAGCTTTAACCGCTACTACATTAAATGTTCCACGTAATTTATTTAAAACTAATGTTGGTAATGCTTCTCCATCTACATCATCTGCAATAATTAATAATGCACGACCTTGTTGAACAATTTGTTCTAATAATGGAATAATCTCTTGAATATTAGAAACTTTTTTATCTGTAATTAAAATAAATGGATTATCTAAATGAGCAACCATTTTATCATTATCTGTTACCATATATTGAGATAAGTAGCCACGATCAAATTGCATTCCTTCTACAACATCTAATTCTGTTTCAATTCCTTTAGATTCTTCAATTGTAATAACGCCATCGTTACCTACTTTTTCCATTGCTTCTGCAATTAAACTACCGACTTCTTGAGAACCTGAAGAAATAGCTGCTACTTGCGCAATAGCTTCTTTTGATTCTACAGGACGAGAAATTTTGTGTAACTCTTCTACAGCAGCACGTGTCGCTAATTCAATACCACGACGAATGCCTACTGGATTTGCACCTGCAGTAACATTTTTTAATCCTTCACGAACAATTGCTTGTGTTAAAACTGTTGCAGTTGTTGTTCCATCTCCTGCAATATCATTTGTTTTAGAAGCTACTTCTGCAACTAATTTAGCTCCCATATTTTCAAAATGATCTTCTAATTCAATTTCTTTTGCAATTGTTACCCCATCATTTGTAATTAATGGTGATCCAAATGCTTTTTCTAATACAACATTACGACCTTTAGGTCCTAAAGTTACTTTTACTGTATTTGCTAAAATATCTACTCCACGTAGCATCGATGCTCTTGCATCTTCTGAAAACTTAATATCTTTTACCATCTTTCAGTTCCTCACTTTCTTATTGTACAATTGCAATAATATCTTGTTCTTTTACAATAATATATTCTTGACCATCTAATTTAACTTCAGTTCCTGTATATTTTTCAAAGACAACACGGTCTCCTACTTGAACTTGACGATCTTTTTCTTCTGTAAATTCACTAACAGCTAATACTGTCGCAAATTGTAATTTTTCTTGTGCTGCAGTTGGTAAAAATAAACCTCCTGCTGTTTTTTCTTCTTGCTCTACCATTTGAATAACAACACGATCTTTTAATGGTTTTAACATAATGATACCTCCTTGATCTTTTAGCACTCTTTCTTCTTAAGTGCTAACCACATTACTATAGTACTCATTTGGTCAAAAAAAATCAAGAAAAATTACTTGAAAAATTCTCTATAATCTTGTAAGATTTTTTTAAAGATTAATAATGGGGAGGTTCTTTAATGATTAGTAAACAACAGTTTTTTGTACATTTTATAATTGAAATTTTTATTGCATGTTTCTTTATTTTTTTAGCAGTACAATTACTTCCCATTCGTGGTTGGGAATTTTCGACAATTTTTTGTTGTGTTTTTGCCACATTTAGTATTTCAAATGCGATTCGAATGTTAAATTCTTATTTAACCATGAGAAAATTAATCAATGAAACCGCAGATTTATTAGAAAAAAGTGCCCATCTTTATGAAATAGAAGATGATGATGATAACTCATCAAAAGAATAAGAGAGGTTACCAATTTGAATAAACGTCTCTTCATCTATTCGCTAGGAACTACTTTTATCCTTACAATTCTCGTTTTGCTTTATGGAATCTTCACGAATAAATTTATGTTAGATTTTGTTTATATTGGAAATACTTTAACACTATTAAGTTTTCCTTTTTTAATCATTGGCTTAACTCTATTAGTCATTCAATCTGGAAACTTTGACTTTTTCCTTTATAGCTTTCATTCAAAGAAAAAAGAGTATGTTCCACAAAAGAAAAAATCGTATCAGTCTATCATTCATTTTTGTTTATGGACTTTTGCATTGTTATGGATTATTTCAATTCTATTAACATTCTCAACAATTTTTAAATAAACAACGAAAAAAGTGACGTCTGCAACAACAGCACGTCACTTTTTATATTACTTAGGAAAAACTTTACATAGTAGATAAGGCATGAAATCGCAAAGTCTATCTCTCAAAAGCTCTCTCATAAACATCCGTTCAAACAGAAAAGACTTTGCATAGTAGCTCAAGTGATATAATCAGTAAAGCAGATTATATCACAGGAAAACTCCAAGACGGTTTCACCGTCTTACTCATGACAGAAACAAAAGTTGGTATTATACTTACATTAGAGAACAATACTAATCCGTTCGAATTATTGGGGAA
>NZ_CAURVN010000016.1:0-28722 GCF_963528195.1 uncultured Granulicatella sp.
AAAAAAACACCCCAAAAGTTAGATTTTTTATGTCTAACTTTTGGGGTGCAGTACACAAAATACATGCTTTTTTACTATGCTATTTAATATCGAATAAAAATTTTCTTAAACTAAATATCTTAATATCACACAATAAAAGAAGGTACCTTATGCTTACTCTTTCTGTTATCATGTCATACCATCGCATAACTTTATCTCCTTAACATTAACATTTTTTTATCTCCTTTATTTTAGTCTTAAAAAATAATAGTACCCTCTGTTGATATTTATAAATGCATAACATAATCAGCTGTAGAATTTAAAAATTCTTGGTCATGGGAAACAATGAATATTATTTTATTATCACTTTTGCATTCGTTAATTAGATGCGATATATTCATCATGTTGTAATAATCCATTCCGCTTGTTGGTTCGTCAAAAAATATGAATTTAGAATTCTTACACAATACGGATGCAATTGCCACTCTTTGTTTTTGTCCGCCTGACAAGCTCATTGGATGACGATCTTTTGATTCATATAAATCAAGTTTTTTCAGAATATTTTCAACATAACTACTTTCAATATTTTTTATTCCAAGACTTACTTCACTTGCAATAGAATCGGTAAAAAGCTGATGATTAACATCCTGCATTACAAGGGATGATATTTTTAGCCTATCTGATTTTGAAAGTCTTTTGCCGTCCAAATAGATTTCATCCTTCGATTTTCTTTCTAAGCCTATAAGGCATCTGAGCAAAGTGGATTTACCAAGTCCGTTTGTTCCTACTATGCCGTAAATTTTTCCCATTTCAAAAGAGAGGTCTTTTAAATGCAATTTTTTATCTATACCATTAAACTTAAATTCAATGTTTTTTACTTCTAAATTTCCCTTATTTTGATTTTCGGGTACTGTAAGTTTTACTCTATTCTTATTTCTTAAACCTAACTTCTTTAGCTTTTCAGACGGTATTTTCATAAAATCTATTTGAGTATATTCCTTTTGTATTTCCCCATCTTTAATCAAAAAAACTCTATCTACAATATCCATTAGATAAAATATTCTATGTTCTGAGATTATAAGAGTTTTCCCCTTATCTTTAAGTTTTATAAGCATTTCTTTTATGATTAAAATGTTTTCTTCATCAAGATTTGATGAAGGCTCATCTAAAACAATGATTTCCGTTCCAGATATATAACTTGCAGCAATACATAAAATCTGCTTTTCTCCACCCGAAAGTTTAAAAATATCTCTATTTAAAAGATGTTCTATCGGAAACAAATCCAACATATCATTTAGTCTTTCATCCATTTGTTTTTTTGAAAGTCCTATATTCTCCAAATAGAAAAGTAATTCAAGTGTAGTATTTATATTGAAAAAGTGTGTCTTTGGATTTTGAAATACATTTGATACTAAGAGCGATATTTCGTATAATTCGAGGTTTTTAATATCTTTATTATCAATCTTGATGGTTCCATCCATATAAGCTCCATCATATCGTACAGCTAACCCATTGATAGAATTTATAATTGAAGATTTTCCGCTACCACTTTTCCCAGTAAATAATACACATTCGCCTTTTTTTACATCTAAAGAAATGTTTTTTAACACTTTAGGAGAATTTCCATAAGATAGAGATAAATTTTCAATTTCTACCATAAAGCTCCTCCTATAACCATAATCAGTATTAAAAGCACATAAACAAAATCAACTACTTTCGTTTTGACGGATATGTACCTTGTTTTTTTAACAGGATTTTCAATACATTTTGTTTCTGCTGCCTTTGCAATATCATCAGAAATATTAGAAGATATAACAAGTAAAGGCACAATTACATTCTCGATGTATGAAATTGGATTTTTAAATGTAATACCTCTTATTTTCATAGCAAGTTTTATATTGTGACTTTCTTCCCTAAATGAAGGAAAAAACCTAAACATTACAGCAATTGGTATAGAAACAGTACGAGGAAAATTCATTTTATCCATTAAGGATATTACACTTCCTACATCCGATGTTTTTAAAAAAAAACTTCCCGCACTAAATGGAAGATAAAACATCTTACATACAGCAAATAGCATAAAAAACATCATTAAAATCGCATTCATATTTCTAATTACATCAAGATTAGGTATCAAAGAAAGAACCCCAAAAAATGATATGTTTTTTAAGGCTTCTTTCTTAAATCCATTCATTAAAAAAAGAAATGAAATAAGAAGCACAATTCCCCATTCAAAATAGGTATTTACTTTATAAAATACAGCAAATCCAAGTGAAAAACTTACTAAAATTTTACTAATTGGATTGGGATTATATGGATTGTCTAAAGAAACGAGCATTATACAATACCCGCTTTTTCGAAATGCTTTTTCAAAAAGACTTTACCGATATATGCGCCGAGTATCCCGCCGACAACAGCACCGATATATACTAATACCATACTACGATAATTCAAAAGTGCTATGAGCTTCATTATATAATCGTGACCCATACCGCCTGTTTCAGCCAGTTTAATAACCTTGTCTTTAGCCAACAAAACTTGCATAAGGAAACCACAAATCCAAGTGTTGAATACGGCAAATGAGAGCATATTAAATTTAAATGATTTATATTCTCCTTTTTTTCTTAAAAGTTCCGCAATTGCCATACTGATTACAGCATGTATCAATATTACATATGTATTTCCCATTGCAATTGCTACAAGACTACAAATCAACCCAAGTATAAATAATCCCCATGATTTTTGAACTTTTGCCATAAAGAGCATTATAACTATTCCTGTTATAATGCCTGCCAGTGTAGGGTATGCCAAGTATAAAATCGGTACAATACCAATCATTCCCGAAGCAAACATAAGTACAAAATATATTACTGTAAATACACCTATCGTAACTAAATCTTTAATTCTTAATTTTTCCATTTTTATATTTTCCTCCTAAATAAGTTTTCACTGAATATTTGATTTTCTAAGCATTGCTTTATAAAATTCCGAGCTTTTACAAAGTTCTTCATCTGTCCCTATCGCTTCTATTTTTCCGGCATTTAATAAAACGATTTTGTTTGCATTTCTTATTGTTCTTAATCTATGAGCAATAACAATTGCCGTTTTTTCTTTTATAAGTTCAGATAAAGCCTCTTGAATTAGACTTTCATTTTCAACATCCAGAGATGCTGTAGCCTCATCAAGCAATATGATTGGTGCGTCTTTTAGTATTGCCCTTGCTATTGAGATTCTTTGTCTTTCTCCGCCTGAAAGTCTTTGTCCGTTTTCACCTATTACTGTATCTATTCCATCCGGCATTTTGTCTATAAATTCATAACATCTAGCTATTTTAGCCGCTCTTATAATCTCTTCATCTGTAGCACCTTTTTTACCGATTTTTATATTATCTTTTATGCTTGAATTAAAAAGAGTAACATCTTGGAAAACGATAGAGAAATTTTTAAGGAGTGTTTCCGGATCAATTTTACCGATGTCCTCTCCCCCTATCAAAATCTTTCCTTTATCTATATCCCAAAATCTTGCAGCAAGCTTGGTGAGAGTTGTTTTTCCGCTTCCGCTTGAACCGATTAGCGCAGTGATTTCACCCTGCTTTGCAGTAAAGCTCACACCATTTATTACAGAATAATCATCATATCCAAAATAAACATCCTTGAACTCAATATCGTAATTTTTAATGTCAATATCTTTTTTGCCTTCTTGAACAGGCATGGTCTTTATTTCCTTTATTCTCCCTACAACCGCATCAAGAATAACTATCATTGACATAAAGGTGATTATTCCTTCTATAGTAAGATAAATACTTGCTGTAAGCATTAAAAATGCAATATAAACCAGCACACTTACCTCCCCTGCCATAAGCATGTTGACGCCGATAACGGCAACACTTATAATTCCAAGCTTTAAAATTGCAGTAGCTATTCCTGTAAGTGTTCCGGCAACAACTTCACCTTTCGTTTTCTGTTTTGTGGATGCATTTAATTTTTCAAAAAAATCATTTAACACCCTATCTTCTAAGTTGTAAGATTTTATTTGCTCTATCTGCTCTATATTTTCCTGTAGATTATCGAAAACCTTACGATTATCATCTATCCAGCCCTGTACTATTTTTTTCTGACTTTTCTTTGATAAAAATATAATCAAAATAGAAATGGGAATTACCCAAAGGGCTGCAAGTGCAAGTTTCCAATTATAGAAGATAAGCATTAAAGCAATAATACTTGTGGATATAGCCGTTGAATATATCTGAGGTACAGCATGAGAAAAAATTGTTTCATATAAGTTCATGTCATTCATCATGGTTTCCGCAAGGTCTGCCAAATCTCTTTTACCAAAATAAGAAAGAGGTAATTTCTTTAACCTTTCCGCTAACTCAATTCTTGAATTTGCACTCTCGTTGTACACATTGGTGTAAAGTCTTACATAATCCCACCTCGCTACTAAGAACATCACAATCATCATTACTACAATTAGTGCAATATAATAAACAGAAGTAAAATTGTAGCTCTCAATGCCTGTTAAAATGCCTATATACTGGAATAGAAACATAAAACCGATCATTGGTGCGAACAATTTAGTTAAATTAACAAGCGTGTGTGAAAATATGGCTTTTCTTAAGTTAAGAGCGCCTTTTTCTGACATCGAATATTTTTTCATAAAATAAGAAACCATATATTTAACCTCCTATCTTCCAATTTACGGATTTTTGATATTCTTCCCAAAGTTTTTTGTAATGCCCACTCATACCTATTAAATCTGAATGCTTGCCTTCTTCTACAATTTTCCCCTTATCAATAACAAGAATTCTATCTGCATCTACTACTGTAGATAATCTATGAGCAATCATCAATGTTGTCTTGCTTTTTGATAGCTTCTTAAAAGACTCTTGAATCAAATGTTCATTTTCAGGATCTGCAAAGGCTGTAGCTTCATCTAAAATGATAATATCTGCATCTTTCAAAAAAGCTCTCGCTATAGAAATCCTTTGAGCTTCTCCTCCTGAAAAATATGCTCCTTTAGTTCCGTAAACAGTATCAAGTCCTTTATCTAAATTTTTAATAATATCTTTAGACCCTGAATTGATTAAGGCATTGTCTATTTCTTCATTAGTTGCATCAGGCTTTCCGATTAAAAGATTATCTCTTAAACTCATTTTAAATAGTTTAGAGTTTTGAAAAACAAAAGCAATTTTTCTCATTAAAGCCTCTTTTTCAAAATCTTTTATATTAGTTCCTCCAATATAAATTTCACCTGTTTTAATATCGTAAAATCGTGCAGCAAGCCTTGCTATAGTAGTTTTACCACTGCCTGATGATCCGACTAAAGCAACTCGTTCTCCTTTATTCACCTTAAATGAAATATCGTCTAATACATTTTCATCTTCATAAGAAAAGCTTACATTTTTAAACTCTATCCCAACATCAGAACTTGTTTTATTTCCATAAACAAAATCATCAAACTCAAGTATATTTTCAATTTTATCTAAAGCAAGTTCCGCAAAATAACTCGATTGAGTAATCGTCGCAGTTCTCATAATAAAAGTAGCAAATGCCGGTCCTATTAGGAAGTAAATAACAGAATCTGCAACTACATTAGATAAGTTTCCATTAAATTTTATTAAGAGTAATGCCACAGGTACCAAGAAAAATGCCGTCGATGTAGTAACGGTTTCAAACCACGACATTTTATTCGTATAACTCATAGTAAGCTTAAGTACATTGTCTTTTGTTTTTATGATTAACGAATATAACTTATCAAAGCTCTCAACACTTTGTGCAAATGTTTTAACAACAGGAATTCCTCGAACATATTCCACTGTCTGAGAAGATAAATTGGAAAGTCCTTCATAATACTCATCTTTCATTTTTTTTGTTTCGGATGTCATCATAGATGACATCAATATCATACCGATAATCATCGGTATCATACTGGCAAGTCCTAACTTCCAGTTAAACACGAAGAAAAATACAAGCAGAACGATTGGCGATATAATGGTCATCGCCATATCAGGAAGTTGATGCGCTAAAAAAGAATGAGTTTCAGACGCTCCGGACACAATTACATTTCTTATCCTTCCGCTTTCTTTGTCATCGAAATACCCAAGCGGTTTGTTTATTAGTTTTGTTACGGAAGTCTTAATAATGTTATCTTCCACTTCAAATGCAAAAATATGGGATAAAATTAAACCTATTAGGTATATGAATAGCCCCAAACCGGCAAAGGCTGCTGCATAAATTGAATTTTCCTTTACATAATCAAAATTCACCATCCCATTTAAAATTAAGTTATTTACAATTCTATGAATATATACCATAGGCATCAAAACCATGACACCTGATATAGCAGACATAACCATAGCAATATAGAGTAAAAAACTTTTTTTACCACCGTAAGGCATTAGTCTTTTCAGTATTGATTTCTTCTTATTCTTCACTGAACAACTCCTCCTTTTTCTTAAAATTAGCAAACCTTATAAAAAACCTTTTTAGACTGATTTTAGAAGTTTGTTTTCAAACTCTTTTGCAATACGCATAGTTTTTTTTCTTGTTTTTATCTATTATTTATTTTATAATAAATGAGAATTTCAATCAATTAGATATGGCTAACTAAGTCTATTCGGGATAATGTCTATTCGGGATAAAATATAAAGCACGGAGGTATAATATGAGTGATTTTTATAACTTTGTTAAAAACTTTTTTTCTACAGATGAATCTATCGATAATACAAAATACTCCACTGTAGGACATGAATTCCGTTTTAGCACGGATAATTCAGAAGGCATATATTGGTTTTACGAGGGCGATAATTTCACTATTGATATTTATGATGTTTTCATAAAAAAAGAAATTATCCATACAAGTTTTTCTGGTTTAGATAATTTCTATTCCTTTTATTCATCTTATTTAGTTACAGCAAACGGTGAATGTTTTAATCCTTATCAAAATCTTTCTTCAAATTCACTTTATGTTATAAATACAAAAAATTCTAAAGACTATAGGTTTATACTTCACAAAAACTCTCCTTATTTAGGAATCGGTATAAATTTCAATCAGTCCATGATAGAGCAATGCCTGTCCTCTTATAAGAATAAAGTCTGTAACTATGAAGATTTATTTTTTAATACCAGCACTATAATAAACAAGCCTTTAGAAAGAATTGCAAAAGATATCCTTAATTGCAAGATGGTATCTCCTGCTGCTGATATCTTTTTTGAGTCAAAGGTAAAGGAATGGTTAAGTATTACAATAGACTCTTTTTTAAATAAGTACAGCAATCCACTATCTATTGCC
The DNA here is from genome assembly GCF_963528195.1 of uncultured Granulicatella sp. Taxonomy (GTDB): domain Bacteria; phylum Bacillota; class Bacilli; order Lactobacillales; family Aerococcaceae; genus Granulicatella. The sequence goes on from NZ_CAURVN010000016.1 coordinate 7,270, forward strand.
GATAATGAGGCTTTGAAAAATGTCGCCAATTATATAGACGATCATTATGCAACATCTATCCCACAAGATACTTTGGAAAAAATATCCACTATGAGCGGCACAAAACTAAAAAAATTATTTAAGCAAAAATATCAATGCACAATTACAGAATATACTCAAAGACGGCGAATGAATATGGCGGAATTACTCCTACTGAACTCTACCCTTAAAATTCAAGATATAGCAGAGGCTGTAGGATATTCCTCTCACAGTAAATTTAGTACATGCTTCAAAAAATATAAAGGTTTTTACCCTAAAGACATTAAAAAATACACAAAAAATACCAGTTCTTCATAACAATGAAAAGAGATTGATTAACCTCAATCTCTTTTTTTGTATTCACTCAATGGTATACCTCCCCTTTTCAAAACCTTTAGCTTTTCCTGTTTCTTTTGTTCTCTCCTTGCTTTATACCTTTCCTCGTATTCCTGTTGTTTTCCGTTTGCTTTACGCTTTAGGTAATTTTGATGAAGTCTGTCTTTTCTTTCGTTGATTTTTCTCTCTTCTTCCTCAAGTTTTAAGCGTTCTTCTTCAGTTAATTCTTCTGTAGGTAGCTCATAGTTGCCGATAAAGTTAAAATATATCTCTATCTTCTGTTTTGAGTTTTGACTGCCTTTCCTATCCCTTTCGTGAATGATAATCTTCTCTACAAACTCATTTATCATAGTGGTTGTAAGTTCATCAAAGTTTTCATAGCGATTGATAAGAGATATGAATTTTCTTGCTCTGTCTGTTTCTTTTTCATATCTTGATATTGTAAGCTCTAAGTCTTTAATTTCTTTACTTAAAGCTCTTTGCTCTGTTTCATATTGGCTATTAAGTATCTCATATCTACTACTTGGTATTTTTTCAAGTATCATATCTTCGTAAATACGGCACATAAGCCTTTCTAACTCTTGTATTCTCGACTTACTATCAATTAGTCTTACTCTTTGCCTTTCTATCTCTACTTTTTCCTTTTCTTCCATTTCATTTTGAATGGAGCGGATAAAAGCTTCGTTATCTTCATCAAGATATTTTTTAAGGTCTTTTAAGGTTTCTTGTATAAGGTTTAATACTGCTTCTGCTTTTATCCTGTGAGCCGATGGACAAAGTGTTCCACAAGGGACTTTCGTGTAGGCACTGCAAGTATAATAGGGGATATTTTTGTAGTTACTTGTTCTATGAACATACATTTTACTTCCACAATCAGCACAATACATAAGCCCTGTTAGTGAGTGATATTCGCCCCAACCGTCAGGATACCTTTTTACATTTCCTCGTATTCTTTGTACATTATCAAAGGTTTCTTGGTCTATGATTGCTTCATGGGTATTTTCAAATATCAGCCAATTATCTTCAGATACATATTTGCTTTTCTTATCCTTAAAATGTTTTCTTGTTTTGAAATTTACAGTATGACCTAAGTATTCTTGTTTCTTTAAGATACTTGCAATTGTGGAGCTGCACCAACGATATGGGTATTCAAAATTTTTGCTTTGATGTAGTCCATATCCTAATTTTTGTTGATGATAAGCAGGTATATCAATTTTTTCTGCTTCTAATATCTTTGCTATTCGATACGGACCATTGCCTTGCATGGTCAGATTAAATATTCGCCTTACTATCTCCGCTGCTTTTTCATCTACAATCCACTTATCTTTGTCTTTTTCATCTTTGATATAACCATAAGGTGGAGAGCTTGCCGTATGCTTACCGCTTTCTCCTTTTGACCTGAATGTAGATTGTATTTTTCTTGAAGTATCTCTTGCATACCATTCATTCATAATATTTCTAAAAGGGGTAAAGTCATCCTCTCTGTAAAAGCTATCTACATTGTCATTGATAGCAATCAACCTTACGCCCTTTTGTCTTAGGATTACCATACATTGACCGACTTTAAGATAATCTCTGCCAAGTCTACTCATATCCTTTACGATGATACAACCGATATTCCCTTGATTAACTCCGTTCATCATTGCCATAAATCCCGGTCTGTCAAACTGTGTTCCGCTGATTCCGTCATCTGTAAAATGTATGATGTTGGATAGATTATTTTTACTTGCATATTCTTCAAGGATTTTCTTTTGATTGACGATTGAATTACTTTCTCCTTGAAGTTCGTCATCACGACTTAGTCTCTCATAGAGTGCTGTTATCTTTTCATAATTCCTCATTTTTACCTCCTTCCTCTTAATTTTTTAAATAAAAAAGAATTAAGAAGTATATATTTCACTAAAACAGTGATTAAGTGTTCTCCTTAATTCTATTACTCCCGCAGCCAACTTATATTGCTTTACCGCAAAGTGTGTTGGTGGTCTTTTCTCCACGATTTTTTGATTTTTTATTGTTTCTTTGATATTTTGAAATATAATTAGCTAATAAAATTCATATTTAGTAAAATCCTTGCTTTCGTTAAAAATACTTTCAAAAACTGCTCCTTTTTCATAAAACCTTTTATCTCTTTTCTTTCGTTCTTCCTGTTTCTGCTGACTGATGAGTTTTTTTCTTTTGTTTTGTAACTGCTTAGTTTCCTCTTCTACCATTAAGATTTTTTCATCTATATTTTTCAATTTCTGTTCTCCTTTCTGATTTTTAGTAAATAAAAAACAGTAAACCAATTTGATTTACTGTTTCTAAAATCGTTATATTCAATGATACAAACTTGAACTTTTAGATTTTAACCCTCTAAGCTATTCTCCTGAAGTATGTTCTATATCATTATAGTTTAACGCAAAGTGTAGCTATATAGTCATTTCCATAATGGGATAATCTATTTCTTTTATCACATGATTCATAAAAATCGATCATAGCAAGACCATTTTTAAGTTGTCCTCTAATCTGAGTTTCTAAGGTATGGCTAAATTCATATCCATATTCTGGATTTATGGTTATCTTGCCTTCTTGTTCAAGTTCTTTTGAATTAAAAGGAAGTGAAAACTTTAAAAGTAATTCCTCATCAGGTTGATCCCATACAATGTCAGAATCATACATGTATATCCATGGATTCATAAATCCGACCATTAACAGTCCACCTTTTTTCAATACTCGGGAGGCTTCTTTATACATGTTTTCTAAATCTTCGATATATACATTTGAAACCGGATTAAAAATAATATCAAAAGTTTCATCATCAAATGGGAATGGTTTTGTCATATCAGCTTGAACTGTGTTGATTGTTAACCCTTCTCTTTTAGCAACCATTTCATCTCTTTCTAATTGTGATTTAGAAAAGTCCATTATGGTAACATCATACCCTTTTAAAGCAAAAACTGGTCCCTGCTGTCCACCACCACAAGCTAAACCTAATATCTTTTTTCCATTAGCTTTTTCAAACCATTCTTCCGGAACTTTTTTTCCAATCGTTAATGCAACAGAAATGGGCTTATTTTTAAGTTCTTCTAATTGTTCATGTGTTAATGGCTCAGTATAGTCATTATTTACATTATTCCATCTATCTTCATTAAATTTTATATAATTACTCATCTGATTATCTCCTCGTAATTTTCACTATTATGATTTATATTAGATATATTGTCAGTATATTTTCTCAGCTCTACTAGTTTTAAGCTTTATTTTAATCCTCATAATCGATACTATAAACTATTAAACAACGTTACAATCATACCACTATCAGAGAATGTTTATTTGTTTTTCTTCGTTTCTTGTTTTTCTTTTGCCTGACTTAAATACCAAAATGAAATATACACTATCAGTGCAATGAAAATATTATGGAGCAAACCTAATCGCATTTGATTGAAAACAAAATAATATATCGTAAAAACTAACGCAATCACGATATTACTTTTAATAATTTTTTTCAGACCAAACTGTTCTTTTCCAATCAGTATAATAAATAAATGACCTAATAGTATGATTATAATTGACACTATTATAGAAAACTCTGTTGATCTTAACAAAAGTGAGTTCCCTAAAAAGAGTAGAATAAATCCGTAAAACCATTTTTTATTGTGTACCATAATACTCATTTCCCCTACAAAACATATTTTATTCGCTTTCATTTTACTATTAGTTTACCTAGCTTTCAATATGATTTAGGAGAAATTCCATCCACTCTAAGATGCAACTAAAAAAGGAATACAACTCTCCAAGAGTAAAACTAATGACAACACACTGTCATCCTTTCTTACATCGAAAAGTCATATTCCTATTTTCTTACGCTTCAATTACTCGAACACTGTCATCCAACTTCGCCCAGTGATTTGTTGGGCCGTGTCCATTTCCTACATAGATTGGTTGAGCAATCGCTCCTTGAATAAATTTACGAGCTGTAATAATGCTCTCTTTCAAAGGCTGTCCTTTTGCTAATTCAGCTGTAATACAAGCGGAGAATGTATCACCTGTTCCATGGGTAGAAGCTGTTTGAATTCGTTTAGCTTCTGTCCAAAATGCTGTTCCGTCTTCTAATAAGACAAAGTCTTTTACAATATCCAGCATTCCATGTCCGCCCTTAATAATGACATTTTTTACTCCAAGATTTTGTAAAATAGCTGCAGATTGCATCATATCTTTTTCTGTTAAGATTTTCTTACCAATTAATTCTTCTGCTTCTGGTAAATTTGGTGTACAAACTGTGGCAATTGGTAATAATTCTTTTTTAATCGTTTCAATGGCTTCTGGTTGTAATAATGGGTGTCCGCCTTTAGCAATCATAACTGGATCAACAATTAATGGTCCAAAATTTACTTTTTTATAATTTTCTACTACAGTGCGAACAACTCGACTATCTGCTAACATTCCTGTTTTTGCTGCACGAATTTGAAAATCACTTGCTAATGATTGAAATTGCGCATCAATAAATGCACTTGGTACTTCATGAACCGCTTGTACTCCTAAAGTATTTTGCGCTGTTAAAGCTACAAAAATACTCATTCCAAAAACTTGACGAGCTTGAAATGTTTTTAAATCTGCTTGAGCTCCTGCTCCGCCTCCTGAATCAGATCCAGCAATAGTCACTACTTGTATAGTTTCATTACTCATTTGCTTCCCCTCCTAAAATTTCCGTTACTTTTTTTCTTAAACAGTGACATTTTTCTTTGATATCTTTAGCTTTCATTATCTCACTAACAATGGCAACACCTGCTATACCTGTCCCTTCCAGTGGTTCCATATTGTCTTCTTTAATACCACCAATGGCTACGATAGGAATCGATACGGTTGTCGCAATTTCCTTAAGCGTTTCAATAGAGGTTGGTTGAGTAATGACTTTTGTCGTCGTTGGATAAATGGCTCCTACACCTAAGTAATCTGCTCCTTGTTGTTCTGCTTCTAATGCTCGTTCAACTGTTTTAGCTGTAACTCCTAGAATTTTGTCTTTTTCAATGAGTTTTCGAACTACTTCAACAGGTAATTCATCTGCTCCAATATGCACACCACTAGCATCAACGGCTAAACAAATATCCACTCGATCATCAATGATCAAAGGAATTTGATATCTATCTGTGATAGTCTTAACTTTTTGAGCTAATTCATAATATTCTCTTGTACTGCATTCTTTTTCTCTTAATTGCACAAGAGTTACACCAGACTTACAAGCTTCTTCTACTTTATTCAAAAAGTCTTCTTCTTTCCAATCATAGCGTGCCGTTACTAAATAAAGGGTTAATGTTTTATCTAACTTCTTCATTTGTCCAGTCCTCCATTTTTAGCATTTCTTGCCAATTTTCTTGGTACAATTTTGATAGTTGATTACAAGTTTCTATACGAAAACTTTCCATTCCATGCTGGAGTACCTTGCTTGCTTTTTCTCCACATACATTAAAGTAACTAATCGCACCAATCGTCGCTTCTAGTGGTTCAATTCCACTTCCTAAAACGCCTGTAATGAGAGCTCCCACTATATCTCCTGTACCTGTAAATAATTCTAAAGAATCTACTCCATTTTTTAGGCAAAAACAGTTTGAATCAGTAACGACTAAGTCTTGTTCACCTGTTGCTAGAAAAACAGTTTGAGGATAAACTTTAGCCAATTTTCTTAATGCGTGAGCCAATTCTTGTAATTCCATCAAACTTTGGTCTTCCTTAGCACTATCGACTCCTTTGGCACTACTCTTTAGTCCAGCTAGTCTTCTCATTTCTGAAATATTTCCCTTCACAACGGTAACGCCAATGTCTAATAAACGTTGTACTAAAACAAGACGATTGGATAGTCCCACTATTCCAACAGCATCTACGACAAGAGGTTTTTGAGCCTTATTCGCAAGTTTTGCAGCTTTTATGATGCAAGCTTCTTTTTGCTCTGTTAAATGTCCAATATTTAGTAATACGGCAGATGATACTTGAATAACTGATTCAATTTCTCGTTCATCTTCAGCCATAATTGGTTTTGACCCTACATATAATAATGCATTTGCCACTAATTCCTTTGTAATTCCATTCGTAATGCAATGAATCAGAGGGCGTTGTAATGGGAAAATTTTTTCTAAAACTTTTTGCATAATGGACATTCCTTAGTTGGTGCAAATAATTTTTGAATTCGTTGAATTGTTGATACGTTTTTTAATTTTACCCAAACTAACCAAGCAATTGTTGAGCCAATAATCGCTCCTCCACAAAAACGTGGTGTATAAACAAACCAGAATAAACCAGTTGTTGTGCCAGTAAACCAAACCATTACAGGATAAGATAATAGAGAACCAATTAATCCTGTTCCAATAAATTCACCAATCATGGCTCCATAGATGTTTTTAGTCATTCTTGCTCCAATCCCAGCTAATAAAGCTCCAAATACTGCACCTGTTAAAGCTAAAGGTGGAATTGCTAATAAAGTCATACGAAGAATCGCTGTTAAAAATGCCATAGCTACTCCGTATACTGGTCCCATCAACATTGCTGCAATGACATTAATCGTACTAGACATTGGTGCCATTCCTTCAATTCGCATTAATGGGGATAAAACCACATCTAGCGCTACCATCATTGCTAAAAACATAATTTTTTTATTTCTACTCATTTTTATAACCTTCCTAACCTTCTAATTTCCATGTTTCATGTGTATAAGCCATTTCCCAAAATAGGTACTCAAATTGGCAACTACGATAAAATGCTTCTATCATTTCTTCTTTTGTTTCACCAGTTGCCTCTTGATATAATCGTTCGATAACACCACATTCATATTGAACAGCTTCTTTACTGTCTTCTCCCGCATAGGTCATAATCCATCGTTGATACATTTCATGAGGGGAACCTTGTTTGATTAATTGTTCTCCAATGGCTTGATATAACCACGGACAAGGTAACATTCCGGCACAAGCTACAACGACATTTTTTTCTGATAGTTGTCGATATAAATGTGATACATAATTATAAGCAGTTGGAGCAATCGGTGTATTTTTGATTTCTTCTTCATCGATACCTAATTCTTGAAAAAATTCTTCTCGAATTAATTGTTCTCCTTCTGCTAAATGTTGCGAATTTCTACGCATTAATTCTTTCACTTCTGCATCATCAGATGCATCAGAAATAATTTGATAGATTTTACTAAAATGTTCTAAATAATAACGATCTTGTAATAAATAATAACGAAATATCGAATCCCCCAATGTCCCATCTTGTAATCCCGTTACAAATGGATGTTCAAAACTTCCTTGCCAATAACGGTTAGAAACTACCATGGCTTTTTCTGTAAATGTCATTTTCCTACCTCCATAACCATCCAATACTATTTCCTACTACAAATAATAAAATCATCCATCCCAAAGCTTTACCATCATTTTTCCAAATAATCGATGGTGTTCGTTTTCCTTTTTCATCAAATCCATGGCTAATCATCGCTTGTTCATATTGCTCTTGTAAGTGATAAGCTGTAAAAATAACTTTGATATAATATAAGCTTGACCAAAAATGTAAGGGTCGACCTCTTAATTGACTCGCTTCCTTCATTTGCACAACTTCTCTTCTAATATATGGAAAAGCATGAATAATGACTAATAAGCCATAGACAAAATGAGGAGGCAATCCTTTTTGTTCCAAAACTAATAATAATTCTTCCAAATCCACACTAAATGCCAATAAAAATCCTAATAGAGCAAATGCAAATGTTCTAGTAAACATAACGGAAGCAAGCTCTAGATGAATTCCTTGAACACGAATCGACCAATAACTACCAATCGCTGGAAACAATGGAACAATAATGGTAGCACCAATGACGCCCCACTGCTTCTTCCAAAGCAGATACAAGAATCCAACAACTAATACAAAACTATTCAAGACATTTGAAGGAACAAACGATAATTCAATCGTTACTATGATTAGAAAAAGAGAAAAAGCTAAACTTTTAGACTGTTTTTCCATGTTGAATTCCCCCTTTTTGTAATGTCTGCTCACTGATTTGAATATGATTTTGACTCACACCTTCTAAAGGGGCTAATCGATGAGAAACAACTAATAATTGTTGATCATGTGTTTGTTGATTCCACTTCATCCATTCTCCTATCAATTGACAACTTTTTTTATCTAATCCAGTAAAAGGTTCATCCAATAATAAAAATGGAATTTCTAAACTTAGCATACAGATTAGCTGAATCAACTTTTGTTCTCCGCCACTTAAATACATTAAACTTGTATCCAGTTTTGAACCTAAAGCTGTTTCTGTGAGTATTCGTTCTTGCCATTCTTGAGTGTCAGCAAATCTCTTCATTCCAAAATTCAATTCATCCCTTGGCATTAAAGTGACAAATTGATGCATCGCTTCTTGAACTGTCAATGTTAACAATTTAGAGCGATTTCTCTTTGTTATTTTTTGCCCCTCATACATAAAATTGCCTTTTACTTTTGACAATTGGACCATTGCTCTTAGTAAAGTTGATTTTCCGACACCATTATCTCCTGTTAAAGTCGTAATCCCTTTTTCTAAAGAAAACTCTGGAATTGACCATAAGCCTTCTTTTATAACATTTTGAAAGGTGAAAAACTTCTCTGATGATGCGCCTTCTTGTTCTAATGGAATAACTGAATGATTCGACAACGTACTAATCGGAACCGTCTGCAAACTCCCTTCCTGAATATGTAATACACGACTGACATATTCGCTATATCCATTCGTATCGTGATCACTAACAATGACTAATTTTCCCTTTTGAGAAAGTTCAAATAATAAATTCATTAAGGAGCGTCTACTTTTCTCGTCAACACTTGCAAATGGCTCATCTAATAATAAAATTGGAACATCCATTGCTAATAAAACTGCAATCGCAGAACGTTGTTGCTCCCCTCCAGATAATTGAACAAAAGGTCGATCTAATAGATGTTGCGTTACTGTGTCGATCGTAACATGACGGATTCTTTCTTGAATTTCTTCATAATCAAACCCTAAATTTTCAAGAGTAAATGTTAATTCGCTCCGTAAATTTTTCATCGTAAATTGGCGATATGCTTTTTGGAATACAGTTCCCGCAATAGTTGCTCTTTCTACAGGTGTCATGGAAGAAATATCTTTTCCTAATAAGTAACACTGTCCTTCAAAAGTCATCAGTTTAATACCCGATAAAAATTGAAATAAAGTTGACTTTCCACTTCCCGTATCTCCAGTTAATAAAATGAATTCGCCCATTTCCAGTTGGCAATGGAGATGATGAAGAATGTTAGTTTTCCCTTGCCAAACACTCACATCTACTAAAGTGATACCATTCATTGATTAATTTCCTCTTGTAGCTTTTACTTTTTCTAATAAGTTCATTACAATTTTTACAAATACTACTCCAAATACAAAAACAGAAATAAAACGAACAACGATTAATGCAACTAAAAATCCTAATGAATAAGCGCCATATCCTAATTTGAAATACTCATAAATAAAACTAAAGACAACTGTTCCAATCGCACTTAATGTAAGAGAAAATGTATCATATCTCTTATATCCCGTTGCAAAAAATCCTGCTTCAGTACCTAAGCCTTGAACAAAACCAGAAACTAAAACTCCAACTCCAAAATGAGAACCCATTAACATTTCTGCTAACGCAGCTAACATTTCTCCAAGAGTCGAACTTCCTTTCTTTTTCAATAGTACTCCAATCATCGGAGCAGCCATCGTCCATAATCCAAATAAAATTTCATTTGCAAAAGGTTGATACCCTCCAGGCGTTAATGCCACTTCTAATGCGACATACAAAAATCCTGCTCCCATAAATACGCCCCCAAAAAGAAACGCTAATAATGCCATTAAAATGACATCCTTCAAACTCCATTTTTCCATAAAAAAACTCCCTTCGTTTTCAAAACAAAAGGAGGCTCATTCACTAACACGATTAACAAAGTAATAGAAACTAAATCTTTGAGTTCTGACATAAATACATTATAAAAAATAAAAATAATATCTTTATATATCGAGTAAACAAATCATTAGAAAAAATTACTATCGTAACATTCCACATTTCCCTTCGCTGGTACTATCCAGATCAGGTTCAATGGGTATAATCTCAGCCAATTGGCACCCCAAATGTTTTGGTTTTATTAAATTTTCCTTTATCATATCATATTTGAAATCATTTTCAACTTATCTGCTTAAAAAATATTTGCTCTTCAATTATAAGTAAACGCTATCAAATTTAGTATTGATTTTTTAAAGAAGGAGTGCTACTATAGTGACATAGAAATCTGAGATGTGCGCGGTATTTACTATGTGTTGACCGAACAATTAATGACTATTTAGGGATTCAGATTGTTGTTATGGATAACAAGCCATTGCACGTGGAAGTTATGAAGTAACTCATAGAAGCCCACCTGCTTAGAATGCGGGTTCAAAACTATCAAATACATCAAACGGCATCACCGGAAATCTATCAATAAAGTTTTTACTTTGGACCACTCTTTGAGTGGTTTTTTCTTTTATAAACAGATTTTATCTTTATGAAACCCCTTTTAAAACTATTTCATAGTGGTATAATAAAGATATAAAGATGAAGGAGTGATTGTTATGTTCCATGAATATTCAAAAATTTTAGTTCCGGTAGATGGATCAAATGAAGCTAGATTAGCTTTTGAAAAAGCAATTGAGGTCGCTAAAAGAAATCGTGCTCAAGTGTTAATTGCTCATATTATTGATACACGAGTCCTTCAAACTCCTACTGGTTTCGAAGGAAACTTTAATGAAGAAATTCAAAGACAAACAGAAAACTTATTCCAAGAATATCGTCAATATGCCCAAGAACATGATTTTAATGACATCGATTTTGTTTTAGAATATGGTTCTCCAAAAGTTTATATTTCTAAAAATATTCCAAAGGATTATCAAATTGATTTAATTATGATGGGCGCAACAGGACTCAACGCAGTCGAACGTTTATTTATCGGTTCTGTATCAGAATACGTCATCCGAAACGCCAGCTGCGACGTCTTAGTAGTCCGCACAGATCTAGAAAACCAACGACAATAAGAGTATAGAAAAAGAGAACAAAAAAGACTTTTCGTAGTAGCACGAAATTCGCTTCACGAAGCTGCTGACGTCCATGCTACTATTTCTAAAAAGTCTTCAACGCTTCTTATGTTAGTAACATTCAAAAGTATAGAAAAAGAGAACTGGAAAGAATTCCCGTAGTAGCACAAGTAATAGAAGCCACATTGGCTTCTATTACTGGAAAAATCGAGACCAAGGCTCGATTTTTAGGCATGAGACTTGCATTTTTGCGAGTCTGCTGCCGTCCATTGCTACTACAACAAGAATTTCTTTCCCGTTCTCTTTTTATCTTACGCCCCATTAACGATTTTTTGAATCCAATAGGATTGTCACTGGTCCGTCATTTAGTAATTCTACTTTCATATCCGCACCAAACTGCCCCGTCTCAACGGGAATCCCAGTATCTCTTAACAAACCATTAAACTGCTCAAACATCTCAAGCGCAACATCCCCAGGAGCTGCCTTTGAAAACGAAGGACGATTCCCCTTCTTCGTCTCCGCATACAAAGTAAACTGCGAAACCGATAAAATCTCACCGCCAATATCTTGAATACTACGATTCAATTTACCCTCTTCATCTTCAAAAATTCTCATCTGAACAATCTTACGAACAAGATATTCCATATCTTCCATTGCATCATCATGCGTTACACCCACTAACAACAGAAAACCACGTTGAATCTTTCCAATGACTTTCTCATCAACTGTAACACTCGCATGAGCAACACGCTGTAAAACAACTTTCATAACTCTTCCCTCTTTCTCGCATCCGATTATGAAATTACACGACGAACACTATAAACATCAGGAATTTGATTAATTTTCTTCACAATAAATTCTAATTGTTCCGTATTATGAATTCCAATATTGACTGTAATTGTAGCCATCTTATTAGAATCCACTTTACCATTTACAGAATTTAAAGACTTCGTAATACTATTGATGACATTTAATACCTCATTCAATAAACCATTACGATTGTATCCTTCAACAACTAATTCTGTATCATATTGTTGCTTAGAATTACCCGTATCTTCCCAATCCACATCAATTAAACGAGTTTGTTGATCTTGTTGAACTTTCACATTCGGACAGTCCTTACGATGGACAGAAATACCACGCCCTTTTGTAATATATCCAACAATTTCATCCCCCGGTACTGGATTACAACAACGACTTAAGCGAATTAATAAGTTATTAACTCCTTCAATAATGACGCCATTTTCATGCTTAATACTCATCTTTTGAGTATCTTTTCGTTGAATTTTTTCAGTCGTTTGTTCAAAAGCTTCTTCTTGCATTTTTTGCTTTTCAATTTCTCGACGAGCTTTATCTGTCAATCGATTTGCAACTGTTTGAACAGATACTTCTCCAAATCCAATCGCTGCAAATAAATCATCTTCATTCGCAAAATTAAATCGACTGGAAATTTCTTTTAATTGCGTTTTCGTTAAAAAGTCTTTTGGAGAAAATTCTAAATCAGCAATTTGTTTTTCTAATAAATCACGTCCACGTAGAATACTTTCTTCACGATTTTGTAATTTAAAGAAACGACGAATTTTATTTTTCGCACGAGTCGTAAATACTAAATTAATCCAGTCTCTTGATGGACCAAATGAATTCGCAGAAGTTAATACTTCTACAATGTCTCCAGTTTTTAACTGATAATTTAACGGAACAATTTTATTATTTACTTTTGCACCGACAGTTTTATTCCCTACTTCTGTATGAATATTATAAGCAAAATCTAATGGTCCAGATCCTAATGGTAATTCAGACACATCTCCTTTTGGAGTAAAGACATATACTTTATCTCCAAAAATATCTTCTTTTACACTATTCATAAAGTCATTAGCATCTTTTGAATCATCTTGTAATTCAATTAAATCTTTAAACCAATCTAATTGTTTTTGAAGTGGATCATTTGATACTTTTTGCGTGTTTCCTTCTTTATAAGCCCAGTGAGCTGCAACCCCGTATTCAGCAACTGCATGCATTTCAAATGTACGAATTTGGATTTCTACCGGTTTACCACCTGGTCCAATAACTGTTGTATGAATGGATTGATACATATTTGCCTTCGGCATTGCAATATAATCTTTGAAACGACGAGGCATTGGTTTCCATTTCGTATGGATTGCTCCAACAACTGCGTAACAATCACGAATACTATTCACTAAAACACGAATTGCTAATAAATCATAGATTTCATTAAACTCTTTCTTTTTATCTTTCATTTTTCGATAAATTGAATAAATGTGTTTTGGTCTACCATATATTACAGCTTCTATTTCTAATTCTTGTGTGGCTTCTTCTATATTCACCACTGTTTCATGAATATATGCTTCACGTTCATCACGTTTTGAATCCATTAATTGAACAATACGATAATATTGTTGTGGGTTTAAATATCTTAATGATGTATCTTCTAATTCCCACTTAATTTTATTCATCCCTAGTCGATGTGCTAAAGGTGCATAAATCTCTAATGTTTCATTCGCAATCATGCGTTGTTTTTCTGGTTTATGGAATTTTAGAGTTCTTAAATTATGTAAACGGTCAGCTAGTTTTACCATAATAACTCTTAAATCATTCGCCATTGCTAATAACATTTTACGATGATTTTCCGCTTGTTGTTCTTCATGAGATTTGTATTTAATTTTCCCTAGTTTTGTAACACCATCTACTAAAAATGCAACATCTTTACCAAATACATATTCAATGTCATCGATGGTAAATCCTGTATCTTCAACAACATCATGCAAAAATCCTGTTGCAATCGTATCTGGATCTAATCGCAATTCTGCCAAAATTCCAGCTACTTGAATTGGGTGAACAATATATGCTTCGCCAGATTTTCTTACTTGATCTTTATGAGCGAAGGTCGCATATTCAATGGCTTTTTCTATGAACTGAATACTCTTTTCATTCATATATTCACGACAGAGTGAAACAACATCTTCAGCCGTATAATTTTTATTTTTTGACATATACGTTTTTCCCCTTAATTCATAACAGTAACCGTATTAAACTATTATTTGTTACTGCTTTCTTAACTTTAGATAATACTTATCCTATCTCTTTCTTAGCCTTCCGTCAACTATTTCTAACCTTTTAAAAGCTCGAAATGATAGGACACTGCAGCAAGTGCATACATGGGTGCTGTTTCAGCTCTTAAAATTCTTGGACCTAAGGCACAAGAATGTACTTCCTGGCTATTTAAATACTCAATTTCTTGCAGGTCAAATCCACCTTCTGGACCAAAATAAAAGGCAATCGAATCTCCTTTTTGTAACGAAGTCAAAGTTTGAAGGAATACTGCTGCTTCTCCTTCTTTAGCAACTTCTTCAAATGCAACTAATGCTTTTGTCGATTGGTTAGCTAAGATTACACTTTCCTTTAAAGTCATTAAATCTAACACTTTTGGAACATGTAGTCGGTGGGATTGTTCTGCAGCTTCTTGAGCAATTTTTTGTAATCTTTCAATTTTCTTTTGAGATTTATCCTTTGTCCATTTCACCATATTCCGTTTCATTTCTACTGGAACAATCGTATGAACGCCTAGTTCTGTTGCTTTTTGGACAATGGTTTCTAATTTATCCCCTTTTGACAGCCCAACAAAAATCGTAACATCAATCGGTAATTCCACATTTTGTGATTTATGTTCTTCTATTGTTAACTCGAATGTAGATAGTTGAGTAATTTTTGCTATATACAATTGTTCATTTTCATATACAAATTCACAACATTCCTCGATATTCATACGCATCACTTTTACCATATGATGCTCTTGATCTTTTAGAACAGAAATCTTTTCTCCGACTGATTGAACGACTTGATTAATAAAATAACGTTGCATCCTCTTTCACCTAGTCTTTCACTTTTGTCATAACAAATGTATTCCATTCACCCATTGTGAGTTGTTGTTTTAAAGTAAAACCTGCATTTTCATAAGCAGAACGTACTTCCTCTGCTTTTGACTGAATAATTCCTGATAAAATTAAAACACCATTTTCATTTAAATTACGATAGGCATCAACTGGCATCATTAATAATATCTCAGCTAAAATATTTGCTACAATTAAATCAGAAGGTTGTTGAATACCTTGTAGTAAATTATTTTCATAAACAGCAATTTGTCCAACTTCTGGGTTTAATGAGATGTTTTCTTTTGAAACTCTTGTTGCCATTTCATCAATGTCAAAAGCTGTGACTATACTTGCACCTAATAGTTTAGCAGCAATACTTAATACACCAGAGCCTGTCCCAACATCTAGTACACTCTCTCCACCACGAACATATTGTTCTAAAGCTGCTAGTGATAATTGAGTCGTTGGATGTGTACCTGTTCCGAATGCTAAACCTGGATCTAATCGAATTAAGAGCTCATCTTCTTGTTGTTGTTGATACTCTAACCAACTAGGGACAACTGTTAAATATCTTGTGACACGAACTGGGAAATAATTTTTTTTCCAAGCTTCTGCCCAGTCTGCTTCTCCTACTGTTTGTAATGTCACAATTCCCTTACCAATTGTTAATCCGAAAGATTTTAGCTCTTGAACTCTATTCGTAACTGTTTCCGTCATTTCATCATTCCATTGATTTGGTTGGAAATAAGCTTTAACAAAAACTTCATCTGTTTCATATAAAGACTTTCTTTCTACTGAAAGCCATTCTAATTGTTCTTGATTTAATTGATCATAATCGAGCGGATCTTCAATCGAAACTCCTTTTGCACCGATTTCCATAAAAATTTCACTGACTGCCTCTACACTTTCTGTATGAGTTACTACTGTAACTTCTAACCAATCCATTTATTGACTCTCCTTTAATCATTTATCATTGTTCACAAGACATTATAACAAAGAAAATAAAAATTGCCTAAAAATTTAATGTAACATATTTGTAATTTTTCTGATTTTTTAGTATGATATTGAAGATAGAAAAACAATAGATTTTTCACTGCTTGCAAAAGACATTTTTGCATCGAGTAGCAAGCAACCTAACCAAAAAGATGATTGATTATAGATATTAAGGAGTAATGAAACCATGGCAAGACATTTATCAACAAAAGATATTTTAAATAAACAATTTAAACGCTCATTTAGAGGATTTGATATTGAAGAAGTAGATGCATTTTTAGATTTAATTATTCGTGATTATGATACATTCCAAAAAGAAATTAGCTTTTTACAAAGTGAAAATGAACGTTTAGTAAATAAAGTTGACGAATTATCAAAACAAGCAACTGTCACAAAAGGAACTCGCTCAGCTAGCATTCCTTCTGCTGGAGTTACAAACTTTGATATTTTAAAACGTTTAGCGAATTTAGAAAAACATGTATTTGATGAAAAATTAGAAGAAGATGACGAAGACGATTTAGACAAAACTCGTGTCATTACCCCAATCAAAGATTAATAATACTTGTAAACTTTGAGTAATCGCGGTAGTGTATTCACTACTGAGGAAAGTCCATGCTCGCACAGACTGAGATGTCTGTAGTGTTCGTGCTTAGCGAAACAATAAGCTAAGGCAACAACTTGTTGACGGCAGAAAAAATGGCTAAGGAATTTCTATGCCAAAGTATTCTTGAAAGTGCCACAGTGACGAAGCATTTCTGGAAACGGAAATGGTGGAACGCGGTAAACCCCTCGAGCGAGCAACCCAAACTTATGGTAGGGGCACTCTTTATTAGGAAATGAACGAAATAAGAGGCACATTTGTGTAGACAGATGATTACTGAAATCAATTAGAACCTGCTAATTGATGGAACAGAACATGGCTTATAGAAGTTTGCATTCAGGTTATTTACCGGGGTCTCCCGGTATTTTTTTGAAAAACAAAACTTTCATAGAAAGGAAATCATTATGACAACTTATAAATTAGTCGCCACTGCTGCAGCTGGCATTGAAGCACTTGTTGGAAAAGAATTAAGAACTCTTGGATATGATTGCCAAGTAGAAAATGGAAAAGCTTATTTTACTGGAAATGATTATGATATTGCAAAAACGAATATTTATTTACGTACAGCAGATCGTATTAAAATTGTTTTTGGTCAATTTACGGCTAAAACTTTTGATGCTTTATTTGAACAAACAAAAGCACTCCCTTGGGAACAAATTTTACCAGTTGATGCAGAATTTCCCGTATCAGGAAAATCTGTTAAATCAACATTACATAGTGTTCCTAACTGCCAATCTATTGTAAAAAAAGCAATTGTTAATCGTTTAAGTGCAGCATATGCACGTAGAACACATTTACCAGAAACAGGAGCACTCTATCCTATCGAAGTTTCTATCCTTAAAGATGTCGTAACATTAACGATTGATACAAGTGGAACAAGTTTATTTAAACGTGGCTACCGTACTGAAAAAGGTGGCGCACCATTAAAAGAAAATATGGCTGCTGCTCTTGTCATGTTAACAAATTGGTTCCCGGATAAACCATTTTACGATCCATGTTGTGGTTCAGGTACCATTCCAATCGAAGCTGCTTTAATTGGATTAAATATCGCTCCTGGATTAAATCGTTCATTTGCAGCTGAAAAATGGACTTTCTTTGATCCAAAAGCATTTGATACAGTTCGCCAAGAAGCAAGAAAAGAAATTCGTACAGATGTGACATTAGACATTCTTGGAGCTGATATTGATGGTTCTATGATTGAAATTGCAAAACAAAATGCGATTAAAGCTGGTGTTAGCGAACATATTGAATTTAAACAAATGCAATTGAAAGATTTCCGCACGAAAAAAGAAAATGGTGTATTAGTTGCTAATCCACCATATGGTGATCGTTTATTGTCTGAAGAACAAGCTCAAAATATTTACCGTCAAATGGGACAAACTTATGAACCATTAGAAACTTGGAGTAAGTATATTTTAACGAGTGATTTAAGTTTTGAAGAACATTATGGAAAACAAGCCACTAAGAAACGTAAATTATATAATGGTGCAATTCGTACCGACTACTTCCAATTCTGGGGAGTTCGCAAACGCAAACCGGTTAGTGAATAAATAAAAAAGAATAACTTTTCAAGTAGTAAGGACGCCAGCAGACCTACGGTCTCATGGCTAAAATTTGAGCCAAAGTCTCAAATTTTCCTGTACTATAAACCACAAGATAGTGGTTTATAGTACTACTACATTGAAAAGTTATTCTTATTTTATTTATTCTTTTAATTTTATTTCCATATTATTCTTCAACTACATGAAAGGTAACATGGTCTGCTACTACATCACATTTCACAGTATTTCCTGGTAAAATACTTGAGCGAATTAATTCTTTTGCTAATGGTGTTTCAATTTCGCGTTGAATATAACGAGCAATTGGTCTAGCACCATAAACCGGATTATAAGCATTTTCCGAAATCCAATCTTTCAATTCATCCGTGAATTCTAATTGAATCTCTTGCTCTTGTAAACGAAGATTTAAATCTTTCAACATCTTACCAATAATGCCATGAATATGAGTTCTTGATAATGGTGTAAAGAAGATTGTTTCATCAATACGGTTTAAAAATTCAGGTTTAAATGTACCCTTCAAGACACTTTCCACTGCTTGTCTTGTTTCATCATCAATTGTTTCTCCTTGAATTTCTAATAAGAATTGAGAACCAATATTACTTGTCATAATAAAGACAGTATTTTTAAAGTCAACCACTCTACCTTTTGAATCTGTTAGACGACCATCATCTAATACTTGTAATAAAATATTGAAGACATCTGGATGGGCTTTTTCAATTTCATCTAATAGAACAATGGTATACGGATTACGACGAACGGCTTCTGTTAATTGACCGCCTTCTTCATAACCAACATATCCTGGAGGTGCTCCGACTAAACGACTCACAGAGAATTTCTCCATATATTCACTCATATCAATTCTGACCATATGGTCTTGACTATCAAATAAGTTTTCTGCCAATGTTTTCGCTAATTCTGTTTTACCAACACCAGTTGGTCCTAAGAATAAGAAGCTACCAATTGGTCTATTTGGATTTTGTAATCCTGCACGAGAACGTAAGACTGCATCTGCCACTTTTTGAACAGCTTCATCTTGCCCAACCACACGTTCATGTAAAGTATCTTCTAATTGAAGAAGTTTTTCTCTTTCTCCTTCTACTAATTTAGTTACTGGAATACCTGTTAATCTACCAACAACACGAGCGATTTCTTCATCTGTTACAGCTTCTTGCACTAATCGATTATCTTCTTGAGCATGAAGTTTTGCTTGAGCTTCTAATTCTTGAATTTCTTTTTCTAATTTAGGAATACGACCATGACGAAGTTCAGCAGCTTTTTCTAAATTATATTCTGATTCTGCTTCATCTAATTCATGTTTTAAGCGATCAATTTCTTCACGTTTATCACGAATTTTATTCACTTCTTCTTTTTCAATTTCCCATTTCATTTTCAAGCTATTTGCTTCTTCACGTAATGTTGATAATTCCTCTTGAAGAATCGATAAGCGTTTTTTACTTGCTTCATCTTTTTCCATTTTTAATGCTTGTTCTTCAATTTCTAATTGCATTAAACGACGAATGACAGCATCTAATTGTGTTGGCATTGAATTCATTTCTACACGAATCGTTGCACATGCCTCATCGACTAAATCAATCGCTTTATCTGGTAAATATCGATCTGTAATATAACGATTTGATAAAGTTGCTGCCGCTACTAAAGCATTGTCATGAATATTAACACTATGGTGAATTTCAAAACGTTCTTTTAATCCACGTAAAATAGAAATTGTATCTTCTACCGTTGGTTCATGAACTAATACTTTTTGGAAACGTCTTTCTAAAGCTTTATCTTTTTCCATATTTTCACGATATTCATCTAATGTTGTTGCTCCAATACAGTGTAATTCTCCACGAGCTAACATTGGTTTTAATAAGTTACCGGCATCCATTGAACCTTCTGTTTTACCAGCTCCAACAATGGTATGAATCTCATCGATGAATAAAATAATTTGCCCTTCTGATTTTGTTACTTCTGCTAAAACTGCTTTTAATCGTTCTTCAAATTCTCCACGGAATTTAGCACCAGCAATCAAGGCTCCCATATCTAATGAGTAAATCACTTTATTTTTTAAATTTTCAGGAACGTCTTTTCGTACAATTCTTTGTGCAAGACCTTCTACGATAGCTGTTTTACCTACCCCAGGTTCTCCAATTAATACAGGATTATTTTTTGTTTTTCTAGATAAAATACGAATGACATCACGAATTTCTTCATCACGTCCAATAACTGGATCTTGTTTTCCAGATTTTACTGCTTCATTTAAATTTTGTGCATATTGTTTTAATGCTTCATATTGATTTTCTTGATTTTGACTAGTCACACGACTTCCTCCTCTCAATTTTTCAATTCTTTCTTGTAATACTTGTTTTGTTACTTGATGTTTCAATAAAAATTCTTTAATTGGATGATTGGTTTCCATTAAAGCTAATACAATCACTTCAGTTGCTAAATATTCATCTTGAAATTGTTGTCTAATTTCATCTGCTTTTGTTAGTAATTGATACAAAGATGGACTTATACTTTGACCATATTGAACTTGGTTTCCTTCTACTATTGGTAATTGATCAATTTTTTCATCCACAAATTTTTCTAATTCTGAAATTGGAACATGGACATCTTCATATAGATTTCTCACAAAATGATTTGGAGTTAAAAACACTTTCCACAAATGTGAGACATCGATTTCTTGATGTTTTCTATTTTGCGCAATTTCTTGTGCCTGAGCAAGTGATTGTTGCATCATCGTTGTCATTTTTTCAATATTCATCTTGCTTCCCCCATTCTTTTTCTTCCATTTCTTTATCAAATTTCTTTGATGTTTATAGTATACACCATTAGTCAATAAAGGTCAAACATTTTCTTTGACTTTTTTTGACTTTTTGACAAAAAAGAATAGAAATTCCATAGTAGCTAAAATAACATAAGCCAAAAATGGCTTATGTTATAGGAAAACTCCAAGACGGTTTTACCGTCTTACTCATGACAGAAACAAAAGTTGGT
>NZ_CAURVN010000017.1:0-25958 GCF_963528195.1 uncultured Granulicatella sp.
GATAAAATTTGTCTTCTCTACATGAAAATATTGTATGGCATCAAAGCAAAAGTAAATGGGTTTACACTATTTGTTAAGATGTAATTTGATTAAAAAAGAAAATCTAGATTTAAAAGTGGGGTAAATCAGTTATAAACAAGCAAAAAAGCCCTGTAAATCAAGGCTTCTTCCTGTTGATTTAGATGCCCCCTACAGGGCTCGAACCTGTGACCCATAGATTAAGAGTCTACTGCTCTACCAACTGAGCTAAGGAGGCATTAATTACTTTTTTAGTATAGCACTTTGAAGTTAAAATGCAATCGTTTTTAGGATTTTTTTCAAAAAATGCTAAAGTTTACTCAAAAAAATAGTTATTCAGTATCGTTTATGGTAGAATTATTGCGTATGACAATCAAGGAGTATTCTTTTTAGCGTGCTTACTTTAGAAATATAAGAAGGTGAGTTTTTCGTCTGTTTATATTTCTAAAAGTAGGTTTAAAAGATACTCTTAAAAAGAAGAAAAGGAGAATCGATATGTCAGAGAAAAAAGTATATAGCTATGAATGGGGCGGAAGACTGTTACAAGTTGAAATCGGCCAATTAGCAAAACAAGCAAATGGTGCTGTCTTAGTTCGTTATGGAGATACAGTTGTATTAACAGCAGCCGTTGGTACAAAACAAGCAAAGGATACAGATTTCTTCCCATTAACAGTGAACTATGAAGAAAAAATGTATGCAGCAGGTAAAATTCCTGGAGGATTTATTAAACGTGAAGGACGTCCAAGTGAACATGCGACATTAACAGCTCGTTTAATTGACCGTCCAATTCGTCCAATGTTTGCGGAAGGTTTCCGTAATGAAGTTCAAATTACAAATACTGTAATGTCTGTAGATCCAAACTGTCCACCAGAAATGGCTGCTATGTTTGGTTCAAGTTTAGCATTATGTATTTCAGATATTCCATTTGATGGTCCAATTGCTGGGGTAGATGTTGGTCGTGTTAACGGAGAATACGTGATCAACCCTACAACTGAACAAGCTGAATTATCAGATATCGAATTATCTGTAGCGGGTACTGCAACTGCGATTAACATGGTAGAAAGCTCTGCTAAAGAAGTGAGCGAAGAAGATATGTTAGGAGCATTATTATTCGGTCACGAAGAAATAAAAAAATTAGTAGCTTTCCAACAACAAATTGTCCAAGAAATTGGAAAAGAAAAAATGGAAGTAACATTGCTATCATTTGATCCAGAAATCGAAAAACAAGTGAAAGACTTATTCAGTCAAGCAATGATTAATGCAATCCAAACAGAAGAAAAATTAGCTCGTGAAGAAAATATTGAAAAAGTTAAAGAAACTGCCTTAGAACATTTTGAAGCTGTTTTAGAAGAAAATGATGAAAAAGCAGGTTTATTAAAACAAGTTTCTCAATTAGTGGATAATCTTGAAAAAGACGAAGTACGTCGTTTAATTACAGAAGAAAAAGTACGTCCTGATGGTCGTAAAATTGACGAAATTCGTCCATTGTCTTCAGAAATTGACTTATTACCACGTGTTCATGGTTCAGGTTTATTTACTCGTGGACAAACTCAAGCATTAACTTCAGCTACATTAGCACCTTTAGGAGAATATCAAGTCATTGATGGTTTAGGAATTGAAGAAGGTAAACGATTCATTCACCACTACAATTTCCCACAATTCTCTGTAGGTTCAGTAGGTCGTGCTGGAAGCCCAGGTCGTCGTGAAATTGGTCACGGTGCTTTAGGGGAACGTGCATTGAAACAAGTGATTCCAACTCCAGAAGATTTCCCTTATACAATTCGTCTTGTATCAGAAGTGTTAGAATCAAATGGTTCATCTTCTCAAGCAAGTATTTGTGCGGGAACATTAGCCTTAATGGCAGCAGGAGTACCAATTAAAGCTCCTGTAGCGGGTATTGCGATGGGATTAATTTCTGATGGTACAAACTATACAGTATTAACAGATATCCAAGGGTTAGAAGACCATTTAGGAGATATGGACTTTAAAGTTGCTGGTACAACAACTGGTATTACAGCATTACAAATGGATATTAAAATCCAAGGAATTACAGAACAAATTTTACGTGAAGCATTAACGCAAGCGAAAAAAGCTCGTTTTGAAATTTTAGAAGAATTAACTTCTACAATTGCTGAACCTCGTAAAGAGTTAAGCCCATATGCACCTAAGATTGAAATGATTTCTATTCACCCAGATAAAATTAAAGTTGTTATCGGTCGTGGTGGAGAAACAATCAATAGCATTATTGATGAAACTGGCGTTAAAATTGATATCGATCAAGAAGGTCATGTATCCATCGCTTCAACTGATGCTGCAATGATTCAACGTGCAAAAGAAATTATTGAAGATTTAACACGTGAAATTGAAGCTGGACAAGTGTATGAAGGAACGGTTCGCCGTATTGAAAAATTCGGAGCTTTTGTTGAAATTGCAAAAGGAAAAGATGGATTAGTTCACATCTCTGAATTAGCGCATGAACGTGTAGCGAAAGTAGAAGATGTATTAGCGATTGGAGATAAAGTAAAAGTAAAAGTTACTGAAATTGATGGACAAGGTCGTATCAACTTATCTCGTAAAGCATTAATCGAAAAAGAAGCTTAATCATTCATGAAATGAGGCTAGGGAAAACCTAGTCTCATTTTTTTATTTTTTTAGAAAATGTTTTTAAAAAAAGATTGACGGATTAAATGTATCAAGCGTTTAATACAGTTAAAAGAAAAGTGTATTAATGCATTAACACAATGGTACAAAAGGCGGTGAATTTTTTATTATCTAATAATATTTTTCTTAATTGAAAGTTATTTCTTTATTAAATGGATAAATATGATAAGAAATGTTACAAAAATCTTTATTGATTTGATTAGATTCTATTTATACATTACATAATTTATGTACAAAATTAGGAAAAACTGAAATAGTAGAAGGAGTTATCATTATTATTTTTTATCGACGATGATTTGGTTCTACAAAAAATATATGAATTTAAAAGACTAACCATATTTTTTCAGGAGGCTATTATGAAAAAAATATTTATTTTTTTATCAACATTTCTTCTCAGCTTCTTCTTTATTTGGATTATACAATTACGTGCTCCGCAGTATTTATACGCTAGCTATGATTCTGTAACCTTAACTCGTTTGAAAAAGGATGCTAAAGAACTAACACGTGAGGTTTTTGAGCAGAAGTTAGAAGAGTTTGTAAATGAAGAGAGTAGTTTGATAGCTAGAAGAATAGTTGAACCTAGTAAAGATGGGAATACTAATTTTACTTATGCGACTTATGGTAAAGGAGACTTACCAAGAGGATTCAATAAAGCAAATCAAGAAAGTAGAGAACAAAGTGATCCTTTGAATAGTTATCTTATTTTGTCAGGTTCTCTGACTAAAGAGAAACTAGCCGAAAAATTAGGAGAGTTTGGTTATAAGGCAATTGCTGATAGGAAAATACCACCATATTTTTTAGCATTTCAAATTTTACTAAATCCACTTATTTTGATTAGTTTAGCAATATTTGGGTTGGCTTTCTTTTCAATGCTTATTATTAGTAAAGTTAAGGATATGAGAGAAGCAGGAATAAAATTATTATCTGGTCAAACCTTACTTACAATAATGTGGCATTCTTTATTTAGTGATGTGAAATGGATTTTTATATCAGCTTTTATTTCTATTTTATGTGGAGGTCTAGTACTTCAAATTCAAGGAAACTTTTATTCAATTTTATTTGAAATATATAGTTTTGGAATTAGTATCTATCTTCTATTTTTAATTGTAATATCATTACTATTAATGTCGCTTTACTTAATGAGCTTAAATTATAATGTATTAGTACCTATCATAAAGGGAAGATTGCCACTTAAACGTTTGATGATTTTAACATTATTATGTCAGTTAGTAGCTGTTTTTACAGTTGGCTATGCTATTAAATCTGGTTTAACCTCATATAATCGTTTAAAAGAACTTGAAATTTCAAAACAAGCGTGGCAAGAAAGGGAAGGTTACTATCAAATATCCTTTGGTTTAGGAGATAGAAGAAAAGAAACAGAAAATCAGAATAAATGGTATGACTTTGCTAAGGAAGCGATTGAAAAAGAAAAGGCTATCTATATAAAAGATAATCTTGTACATTTTGCAAATCCAAGTGGGAAAAATGAAAAAGGTGAAACGCTTGATACGTATAGTCCTGACGCTAATACTCTATTTGTAAGTCCAAGTTATTTGGAAAAAGAAAATATTGACATAGATGATGAAGCCAAATCGAAATTAGCTCATCTTCAAAAAGGAGAGTTTGGACTCTTGTTACCAGAAACACTGCGTAATCAGGAAGAAAATATTAGAAAGCTATTTGAAGAAAATATGAATTATTATGGAAAATCAGGTGAGGATGAGGATTCAGAATTAGAATATGAAATGAAAGCTTTTATTTATTATCTTCCAATAGGAGGAAAAAGATTTGTTTATAATAATGGTGAAAGTCCTGTGTCGCTTCAATATCTAAATGATCCAATTTTAGTCGTATTTACCCCCACTTCTACAGGCGATAGTTTTATTTCTAAGACTAGTTGGTCTATTAAGGCTGGAAAACAAATTTTCTTTAAGAATTATGAAAAAGAAATTAGTCTTTTGAAAAAATTGGGGATTTATGACCAAGTTTCTTATTTAAAAGAAGGTAGAAGTGTTTATTTATCTCGTTACAACGAAGTTCAAAATGAAACTCTAACGCTTATTTTGGGAGCTATTGTTGGAGTTGCAAGTTCATTATTACTTTTTTATTCTGTTAATCTGCTTTATTTTGAACAATTTCGTAGAGATATTTTGATTAAACGGATTTCGGGTTTACGTTTTTTTGAAACGCATTCTCAATATTTAATTAGTCAATTTTCAAGTTTTCTAATTGGAGCTCTTCTTTATGTTATCGTTAGTCGAGATTTGGTAATAGGAATTCTAACATTATTCGTCTTCCTAATTTGTGCAATTTTCGCTCTTTATCGTCAATCACAAAAGGAATCTAATATTTCTATAACAATTATGAAAGGAAAATAATATGCTTGAACTTAAAAATGTATCTAAACAATTTGGAAATCGCCAATTATTTTCTGGTATGAATATTCAGTTTGAAAAAGGAAAAATTTATGCCCTGATTGGCACTAGTGGATGTGGTAAGACTACTCTGTTAAATATGATTGGGAGATTAGAAGCTTATGATAAAGGAGAAATTATTTACGATGGTATTAATCTAAAAAAAATAAAGCCATCTGTTTTCTTTAGAGATTACTTAGGTTATTTATTTCAAGATTTTGGTTTGATTGAAAGTCGAACAGTAAGAGAAAACTTGAATCTTGGATTAGTAGGTAAAAAACTTAAAGAAAAAGATAAAATATCTTTAATGAATCAAGCTTTGACTTCTGTTAATTTATCTTATATTGATTTAAAGCAACCTATTTTTGAATTATCAGGTGGGGAAGCTCAACGTGTAGCATTAGCAAAAATTATATTAAAAAATCCACCTATAATTTTAGCTGATGAACCAACGGCATCACTTGATCCTGAAAATTCTAAGGAGCTACTTTCGATATTAGAGTCTCTAAAAAATCAGAATAGAACGATTATTATTGCAACCCATAATCCAGTTATTTGGGAAAAAGTCGATGAAGTCATTCGTGTAAATGATTTTTCTCAGCTAACATAATATTAACTAGGAACAGTCTTAGTAGATTTATTGTTTAAAATAATTTAAAATTCAACTAAAAAAATTTATTGATTTATATAGTTTTGATATTTTAAAAATTTGAGTAATGAAAAATTTGAGAAAAGGAATTAAGTAGAGTTAATAAGCTTAATTCCTTTTTTATTTCCAAGAAAAAATATGAAATGTTAGTCAAAAAATCGTAAATATGGTATTCTAGAATAAGAATGTAAACAAGTTGGTAAGACAAAATACAACAAATAAATAAGATGAGGTGAACTATGAGTTCAATTAAAATAATGGCGCTAGGAGGCGTTCGAGAAAACGGTAAGAGTTTATATGCCGTTGAAGTAGATGAAGATATTTTCGTCTTAGATTGTGGATTGGTTTATCCAGAAGACGAATTATTAGGAATCGATGTCGTGATTCCAGATTTTACTTACTTAGAAGACAATAAAGATCGGATTGCAGGAGTATTTTTAACCCATGGTCATGCGGATGCAGTAGGAGCTCTTCCTTATTTTCTAAAAAATATTCAAGCACCAGTTTTTGGGACAGAATTAACGATTGCTTTAGCAAAATATTATGTAGAGTCTTCTAAACAAGTAAAAGGATTTGATGATTATCATATCGTCACTGAAAATACAGAAATTGATTTTGAATCTGTAACGGTGAAATTTTTCAAAACAACTCATACTATTCCAGATTCAGTAGCGATTGTTTTAAAAACAGCAGACGGAAGTATTGTTTATACTGGAGACTTTAAGTTTGACCAAAGTGCTGCCGTTGGCTATCAAAGTAATTTTGGTCGTATTACGGATATTGGAGAAGAATATGTCTTAGCCTTATTAAGTGATTCTAGTGATGCTGAAAGTTATGAAGAAAATGTTAGTGATCGTAAAATTGAAGCTAGTATTTTAGATACATTTAGAAATGCAACAGGACGTATTATTGTAGCCTGTGTGGCAAGTAATATTTTACGAATTCAACAAGTGTTTAATGCAGCTCATGAATCAGGACGTAAGATTTTCTTAACAGGTGCAGAATTAGAAGAAATCGTGAATATTGCATTGAAATTAAATAAATTAACAGTTCCTTCAGAAGATTTATTCGTAACTGCACGTGAATTAAAACGTTTAGCAGATGATAAAATTGTGGTGTTAGAAACAGGAAATGTAGGCGAACCAATTAAAGCTTTACAAAAAATGGCACAAGGTCGTCACCGTCAAGTGAATTTACATCAAGGAGATTTAGTCTATATTGCGACAACTCCTTCAACTGCAATGGAAACAGCTATTGCTCGTACGAAAGATATGATTTACCGTGCGGAAGCTGAAGTCGTTGAAATGGCTGATAATGCGAAAGCAAGTGGACATGCGACTCCAAATGATTTAAAACTAATGATGAATTTATTACAACCAACATTCTTCATTCCAGTTCAAGGAGAATATCGTAGTTTATTAGCTCATGCTGAGTTAGCACACGAATTAGGAATTCCATATTCTAATATTTTCATTCCTGGTAAAGGGGATGTTATTGAACTTTCTAAAGGAAGAATGACAGCTACTGGACAAGTTCCAGCGGGAAATGTTTTAGTAGATGGAATTGGTGTTGGAGATATCGGTAATATTGTACTAAAAGATCGTAAGATTTTATCAGAAGACGGAATTTTCGTAGTCGTTGTAACGATTTCTAGACGTTTAGGAAAAATTTTATCGGGTCCACAAATTGTTTCTCGAGGATTTGTTTATATGAAGACGAGTGAAGAGTTATTACAAGAATCACAAAAAATTGTGACGGATATTGTGGAAGAAAATTTAGCAAGTGATAATTTTGAATGGCCACGTTTAAAACAAGAAGTACGTGATGGATTAAGTCGCTACTTATTTGAACAAACAAAACGTCGCCCAGTTATTCTTCCAATTATTATGGAAGCATCACATTATAAAAAAGATTAATTTGTATTGTTGAAAGGGGAACATTCATGGGTTCAAAAGCAGTTAAAATTATGTTAGAAGTTTTGTTAGCAATCGTTGTTGCTAGTGGACTTTCTTACATTCCAGCAATTGGAGGAAATGTAGTCATTGACTTTGCCATTATTCCTTTAATTTTAGTATCACTAAGACATGGAGGAATTTGGGGAGCAATTGCAAGTATTTTATTTGGTCTTCTACATGGAGTATTACATCCAAGTGGAACAGGCTATATTGTTGTTCCATTCCATGATTCTGTAATGGGATATGGATTTGTAGCTTTTGCTGGATTCTTTGCGAGAAATACTGTTCGTACAGCATTTAATGCTCGTATTTCTTCAACTGTATTAAATGTTGTAACAGCTAGCATTATTGCAACATTTGTTAGCTATAGTTTCCATGCTATTGCTACGGCTATTGGAGCACCAACACTATTTGCAACTGAAAAAGTTGCTTTAGCAAGTGGATTTTTAGGATTTTCAGTAAACTTTATTGCTACATTAGTCGTAACACTAGTAGTATTAGTAACGTTGATTTACGTAAAACGTGATATTTACATTCCTAAAGGAACAAGATACTTATCTCGAAAAGAAAAATCTCACTTATTAAATGATTAAATGATGAATCGAGTGGGGAAACAGTTATTGTTTTCCCACTTTTTTTCTAAGTAAGAAAGGAGAAAGAAAAAATGGATTTATTAACAGTGATATTTTCAGGGTTAGTATTTATCAATACACTTGGAGCAATTATTACGGTCTTTAGAGAACCGAGAGAGATTTCTGCTACATGGGCTTGGTTATTAGTCTTAGTCTTTTTCCCATTTTTAGGGTTTATTATTTATTTCTTTTTTGGAAGAAAAATTAGTAAAGATCGAATTTTCGATTTGAAATCTCAAGACACATTTCGAATTAGAAAAGTAGCCGAAACTCAATTAGAGGAATTAGAACAAGATAATACCTTTTTTGAAGATTTATATTTAAAAGAATTAGCAGTTCTATTTTTAGAAAGTGATGAATCTGTCATTACAAAAGGAAATCAAGTTGAAATTATGACGTCTGGTCAGGAGAAATTTACACAGTTAAAAGAAGATTTTAGAAATGCTAAAGACCATATTCATATTGGCTATTATATTTTTAATGATGATGAATTAGGGCATGAATTATTGGAGATTTTAATTGAAAAAGCGCAACAAGGAGTCGAAGTTTTAGTACTATATGATGCACTAGGTGCTCGCTTTACAAAACAAAAATTTTGGAAGAAACTTCACGATGCGGGTGGACGTTCAGAAGCCTTTTTTGGGTATACATTTGGGATTATTAATTTGCGGATGAACTATCGTAATCACCGTAAAATTGTTGTCATTGATGGAAAAATTGGCTATGTAGGTGGCTTTAATATAGGGGACGAATATTTAGGAAAGGGAAAACTGGGCCACTGGAGAGATACACATTTAAGAATTAGAGGGAATGCTGTATTATCTCTTCAAGCTCGTTTCTTTATTGATTGGAATGCGACAGCTTCAGAACGATATCAAAAAACATTTTCTGAGCGATATTTTCCTACTTTAGAATGTTTAGGAGATACAGCGATGCAAATCGTTTCAACAGGTCCAGATAATGATTATCAAAAAATTAAAATGGGATTTGTTAAAATGATTTATATGGCGAAAAAATCAATTGATATTCAAACGCCTTATTTTATTCCAGATGAAAGTGTTCTGGAAGCTTTGCAAGTAGCTGCTCTTTCAGGGGTAAAAGTACGGATTATGGTTCCATGTAAACCGGATCATCCATTTGTTTATCGTGCAACAGAATATTATTGTCGGAATTTATTAAAAGACGGTGTAGAAATTTATTTATACGAAGAAGGTTTCTTGCATGCAAAAACAATGGTCGTAGATGGCGTTGCTTCTACAGTTGGAACCTCTAATTTTGATATGCGAAGTTTCCGATTGAATTTTGAAATTAATGCGTTTATTTATGATGAGGAAATTTCATGTAAGCTACAAGATATTTTTGAGAAAGATATTGAGAACTGTTTATTAGTAGATGAAGCGTATTTTAAAAAGCAATCTCCGTGGAAAAAATTTAAACAAAAATTCTCCAGACTGCTTTCTCCGATATTATAAATTATTTATAAAAGACTTTATTACTATAGCAAGGACGCCAGCAGCTTCGCTTTGCGAATCTCATGGCTAAAAATTGAGCCAAGGTCTCAATTTTTCCTGTAACAGAAGGCAAAAGCCTTCTGTTACTACTGCTATGGTAATAAGTTTTTTTGTTTATACGACTTTTAGTCCGTCACGATCCTAGGTGAGTATTAAATAAACCACCCACTATGCGTGTAATCGTAGAAGGTTGTACCTAAAAATAATCCAATAGCTTTACAATAAAGATGTTCAAGCCTATCAGATAGCGAGAGAAGAAAAATATGGCTGAAAAAGCTAATAGTTTATTAAATAAAAAATGGATGTGTAAATGCAACATTGTTTTGAAACCTAAGTAAATACGGAAAGTTATCTATAATGAATATTGGAAAAGTTTGGGAGAAATATTTTTCAGATTATGTAGTTATAAAAGGATCTAGATTATAGAAGAATATCCTATGCTAGATTATGTCAAAATATTGTTAAGTATTTCAAATTATATGAGGATATAAAAACAGTTTTAATGAACTTTAGTTCATATTATTAAATCATTTCTTTTAAAAATGACTTTTTATTCATTTCATAGTTGAAATTGTTCTGTGGATGAACTATAATTCATTTATAAATTATAAAATTATTTTGAGGTGACTATGGTAAAAGATGATAATAAACAAAAATTAATAAAGGCTACAGATGCTCTCTTAAAGGATAGAAGCATAAGTTCTATTACAACAAAAGAGATTACAAAGGCTGCAGGAGTTTCTGTGGGTGTTTTTTATAATTATTTTAGTAGTAAGGAAGATGTCTTTAAAGAATTAATTAAGACATTTTTTAACTATTCTTTAAAACAAATGGAAGTTTTACGAAAAGAAGTTACTGGAAAAAATATTCGTTCAGAAATTAAATTCAAAGAATTTCTAATTAATGGAATAGATAATTATTGGGAAAATCATTTTTTAAATAGTGATATTCTGTTACTTTCAAGAAAAGATGAAGAGTTTAAAAAATTAATGATTTATTTTAATCAAAAGATGGTTTCCATTGTTGTAGAGATACTTATAGTTATTAATCCAGAACTTAAAGAAACCCCACCTTTACTAGAAGCAAAAATGATTATGAATTTAATTCAATATTCATATCCAAGCTTTTCAAAATTTGAAAGTGAGGATGAAAAAGAGCAATATATAGAAAAAATTGTAAATATTATTTTTAGTATTAGTTTCAATAGGTAAGGGGATAAAAAAGAATAATATAACTTAATAATTATTTTATTTACCAAGCTTCAATTAGTTCTGATAACCTTTAAATAGATGGTTTAGAAATTCAAACTGAGTTGATAAGAAAACAAGGTATGATTAATATTCAATGGGAATTGGTGAAAAACTGATGATTGATTACAAGTTAAATTCAAATATCGAAATGAATTGTACACTGCATCAGAAATAACGTATTTAAAGAAATATTATAGAATGAAGGAAGAAAAAATGGAAAATCTTTTAGAAGTTAAAAAACTGTCAAAAACGTATAAAAACGGAAGAAAAGCATTAGATAATTTAAATTTTCATGTTACAAAAGGTGAAATTCTTGGTTTCTTAGGTCCAAATGGTGCAGGAAAAAGTACGACAATAAATATTTTATCTACTTTATTACAATCTGATGAAGGCGAAATAATATTTTTTAATGATAAAAATTTGTCCATCAAGGATGTAAAGAAACAACTCGGAATTGTTCCTCAAGAATTGGCTATTTATGAAGATATCACAGCCGCACAGAATGTTAAATTCTTTGCTTCTTTATACGGAGTCAAAAAAAGCGAAATTAATGAAAAAGTTGAAAATGCATTAAAAAAAGTTGGACTTGAAGACAGAAAAGATGACAAACCATCAACTTTTTCTGGTGGTATGAAAAGACGTCTGAATATTGCATGTGCAATAGCACATAACCCTAAATTGATTATTTTTGATGAACCAACAGTAGGAATTGATCCACAATCTAGGAATCATATTCTAGATTCAATTAAGAAGTTGAGGGATGAGGGAGCTACTATCATTTACACAACTCACTATATGGAAGAGGTGCAACAAATTTGTGACCGTGTCATTATCATGGATGGTGGAGCGATACTTTTGAATGGTTCTCTTGATGATATTTTAGAATATTATAGCAATTCTAATTATCAAATTAGAGTAGATAAAAAGTTATCTCCTACAGTGTTAGATGAGATTCGTGAATTAACAAATGTCGAAGAACTGAGCCAAAAAGATGAATTTGAAATAATCTTTAGTATGTGTGAGGACTCTATGTCGATTAATAGTGTACTAAAGGTATTAATTAAATTTAATTTAAATATCACCAGTATTACAATGGTAAAGAGAAATTTAGAAGATGTTTTCTTACTATTAACTGGTAAAAATTTAAGAGATTAGTGGTGATATTGTAATGTTAACAATAATGAAACAAGATACAATGAATCTTTTAAAAAATAAGCCAATTATGATGTATCTGCTAATTTATCCAATTGTTCTGATATTAATAACAGGGTTTGTATTTGGATCGATTTTTAGTGATGATATTTTAACTTCATATGATTATTATGGTGTTACAATGCTGATTTATTTGTCCATGGCAACAGTAATTATATTGCCAGAATTATTATTTGGGAGTAATGTGAAGTATGCAAATTACAGAATTGTATATTCTCCGATTCCACGTTATAAGATTTATTTGTCAAAATTAATAGTTGCTATTTCTATTTCATATCTGATCCTAGCTTTTTATATGCTTATCTTTAATAGTACAGGGGTGGTAAACTATGGTAAATCTAATATTGCCTATAGTTTGTTACTTGACTTAGCCTTAGTAATTTTTTCTATCACATTTGGAGGTGCTTTCTGTGTATTGTTAAAAAGTGAAGATATTGTAACAAAAATTTTAAATTTAGTTATTAATGTTTTAGCAATTTTATCTGGTTTATTTTTCCCAATGTATATCTTTGGGGAAAAAATTGCTAATTTATCTGCCTTATCCCCAATTTCAAAAGTGATGTCAACTTTTTTTAGTATCATTTACGATAAAAATTATAGTTCATATTTTAATACATTATCAATTTTGTTACTATGTTCAGTACTATTTGTAATTATCATTCACTTTAAGTATCGACCTGAAAATTTTGGAGAGTGAAAAAATGAAATTTATTATTTTAAGAAATAACTTACAACGTTTTTTGAAAGAAAAAACATATGCTAGTATATCTTTTCTACTTGTTTTTATAACTATCGCAGCAACATCGTTTGTTGTAACAATGGAAAGTCAAAAAGTAAAGATTGGTGTAACAAAAACTGCCATTGAACTACTAGAGATGAATGATAACAACATTTCTGTCAAAGAAGTAGAAAGAGATATGAACTATTATACTAATCTAATATCAGGCGAATACGATGCATATATCAACAAAGAGGATGGAAAATATAAAGTAACTACAGTCAGAAACTCAACTTTAGGTATGAAATTAAGTCAGTATTTAAATGAAGGAAAATTATTAATTGCTTCTAGCAGTAATAGTTATTATAAAATTATTATTACTGTTATGGTTATGAGCTCTATGATACTCTCGTTAATACTATACAGATTTTATTTTGATGATAGAAATGGACTGGATAAACGAATCTATCTAAGCGGAGTTTCCAATTTTTCTTATGTTCTACAACAGGTAGTCTTTAATTTTTTGATTTTATTTACTACTAATTTATTAAGTAGTTTAATTTTACTTCCTTTATTTGATCTTAATATTTCATGGAAGTTAGTCCTATATATTCTCTTAATTGAGCTATTTTCAGCAAACTTTGGAATATTTTTATCTACTTTGACTAAAAAAAATCAAGGAGCTCTTATAATCGGAACAATGGTATCTGTTATAACTATGCTTCTTTCAGGTGCATTGTTTTCTGTAAAAAAAGATTCCATTCAAGATAAGATACATTATATCTTTCCTCAGTATTATTTTTCGAATTTAGGAAAAAGTATTGATGGTAATTTAACTAATTTATCTTATTCGATTACAGTAATTGCAGGTTACATACTTTTGTTCTTCCTGATTACAAATTACTTACAAAGTCAAAAAGTAGGAGAATGATACATTTTCCGGAGTTTGACACTTTACAGAATCAATAAGGCTCCTAAACGTTGATTTAACAATGTTTAGGAGCCTTATTTTTATTTTTGGGAAATGCGTACTTTTCTTATTATTTTGTGGACAAGTAAATTGTTTTTCTAGTTTATGGTCTAATACTCGGTAAAGTGTTAATGCAAAGAACTTTATCATAAAATTTACCTCAATTCGATCTTTTTTTACAAAGAAAACCTGGTTTAGATTTAAATTCACTTTTCATAATACGGGAACTTTCTTCGATTTCCTATTTTCTTTGATCAATACGAATAATGTCTTTTTTAAAATAGGTTTGATGAAATCTTTTTATTACTAGGATACAAGGACGACCAAATCCTGAAAATGGATTTGGTCGTCCTTGTTCTCTCTATTTATACCTGAATGGCTGAAACAACTTGTTCTAAGTTTAAGATCATGGTTAAATCTTCGCTTAGAAAAACAAAATGATTGTTTGGTTGAATACAGCTTTTAATAATGCCTTTTTTAGTAAATTGTTGTAATTCACCTTTCGAATTATATTGTTCAAATAAAAGAGTAATTTCTTTTTTGAAATAGTAACTATTATGAATCGTCTCAACAACATCAATTAATGGCATTACAGGTGTAAATGAAGTTGATTCTGTTGAAAATTGTAAACTGTTTAATAATGGTTGAATAAATGAATGAAATGGTTTTTTATATCGTTCCATAATTGGACCTCCCGAACAAATGTTTGTATTTGTATTATACGAACATTTGTTCTGAAATGCAAACATTATTTTTAAAAAATAAAAAATATTTTTAAAAAAGGTAGAGTTTCTTCCTATTAAATTATAATGATAATAGAGGAGAGTAGAATAGAATTATCGTTTGATACATTTAAGAAAGCAAGGTATAATAACAAAAGTAGGAATTTATTATCGAATCCAGACCTATGAGATGGGAGGTGTACTATGAGCCAAAAAATTGTAGAATCTGTTCAAGCTATTGAAAATCAAGCTCAACAATTAAAAGAAGATTTTCAAAAGAAAATTGATGAAGCAAAAATTCAAGCGAATCAAAAGATTTCTGAATCTAAAAAGAATGTAGATATCGCTTTGTCGAATTATGAAAAAGAATTAGAGGATAAATATTCTCAAAAGAAATTGGATTTCCAAGAAGAATTAGCATCTCTTCAAAAAGAAGAAATTCAACAAATACAGCAGGTATTTGAAGCCAATCGACAAGAATTGGTTCAGGAAACAATTAAGGAGGTGTTAAAACGATATGGCAATTGCTAAAATGAAAAAATTGATGTTTATTGCACCAAATCGTATTCAAAGCCAATTGATGGACGCGGTTCAAGAATTACAATCATTAGAATTCATTTCCTTAAGTCAAGGGCAATCCATGTTAGAAGAATCAAAACCTTCGAATCAAAAAAATCTTCAAGAGTTAGAAAGTAAAGTAGAACGATTACAAGAAGATATTCGCTTTTTAGAAAAATATCTCAAATCACCTTCACTCATGAAAAAATTGAAAACTAAAAAAGAAACATTTACGATTGAAGAACTTCAACAAACAGTTTCTAATTGGGATTATCAAGAATTAATTAAGAGTGTTGAAAACTATCGAGTACAATTACAAAAATTTGAAGATAAAAATGCAGAGCTCGTTGAAACTGAAAATCTACTTAGAAAATGGGGAAATTTAGACTTCCATCCAAAGGAAATCTTTAAACAACCATTTACGAAGACGAAAATGGGGACGATTCCTCAAACAACGGATAATCGTTATTTAGAAAGTCTAAAAGAGAGTCAGTGGATTGTTGTTCAGGAAGTGTATCATACAAGAGAAGAAGTTGGAGTATTTGCAACTTATTCAAGAAAACATCAACAAGAAGCTAAAGAAGAATTAGCGAAAGTGAATTTTAGTGTGACATGGTACCCATTTGACCATAGTCCTAAAGAAGAATTGCAATTGAATTTAGAACGTCAAAAGCAATTAAAAGAAGCTAAAAATTCATTAGTACAAGAAATGCAACAACAAGAGGATTTTGTTAGAAAATTAAAATTGTACTGTGAATATGCGTTTAATGAATGGCAGAAAGAAATTGCAAAAGAACAATTGTATTCAGGAGAGCATTTATTCTGCTTACATGGTTATTTATGTGATGATGTGGTGGAACAAGCAAAACAACAAATAGAAGAGTATGGAATTGCTTCTCAAGTAACCGTAGTAGAATTGGAAATTGATCCAGAAGAATATGAAGAAGCTCCAACTGTCTTGAAAAACCATTCGCTTATTAAACCATTTGAAATGATGATTGAGATGTATGGTTTACCAAAATATGGAGAGGTGGATCCAACGCCATTTACAGCGCCGTTTTATCTTGTGTTCTTTGGAATGATGTCTGCAGATATTGGATATGGACTTATTTTATGGTTAGCAACTTTCCTTGCATTAAAACTATTTGTATTAGATAAAGGAATGAAACGTAATTTAATGTTCTTCCATTTATTAAGTTATCCAACAGTGGCTTGGGGAATTATCTTTGGTTCATTCTTTGGAGTGGATATGCCATTCCAACCATTATCACTTTCAAAAGATTTAACGACGATTATGATTTTATCAATCATTTTTGGGGTTATTCAAATTATTGTAGGTCTATTTATAGGGGCTTATAGTAATTGGAAGAAAAAAGATTATGCTAATGCGTATACCACTCATATTGGATGGTTAGCGATTATTTTTGGCTTAATTTTATATTTAGTAGGTTCGATGATTTTAAATATACCGATTCTTGCAACTATTGGCTCATATGTAGCGATTATTGCAGCGGTACTAATTGTGATCGTATCTATGTTGACAAGTTCGAATAAATTTGCGGGCTTGGCAAGTGGTTTATATAACTTATATGGTATTAGTGGTTATGTCGGAGATGTGGTCAGCTATACTCGTTTGATGGCTTTAGCAGTATCAGGCGGTAGTATTGCAGCAGCATTTAACATGTTAGTGACTTTCTTACCACCAGTAGCAAGAGTTACAGTAGGAATTCTTCTGTTAATTGCGCTTCATGGACTAAATATTTTCCTAACATTTTTAGGAGCATATGTTCATGGATTAAGATTACAGTTTGTAGAATTCTTTGGTAAATTCTATGAAGGTGGCGGAAGAGCTTTAAAACCATTTAAAACGTATGAAAAATATATTGAAACAAAACAAAAATCAAATTAATAAGATGGAGGAAGATTTATTATGACAAACTGGTTAACATTTTTTACTGAAAATTCTGGAGGTTTTATTTTCGCAGCATTAGGAATGGCTGTAGCAAGTATTTTTTCAGGAATTGGTTCTTCAAAAGGTGTAGGGATTGCAGGGGAAGCTGCAGCAGCGTTAATTAAAGAACAACCTGAAAAATTCGTTCAAGCGTTAATTTTACAATTATTACCTGGTACTCAAGGGATTTATGGATTCATCATTGCATTCTTCATTATGCAAAAAATGAGTGCAACAATGCCTTTAAGCTCTGGTTTATACTTATTAATGGCAGCTTTACCAATTGCATTCACAGGTTTATTATCTGGTATTGCTCAAGGGAAAGTAGCAGCTGCTGGTGTTCAAATTTTAGCGAAAAAACCAGAAGAATCTACTAAAGGGATTATCTTTGCAGCCATGGTTGAAACTTATGCAATCTTAGGATTATTGGCTTCATTCTTAATTATCAATCAATTAGGTTAGGAGTTGGAACGTTTGAAAGATTTAGAGCAACTAAAACAACAAGTATTAAAAGAAGTCGAAGAAGATTTCTCACATCAATTGGCTGTTGCTACTAAAGAAGAAGAAGAACGTACAAATGTCATGAATGCAACTTTAGCAGAACAAGAAGTGGCAAAGAAAACTCAATTAAAACAACGTGCAAAACAACTTTGGGATAAAGAGAAACAATCTTTAGTCAATGCGAGTAAAAAAGAAATTTTACAAGAAAAAAGAAGATTACTCGATAGCGTGTTTGATGAAGTTTACTCCTTAATGTCTGGATGGAGTGGCGTAACATTAGTACAGTTTATTCAATCGGCAGTAGCTCAATTACCTAAACAAGAAAAAATCACATTAGTATTAGGGGAAGCAACAGCAAGTCAATTATCACAAGAAGATATTCACCAATTAACGAGTGCTTCTGAATTAGAAGTGTCACAAACGACTTTAAAACAAAAAGTTGGATTTGTTTTACAACAGTCAGGAATTGAATACAACTATTTATTCGATGCATTATTAAAGGATTTAAAACAAGAATACTCACCAGAGTTAGCTAAAAAAGCTTTTGAAAGATAGGAGGGATTTCAATGAATGATTTAGCTTATTCAGGAATCAATACTACTGTTCGTATTTTAGAACAACAATTACTTTCAAAAGATATCATGAATAGTTTATTAGCTTCAAAAGAGTTACAACAAGCTTTAGAAGTGTTACAAAAAACGGCTTATGGATTTCAAACGGATGAATTATTGCAAACGAAACAATTTGATGCAGTATTAATGAAGCATTTGAAAAATCAGTATGAGGAATTATATGAATTAATGCCTACACCTGAATTGTTAGATATTTTTTCAATTCGTTATATGTATCATAATTTAAAAGTGTTATTAAAAGAAAAATTTGCTAAAAAAGATTTTTCACATTTATTAATACCTATTGGTCGCTATTCATTAGTAACCTTAAAACAATTAGTAGAAACTCGAGATTCTCAAGATGTTCCTAGCGTTATGGTGAAAGCCGTTCGAGAAGCTTATGAAGATTTTGAAAATTTTGAGCGATTAGAAACTGCTGACGTTTTTATGGATACTTATTATTTTAAACATTTAAGAATGTTAGAACGTGAATTGCAAGATGATAAAGTGACAGAATTTGTTAATTTAATGATTGATTTAGAAAATATTGCTACTTTAATCCGAGCAAGTGCTCAAAAACAATCAAGAAGCTTTTTACAAACCGTATTATCAAATGAAGGAACGGTATCGAAAACGCAATTAATCGATACATTCCAAGAATTAGGTTGGGCATCATTATTACAATTATTTGATGGTGTTTCTTATAAAGAAGAATTGGAAAGTATTTTATCTCAAGAAAACATTTCTGTATTGAAATTAGAATTGTTGAAAGACGAATGTATTTATCGTTATTTAAAAGATGCGACATTCGATGCTTTTGGCCCTTATCCATCCCTTGCCTATATTCATGCTAGTGAAATGGAAGTGAAAAATATTCGATTGATTTTAGTAGGAATCGATAATGGGTTTAGTGAAGAACAATTAAGAGAAAGGATGCGACCAGTTTATGGCTCATAAAATTGCAGTTGTTGGAGATAAAGACTCAGTCCTTCCTTTCAAAATTCTTGGTTTTGATGTGTTTCCTGCTCATGAAAGTTTAGAAGCAAGAGAAACCATTGATCGATTAGCAAGTGAAGAGTATGGAATTATTTATGTAACAGAAGCGATTGCCTCTGAAATTGCTGAAACGATTCGTCGTTATGATGCAGTTGTTTCACCAGCAATCATTTTAATTCCAAATCATAAAGGTTCATTATCCATTGGAAAATCAAGAATTCAAGAAAATGTGGAAAAGGCTGTAGGTCAAAACATTTTATAATTCGTAAAATTTAGTTAAGAGGAGGTACTTCGGTGAAGAGCGGAAGAATCGTAAAAGTATCAGGACCATTAGTGACCGCTGAAGGTATGGAAGATGCAAATATTCAAGATATTTGTCATGTAGGGCACCTTGGACTGATTGGTGAAATTATTGAGATGCGTAAAGGCGTTGCCTCTATTCAAGTTTATGAAGAAACGTCTGGAATAGGACCAGGAGAACCAGTAACAACAACAGGAGAAGCACTTTCTGTTGAATTAGCTCCCGGAATCATCTCTCAAATGTTTGATGGAATTCAACGTCCATTGAATACATTTAAAGAAGTATCTAACAGTGACTTTTTAGTTCGTGGAACAGTAGTAGCCCCATTAGATCGTCAAAAAGAATGGGAGTTTCACGCAATAGTAGCAGTTGGACAAACTGTTGAAGCTGGAGATATTGTAGGTTATGTACAAGAAACAAAAGTTGTTCAACATAAAATTATGGTTCCTTATGGAGTAAAAGGAACAGTAACAAGTATTTCAAGTGGAACATATCGTATTGAAGACACGGTTTATACGATTGAAACAGAAGAAGGAGAAAAATCTTTCAATCTGATTCAACGTTGGCCAGTTCGTCAAGGCCGTCCATTTAAAGTGAAGAAAAATACGGAAGTTCCAATGTTAACAGGGCAACGTGTTATTGATACTTTCTTCCCTGTAACAAAAGGGGGAGCTGCAGCTGTACCTGGCCCATTCGGAGCTGGTAAAACAGTTGTTCAGCACCAAATTGCAAAATGGTCTGACGTAGATATCGTAGTTTACGTAGGTTGTGGTGAACGTGGTAATGAGATGACAGACGTATTAAATGAGTTCCCAGAATTAATTGACCCAACAACTGGTGAATCAATTATGGAAAGAACAATTTTAATTGCGAATACATCGAATATGCCTGTAGCAGCTCGTGAAGCTTCAATTTATACAGGAATTACAATTGCAGAGTATTTCCGTGATATGGGATATAGTGTAGCTATTATGGCGGATTCAACTTCACGTTGGGCAGAAGCGTTACGTGAAATGTCAGGACGTTTAGAAGAAATGCCTGGGGATGAAGGGTATCCTGCTTACTTAGGTAGTCGTATTGCTGAATATTATGAACGTGCAGGACGTGTAGTTACTTTAGGTAGCGAGGGTCGTGAAGGGACAATTACTGCCATTGGTGCGGTATCACCTCCAGGGGGAGATACTTCAGAACCTGTTACTCAAAATACATTACGTGTTGCTAAAGTATTCTGGGGATTAGATGCAACATTGGCACAAAAACGTCACTTCCCATCTATGAACTGGTTAACTTCGTATTCTCTATACAATCAAGAAGTTGGAAAATATATGGATGAACACATTCATGAAAATTGGTCATCAATGGTTCAACATGCGATGCAAACATTGCAAGAAGAAGCAAGTTTAGAAGAAATTGTACGTTTAGTTGGTTTAGAGTCATTATCTGAAAAAGACCGCTTAACAATGACAATTGCGAAATCCATTCGTGAAGATTACTTACAACAAAATGCATTTGACGATGTGGATACATTCACTTCTCGTGAAAAACAATATCGTATGTTAGATTTAATTTTAACATTTGAAGAACAAGCAAGACATGCGATGAGCGTTGGTGCTTACTATGCAGAAATTATGGATGGCACAGAAGAAATTCGTGACCGTATTGCTCGTTCAAAATATATTCCAGAAAGTCAAATGGAACAATTTACAGCAATTAAAGAACAAATTCAAGAAGATGTTAAAGCAACTATTCAAAAAGGAGGAATGACAAATGCTTAAAGAATATCGTACGATTAGTGAAGTTGTCGGTCCTCTAATGATAGTTGAACAAGTAGAAGGCGTTAAATTTGATGAGTTAGTAGAAATCCAATTACAAAATGGAGAAACTCGTCATGGTCAAGTACTAGAAGTACATGAAGATAAAGCGATGGTACAAATTTTTGAAGGACCTAGCGGCATTAACATTCGTGATTCAAAAGTACGTTTTAAAGGGAAACCTTTATCGTTAAATGTATCAGAAGATATGGTTGGTCGTATTTTTGATGGAATGGGAAATGTCATTGATGGTGGCCCTGAATTATTACCGGAAGCATCTTTAGACGTAAATGGACAAGCGATTAACCCCGTTTCTCGTGACTATCCGGATGAATTTATTCAAACAGGAATTTCAGCAATCGACCATTTAAATACATTAGTTCGTGGACAAAAATTACCAGTATTCTCTGGTTCAGGTTTACCTCATAAAGAATTAGCTGCTCAAATTGCTCGTCAAGCTACTGTGTTAAATAGTGACGAAAAATTTGCGGTAGTATTTGCTGCGATGGGAATTACCTTTGACGAAGCAGAATACTTTATGGAAGATTTCCGTAAAACTGGAGCGATTGATCGATCAGTTATGTTCATTAACTTAGCAAATGACCCAGCGATTGAAAGAATTGCGACTCCTAAAATTGCCTTAACAACAGCTGAATATTTAGCGTATGAAAAAGATATGCACGTGTTAGTTATCATGACAGATATGACAAACTACTGTGAAGCATTGCGTGAAATTTCAGCAGCTCGTCGTGAGGTTCCAGGTCGTCGTGGATATCCAGGTTACTTATATACAAACTTATCGACATTATATGAACGTGCGGGACGTTTAGTAGGACGTAAAGGGTCTGTAACTCAAATTCCAATTTTATCAATGCCTGAAGATGATATTACACACCCAATTCCAGACTTAACAGGTTATATTACTGAAGGTCAAATTATTTTGGATCGTGCATTAGATAAACAAGGGATTCAACCTCCAATCAATGTATTGCCATCTCTTTCTCGTTTGAAAGATAAAGGTTCAGGTGAAGGAAAAACTCGTAAAGACCATGCTTCAACGATGAACCAATTATTTGCTGCCTATGCAACAGGAAAACAAGCAAAAGAATTAGCAGTCGTTTTAGGGGAATCTGCTTTATCAAAAACAGATAAATTATATGTTGAATTTACAGATCGATTCGAAAAAGAATACATCAGCCAAGGATTCCAAACGAATCGTACCATTCAAGAAACATTAGATTTAGGTTGGGAATTACTATCAATTTTACCTCGTACGGAATTAAAACGTATCAAGGATGAAATGCTTGATGAATTTTTACCTAAAGGGGAGTGATTCCTAAATGGTGAGATTAAATGTAAAACCAACAAGAATGGAATTGTCTAAGTTAAAACAGCGATTAACCGTTTCTGTTCGTGGTCATAAATTATTAAAAGATAAGCAAGATGAATTAATGAGACAATTCATTGAGTTAATTCGTAAAAATAATGAATTACGTGATCAAGTTGAAAAACGTTTAA
Source organism: uncultured Granulicatella sp. (assembly GCF_963528195.1). Taxonomy (GTDB): domain Bacteria; phylum Bacillota; class Bacilli; order Lactobacillales; family Aerococcaceae; genus Granulicatella. Next base: position 22,960 of record NZ_CAURVN010000017.1, read on the forward strand.
CAGCAGGAATGAAAAGTTTTGTGTTAGCAAAAGCAACACTAGAAGAAGCTTTTATTGAAGAACTAGTAGCAATTCCGCCACAAAGTGTCACATTGAATTTACAAGAAAAAAATATTATGAGTGTTTCTGTTCCAGAAATGAATTTTACGGTAGTAGAACAAAATCAAGAGAGTGATTTTAAATATGGTTATTTAAACTCCAATAGTGAGATTGATCATTCAATTGAAGAAATTTCTGCAGTGTTACCTGATTTATTATCATTAACAGAAATTGAAAAAACTTGTCAGTTATTAGCTGATGAGATTGAGAAAACACGTCGAAGAGTAAATGCTTTAGAATATCGTATGATTCCTCAATTAGAAGAGACGATTTACTATATTGAAATGAAGTTAGAAGAACAAGAACGTGCAAGTATTACTCGTATTATGAAAGTAAAAGATATGGGTCAAAAATCATAATGAAAAACAAGGAAACGAGCATCTTGAAATGAAGATGCTCGTTTTTGTTGTCGTTATTTTACCCAAATATGAAATGAATGAAGGTCAACTTCTTTTTCGGAGAGGACGCTACTTGAACTAATCTGATAGTGTAATAATTTATTGCCTACTAAAATTAATAACGTGTTGTCATCTATTTGTTTCACATCTTTTAAAGAATCCTTATTAATATCAAACCCAAATTCAGATAAATCGATGAATTGTGAGGTCTGATTTGTTAAATGAAAAAGGGTGAACCCAATTTTTTTAGAATATACTGTTGAGTGTTCAATGGCTACTAAATCATCTTTTAATTCAAACAGATTGATAGGAGCAATTTCAGGTAAATCAATGAACTCTTTTGTTCCTAAATCCATATCATAGTGGAACATTTGTCCTAAAATTACTTTTTCTTTCGTAGAGTCTTTATGATAACCACTTGAAGTTGCGTATAAGTGATTTCCTCTTACCAAGCTGTTATTAAAGTAATAAGTGACTTCTGGTTGCTCGTATAACGGTTCTTTATAATTCAACTGTAATTTGCTGTCATGAAGTGAAAAATGATATAAATTATTTAGGGCCTGATGATTTGAATCACCTTTGACATCTGTTCCTAAAAAATAAAGATGATTCCCCTCGTTTGAAAAGTCTGAAAGAATAACCGGTTCTTCAAAAATATATTTATCTACTTTTTTTAATGTTGAATCAAAAGTTGCTAAATAATTTGAAGCGGAAGTGAAATAGTAATCAGGATTTGAGCCGGAAGATGTATAAGCATAGTCATCTGTTTTATGGTATTTGATTTCCCCTGTTTTAAAATCAACAGATGTAACTCTTCCAATGACTCCGTGTGGTTTTCCTTCCTCAGAAAACACTAAATAACGATTGGATAATTCTGCACGTTTAACGGTTGGATTAATTTGTCCTTTAACAATGTCTATTTTTTCATCAGAAACTTTTTTGAACTCAGAATCGTCTAGTTTATATCCTTCGATGTTGTGGTATCCGACTATATAAAAATTAGCGTCTGATGAAATAGAAAAATGCTTAGGGAGTGAGTCAAGTAACTTTGGTGTTAAGAAGAATGCTAATATTACGAGTACAACAATTAAAATTAAAGTTAGTTTTTTCGATTTCTTGTTCATAAATAAATTCTCCCTTCAAAATAAAATGTAAACCTTTTCATGTTTATCTTTATTATATTTCGTTTTTTAAAAAGGTCAATATTTTTCCGGTATATTAAAGAAAAAACATAGATAAAAATGAGGAGAAGATTATAATTTGTTGAGGAAGGAATATTTTTTTTGCTTTGGCTTGTTGTTCAAGTAAGGTTTATGATAAGATAGTAAAAAGCTGTAAAAAGAATGGAGTTTTGAGACGATTATGACAAAAAGAGGATTGTTAATCGTTTTATCTGGGCCATCAGGCGTAGGAAAAGGAACAGTTAGAGCTGCAATTTTTTCAAAAGAGGAACAAAAATTTGTTTACTCAATTTCAGCAACAACTCGCCTACCACGTACAGGTGAAACAGATGGGGTCGATTATTTCTTCAAGACAAGAGAAGAATTTGAACAAATGATTCAAAATAAACAATTATTGGAATATGCTGAATATGTTGGAAATTATTATGGCACTCCATTAGAATATGTAGAAAGTACATTAGCAACAGGTAAAGATGTATTTTTAGAAATTGATGTACAAGGTGCGATTCAAGTTCGTGAATTAATGCCAGATGGAGTATTTATTTTCTTAACACCACCTGATTTAAATGAATTAGAAAGCCGTATTGTTAATAGAGGAACAGATTCTGATGAAGTGATTGCGAAGCGTATGAAAACAGCTCGTGAAGAATTAGAGTTGATGAAGTATTATGATTACTCTGTAGTGAACGATACAGTGGATAATGCCGTTCAAAAAATCGAAGCAATTATTCAAACAGAGCACTTGCGAATCATTAGAAATTTAGATACTATAGAAGAGCTAGAAGAAATACTGGAAGAAAAGTAGAAAGAGGTAATCTATTATGATGTTATATCCTTCAATTGATAAATTATTGAACAAAATTGATTCAAAATATTCTTTAGTAATTTTATCAAGTAAAAGAGCTCATGAATTACACCATCATGAACCACAAAAATTAGAAGACTATCAATCAGATAAAAATGTTGGCCGTGCGTTAGAAGAAGTTATCGCCGGTGAATTAGGAATTCGTGAAGATAGTATTCCTGAAGAAGTTTAATGATAAATAAGCCTTGAAGTGGAGAAATCCCTTCAAGGTTTTTATTTTTATAAATAAAAATTAAGACTGAATAAATGGTTTTCTATTTTTTTAAAAAGATGATACACTATTCTTATGATGTAAATTGGGGTAAGTATACCTCTAAAGCGAGGTGAAATCATGTTTGCACAAGTAATTGTAGATGTACCAGTAAAACAAGTGAATCGACCATTTGAATATAGAATTCCTACAATCTTCGAAGGAGAAATTGAAGTGGGAATGAGAGTAGTTGTTCCATTTGCTGG
>NZ_CAURVN010000018.1:0-25233 GCF_963528195.1 uncultured Granulicatella sp.
TACGCGACAACTCCTATATATTATCATAGGCATTTTTTACTGTCAACAACTTTTTTCATTTTTTGAAAATTGTTTCAGAGTTGTTCTTCGTTGTTTCGCAACAACGTTTAATAATTTATCATAGATAAACTTCATCGTCAACCCTTTTTTTATAAAAATATGCTATAATTTTTTCGAATATTTATTAAGGAGGTTTTTATGCGTCTTGAGCATTTATTAATGAAGCATTTTGATATTTCTCGAAAGCAAATGAAAAAATTAATTTCTTCTGGCGGAGTACTAATCGATTCAACTCCCGCAACTCATGTAAGTAATAATGTTGATCCACAAATTCAAGTGATTACCGTTCAAGGAAGTCGAATGGTAGATAACTCCCAAAAGTATTATTTATTAAATAAACCTAAAGGAGTCATCACTGCTACTACCGATTCTCAACTTCCTACAGTTATTGATTTATTTAAAAATGAAAATGTCGAAGGATTATATCCCATTGGTCGATTAGATAGAGATACTGAAGGGCTTTTAATCATTACGAATAACGGGCCTTTAGGCTATCGTTTATTAAATCCCGTTCAACATATTGAAAAGGAATATTATGTAGAAGTAAATGGACCTTTAGACGATTCCTGTATTCAGCGATTTTATGATGGAATTATGTTTCATGATGGTACAATTTGTAAACCTGCTAAATTATCAATTCTTGAATCGTCTCCTTCCTTTAGTAAAGCTACTGTTACGATTTCAGAAGGAAAATTTCATCAAATTAAAAAGATGTTTTTATGTGTTGGGGTTAAAGTCACTTTTCTTAAAAGGATTCGTTTCGGTGAGTTTGTACTTGATTCTTCTCTTGCGCCAGGGGAGTATCGTCCTTTAAATTTTTCTGAACTTCAAATCTTAAAACAATATTTTTAATACTAAAAAAGGCAAACGAAAATTTCGCTTGCCTTTTATTGTTGTTTTTAGTTACTTGCACTTGAAGTTGCGTCTGCTGCACCATGACTTGGAGTATCTGATGAAGCTCCTGATGTTGCATCTGCACTTCCATGTGAACCATGTCCTGCTGCTGCAGCTGGAGCATTTCCTCCAACTAAACGTTGACCAGTTGTTTGTAAATACCAATCTAACCATGGTTGGAAGTTAAAGATAATTTCATTAATTCCAGCATATGAACCATCTGGATAGTACATTGCTTGATAATTATGAGTATTAATAACACCTTCTGGTGTTCCAGGTACAATTGTACGAACGTATTCTTGATCACCATTACGTAATACGCCTACAACCCACTCAACGTTTTTCATTCTTGCTGGTGGTAATGAACCATGTACAGTTCCTAATCTGCTACCTGATTGAGCACGTACACGTTTACCAAACATTGTGTTTGGTTCTTGGTGAGCGTTATTATAGTATAAGAATTGGTTGTTGTCATCTGCAAAAGTTAATTCAAACGGCATTGCTTTTAAGAACATATCCAATTGGTTTACTGTTAAGATACCGTGATCTAATTTAACATAAGTATCTCCTGATACTGCACCAACGATTTCTGCTGCTTTTTCAACCCATTCTGGATCGTCTGGATCAACACCTTGAATAGTAGTTGCAATTGGGTTAGTACAATATAAATCTTCTGGAGCAATTGGTTTTGGTTTTTTCAATTTAGAAACGACCTCCACATATTTTACAAAGTTATCTAAGCAAGATTCTAAAAATTTCACTGTTCCTTCATTAGTGATATTTCCATTAGCATCAAATGCTTCTTTAGCTTTTCCTAATAAGAATTCATTTCCTGGTAATGTATATGCATTCACACCTGGAGCATCTAAAATTTTACGTAAATGTACTTGCGCACGTGATGTTCCTTGATCATGGTATGAAGCACCTACAATCATAACTGGTTTATTTTCAAATGGATGCACTTTAAATGATAACCATTCTAAAACACTTTTTAGTGATGCTGTAATTGTATGATTGTGTTCTGGTGTAGCAATGATAACTCCATCAGCACGAGTAATTTTGTTATATAAATAACGTAATTGGAAGCAATCGTCCCATTTTTCATCTTGATTGAATACTGGAACTTCATCAATTTCAAGAACTTCTAATTCAAATTTTAATTTAAATTCACGTTGAATGAATTGTAATAATTTACGGTTATATGATAGTTCAGCATTTGAACCTACAATCCCTACAAATTTCATAATGTCTTTTCCTCTCTTATTGTGATATTAAATATTTTCCCAATCAAAGTTTTCTGCTTCTTTGTGTAGTAAATCTTGAGCACTTCTCAATTTTTGAGTAATTTTCACGAATAAACGGAAATCATCAAATAAAGCATCTAATTTTTTGATTGTATCTAAATCGATTAAATCACCTTTTTTATCAAATGCTTGAAGTGAGTGAGATAATAAGAACTCAGATCCTGGCATTACATTTGCTTTTAATTCTGGAGAGTCCAAAATTTGGCGTAATTGTAATTGCGCACGAGAAGATCCTAATGTTCCATAAGATGCTCCTGTAATCATTACTGGTTTATTTAATAATGGATGAATACCATATGATAACCATGCTAAAGCGCTCATTAATACAGCAGGAATTGCATGATCATATTCTGGAGTTCCAATAATTACTCCATCAGCAGCTTCAATTTTAGCAGCAATTTCTTTTACAAGTTCTGGAACTTGTTTGTTTGCTGGTTTGTTGAATAATGGAAGATCTTTAATTTCCACTAATTCAATTTCAACTTTTTTTGCAAAATGTTTTTGCATATATTGTAATAAAGTACGGTTTGTAGAACGTTGTGAGTTTGTTCCTACAAGTGCAATAAATTTTGTCATAATAATTCCTTTCTATACATCTTTTATTAAACGAATTGAATACCAGATGTATACATCATTTTTTGATTTTTTGTAATCACAAATGCTTCCAGCTCGGGATATTGTTCAATTTCTTCTATTATCTTATAAGGGTTTTGTCCAAATAAACGAGTCGTCCATATTTCGCAATCTACTGATTTTTTTGCCAGAATCGTAATGCTCGCTACTTCTGTTTCCATCGGATAGCCTGTTGTTCGATCAAATATATGGTGATAAGTTTTACCATCTACCACTAATTGACGTTCATAAATTCCTGAAGTTACAACAGATGCATCTGATACCGCAATAACTGCTACATGTTCCCCTCTACCTAATACAGGATTTTGAATTCCAATTCTCCATGGCCTTTGAAAAGTTGGATTTTCTCCAATCGTAAGAATATTTCCTCCTAAATCAATAATTCCTGATTGAACTCCTTGTTCTATCAAAAATTCTTTTAACTTATCAGCAATATATCCTTTTGCTAAAGCTCCTAAATCGATTCTCATTCCAGCTTTTGATAAATAGACTTCTTGCTTTGAAGCATCCAAGACTATTTCTTCTGGATTTGTTATTCTTAACAACTCGTGAATCTCTTCCTCTGAAGGAAGTTTAGCATCCGAAAAACCTATTCTCCATGTTTGAACTAAAGGTCCAATCGCAATATTAAGGTGACTATGCTCTGCAACACTATGTTTCTTCCCTAACTCAATTAATTCAAATAATTCTGGATGTACACGAACTGCTTTTTTACCAGCTTGTAAATTAATCGCCATTAGTTCCGAATCAGCATCATTGGCACTGAAACGATTTTTATAAAGATGCAACAGTTGTTCACTCTGTAACAATAAATTTTCTGCATCTTCATGAAAAATCGTTATTTTAATAGACGCTCCCATTAAATGAAGACTGTGACTAGCACTTTGCAAACAATTTCCTCTTTCCTTTTGCATTTAATTTAAATATACCAAACCGTTTGCGTTTCCACAAGTATTTTAGCTCATTTTATCACATTAATTCTATATAATATAAGTACACATTTTCACAACTGTTCCTCTCACTGAAAAGAAAAACACCGTTATAAACAGTTCTTCAACTATCTATAACGATGTTACTTTTTATTCATTCATTTTAATTTGAGTAATAGATTCCAACGAATATTGCGCTAATTCTTCCGCTCCTTGAGTATTCGGATGAATTTTATCTTCATAGAACCATTCTGCATGATTTTTTGCAAATTCATACCAATCAATAATGTGTACATTAGCATGACGGTTTTTTGCTTCTTGTAATTGTTGATTCACTTCATTATTCCACTTCACTGGAGCAAATATTGTCACAAAGTATAACTCTCTATCTCCAAGTGTACGAATATATTCATCTAATTGCTTTTGCGAAAATGTACCATTCGTTCCTAATAAAGTTACAACTCGATTTGCCATTTTATCTTTACTAATCAATTCTTGTAAAGTTGCAGGACTAGAATATAACTGCCTACCTATTTTTCCATCAATAATAGCTTTAGGGAAAATTTCTTGAATTTTATCTGCCGCTGCTAATAAAATAGAATCTCCCACAAAAGTAACAGGCTCTTGTGCTATTTGTTCTTTTAATTGAATTTCTTTATTTGGATCTACTGTTGTACTTTCTTCTTGTGTCGTTTGTTCAATTAATTCTTGATTTCGTTTAATTACATTTTCTAATTGTTGCGCTACTAAATTTGTTTCCGTAGAAGATTGGAAAAAACCGATAAATGCTAATCCAATTAAAATAATATACGTAAACGAAAAGGCCATTCCCATCATTTTTTTAACTGGAGGTAACTCCTTCACAGCAAAATGATGAATGCTCATCAAACTAAAGGTTTGTCCAAAAGGTACCAACCATTGTTTCGTTTCAAATATTTTATAAGTAATTTCAGATAATAAAATGATACATAGCATTTGAATACCTAAAAACACAACATTCGACTCTTCCCCATTTTGGAAATAAGGCGCAAACATATGTACCGGATAAAACCATAAATAATAAGAAAAACTTCTTCTACCAAAAAACGTAAACCCTCTGAAGCGTAAGAAATAATTCAATACTGAATTTTCATGTAATATACTCCATAAAAATACGATAGATACAATTGAGAATAACTGCATGCCATATAAATAGGTCTCATCCTGGACCCCATTAAAACTTAAAATCATCCATCCCATTAACAACAATGCTACAACACCTATTAATTGTGTAAATAACGAGGAAGATTTACTTCTCGGTAATGAAAGAGATAATTGTCCTTCTGTAAAATAACTTAGAACTCCCCCTAATAAAAACGAGAAAATTCTTGTTGAAATTGCATAGTAAATATACGAAGGATCTTTTTGTATCACATACATAACCGTCATGAATATTGCTGAAAGGATACTTAGAATCAATAGCACTAAACTTTCTTGCATTCGTAATAAATTTAATCGATTAAATATTTTTCTAATCCCAACAGCTATTAACATTAATTGGAAATAAAGAGATACATACCATAAATGAACAAACGGACTTGGGTTAATCGATTGTACAAAGTAAGATTGTTGATTAATAATTTGATAGTAGTTATTGAAAAATACTAAAGACGATAATGACATCATTCGAATATTTTTTAATTGTTCTGGTAATGCAATAAATAAAAATGCTACCGTCCCAATAATCATAAATAACATCGGTAGCCATAATCGAGATAATTTTGAAGAGAAATGCCATTCTACAGGTTTTTTATGAAACAAATGCTTATTATCACGAAATGCTAGATAACCACCTACCGCAAAAAATGCATTTACCGCAAAAAAACCACCTGGCAAATAATTTTGAAAATAATAATATCCTATAATGGCAAGAATCATTATCCCTTTAAAACCGTCAAGGGCTGCTACACGTTTATATTTAGAATTTTTTTGAGATTCTTGCATCAGATTTTGTTGAGCCACGTGAAATTTTCCATCCTTTAATTTGTTGTCCTCTCCATTATATTCTCTGGAAAATTTCCCGTCAAACCTCTTTTGAAATATTTTGAAGTTTTTTAAGAAATCATAAAAAAACTGAGGATTTCTCCTCAGCTTTTCTCATCAACTAGATTTTTTTAACAAATTCAGATTTTAATTTCATCGCACCAAAACCATCAATTTTACAATCAATGTTGTGGTCTCCTTCTACGATACGAATATTTTTCACACGTGTACCTTGTTTAATATCTTTTGGAGCACCTTTAACTTTTAAGTCTTTAATAACTGTTACAGTATCTCCATTTTCTAAACGATTCCCATTTGCATCAATGGCAACTACTCCGTCTTCTTCAACTTCTTGTCCTGGTTCCCATTCATGAGCACACTCTGGACACACTAATAATACACCATCTTCATATGTGTATTCTGAACTACATTTTGGACAATTTGGTAATGACATAACCGTCTCCTTTTCTATCAATTATTTTTAATTATTTTACCTTCTTTTTCTAATCATGTCTAATGGTTTCACTGGCTCAGTTACTTTCATCTTGCAAATCATCATCGCATGAGGAGCTGCTTCAATTTCTTCACCATTTTCATCCCATAAAGTTGTTAAAACTTCTTCATGATGACGCATACCTGGCCCATAAAACTCAATATGATCTCCAACTTTAAAGTTATTTCTTTGTTGAATCGTTGCAATTTGAGTTTCTGGATCATATTCTAACACTTGACCTACAAAGGCATATTGTGGAATTTGGCGACGTGCACCAAATAATTGTTCTTCTTCTGTAGGAATTTGATAATAAAATCCTGTTGCTAACTCACGTTGAGCTGCTTTCCATAATTCATCAATCCACTCTTGCTTACATACATAATTATCTGGATCTTCACAATAACTATCTACTGCAGCACGGTATACATTTGCTACTGTTGAAACATAGTGAATAGACTTCATACGTCCTTCAATTTTCAAGCTATCTACTCCAGCTTCAATTAAATCTGGTAAGTTATGAATCATTGATAAGTCAACCGCACTCATAGAGAATTTTTCTTCGATGCCTTCTTCACCAGCACCAACCATATTTTTCTCATTAGCAAATGGCATATCAAACAAACCGTATTTCCAACGACAAGATTGCGCACATCCTCCACGGTTCGCATCACGTCTTACCATGTGATTTGATAATACACAACGCCCTGAATAGGAAATACACATTGCACCATGAATAAATGCTTCAATTTCAACATCCACTTTTTCTTGCATTTCTTGAATTTCTGCCATAGAAACTTCACGCGCTAATACGACACGCTCTAAACCTTCATCTTTCCAAAAGTTTAACGTTTCCCAGTTTGCTGCAGAAGCTTGTGTTGAAAGGTGAATTGGTAATCCTGGAGCTTCTGAAGCACAAATATCCATTAATGCCATATCACTGATAATTGCAGCGTCAATTCCAAGGTCACGAACTGTACGGAAAAATTCTCCCGCACCTTTTTCGTCTCCTTCGTGAGTAACCATGTTCGCTGCAATATATACTTTAGCATTATGGCTATGTGCAAATTCTACTGCCTCTTTCATTTCTTCGAAATCAAAGGTCCCTGCACGACTTCTTAGTCCGTAAGCTTCTCCTCCTAAGAAAACCGCATCTGCACCATATAAAATTGCTGTTTTTAATTTTTCAAGTGTTCCTGCCGGAGCAAGAACTTCTGGTTTTTTCAAAATTTTTCTTCCCATTTGTCTCCTCCTATTTCACATCTTCTGGATTTAAAATATAAAATCCTGCATCTAAACCACGTTGTTCAGGATGAAGTTCTCTTACTTGCAATTCTAAGCTAGCACTCTTTTCAACTGTCCAAGTACCTGCTTCAATTTCTTTACGCGCATTATCAAATAATTGAACTACTTTAACAAAGTTTTCTCCAGGAGTTAAAACTCCATCAAATTTCCATTGAGGAACACCCATTTGACTTAATTCTAATAAGTAAGGTGCAAGAGAAACATCATTATTCGCGAAAATATGTGTCCCATTAATATCTTGATAGATTGAATAATGAGAATCTTCATCTGCAGGTTCACTTACAAATAACCCCCGTTTTTTCTCAACACTTTCTTCTTTCTCAATATAGTTAAAGTAATTTTGTAATAATGGACGTTTAGAATGATGGATACATGTTGCACCATAAACTAACACTTCAATTGGAACTTCCACTTGGCTTGCTAAAATTTCCATTTCTGCTCTTGGAATTTCTCTAGCAATTACTGCTCCAATTGCACCACGTTTAGCCCAGAAATTAACTTGACGACTACTTGTCACTAATACTGCTGCATCGTAATAATAAGGAATAGAGTATTCTGGGTTCTTCATAATTTGAACAACACCAGGGTCTCCTACTGTAATCATATCTACATTAATTGATTTTAAAAATTGTAAATATTCCGGAACTTTCGCAATTCCTTCATTATGAAAAATCGCATTAACCGCTACATTTACTTTTTTACCATAGCGATGTGCTAATTCTGTTAATTCTTTTTGTTCATCTCGTGAAAATGACATTGGTAATCTTAAACCAAATAAGTCTTCACCAAAGCACAATACATCTACTCCTGCTTCAAGTAGTGCTTGCGCTTGTTGGATTGATTCAACTGTTGCAATCAGCTCTATCATTCCAAACGCCTCCTATTCTTTCAATAAAAATATACTGATATAGAGTAGCATAAAATTCAAAATAACTCCACTGAAAACCAGTAATTCAAGATTGAAAAGAGTTTTCAATTAGATTTTTTTATATAAGAACAAAAAAATCCTCCCAAAAGGGAGGATTGAAAATCAATTTAATAAAAATTATTTTTCGATGTTAGCTACGATACCAGCACCTACAGTACGTCCACCTTCACGGATAGAGAACTTAGTACCTTCTTCGATCGCAACTGGGTGAATTAATTCAACTTCCATAGTTACGTTGTCACCAGGCATTACCATTTCAGTACCTTCTGGTAACACACAAACACCAGTGATGTCTGTTGTACGGAAGTAGAATTGAGGACGGTAGTTAGAGAAGAATGGAGTGTGACGTCCGCCTTCTTCTTTAGTTAATACGTAAACCTCAGCTTTGAATTTTGTATGTGGAGTGATTGTTCCTGGTTTAGAAAGAACTTGTCCACGTTCGATGTTGTCACGTGTAACACCACGTAATAATGTACCAATGTTATCCCCAGCTTCAGCGTAGTCTAACAATTTACGGAACATTTCAACACCTGTAACAGTTGTTTTAGAAGTTTCTTCAGAAATACCAACGATTTCTACTTCGTCACCAACACGAACTTGTCCACGTTCAACACGTCCTGTAGCTACAGTACCACGACCAGTGATTGAGAATACGTCTTCGACTGGCATCATGAATGGTTTGTCAGTGTCACGTTCTGGAGTTGGGATATATTCGTCAACAGCAGCCATTAATTCTAAGATTTTTTCTTCGTAAGAAGCGTCGCCTTCTAAAGCGCGTAAAGCAGAACCTGCAACAACTGGAGTGTCATCGCCTGGGAAATCGTATTCTGATAATAAGTCACGAACTTCCATTTCTACTAATTCTAATAATTCTTCGTCGTCAACCATGTCAACTTTGTTTAAGAATACAACGATGTAAGGAACACCTACTTGACGTGATAATAAGATGTGTTCACGTGTTTGAGGCATTGGGCCGTCAGCTGCAGATACTACTAAGATAGCACCGTCCATTTGAGCAGCACCAGTGATCATGTTTTTAACGTAGTCCGCGTGTCCTGGGCAGTCAACGTGAGCATAGTGACGAGTATCTGTTTCATACTCAACGTGAGCAGTGTTGATAGTGATACCACGTTCGCGTTCTTCTGGAGCTTTATCGATTGAACCGTAATCTTGAGCTTGTGCGTAACCTTTCTTAGCTAAAACAGTAGTGATAGCTGCAGTTAATGTTGTTTTACCGTGGTCAACGTGGCCGATTGTACCAATGTTAACGTGTGGTTTTGAACGGTCAAATTTTTCTTTTGCCATTTTAAATAATTCCTCCTAAATGTTTGAGTATTTTTGTTAGATTCTATAACAGTATCTACCGATTTAAATTATACCAAAGAACACCTATAAAAATCAACTGGTTACACTAGGTAACCAGTCGACCTAGATTCTTTGATGAAGTTGCGTTTTTAGCGATTAATTATTCGCCATTTCCGCCATTTTTCTTAATGATTTCTTCTGCAATGCTCTTAGGAACATCTTCATAGTGGTCGAATGTCATTGAGAATGTACCACGACCTTGTGTTGCAGAACGTAATGTAGTCGCATAACCGAACATTTCTGATAAAGGAATCATACCTTTAACGATTTGTGCGTTACCACGAACTTCAGAACCTTCAACACGTCCACGACGAGCGTTAACGTGACCCATTACATCTCCGAAGTATTCTTCTGGAACTGTAATTTCTACAGCCATCATTGGTTCTAAGATAGATGGTTGTGCTTTCTTAGCAGCAGCTTTCAATGCCATTGAAGCAGCAACTTTGAAGGCAGTTTCTGATGAATCGACATCATGGTAGCTTCCATCATATAATTTAGCTTTGATGTCAACTAATGGATAACCAGCTAATACCCCGTTTTCCATAGCATCTTTCAATCCTGCTTCTACAGCTGGGATGTATTCACGAGGAACTACCCCACCGACGATAGCATTTTCGAATTCAAATCCAGCACCTTCTTCGTTAGGAGCAAATTCAATCCATACGTGACCGTATTGACCTTTACCACCTGATTGACGAACGAATTTACCTTCTGCTTGAGTAGAAGCACGGAATGTTTCACGGTAAGATACTTGAGGAGCACCTACGTTAGCTTCAACTTTGAATTCACGACGCATACGGTCTACGATAATATCTAAGTGTAACTCACCCATACCAGCGATAACTGTTTCACCAGTTTCTTGGTTAGTGTAAGCACGGAATGTTGGGTCTTCTTCAGCAAGTTTTTGTAATGCAATACCCATTTTATCTTGGTCAGCTTTTGATTTTGGCTCAATCGCTACTTCGATAACTGGATCAGGGAATTCCATAGACTCTAAGATAACTTCTGCTTTTTCGTCACATAATGTGTCCCCAGTAGTTGTATCTTTAAGACCTACTGCTGCAGCGATATCTCCTGAGAATACTTCAGGAATTTCTTGACGTGAGTTAGCGTGCATTTGTAAGATACGTCCTACACGTTCACGTTTACCTTTAGTTGAGTTTTTAACGTATGAACCTGATTGTAAAGTACCAGAGTACACACGGAAGAATGTTAAACGACCTACGAATGGGTCAGTCATAACTTTAAATGCTAATGCTGAGAATGGTTCTTCGTCTGAAGAATGACGTTCTACTTCTGCATCAGTGTTAGGGTCTACCCCTTTAATAGCTGGTACATCTAATGGTGATGGTAAGTAGTCAACTACTGCATCTAACATTAATTGTACCCCTTTGTTTTTGAAAGCTGATCCACATAATACTGGATAGAATTCAGCAGCACATGTAGCTTTACGGATAGCTGCTTTTAATTCTTCTTCAGAAATTTCATCGCCTTCTAAATAGCGTTCCATTAATTCTTCATCAGTTTCAGCTACTGCTTCCACTAATTTTTCGCGCCATTCTTCAGCTAAGTCTTGTAAATCTTCAGGGATATCTGTTTCTTGGATATCTGTACCTAAGTCATTAGTATAGATTTCAGCTTTCATTTTAATTAAATCGATGATACCTGAAAACTCATCTTCAGCACCGATTGGTAATTGAATTGGGTGAGCATTTGCTTGTAAACGTTCATGAATTGTACGTACAGAATATAAGAAGTCTGCACCAATTTTGTCCATTTTGTTAGCAAATACGATACGAGGAACACCATATGTTGTAGCTTGACGCCATACAGTTTCTGTTTGAGGTTCAACCCCAGACTGTGCATCAAGTACCGCAACAGCTCCATCTAATACACGTAGAGAACGTTCTACTTCAACTGTGAAGTCCACGTGCCCTGGTGTGTCGATGATGTTAATACGGTGACCTTTCCATTGTGCTGTTGTAGCAGCAGATGTGATAGTGATACCACGTTCTTGTTCTTGTTCCATCCAGTCCATTTGTGAAGCACCTTCGTGAGTTTCACCAATTTTATGGATTTTACCAGTGTAATAAAGTACACGCTCAGTTGTTGTAGTTTTACCTGCGTCAATGTGAGCCATGATACCGATATTACGCGTGTTTTCAAGAGTAAATTCTCTCTTTGCCATCTTCGTTCTACACCTCTTTATTTTATGATTAATTTATGCATAGATTAAAAAGCCCGAAGGCTTTTTGAATCTTACCAACGATAGTGAGCAAACGCTTTGTTTGCTTCTGCCATTTTATGAGTATCTTCACGTTTTTTAACAGAAGCACCTGAGTTGTTCGCTGCGTCCATGATTTCACGAGCTAAACGAACTTCCATAGTGTCTTCACCACGTAAGCGTGAGTAGTTTACTAACCAACGTAAACCTAATGTAGTACGACGGTCTGAACGAACTTCAACTGGTACTTGATAGTTAGAACCACCAACACGGCGAGCTTTAACTTCTAATACTGGCATAATGTTCTTCATAGCTTGATCGAACACTTCCATTGGATCATTTCCAGTTTGTTCTTTAACGATGTCAAATGCATTGTATAAAATTGTTGCTGCTTTACCACGTTTACCATCTACCATTAAACGGTTGATTAAACGAGTAACTAATTTTGAATTATAAATTGGATCAGGCAAAACATCACGTTTTGCGACAGGACCTTTACGAGGCATTTATAATCCTCCTTTCATCATTTTGAGTTATTGTTTATTGTTTATTAGTTTGTTAGCCTAAATTATTTTTTAGGACGTTTTGTACCGTATTTAGAACGACCTTGCATACGGTTGTTAACTCCAGCAGTGTCTAATGCACCACGGATGATATGGTAACGTACCCCTGGTAAGTCTTTTACACGTCCACCACGGATTAATACTACGCTGTGTTCTTGTAAGTTGTGACCGATACCTGGAATGTACGCAGTTACTTCGATTAAGTTTGATAAACGTACACGGGCATATTTACGTAACGCTGAGTTAGGTTTTTTAGGTGTCATAGTACCTACACGAGTACATACACCACGTTTTTGCGGAGAGTTTGTATTCGTTTGTGATTTTTTAAAGCTGTTATATCCTTTACCTAACGCTGGAGAAGCTGATTTCTCAACTGCTGATTTACGAGGTTTACGGACTAATTGGTTAATTGTTGGCATTTAGCTCTTCCTCCTTCCCTATCGGGTTCTTCTTGGTCCACACATCCTGGTGGTCCATTTTTTTGTAAAAATTAAAAGACACATAAATGTCTCTCTCAGTGGCCTTTTTACCAGTCAGCACGACTGATATGATTTCTAATCAGGAATCAGGTATAAAAGCACCTTTGACATAGTACCATAATTATTCAAGTTCGTCAATGGGTGTAGACTATTTCTTTTTATAGTTTTTGTGTATATTCTAAACCGTTTTTCGAATAGAGATTATACTCTATTTTAAACCTCTTTTACAAAACAATAGTGATTTTCTTTTGAAAGTGATTCGTCAAATTTATATCCATCTACATCAAAATTTCGTAACTCAGCTTTATCTTGAATTTGATGAAGCATCATCCAAGCTGCCATTTTCCCTCTAGCTTTTTTTGAAATAGTAGAATGTTGTTTTAATGCCCCTTCTTTTTTCTCATAAAAGTCAACATCTACCCAATCATATTGTTTTTTATTAAATAACGAAGAAAACTCACTGCTTGCTAAATTAAGAATGCATTCTCCTTTTTCAAAAGAAGTTACAATTCGTTCTTTCCAATATTTTTTCAGTGTTTCTCCTTCGACTTTTAAATTTATCGTTAAATCTAAGCGATACGGCTTCACACATTCCTCTGGACTGATTGCTCCATATAAAGCTGAAAGAATTCTAAGATGTTGCACTGCATAAGCTTTATGTTCTTTCCAATCAGCTACTTGCTTAAAACTACGGAACGCTAATCCTTGATATAAATCCATTGCATGATAAGTAACACTTTCTTGAAATTTTTGAATTTTATCCCAATTTTCTTCTAATAAAGCATCACTAACTTTCAATAATTTCTTCAGTTCTTCCTTACTATAATTCGATAATAAAGATACAATTTTTTGACTATCTTCCGTTAACACCCAATCTTTTTGCACAGGTACATCCGTTGCCATTTCTTTTGCGGGTGACATAATAATTTTCATTGAATCAACCTTTCCATTTCAATTTGTTTTATTTTAACTCAAAAAAGGAGCAAGAAACAACTCTCGTTATTTCTTACTCCTTCATTTTTCGTTTTATTAGTTTAATTTCCAAATGTCACGGTTGTAGTCTTCGATTGTACGGTCACTTGAGAAGAAACCAGCCATTGCAATGTTTGTAATTACTTTTGCAATCCAATTTTCACGATCTTGATAGTCTACTAACATACGTTCTTTTGTTTGGATATAATCTTCTAAGTCTAATAAAGTCATGAACCAGTCTTTATTTCTTAATTCATTGAATAATCTTTCTAGACGCTCTCTATTTCCTAGAGAAATCAATTCATCACTAACTACAAAATCTACGATTGGACGAATCGCTTCTCTTTCATAGTATGAATATGAATGGTAATCACTATTTTCATAATGTTTAATAACAGTGTCGCTATCTTCACCAAAGACATAAATGTTTTCATCTCCAACTAATTCGTGGATTTCCACATTCGCTCCGTCTAATGTTCCTAATGTTAACGCACCGTTTAACATGAATTTCATATTTCCTGTTCCACTTGCTTCTTTTGAAGCTAATGAAATTTGTTCAGAAATATCTGCTGCTGGAATTAAGTGAGTTGCTGCAGTAACATTGTAGTTTTCTACCATCACAACTTGTAAGTGTGGGCTTACTTCTGGGTCATTTGCAATTAATTCAGATAAACATAAAATTAAATGAATAATATCTTGCGCAATTACATAAGCAGGAGCAGCTTTTCCTCCAAAGATAATTGTTAATGGTTTTGCAGGAATGTTTCCATTTTTAATGTCTAAATATTTGTAAATTACATATAATGCATTCATTTGTTGACGTTTGTATTCATGCATACGTTTAATTTGAACGTCAAAAATTGAATCTTCTTTCACAGTTACCCCTTGGTGTTCTTGTAAGAAGTGTTTCAAACGTAATTTATTGTTACGTTTAATACCTTTTAATGCTTCTTGGAATTCTAAATCATGCGTATGAGCTTTTAGAGCTTCTAATTTAGTTGCATCATGACGATATTCTTTTCCAATTGTACGATCTAATAATTTTGCTAATTCTGGGTTAGCATGCATTAACCAACGACGGAAAGTAATTCCGTTTGTTTTGTTATTGAATTTCTCTGGATAAATTTCATAGAAATTCTTCAATTCGCTTTGTTTTAAAATTTCTGTATGTAATGCTGCTACACCATTTACACTATATCCATAGTGGATATCCATATTTGCCATGTGAACACGGTTATGTTCATCAATAATGGCTACACTTGCATCGTCAAATTGAGCTCTTACACGAGCATCTAATTCTTTAATAATTGGCACTAAGTGAGGTACTACTTGTTCTAAGTAATGTAAAGGCCATTTTTCTAATGCTTCTGCTAAAATAGTATGGTTTGTATAAGCTGTCATTGAGCGAACAATTTCAACTGCTTCATCAAACTCAATTCCACGTTCACCTAATAAACGAATTAATTCTGGGATTACCATTGATGGGTGAGTATCATTAATTTGAACTGTTGCATATTCTGCTAAGTCATGTAAGTTACTTCCTTTAGCAACTGCTTCATCTAATAATAATTGAGCTCCATTACTTACCATGAAGTATTGTTGGTAAATACGTAATAATTCACCTTGCTCATCGCTATCATCTGGATATAAGAATAATGTTAAGTTTTCAGCAATTTTTGTTTTATCAAATGCGATTGAATCATCATGTACTAATGATTCATCGATTGTATCTACATCGAATAAATGTAATTGATTTTTATGAGATTGTTCATAACCTAAAACATCAATATTGAACATTTTTGATTTCAATGTAAAGTTTGCAAATGGCACTTCGTATGAAACAGAAGTTGGAACTAACCAACTATCTGGAGTTAACCAGTTATTTGGCACTGCATTTTGTTGATTATCTTTGAATTTTTGTTCAAATAATCCAAAGTGATAATTTAATCCAACTCCATCTCCTGCTAAACCAAGAGTTGCGATAGAATCTAAGAAACATGCCGCTAAACGACCTAATCCACCATTTCCTAATGACGGCTCTAATTCAATTTCTTCAATTTCTGCTAAAGTATGACCTTCAGCTTCTAATTCTTCCTTAACTTCATCATAAATTCCTAAGTTGATTAAATTATTTGACAACAATTTACCAATTAAAAATTCTGCAGAAATGTAATATACTTTTTTCTTTCCTTCATTTAAAGGTAATGCTGCACTTTTTTCTTTTGTATAATGTAGTAAAGCTACATATACTTCTTCTTTTGAACATTCTCCTAATGATTTATGATAATTACTTTCTACATATTGTTTTAATGTTTGCATTTTTATCTCCTTCTATTTGTTAACCCTACAACTGTTCGTTTGAACGATCATACAATTCTGTAATCTCTAATAGGAAATCTTCCACTTCTTGTGTAATATCTCCTTCTTGCATTCTCCACACCCAATTTCCACCAAGAGTGCTTGGAATATTCATACGAGCTGTTGTATCTAATTGTAATAAATCTTGCATTGTTGCAATGGTCATCTTACTTACTGAACCGTATAGACTTCTTAACATAGCATAACTAATTGGTTCTTCTGTACGGTTTAAATAACGATTACAGAAATCGCGTTCTTCTTCCGATGCAGATTCATACCATCCTAGTACTGTATCATTGTCATGCGTTCCTGTGTAAGAAACAGAATTTACTGGATAATAATGAGGTAAATCCGTGCTACTTGGTTCTGATCCCATGAATCCAAATTCTAAAATTTTCATTCCAGGGAAACCAGTCGCTTCACGCAATTCAATAACTGCATCATCCATAAAACCTAAATCTTCAGCAATAATCGGTAAATCACCAAGTTCATTTTTCACCGCTTCAAACAAGTCAAATCCTGGACCTTTTACCCATTCACCACCAGTAGCATCTGTTGCACCTGCAGGAATTTCCCAATAAGCTGCAAATCCACGGAAGTGGTCAATTCTGACTACATCAAACAATTCAAAGCTCGCTTTCAATCGTTTAATCCACCAAGTAAAGCCATCTAACTTCATAGCTCTCCAATTATAAATTGGATTTCCCCATAATTGTCCTAATGGTGAGAAGCCATCTGGCGGGCAACCTGCTACACAAGCAGCATTCCCAACTTCATCTGTTTTAAAGTAATGAGGGGTAGCCCACATTTCTACACTATCTTCGGCTACATAAATCGGCATATCTCCAATAATTTGAATATGATGTTCATTCGCATATTGTTTTAATGCTTTCCATTGTTTATCAAATAAATATTGAGTCACACGATGATACTCTAATTTATCTGCTAATTTTTCACGATAAGTAGCTAAAGTTTCAGGTTTACGACGTTTAATATCTTCATCAGTCCATTTTGACCAACTCTTCATATCAAAACTCTCTTTAATCGCCATATACTCAGCAAATGGTTCTAACCATTCTGCTTTTTCTTCCACAAAACGATGGTAATCTGTTAAATCTTCTTTTTTTAAGAAACGTTGAACAACTTTTTCTAAAATAGGTCTTCTTTTTTCATAAACCAAAGCATAATCAACAGTAGTAGAATCATCTCCCCAATTTCCTGCTAATTCATCTTCAGTTAATAAACCTTCTTTTACAAAAGTATCAAAATCTAAAAAATGTGTATTCCCAGCAAATGCTGAAAATGATTGGTATGGCGAATCTCCATAACTAGTTGTTCCTAATGGTAAAATTTGCCAATAAGTTTGCTTACTACGTACTAAAAAATCAACAAAATCGTAAGCAGATTTTCCGAATGAACCAATTCCATATTTCCCTGGTAAAGATGAAATATGCATTAACACACCAGATTGTCTTTCCTTCATAAGTATTACTCCTCTTTTCTTTATTAATTTTAGATACGTAGTCTCTCAATTACGCAATCGTTTGCTTTTAATACTAGTAGAAAAAAATTAAAAATGCAAGTAGAAATTTATTTTTTTATAAAAGCCTTAAAAAAATTGTCACTTAAAAGAAAAAATCTCTTCTATATATAGCTTGATTTTTTTGAATTAAATTACCTCTCCAAAAATGTAAACGCTAAAATTTTTTTATTTTTTTGCAAAAAAACTCTTGCAAACGATTTCTGAAAGGGGTATACTAAAGCCAGTTAAGAAATCGTTTGCGTTAACTGAATATATCTCAAGGGAGGAAAAAATAATGGCAAACAAATGGCTTAAAAAATCATTCGTTGTCGGCTTAGCTGGTTTATCATTAGCAGCTTGCGGCAGCAAATCAACTGACTCTACAAAAGGAGGCTCTTCTGAAAGTAAAAAAGAATTCACTTTATATAGTAACAAGAGTGAAATTCAAGACGCTTTAACAGCATACGCTAAAGAATGGGGCGACAAAAACGGAGTTACAGTAAACATTAAAACATGTTCTGGTTCATGTAAAATTGCAGACCAATTAAAAACTGAATTTACAGCTGGAACTGCTCCAGACGTATTCGTAATCGAAGGACAAGCTGGATACGACTTATGGAAAGATAACTTACAACCACTTAAAGGTGACTGGATTGATAAAACAGAATTCGAATTCAAACAAGGAAACGATGTTTATGGATTCCCAGTTGCTGTTGAAGGTTACGGTTTAGCTTACAATAAAGAAGTATTATCTAAAGCTGGTATCGACCCTGCTTCATTAACTTCATTTGATGCAGTTCAAAAAGCAATGGATACATTAGAAAGCAAAAAAGATGAATTAGGTTTATCTACAGTAGTAGCAACTGCTACTAAAGAAGGTGAAACTTGGATCATGGGTATCCACGACTTCGCTGCTTACTTAAGTTCTGGTTTACCAAATGGTGACCGTACAATTACTCAACAAGTAATTAAAGGTGAAACTGATAAAGCTCGTTTATCTAACTATGCTGACTGGGTTGAATTATTATTCAAACACACTGAGAAAAAATTATTAACAGTTGGTACACAAGAAGATATGGACTCTGCATTTGCTAGTGGTAAAGCAGCATTCTTACACCAAGGTAACTGGAAAGATCCTAACTTAAAACAATTAAATGCTAAATTCGAAATGGGATTCATCCCTTACCAAACTTTAGGTAAAGATAAAAATGCTGATGGATTATTCATCGGTGCTCCATCTTACTATGTAGTTAACAAAGATACTAAAGCTTTAGATTCAATCAACAAATTCTTCAGTGACTTAGTTGATACTAAAGAAGGTCAAGATTACACTGTAAACAAAGCTAACATGATTTCAGCATTCTCTACTTCTAAAGAAATGCCTAGCGCTCCATTATCTAAATTCTTAGCTGAATGGGTTGCTGCTAAAAAACCAGTATATTCATTTGATAACCCATACTTCATGCCTGATAACTTCTTAATGGGTAAATTAGGACCAATCTTCGGACAATACGCTCAAGGTTCAATCGACAAAGCTAAATTCCAAGAATTGATCACAAATCAAATCAAAGAAGTACCAAGCTTACTTCAAAAATAACAATTAAGTATGTAACACAGGCCCACAACTACTTACAACGGTCGTTGTGGGTTTGCTGTTATTAATACCTCAGCAATACATAAAAGGAGGAACCCTAACATGTCTAAGAATAAAAAAGCTCTTAGTCGTGACGATCGCGCAAGACGTACCTTTTACTGGCTTGTGCTACCGGCATTTATCATTTTCGCACTCGTAATTATTGTACCTTTCTTCTTAGGTTTCTACTATTCTCTAACAGACTGGAAGAGTGTAACACAAACTAAAATTAACTTTGTTGGATTAAAAAACTTTACAGACAGTTTTGCCGATACTCGTTTCCAATACTCTTTAATGATTACTGTTATTTTCGCATTATTTAACGTAGTCGTTGTAAACTTTGTATCATTCGGTTTAGCTTTACTAGTATCTAGTAAAATTAAATTCAGTGAAATTTTCAGAGCTGGATTCTTTATTCCTAACCTTATCGGGGGACTTGTATTAGGGTATATCTGGCAATTCATTTATAACTCAGTATTCCCTGCTTTAGGGTCTGCAATCGGCAGCCAATTTTTAGTTGATAATCTATTTTTAGGTGATGTTAAATTAGCTGTACTAGCTTTAATTATTACAAACACATGGCAATATGCTGGTTATATTATGATGATTTACTTTGCAGCATTACAAAATGTACCTTCAAGTTTAGTTGAATCAGCTTCTCTTGATGGGGCAAATGCTTTACAAAGATTAAGACATATTATTATTCCTATGGTAATGCCTGCGTTTACGGTATCACTATTCTTAACAATTACAAACTCATTTAAAATTTTCGATGTGAACTTCTCACTTACTGGTGGTGGACCATCTCTATTATGGCATGATAAAGCTATCCAAAGTACAGAGTTTATTACAATGAACATTTATAACACTGCTTCAGGAGATAACTTAATGGCACAAGGTCAAGCTCGTGCGGTTATTCTATTCTTCATCTTAGTAGTTATTAGTGTTGTTCAAACAACAATCACTAAACGGAAGGAGATTGACTTATAATGAAAAACCAAAAACTTGGCTTATTACTTTTAGAAATTTTTGGAGTTGTTTTATTCCTACTATTCTTAAGTCCAATCTTTTTATTAGTGATCAACTCAGCTAAAAGCTCTGCCGAAATCCTAGCTAGCCCATTATCATGGCCAGCAAGTTTCGGTCAACTTTGGACAAATGCGGTAACAATTTGGAATAACCCTTCCATTAAATACCCATCATCATTCTTTGCTTCAACAATTATTACAGTGATTTCTTTAGTAACCATTACATTATTCTCAGCATTAGCTGCTTGGGGATTAGTTCGTTACCGTTCTAAATTATCAACTGTTGTATTCTTTATCTTTGTAGCATCAATGGTAATTCCATTCCAAGTTGTAATGTATCCATTAGTAACTTGGTTCAAAATTTTAAGTGACGCAATTACAAACCCATTATTCGGTGTTAGCTTATTACGTACTTATCCAGGTATCATCTTTGCTTATACTGGATTCGGGATGTCTCTATCTGTATTCATGTTCCATGGATTCATCAAAGGTGTTCCACTTGAAATTGAAGAAGCTGCTGAATTAGACGGATGTAATAAAATGCAAACATTCTTCTATGTTGTATTACCAATTTTAAAACCAATCTATGTAACAATTTTAATCTTAAATGGCATTTGGATTTGGAACGACTTCTTATTACCTCTACTATTATTAGGTAAAGGAAATGCTATTCAAACACTTCCAATCGCAGTATCAAACTTTGCAGGATCATTTACTAAACAATGGGATATGATTTTAACATCTACTCTATTAATTATGTTACCAGTCATTATCCTATTCTTAATTGCTCAAAAACATATCATGAAAGGTATGGTTGACGGAGCTATCAAATCTTAAGATGATTTTTACTCTGGGCTGGTTAACTCCGTTTTCCTGCTCAGATTTTTTATAGTTAATTTTTAAAAAAAGGAGGAACATAAATGGCTGTCACGATTAAGGATGTTGCACGTCTAGCGGAAGTATCACCTTCAACTGTTACACGGGTAATTCAAGATAAACCAAGCATTAGTCAAGCAACTAAAAAAAGAGTTCGTCAAGCAATGGAAACTCTTAATTATCATCCTAATTTCAACGCAC
This sequence comes from uncultured Granulicatella sp., assembly GCF_963528195.1. Classification (GTDB taxonomy): domain Bacteria; phylum Bacillota; class Bacilli; order Lactobacillales; family Aerococcaceae; genus Granulicatella. Next base: position 21,787 of record NZ_CAURVN010000018.1, read on the forward strand.
GAAGTTTAGCTAGTAATAAAACAAATGTCATTGGCGTCGTTCTTCCAAGGGATACAGATGCATTTTATCAAAACTCTTTCTTCCCTGAAGTTATTCGAGGGATTTCTCAAATTGCTGCTGACCATCATTATTTGATTCAGTTATGTACAGGGAAAGATGATGAACAACGTCTACGCATTTTAAAAGACACGATTTTAGGGAGACGTGTCGATGGAATTATTTTTCTTTATGGGGAAACAGATGATCCTTTAGTGGAATTAGCAATTGAGCAAGAATTTCCTAGTGTCGTTATTGGGAAATCTTTATCTCCGTTTATTTCATTTGTCGATAATAATAATGAAAAAGCAGGTTTTGACGCTACAGAATACATGATTCAAGAAGGGTGTTCTTCTATTGCATTCGTAAGCGGTCGTCATCAATTATTCGTTTCGCAAGATCGTTTAATTGGTTATCAACGTGCTTTAGAACATTATCATATTCCTTTCAAAGAAGGTTTAATTTCACATGTTGGAGAATTTACAAGAGAACGTGGATATCAAACAATGAAATCAATTATCGAACGTGAAAAAATCGATGGTGTTGTAACAACCGACGCTTTAATTACAGAAGGGGCTTTAAGATATTTAAATGAACAAAACATAAGTCTTCCTGTTATTACATATGATTCAAATCCACCTCTACTTCCAATGACTGCCTACGTCAATATTCATACATTGGAACTTGGTAGAAGTGCCTTTCAAATGTTATTAAAAGTCATCGACTCATATAATAATAAACAAATGATGTGTTATCGAACATTTGTAGAACATTCTATTGTTCGATTATAAATACAGAAGACAAGCAGTTCCAAGCTTGTCTTCTTTTTATATAAAATCCATTGGCAAATTGTACTTTTTTTTGATAAAATAGTACCAATTCAAAAAAGGGAGTTTTTTTATGCACACTGATTATCCATTATCTAAAAGACTATGCTATTCTATTTATTCCACTCAAAAACTCGTAAATAAATATTATCAACACGCATTAGCACCTTATCATATAACTTATACACAATTTATTGTTTTAGAAACTTTGTGGGAAGAGGAAAAACTTTCCCTAAATGAAATTGGTCAAAGAGTAGGACTGGAAAGTAACACACTGACTCCTCTACTAAAACGATTAGAAGATAAAAAACTCATTATCCGTAAACGTCCTGCAGCCAATAAACGTCAATTAACGATTCGCCTAAGTGCTAACGGAAAGAGACTTCATGATGAATTAGAACAACATTTAAAATCTTGTTTTGCTAACGTGGAAGGATTTAATTTTGAAAAAGCAAAAGAACTCGTAGCATTAAACAATCAATTAAAACAAACAATCGAAAATTTCATTGCGAATAAGGAGGAAGATTCTAGCCAAGTAGAACAATAAATTTCTACTTGTATGATATGATTATGTTTAAAAAAACATCCGTTAATTTATTAGATGGACCCATATTACGTTCCATCATTGCCTTTGCAATTCCGATTTTAATTTCAAATATATTTCAACAATTATATAATACAGCAGATATTATGATCGTTGGTCGCTATTTGGGGCCAAATGCACTTGCAGGAGTTGGAGCAACTGCTGCAATTTTTGAACTTGTAATTGGTTTTGCCCTTGGTGTTGGAAATGGGATGGGAGTAGTTATTGCGCGCTGTTTTGGTGCACAAGATATGACCCAATTAAAACACGCTGTAGCTTCAACATTAGTCATAGGTTTTGGGCTTAGCTTAATCGTTTCTACTCTAGGTCATTTTGGAATGTATCCACTGCTAGAGTTTTTAGGAACTCCAACTGAAATCATTGATTTATCGTACCAATATATTCATATGATTGTTTTATGCGTTGGTGTTACATTCGCTTATAATCTCTGTGCCGGTTTACTTCGTGCCGTTGGAGATAGTCAAGCTGCATTATATTTCTTAATTTTTTCTGCAATCATTAATATTATTTTAGATATTTTATTTATTACTCAATTACATTTAGGAGTACAATCTGCCGGTTTAGCAACGATTATTTCTCAAGGAATATCTGCTATCCTTTGTTTCTTTTACATTCGAAGAAGAGCAAGTTTTTTACTCCCTCAAAAAGAACACTTTATATGGGATAAAGAATTATATCTTGATTTACTAGGACAAGGTCTGGCAATGGGACTAATGACTTCAATTGTTTCTATCGGAACAGTAACGTTACAAACTTCGATTAATGCACTTGGAGCAACCATTATTAGTGCACAAACATCTGCTAGAAGAATTATGTCATTTTCGATGCTACCTGTATCAGCCATTGCTTCATCCTTAACGACCTTTACTTCTCAAAATCTAGGAGCTAATCGTCCTCAAAGAATTCAACGTGGAATTTATTTAGGAAGTATGGTTGCAATTATATGGACAATTTTTATCGCCATTACATTATTTTTTGCAAGTCCTGCATTAAATGAATTAATTTCTGGTTCAACTGATCCTGAACTAATCTCGAATGCATCTCTTTATAATCGTATTAGTTCATCATTTTATCCGGTATTAGCCGTTTTACTAGTCCTTCGAAATAGTTTGCAAGGATTAGGACAAAAAATTACGCCATTAATTTCAAGTTTCATTGAATTATTTGGAAAAATATTATTTGTGCTATTGATTATTCCATCAACAGGATATATGGGTGTTATCTTCTGCGAACCACTAATTTGGGTTCCAATGACGATTCAGTTATATTATTCTTATAAACATCAACCGATTATTCAATCATTAAAAAACGCATCTCATTCATAAGACGAGATGCGTTTTTTATGTACTTATTTATCCGGAATAACTTTAAATAGATAATACGTAATAAATACCGTTAATAAAGCTAGCCCAATTTTTACAAAAATAATTGGAGCAAAATAAATAGAAACCCCCATTAAAATGTAAATATAAATAATAATTTTCTTTTTACGTGAACGATCTATCGATTTTGTTTCTAAATAATCTGCTACATAAATTTGATATAATTTTGTTTTCGCAAACCATTCTTCAAATCTTTTAGAACTTTTTGAAAAACAAATTACTGTCAGTATCAAAAATGGTGTCGTTGGTAACACAGGAAGTACAATTCCTATAATTCCTAACGCTAACGAAATCCATGCTACAACAAAATAAAATCCTCTCATATTTCCCCCTTAATTCATTCGTTCTAATACAGCTACTGTTTCAACTTGTTTACTATTGTCTAAACCTATATCTTCAACTCTTCTGCGTTCTTCTCAACTCTTCTGCGTTCTTCTCAACTCTTCTACGTTCTTCTCAACTCTTCTGCGTTCTTCTCAACTCTTCTGCGTTCTTCTTAACTCTTCTGCGTTCTTCTTAACTCTTCTGCGTTCTTCTCAACTCTTCTGCGTTCTTCTCAACTTTTCTGCGTTCTTCTCAACTTTTCTGCGTTCTTCTC